>NZ_CP163439.1:0-600000 GCF_041052385.1 Streptomyces sp. R28 | reverse complement strand
ACCCCGGCCTGGGACGACGCGGTCGGCGAACTGACCGAGTTCATGCCCCCGCCGACGGCGTTGCCGCGCTCGACGAGCGCCAGTTCCCTGTCCCGCGTTCCCGGGATGCCCTCCGGCCGGTTCTCCAGCACCCTCGACGACCTCGTGGAGCCGGTCGCCGTCAGCGACCTGGACGCTCTCGGCTCCCGCTTCGGCCCCCCGCTGCGCAACGGCGGCATCGATGTGGCGGACCTGGACGCCAGTGGACTGCTGTCCCCGCAGTTCCGCAACGCCCTCAACACCCTGGACGATCTCGACGAGTTGGCCGGGACCAGCACCTGCCCCCGGTCCCTCCTGCTGGAGCAGCCGCAGAGCGCGGCCGGCCGGCTGCGGGACCTGGACGCCTTCGTGGGCCTGGACCGCACCGGGGCCGGCCTGCTGAAGCCCATGGACGAGCTGGCGGAGCTGGCGCCCTTCAGCATCGACGGCAAGTTCGGCGGCCTGACCGCCACCCAGCTCGGCAAGGTCCTCGACGGTGAGATCGACCTCGTGGACATCACCAAGGACGGGGTGATCCTGCGGGTCGGCAAGACCGACCCGGTGAACGTCCAGGTCGGACTGAAGGACGAGGTGACGATCCGGGTCATGGACCCCGACGAGGTGGGCACCGGCCCGCTGGCGGGGAAGTTCACCGGACCGGACTCGCCGACGCGCCTCGGCTTCAAGCTCGACGAGCTGGCCCGGCTGCTCCCGGAAAGCCCCGGCGACATGGGCCGCGCACGGGAGTTGCTGGGGATGGGGCCGCTGAAGACCGACCTCGTCACCAAGCCGGTCACCGCGCAGACCGGGTTCCCCCCGCTCACCCTGCGCGAGATCATCACCGGCGGTGCCGTCGGCAAGACCGGCGCCGACCGTTTCCAGGCCTGGGTCAGGGCGCAGAACGCCGCCGTCGACCTCGACACGGCCGGCCAGAAGCTCTCCCAGGTCGCCGACCTGCCCGAGGTGCCGCCGCTGCACCGCGCCGAGGCCGAACTCGACCTGAGCGCGGCCGAGTTGAAGTTCAACCAGGCCCGGTTCGAGTTCGACCGGCTCGGCACGAACCTGAACACCGTCCGCCAGGACATCACGGTGATGATGGCCCGCCTGGACGGTCCGGCGGCGCACCTGCCCGTCGGTGAACTGCGGCTGCTGGACGACCTGGCGCAGCCCACCGGGCGGTGGATCACCATGGAGCCCGGAGAACAGATCAACTACGTACTCAGAACGGACGCCGGGATCGTCCCGAACGTCAGGGTGGAGATGGTCGACGGCCACTTCACCGTCACCACCCCCGACGGCATCGTCACCAGGTTCGGCCCGGACGGCGCGCCCGCAGGCGTCGACGTCCCGGTGCGCGCAGAGGCGCCGGCGGGCCCGTCGACGGTCCATGGCGCCGATCCGGTGCAGGTGGACGTACCGGCCGTGTCGCAGGTCCACTGGCTGGTGCGGCAGGACATGGACTTCGCGGCGTCGAACCTCAAATCCGGCATGAAGTCGCAGCTGACCGTGGACGGTCTCGTCCCGGCCAGACTCGACGGCACCATCACACCGCTGCAGGCCGTGTCCACGACCAATGCCAAGGCATTCAAGGGGAACAGTCCGTTCACCGCGTTCTCCCCGCCGGGCAGCATCGCCAAGAGTTACGGGGGCGAGGAGATCGGGCTGGATCTGGTCGCCCTGAGCAGAGACATCAACAACGGCGTCGAAGGCGTCAAGGACCTGCGGATCATTTCCAACACCCAGCTGCAGCAGGAAATTCTGACCGAGATCCGGTTCAAGGTGGGAGACGGGCGGCTGAGCGTCCCGACGGCGTTCAGCCATACGACCAGCAACAAGGAAATCCAGAGCTTCCTCATCCAGAACGGCGTCGCCAAGGGAATCGCCACCAAGCTGACCTCGGACGTCAAGGCGCTGCTGCAGGTGCGGCGTGACAATACCTGGCTGGTGCAGGGGGCCATTCCGAAGCAGTATCTGACCGGCCCCTACCCGACCGTCGACTCCCTGAAGTTCGTACCGTCCGCGCCCGACACACCGCTCGGGGTGCCGGGGGGTGTGCTGGAGAACGCGGGCCGGGGTTCCGGGGCCGGACTTCCGCCCGCCGGGAACCTCAAACCGGAGCTCATATCGGACGACTTCTACATGTCCCGGGTCGACATCGAGGAGTTGCGGGGCGTCAAGCTCGTCCGGCAGGACGACTTCCACCACCTCGACGCCGACATCAAGGGCCTGCGCAAGTCGCACTTCGACCCCGACCTCGGCATGGTCCCGGCCAATCCGGAGGGCACGACCACGGCCTTCCAGCATGTGGCGGGCTCCGAGAACGTGGTCCGGAAGAGCAACAGCCCGTTCACGTCCTTCGCCGCCGCCGGCGGTCACAAGGCGTACGGCGACATCGAGTTCAGCCTCGACGCCTACAAGCTGGGGACGGACATCAAGTCCGGGACGCTGCCGAACGTGGGGATCCTGCCGGCCCGCGACCTGCAGAAAATCGTCGGCGACCAGATCGAGTGGACGATGGGGAAGCATCTCGACTTCCACTCCGCGCTCACCGCCGACAGCAGCCGCAAGGACGTCCTGAAGTTCCTCAGGTCCAACGACGTCAATATCGTCGGCCAGGGCGGCAAGGACATGACCGGCAAGCTCGCCTCGGATGTCCGTGTGCTGCTCAACACCACCCGTGATCAGGAATGGCTGATCAAGGGCACCATTCCCAAGAGCTATCTGGAGGGTCCGTACCCCAGGACGGCAGCGTCCTCCGGCACCGGTGACGCGCTGTCGGCCGGCACCATCCGGGGTCTCGACGAGGCCGCCGGCAACATCCGTCTGGCGGACACGGTCAAGGCGGACTTCGACGTGAAACCCGCCCTCGTCGAGTGGCGCACCCCCGCGGGCGCGAACTCCGGCAGCTGGCCCCTGGAACTGCGCATCGGTGAACTGCGGCTGACGGACGAGCTGGGGCGACCGAACGGTCAGTGGATCACGCTGGAGCCCGGGGAGAAGCTCAACTGGGTCGTCAAGACGGACGCGGGGACCGTGGTTCCCGGTACCAGGGTGGACATGGTCGACGGCGGCTACCGAGTCACCACCCCGGACGGCATCACCACCAGGTTCGGCCCGGACGGCAAGCCCGTGCCCGCCGACACTCTGCCGGGGCTGAACCGCTTCGACGCGCCGCAGCCCATGAGCGAGCTGCGCCTGACGGACCTGGGGCAGACCGCCGTCCGCGCGGAGTGGCAGAGCGCACCGCGTCCCGGAGGCGGCGCCACGCTCACCGACGCGCTGGGGGACGTACGCCTGCAGTACACCGCCGACCGCGCCCTGGAGTTCGTCGACATGCGGGTCCCGGGCGGGGACGTGTTCCTGCGCTTCGACGCCGCCCCCGAGATGGGCTCGCTGCCCCGGGTCGTCGGCCCGGACGGATTGCCGCCGGCCGGTACCGGTGTGGTGGTCGACCCGGTCAGAGGCGCGCTCGGCGTGGTCACCGGTGTGAAGGTGGGGACGCCGGACGGGGCCTGGACCGCCCGGTTCGACCTCGACGGCACACTGCTGTCCGAGGAAGTGCGGCTGGCCGGCCACACCGGCGGGGCGCTGACCGACGCACGGCTGATCACGACGGTCACCCGAGGGCCGGGCGGTGACATGGTGCCAACCCTCCGGGTGGCCGCGCCGGGGCTGGGCGACGGCGCCTTCTCCGTCGTACGGCTGCCGGGTGGCGACGCGGCCGGGCGGCTGCCGGGCGCGGGCTTCGAGGTGACCGACCTGGCGAACGGCGACCGGTTCTTCTTCGACCGCGCCGGCCAGTTCGTGGACCTCCCGGCGGACGCCCCGCCGATACGGCTGGACACGGCCGCGACGACCGTGCCGGACACGAACGTCGGCCCGCTGACGGCCCTCGACGACTTCGGCGGGCCGCTGTCCGAGCGGTTCCCGCTGAACTCCATCCCCGAGCACAACATCCTGGACGGTGCCGCGACCGACTTGCCGCGGATCGAGCTGCCCGGTGCCGACGCGCTGACCGTCGCGCGTGCGGCGGACGTCGCGCTGCCCACGGACCTGCCCCTCACCCGCCTGACCCAGTTCCAGGACGTGCCGCTGTCCGGCGTGGGCGACCTGGCCGGGCTGGAGTTCCGGATCGGCGCCGGGACCGCCGCCGACGGTGTGCCCGGTACGTTCCGGCTGGATGTCACGCAGGCCGCCCCGACCGCTCACGGGGCGGGAGCGCAGCCGCGGTTCACGGTGGAGCGCCTGGACAGCGGAGCGTTCCGCGTCACCGACCCGGCCGGCACCACTCGCTGGGAGTTCAGCGCCGGGGGCGAGTTCCTCGCCCGTGAGACGGCGCTCGTCGACAACGGTCTGGGGCTGCCGTCCGGGCTGTGGGTCAGGACCACGGCCACGACCACGACGGACGGCGTGACCTCCAGGATCGTCGGGCTGGTCGGTCCGCGCGGCGTCACCGATTCGTTCCCGTTGTCCGCGATCGACCGATCGCTTCAGGACAGTCTGCCGGGCGGCCTCACCCTGACCGACAGCGTCACGGGCAGCCGTTTCCACTACGACGCCGACGTCAACCTGGCCTTCCGCGACGTCCCGGGCCGCGACGGCTCCGGATTCCTGCGTTTCACCGAGGGCGCACCCGACGTCCCGCCCGTCCGCCTCGACGACCTGGGCGGTTCCTCGGGCCTGGACGACGTCGCCCAGATCTTCGAGCGCACCCTGGACGAGGCGTGGGGCGGCATGCGCCCGCTGTCCGATCCGCCCCTCGGCGCCGATCTGCGCCTGCCCGGCCTGGAAGAATCCACCGCCCTGCGGCTGTCCGACGCCGTGCAACAGCACGGAGACCAGTGGCTCGCCAGGATCGGCCCGGCCGACCTGCCCGACGTCGACCACCGGGCGGTCTGGCGCATCCTGGACGAGCACTGGACGGGGCTCCTGGAACGGACGCCCGGGATCCGGCTGTCCGGCGCGGACGACCTCGCGGACCTCGAGATACGGGTGCTGCGCGTACCGTCCACCGACACAGAACCGGGCTCGTTCCGCCTCGAACTCCTCGACCGCGCCCCGGCGGCGGACGGAACGGTCCGCGGCGCGGACTTCACGGTCGAACAGCTCCCGGGCGGCAGGTTCGCCCTTACCGACCCGACCGGGAACAGGACGTGGACCCTCGCCCAGGACGGCTCCTTCCTGGGCCGCGAGACCCTGCTCACCGGGGAGGGACTCCCCTCCGGCCTGCGAATCTCGGCGACCCTCAACGAGGACCGGGTCGTGCTGGTCGATCTGCTCGGTCCTGACAGTTCCGTCAGGTCGCTGCGGGTCACCGCCACGGAGGGCGCGCTCGCCGGGCGGTTGCCCGGTGGCTTCACCCTCACCGACACGATCACCGGCAGCCGCTTCCACTTCGACCGGAGCGGGGCCCTCGTCTTCCGCGACCTGCCGGCCCGTGACGGCTCGGGCTTCCTGCGGTTCACGGAAGGCGCACGTAACGCGCAGCCGACCCGGCTGGTCGACCCGCTGGCCGAGCGTTTCCCGCTCAGCTCCATCCCGGAGGAAGACCTCCTGGACGAGGGGCTCACCGACGTCTCGGAACTCTTCGCGCGCACCCTCGACGAGGCGTCGGGCATCCGGGTCCTGCCCGGGGACGCGGCAGCGGTGGACATGTCGTCCATCTCCGGAGCCATGGAGTTCCTGCGTGTCGCACCCGACTCCCACGCCCTGCAGAACCTGGACCTGCTGCGGGTGCGGCAGCTCGCGGGCGACGCCACCGAATCGCTGAACAGGTTCCCCGGGCTGAGGCCCGAACTCCTCCACGACCAGCTCCGCCACATGACCGCGCAGGCCCACGAGGGGATCCGGCAGGGCGCCGCCACCGTCATGCGGGAGTACCAGGGACTGCCGCTGGCCACGCGCCTGGACGACCTGCGGAGCGGCGGCAGCCGCGCCTTCGGCGACTTCACCGTCACGCCGACCCCGCGCGGCGGCCCGGGCGGCAGCCGCTTCACCGTCACGCACACACCGACGGACCTGACCACGGGCTTCGGCCCGAATCGCGAGCTGCTCCACCAGGAGGTGTTCCTCAGGGGCGGCCCCGCCGAGCTCGACGGGACCAAGCTCGGGCTCACCGGCCGCACGGCCCAGGGCGGTTGGTCCCCGGACTCCTTCCAGTTCGTGGGCACACATGTGGCCGACGACGCGTTCACCGTCACGCGTCTCGACCCGAGCCTCCCGACCGACGTGCGCGGCGGCTTCACCCTCACCGACGCCGCCGGCACGACGAAGTGGCACTACGGCCCCGAGGGCACGCTTGCCTTGAGGGACGTCCAACTCGTCGGCGACCGGGGCGTGTTCCGCTTCGAGGCGGGTGCTCCGGACGGGGTGCCCCAGGTCCTCGACAGGGCGGGCAACCCCGCCATGGCCCTGCGCGCGGAGCGGCTCGACGACGGGCGGATCGCACTGATCCACACCGGGCCGGGCACCCAACCCCTGGAGCGGACCGTCTTCGACGCGAGCGGCGGCAAGCTCCTGGAGGAGACCCTCGCCATCCGCGGCAAGGGCGGCAAGCCCACCGGCTCGTACTGGACCGTCGACCACGTGACCGGCAAGGGCGTCCGCGTCAACGGCGACAACACCCCGTTCACCAGCCGCTTCGACACCGCCACGCTGGAGACGTCCCCCACCGGACAGTTCAAGCTGACCGGCAAGGAGCCCGGCAAGATCACCCTGTTCGAGCGCGAGGTCCTCAAGAACGGCAACACCCTGCACATCGCCCGGGACCGCTTCGGCCACGCCCGCTGGACCGAGTTCGACGACGCGGGCACCCGGGTCCGGTCCGGAGAGCGCATCGGGGACCCGGACCAGCGGACGTACCACGACGTGCCGGACGGTTCCTGGCGCCTGCTCAACACCGCCGACGTGCGCACGTACCACAAGGCCCTCGACGGCGGCCTCGTGCGCGCCGAGAAGGGCGCCGACGGCCACTGGACCTGGCAGCGCTTCGACAAGGAAGGCGTGGAGGCGCTGTCCGGCACCCGGCACTGGAGCGCGAACCACGTCGCCTTCAAGGACACCTTCCTCGACCCCGCCACGGGCCTGGAGACGGTGGCCCAACGGCGTGGCCAGACCTGGCCCTTCGACGGACTGCATGGCTCCCGGATGTACCAGGAGCACTCCCTGCTGCCCGGCCACGCCCCGGCCGGAACACGGGTCGACCCCGCCAGGTATGTCGGTCAGGGCGCGCCGAACGCGCAGATCGAGAGTCTGGAGACGCTGGCGGACGGCGGCAGCCTGCTCGTCAAGCGGTTCGCCGACCAGCGTCCGCCCGCCTTCATGTGGAAGGGCGCGGCGGGCCGCAACCCGTTCGACGGCTTCTTCCGCGACCTGTTCGCGGGCGACTCCCTGAACCGCGTGAGCCACTGGACCCAGACCGCCCCCGACGGCACCACGGTGACCGGTGTCCGGCTCAACCCGACGGGCTCCAACTGGGTCGACGTCGACCAGTTCGGCCGCGTCGTCCGGGAGAGCCGCAAGCTCGACGACGGCAGCGTCATCGAGATCGGGCGCAGCGCCGACGACGCCACGCGCTGGGCGCAGCTTCCCGAGTACCGCAAGGGCGCCCCGTACGAGCTGCACTGGCGGAACACCACGACCGGCGAGACCGGCACGCGGCACGCCGACGGCCTCGGACAGTGGCGGGACGTCTTCACCGACAGCGAGGGCGCCCAACGCGTCCGGCTGCGCAGCGAGGGCGCCGGAACACGCGAGTACCTCTTCGACGCGCCGACCCTGCAAGACCTCGCCCACAACGAACGCGCGGGCATCTGGGTCGAGAAGAACTCGCTGCACCACGTCACCGGCCGGCGCGACCGGGTGGGCGACGTGTTCGTCGAGTCGTCCGGCAGTCCCTACCGCACCAGCTGGACATGGAAGACGTACGACTCCGCCAACCCGGCCACCGTGCTCGACGAGGGCATCCGCAAGCAGAACCGCGGCTCGCTGTACTCACGGACGTGGGACGACTCCTTCGTCGACCTCGACCGGCTCGGCAACGTGGTGCGCGAGCGCAACGCCACCGACACCGCTGCCTCGTGGGTCGACGCGGTGAGGCAGTCCGACGGCACCTACCAGTGGACGAAGACCGCCGCCGACGGCACGGTCCACTCCGAGGGCGTCCGGGTGTACGACGATGTCGCCAAGGGCCGCTGGCGGGACCTCATCGACGACCAGGTGGTCCGGAGCAGGGACGGTGGCCGGGTTCGCGAGTACGCGTACGAGATCGTCACCCCGCAGCCGCCCGCGGCACCCGCGGCCGAACTCACCCGCGGGACGACGCTGCGCGATCTGCTCGACCAGTCCGCGCGCCACTTCGAGGTGCCCGGCACGGTCCGCGTGGACCGGGAGGCCTGGAAGGAGTACGACCTCGGCAAGGTCTTCCGCGAGCGCGTCAAGGTGGACGGCGATCCCGTCCGCTACCGCGAGGTCGACAAGCAGTGGGGCCAGTGGCGGGAGTACCAGAACGGCCATCTGGTCGAGCAGCGCGTCTTCGACGGGCGGGTCTACAAGACCGACCCGTTCGGCCGGCTGAGCATGTCGGGCCCGGCCGTGATCCCCCACTACCTCGCCGGGGTCCTGCCCAGGGTCGGCGGCGACGTCGGCCTGCCCGGCGACCGCGCCTGGCAGCTCATCGGCCGGGAGTTCGACTATCGCGGCGCCGACATCGAGGCCATGGGCTATCTGCGAGAGGTCCAGGACCCGTGGCACGGCCTGTTCCAGGGGGTCAGGAACGGCGAGTCCGTCGAGATGCCCATGTGGCAGCGCGAGCTCCGCAACTTCCTGACCTCGTTCAGCACCGGCTTCGTCACCGACTTCACCGCGAGCCTGCTGATCACCGAGCTCACCAACAACGGCAATCTCAAGGTGGAGGACGTCTACAAGGCGCTGCTCTCCGGAACGGTCGGCGGTGCCTTCGGCGGTGGGCTCAACGTGGCTTACAACCACACCCGGCTCGGGTACCTCAAGACCAGCATGGGCGCGCGCGACTGGGGCGCGCACCCCAAGCAGTCGATGACCGGCAACACGGACGACTGGGTCACCGACTGGGCCGCCTTCGAGAAGCCCACCCGCTGGCGCAGCGCCACCTACGCCAACACCGCGGGCCTCGCGACCGGCGCGCTCAGCGGCTTCGTCAGCGGCGCCATCAGCGCGGCGGTGTTCGGGGTCAACGGCAACCAGGTCCAGGGCCTGGACGCGCTGCGGGCCGGCGCGTGGAGTGCCGCGGGTTCAGTGTTCGGTGGGGTGAGCACCGGTCTGGCGCGGAACGCCTGGCACCTGACCACCGGCGCCCGGGTCTTCCACAAGGGCGGCCTCGGCGACCTGGGCATGAGCTGGGCCGAGTCCGTGCTGTCCAAGTACATCGCGTACCACATCGCCCTGGCAGACAGCCTGAACGGGAACAACCTGCCGTCCCCCGGCCGGGCGTTCCCGAAGCCGGCCGCCACGCCCGCGCCGCCCCCGCCCCCGCGGGACCCGCAGCCTCTGGCCGATCAACCCGACGCACACTTCGAGGGATTGGAGCTCCCGTGACCGCCACCGCCATCCCTGCCGTGCACCGGGTCGCCCCCAAGGGCCGCGGCACCCACCGCAGCATCACCGCCGCCCTGCGCGCTGCGGCCGACGGCGACGAGATCCGCATCGCCCCCGGCGACTACGTCGAGGTGCTGGTCGTGGACCGCGCGGTCAGCCTGCTGCCGGAGGAAGGGCCGGACCTCGCCGTACGCCTGCTGGCGGCGGACCCCGGCCGACCGGTCCTGGAGATCACCGCCCCCGACGTCCGCGTCGACGGCATCGCGCTGACCGGCCAGGACCCGGCGCTGCCCGCCGTCCTGGTGGCCGCCGGCGGCCTGGAACTGGACGGCTGTGAGGTCTCCGGCGGCAGGGTCGAGGCGGGCGGCGACGCCTCGCTGACCCTGCGCGCCTGCCGGGTCTCCGGTGCCGCCCTGGCCGGGGTGCACGCGAACACCACCGGTCCGACCGAGCTGATCGACACGGTGGTCGAGGACATCGACGGCACGGGCGTCGTCCTCGGCTCCGCCACGGCCGCGGAGGCCACCGGGCTGACGATCCACCAGGTCACGGGCTCCGGAGTCCGCGTACGGGGACGGGCCGGGGCCGTGCTCCGCGACTGCCGTATCACCGCCGCGGGCCGCAGCGGACTGCTGGTGGAGGACGACGCGACGGTGACCGCGCTGGACTGCCATGTGGAGGAGACGGGCGGGGAAGGCGTCCGGGTCCTGGGGAGCTCCCCGCGTTCCGGGGAGGCTCTGGAACGACCGGAGGGCGCAGAGGGCGGAGTGGTGCTCGCCGACTGCCGGATACTGGGCACCGGCGCGGACGCAGTGGCCGTCTCGGGCGCCGGGGACGTGCTCCTGTTGAACTGCCGCCTACGGGACGGCTCCGGCCCCGGGGTGAGCGCCGACGACGACAGCAGGGCCGCACTGGTCGACTGCCAGGTGGACCGGCCGCACGGCTCCTGCCTGGTGGCCCGGGGCAACGCACGGCTGTCCGCGGAGGGCACCTCGATGCACGGCAGCCGGGCCAACGGCCTTCTGGCGGGCGGCCGTTCGCAGGTGAGCCTGGCGTCCAGCGAGGTGACGGACTGCGGCTTCAGCGCCGTACACGCCTGCGACGACTCCCGGCTGTCGCTCACCGGGTGCCGTATCGGCTCCACCCCCGAACACGGCGTCCGGGCCACCGACCGGGCCGAGCTCACCGTCGAGGGCGTCCGCATCAGCGACTGCGGACTGTCGGGCCTGCAGATCGACTCGGCGGGGGCCGCCCGGGTGCGCGGACTGTCCGTGCTGCGCGGCCGCACCGGGATCAACGCCGAGTCCACCGGCACGGTCGTCCTTCAGGAGTGCGACGTCACCAAGGCCGAACGCGCCGGCATCACCTGCGGAACCGGCACCTCGGCCGTACTCCGGGACTGCCGGATCAGCGGCACCGGCACCGCGGGCCTGGTGATCGGGGAGCGCGCGACCCCCAGCATCGAGGACTGCACGGTGCGCGACGCGACCGGCTCCGGACTGGTTCTCGGCCCCTCCGCCGAACCGCGCGTCAAGGCCCTCACCGTGACCCGCACCGGCAAGAACAGCATGTTCGTCGGCGAGAAGGCGCGCGGCACCTTCGAGGAGTGCGTCTTCGCCGGCGCCGGAAACGACGGCGAGGCGTTCCCGGCCGTCCACATGGCGGCCGGCAGCGCCCCGGTGCTGCGGGGCTGTGTGGTGCGGGACGCCGAGGAGGACGTGGCCGCGGAGAAGGGAGCCCGTCCGGTGTTCGACGACTGCGTCTCACGCAACGTGACCCACCCCGCCCTGCCCACCGGTCGCGCCGATGAGCTCGCGTCCGCCGAGGGCGGCGGCACGGCCGCGGCGACCGGGGCGCGGGAGACCGAAGCCCCCTCCGAGGACACCCTGGAGGACCTGCTCGCCGAACTCGACGGACTGGCAGGCCTGGACAGGGTCAAGAACGACGTCTCCTCCCTGGTGAAGCTGATGCAGACCGTGCGCCGCCGCGAGGACATGGGCCTCGCCGCACCCCCGCTCAGCCGCCACCTGGTCTTCACCGGCAACCCGGGTACCGGCAAGACCACCATCGCCCGCCTCTACGGCCGTATCCTCGCCGCCGTCGGCCTCCTCGACCGCGGCCATCTGGTCGAGGCCGACCGCTCCGCCCTGGTCGGCGAGTACGTCGGCCACACCGGCCCGAAGACCACGCGCGTCTTCGAACAGGCCAGGGGCGGCGTCCTCTTCATCGACGAGGCATACACCCTCACCCAGTACGCCGGCACCAACGACTTCGGGCAGGAGGCCATCGCCACCCTGCTGAAGCTGATGGAGGACTACCGCGACGACGTGGTGGTGATCGTCGCCGGATACCCACGGGAGATGGAGGTCTTCGTGCGCTCCAACCCCGGTCTGGCCTCCCGCTTCAACCGCACGCTGCTGTTCGAGGACTACGGCTCCGCCGAACTGGTCAGCATCGTGGACCACCAGGCGGCGCAGCACCAGTACGAGCTCACGGCACCCGCCCGCGAGGCCCTGACCGCCCACTTCGACACGCTGCCCAGGGAGCGCGGATTCGGCAACGGCCGCGCGGCCCGCCAGCTGTTCCAGGCCATGACGGAGCGTCAGGCCTACCGCGTCGCCGAGCTGTCCGACATCTCGGAGTCGGATCTGATGACCCTCACGCCGGAAGACCTCCCGTAGGGCGACCCGGCCCCCGGCTTCGTCACAGCCCTCCCGTCTTCGTCAAACCCCTCCCGCGCTTGCCAAAGCCCAATCGCTAAGGACCCGTCTCATGCCGCAGCCCCCCGTTCGGCCCACCCGCTCGGACGGCGAGTTCGCCGACCTGTTCGCCCGCAAGACGCGCACACCGCTGCGCGGCTTCCTGCCCGGCCGCAGGGTCTGGAGCGCCGTCGGGGGTTCCGCGGCCGCGGTCCTGGTGATCACGGGCGCCGCGGCGGTCGTCTCCCAGATCGACTTCAGCGGCGGCGGCACGGACCAGGTGACCACGGCGGCCGAGAAGAAGGACGCCGTGAAGGACAAGGCCCCTGCTGCCAACAGCGGTAGGCCGACCGCACCCGCCTCCTCGGCCGCACCTACGCGGCAGGAAGGGGACAAGGGCCCGCAGGTCGTCTATGTCCCCGCCCCCGGCGGCGCCGGGAACACCGGCTCCGGCGGCTCCGGCAGGACCGACGACGGCGGCACGACCGAAACGACACGGAGCTCCGCACCCCGGCCGCCCTCGGTGCAGCAGTCGACCAGCTACCTCTGGTCCGACGGCGTCGTGGAGGGCGACTCCAATGCCTACTGGGACCAGAGCCGCGTCACCGTACAGTCCACGAAGGCGCTCACCAGCCTCAAGGTGGTCGTCAAGATCATCCAGACGGGCGGCGTCGCCAGCACCGGCACCTGGAGCAGCATCGGGGACCAGGTGTCGGTGTCCTCCGCGTCGAGAAGCGGCGAGGTGGACTACATAGTGACGCTGAAGTCGGGAGTCACTCTCGACCCCGGCACCTACGTCTTCCGGTTCCAGTACAACCACAACCAGGGCAATCGTGACGCCGGCGGTGACCGCTACAACGTCACCGCCACGTCCACCACCTCGGTCACCGAGTACCGCACGGGTAGTTTCTGAGCCGGGAGGCACTGCTGGTGAGCCGGGAGCCACCGCTGGGCGGCCACCGGCCTCACGGGTGAGGCGCGATGTGGGTGTTGCGTGTCGAAGTGCTCCGGGGATCTTCCGGAACGCGCGCCGGCCGTGCAGAGTCAGGAGCCGCCCTGCACGGGCGCAGGCCACGTCGTCGGGAGGACATCCGATGGGAGCACACCGCCCGGGGCGGCCGGACACCGCGTCCGTCCCCGCCCCCGCCACCGACGGCATCGGCCGACGCAGGTTCCTGGGGTACGTGGTGGCGGCCTCGACCTTGACCGTGGCCGCCCCGCTCGGTGAGACGCTCCTCGCGCCGACCGAGGCGGCCGCGGCGGCCGGGGCGGTCCCTTCCGCACCCGGCCCGGCCGAGATCTACGACCTCAACGACATGCTCACCCACGCCGCGCTCCCCACGGCGAACCTGATCACCATCCGCATCGACACGGACGGCACGGCCTCCTTCGCCCTCCCGCGCGCCGAGGTCGGCCAGGGCATCACCACCTCCAGCGCCATGCTCATCGCCGAGGAACTGGACCTGCCCCTGGAGAGGATCCGCGTCACGCTCGCCGACGCACGGCCCGAGCTGCTGTTCAACCAGGTCACCGGCGGTTCCAACACCACCATCTCCACCTACACCCCGATCCGCGTCGCGGCCGCCGTCGCCCGGGGACGCCTCCTGCGGGCCGCCGCGCTGGAACTGGGCGAGGTCGTCGACACCCTGACCGCGAAGGCGGGGGTCATCACCTCGACCGTGAGCGGCAAGAGCCTCTCCTACGGCGAACTCGCCCAGAAGGCCGCCTCGGTGGCCACCGGCCAGGTCTCCGTGACCCTGAAGGAGCCCGCCGACTTCAAGGTCATCGGCACCGCGCGGGGCCGCATCGACGCGCTGGCGGCGGTCACCGGCCGCAAGAAGTTCGCCATGGACGTGCAAGTGCCGGACGCGCTGCCGACCATGGTGTGCCGGCCGCCGACGATCAACGGCACCGTCCGCTCCGTCGGGAACCTGGACGAGGTGCGGGCCATGCCCGGCATCACCGACGCCGTCCGCATCTCCAAAGGCGTCGCCGTGCGCGGCCGCACCTTCGGCCAGTGCATCGACGCGGTACGCGCGCTGGAGGTCGCCTGGGCGCCGGGAACGGCGCAGGACGCCTCCGACGACTCCATCCGCTCCGAACTGCGCAAGGCCGAACTCCCGCTCGCCGCCCTGGACTTGCTGACCAAGTCCGTCGACGCCCGCTTCACCTTCCACTTCGCCAGCAACAGCGCACTGGAGACCAACTGCGCCATCGCCGACGTACGCGAGGACTCGGCCGAGATCTGGGCGAGCCTGAAGACCCCGATCGTCGCCCAGGAGGAGATCGCGCTCAAGCTCGGCCTCCCGGTGACGGCGGTCAAGGTCCATGTGACGGAGGGCGGCGGCTCGTTCGGCCGCAAGCTCTTCCACGACGCCGCCGCCGAAGCCGCCGAGATCTCGAAGGCGATGGGCAAGCCCGTCAAGCTGATGTGGCACCGCACCGACGACTTCCGCCAGGGCCGCGCCCACCCCATGTCCACCTCCCGGGTGCGCGCCACCTACGCGCTCGGCCAGGTGCTCACCTACGACCAGCGCCACACCTCCGTGGCCACCGACTTCGGCCACGGCGTCGGAGAGATCATCACGGCCGAGGCCGCGCGCCTGCCCGTCGGCGACCTCACCTTCTCCGAGACGATCTTCACCCTCACCCAGCAGACCCCGTACAACTTCGGCGTCGTCACCCAGCTCCTCAGCGAGACCGACAAGGGCTTCAACACCGGCTCCATGCGCAACATCTACTCGCCCAACGTGCGGTGCGCGCAGGAGCTGGTGGTGGACGAGCTGGCCAAGCGCATGGGCAAGGACCCCTACCCGTTCCGCCGCGCCTTCCTCAAGGACGAGCGGGCGCGGGCCGTCCTCGACAAGGTCGCCGAGGTGGGGGAGTGGGGCCGCAGCATGCCGGCGGGGACGGCGCAGGGCATCGCGATCCACCCCGAGTACCACGCGTACGTCGCCGTCCTCGCGGAGATCGACTGCCGCCCGGAGACCACCGGACGCGAGATCCCCGACGCGTACACCGGGCCGCGCGTCACCAAGGTCGTCTGCGCCGTGGACGTGGGGCTGGCCGTCAACCCGCGCGGCCTTCAGGCCCAGATGATGGGCGGCATCATGGACGGCATCGCGATCACGCTCAGCTCCGGGCTGCACCTCGCGGGCGGGCACTTCCTGGAAGGCAGCTGGGACAACTACTTCTACACCCGCCAGTGGAACACCCCACCGGAGCTGGAGATCGTGGTCATGCCGCCGACCACCGAAACCCCGGGCGGCGCGGGCGAGTTGGCCGTCGCGGGCGCGATGGCGGCCGTGGCCTGCGCCTACGGACGCGCGACGGGCACGATGCCGACGACGTTCCCCCTCAACCACGGCGAACCGCTCGGCTTCGAGCCGCTGCCCACCACCCCGCCGATCCCCGCGTCCCCCACCGACGGCCTGAGCCGCGCCTTCTAGGAGCCACCGTGCCCGAACACACCTTCATCCTCAACGGCGAGGCCGTGACCGTGGACATCGAGGACGACGTACGGCTGCTGTGGGTGCTGCGGGACGTCCTGGGCGTCACCGGACCGAAGTACGGCTGCGGACTCGGCGTCTGCCAGGCCTGCACGAGCCACATCAACGGCAAGGCGTTCAACCCCTGCTCGGTCCCCGTGAAGGACCTGCGCCCCACCGACGAGGTCACCACCATAGAGGGCCTGCCCGCCACCGTGGGCAAGGAGCTCCACCCCATGCAGGAGGCCTGGCTGGAGCACGACGTGGCCCAGTGCGGCTACTGCCAGCCCGGCCAGATCATGACCGCCGTCGCCAAGGTCCGCCAGGCCCGCGAGGAGGGCCGTGAGATCAGCGAGGCCGACCTCGACGAGATCCGCAACGTCTGCCGCTGCGGGACGTACCACCGCATCCGCGAGGCGATCGTCGCGGGCGCGCAGAAGTACTGAACGCGCCCCGTGGGTGGTGGGGCGCTGGGCGTGGGCCGGGTCGAGCGGAGCGTCACCCGTCGCGGAGGATCTCCAGCAAGTGGTCGCGGACCAGGGCGACATGCGGGTTGCCGGACGAGCCCGGGCGCTGGACGAGGAACCCGGTGTTGATCGGCGGATCGTCCGGGTCGTGCAGCAGGACCAGCGTGCCCGAGGCCAGCTCCGCGGCGCACAGGTAGCGGGGGAGCACGCTGAACCCCGTGCCGCCCGCCACCGCGGCCTTGACCGCGTTCAGGTCGGGCATGGTGACCGCCGGGTGCCGGACCAGGCGCCTGCCGAAGACGTGACGCCAGTAGCGGCGCACGATCGGCACGTCCTCGGCGTAGGCGACCAGCGGCACGCCGTGCAGCGCGGCGGGCCCGTCGGCCGCTGTCCGCGCCGGTCCGCCGACGCGCTCCGCCCAGGCGGGAGCCGCTACCAGCACGAACTCCTCGTCCGTCATCGGGATGGAGGTCAGCGTGCGACCGCGCGGCCGGTAGGTCGAGAGCACCAGGTCGTAGCGGCCCGCCCGCAGCTCCTCCAGGAGCGGCTCGGTCAGGCCGGGGGTGATGCGCAGCCGTACGCCCTTGTCGACCAGCGGCGCGAGGGCAGGCATGACACGGTGGGTCAGCAGCTCGGCCGGACCGGCGAGATGCACCGGCTCCGGCTGGTGGACGTCCAGGGATCCGCCCGGCCTCGTGACGGTGGCGAGCGCGTCCAGCGGTTCGACGATCCGGGAGGCGAGCTGGTCCGCGTAGGGAGCCGGGGTGACGCCGCGCGCCAGACGCTGGAACAGTTCCCGGTCCAGCTGCCGCTCCAGCGTGCGGATCTGTGTGGTGACCGTCGGCTGGGACAGGCCCAGCAGACGTGCGGCGGCGGTGAAGGAGCCGGTGCGGTACACGGCCAGGAACGTGCGCAACAGGTTCAGGTCCACTTGCCCCACGCCGCTGGGCTGGACACTCTCCGCCTTTCCATCGGAATCTTTATGTCTCATATGCATGAGCCTATTGGATTCCAATGGCAGGACATGCGTACGGTCGGGGTAGCGACGTACTGACCCTCTGGAGAGAGCACCCCATGTCGAAGATCCTCTTCGTGATGACCGGCGCCGACCACTGGACGCTGGCCGACGGCACCAAACACCCCACCGGCTTCTGGGCCGAGGAGGCTGTAGCCCCGTACGAGGCGTTCAAGGCCGCGGGTCACGAGGTCGTCGTGGCCACGCCGGGCGGCGTCGTCCCGCCCGTCGACCAGGGCAGCCTCGCGGCCGAGGCCAACGGCGGTCAGGAGAACGCCGACCGGATCGCCGCCGTACTCGCCGCGATGACGGAGCTGCGGGCAGCGGTCCGGCTGGAGGACGTGAACCTCGACGACTACGCCGCCGTGTTCTACCCCGGCGGTCACGGCCCGATGGAGGACCTGGCGGTCGACGCCGACTCCGGCAAGCTGCTGACCCTCGCCCTGGAGTCCGGCAAGCCGCTGGGCGTCGTCTGCCACGCCCCGGCCGCGCTGCTCGCCGCCGCCAAGGGCGACGGCACCAACACCTTCGCCGGCTACCGGGTGGCGGCGTTCACCAACGCCGAGGAGACCCAGGCCGGCTTCGCCGACAAGGCCAAGTGGCTGCTGCAGGACCGGCTCACCGAGGCCGGCGTGCAGGTCCAGGTGGGCGAGCCGTGGGTCCCGAACGTCGTCGTCGACCGGAACCTGGTCACCGGCCAGAACCCCGCCTCCTCCGCCCCGCTCGCCGTCGAACTGCTGAAGAAGCTGGGCTGAGCCACCGGCACCCACCCGCACCCACGGGTACCCACCGGCTCGACGACCGCTGATCGGCCTCCGTCTTCCCCGGCGCAGTGAGCGGTGCGACGATGCCGGGATGATCACATCCCCGGACCCCCTCGACGGCCGCTCCCCGGGCCGAAAGCTCCAGGTGGAGACCCACGGCCTCGACGTGATCGCCGACGCCGAACGCAAAGGCACTCCCCGCACTCTGTTCTGGCCCTGGTTCGGGGCCAACGTGTCCATCCTGGGCCTGAGTTACGGGGCCTTCGCGCTCGGCTTCGGGATCTCGTTCTGGCAGGCGCTGGTCGCCGGAGCCGTCGGCATCGTCTTCTCGTTCCTGCTGTGCGGGTTCGTCGCCGTGGCCGGAAAACGCGGCTCCGCGCCGACGATGGTGCTGGGCCGCGCCGCGTACGGTGTGCGCGGCAATCGCCTGCCGTCGGTGATCTCCTGGGTCCTCACCGTCGGCTGGGAGACCGTGCTGTGCGCCTTGGCCACCATGGCCACCGCGACCGTGTTCGGCCGGCTCGGCTGGGGCGGCGGCACCGGGACCAAGGCGGTAGCCCTCGTCCTGGTCGGGGTGCTGACCGTCGTCGTCGGTGTCATGGGCTTCGATCTGATCATGCGGCTGCAGACCGTGATCACCGTGGTCACGGGCGTACTCACCGTCGTCTACGTCGCCCTCGTCGCCGACCACGTCCACTGGTCCGCCGTCGGCGCCGTACCGGCGGGCTCCGCCCAGGAGTTCATCGGCGCGCTCGTCTTCATGATGACCGGATTCGGCCTCGGCTGGGTGAACGCGGCCGCCGACTACTCCCGCTATCTGCCGTGCACCGCGTCGAGCCGGGGCGTGATCGGCTGGACCGCGTTCGGCGCGTCACTGGCGCCGCTGCTCCTGCTGGTCTTCGGCCTCCTGCTGGCCGGCTCCTCCAGCGCACTCAGCGCGGCCGTCGCCGCGGACCCGATCGGCGCGCTGACGACGATCCTGCCGACCTGGTTCCTGGTCCCGTTCGCCGTCGTCGCCGTCCTCGGTCTCGTCGGCGGCGCGGTCCTCGACATCTCCTCGTCCGGACTGGCCCTGCTCTCGGCGGGCCTGCGCGTGCCCCGCTACGTCGCCGCGCTGGTCGACGGCGTACTGATGATCGCGGGCTCGGTCTACATCGTGTTCGTCGCCGACGACTTCCTCGGCCCGTTCATGGGCTTCCTCACCACCCTCGGCGTTCCCATCGCCGCCTGGTGCGGCATCATGCTCGCCGACCTGGCCCTGCGCCGCGGCGACTACGACGAGCCCGACCTGTACCGCCCGGCCGGCCGCTACGGCGACGTACCGCTCACCCCGCTGCTCCTGACGCTCGGCGCCACCGCCCTCGGCTGGGGCCTGGTCACCAACTCGGCGGCGGGCTGGCTGGAGTGGCAGGGCTATCTGCTCGGCCCCCTGGGCCTGGGCGGCAGGTCCGGCGCCTGGGCCTACGCCAACCTCGGCGTCCTCGCGGCCCTCGCGCTCGGCTTCCTCGGCACGCTGGTGCTGCGGCGCGGACGCGTCCGGGAACAGGAGGCGCAGGCGCCGAGCCCGGCGGCGGACGCGGGGGCGACCGTATGACCACCGGGTGGCTCGCCGTCATCGACATGCAGCGCGTCTTCGCCGACCCCGACAGCCCATGGGCCGCCCCGCGATTCGCCGAAGCGGCGGCAGGCGTACGGCGCCTGCTGCCGGCCTTCGGAGACCGGGTCACGTTCACCCGCTTCGTGGCACCCGGCGAACCGGAAGGCGCCTGGCGGACGTACTACGAGCAGAACCCCTTCGCCCGGCAACCTCCACAGGCCCGGCTCTGGCAGCTGACGGACGAGTTCGCCGCCGACGCACGGCACGTACTGGACGCCACCACCTTCGGCAAGTGGACCCCGGAACTGGCCCGGCGCACCACCTCGGAGGGCCGCCTGGTCCTGGCCGGTGTCAGCACCGACTGCTGCGTCCTGTCGACGGCCCTGGCGGCCGCCGACGCGGGCGTCGAGGTGCTGGTCGTCGCCGACGCCTGCGCGGGCGCGGACGACGACACGCACGCCAAGGCGTTGCAGGTGATGGACCTGTACCGGCCGTTGGTCCGGGTGACGACCGTCGCCGAGCTGCTGGAGGGGACGACGTGAGCCACCTGCATCGCCTGGCACTCCTCGGCGGAGGTTTCTCCACCGACGAGGACGGCCTGTTGGACAACTGGGTGCTGGGGCAGGCGCGTACGCCGCGCCCCAAGGTCTGCTTCGTGCCCACCGCCAGCGGTGACGCCCCCGCGTACATCGAGAAGTTCCTCGCCGCGTTCCACCACCGGCTGGACTGCGAGCCCTCCGTCCTGCGGCTGTTCGAGAGGAAGCTCGACGACGACGCGCTGCGGGCCTTCGTGCTCGCTCAGGACGTCGTCTATGTGGGCGGCGGCAACACCGCGAACCTCCTCGCCGTGTGGCGCGTGCACGGCGTGGACCGGCTGCTGCGCGAGGCCTACGACCGGGGAACCCTGATGTGCGGCATCAGCGCGGGTGCCAACTGCTGGGCCGAGAGCTCGCACACCGACTCCTTCGGCCCGCTCACCTTCCTGCCGGACGGCCTGGGCCTGCTGCCGGGATCGGTGTGCCCGCACTACGACAGCGAACCCGGGCGCCGCCCTTCCTACCGGGCCGCCGTGGCGACGGGCGCCCTGCCCGCCGGATGGGCCCTCGATGACGGCGCCGGCGCCCTCTTCACGGACGGCCGGCTCACGGAGACCGTGTCCCGGGCCCCGGGCGCTTCCGTGTACCGGGTGACGGACGGGGGCGGTGAGGCCGAGGAGCGAGCGTTTGCGTGCCGGATCCTGTCCCGCGGCACCGGCACCGGCACCGACGCTGCGGACCGGCGGCCATGACCCCGCGGGGCTGCATCACGGCGCAGAAAACGCGGCGCAGAATCACGGCTCCGAGGTCTCGGCTTCGAGTGACTTCCGGGTCGCCGTGCCGTACACGCCGGACTCGTCGCCGAGGATGACGCGGGTGAGCTGGTACGTGCGTACCGCGCTCTCGACCTCGCGGTCGTAGTCGCCGTCGATGTCTCCGCCGTAGTGGCCGATCTGGCGCAGGCGGAGCTGGAGTTCGGTGACTTCCGGTCCCTGGTCGCCGAGTCGGAGGACCGGGGCCGCGTCCTGCGGGGCGCTCGGCGCGGTGGTGGGGGAGGCACTCGCGGTGGTGCCGGGGCCGGGCGGGGCGCCGGTCGGCGTGGTGGAGGGGTGGTTCGGATCGTCCGAGCCGTCCGTCGGGGGCGTACTCGGCGACACGGTCGGGCTGGCGGACGCCGCCGCGGAGGACGTGCCGTTCGACTGCTCCCCAGGGGAGTTGTCCTGCGGGGTCGAACCGTCGGGCAGGGGCGCCCGCACACCGTCGGGCGGCGAACCGTCTCGCGAGGGGCTGTCGTACGTGAAGAGCCCGCTGACGAAGGCTCCCGTCAGCAACACGGCCAGCGCGGCGCCGGCCCCGGTGATCACGAGGGTGCGGCGTCCGCGTCGGGTGCCCGCCGGGGTCTGCGCGTCCGCCGGCTGCCGTTCGTCTTCGCAGAGTTGGGACGCCTCGCAGAGGCCGGGGTCGGCGGCAGGCGTCGCCGTCGAGGAGATGGTGGGCGGGTCGTCCGGATCCCGGTCGTCCGGATCCCCGTCCTCCCCTGAGCCGCCACCGAGCTCCACGAACGGCCGTATCCGCACCGGATCGAAGTCCTCCGCGGCCGCCGCCTCAGCCGTGCGCGTCTCGCGACGGGCGTCGGACGCGAGGCGGCCGCACGAGCAGGCCGGTGTGCCGTCCGTCGCGCGAGGGGTGCCGCACTCGGGGCAGACGGGGCGGTTCGGTTCGCTCACGTGGAGGTCCCTCTCCGTGCAGATGGTGGAAATTTAAACAGATGGTCTTTACGCAATCTCCATGACCCCGGAATTGACGGAACCAGGCCCTCCGGCGGCCGAGAACCAGCGCCCCGGGCTAAGCGGAACGACGCGGCGTCCTCGCGGTGGGCTGGTCGAGATGCGTGGTGAACCAATCGCGGGCCAGTTCGGCGACGGTGGTGAGGGTGCCGGGTTCCTCGAAGAGGTGCGTGGCGCCCGGGACGACGGCGATCCGGTGCTCGCAGTGCAGCCGGTCGGCGGCGAGGCGGTTGAGGCTGAGCACCTGCGTGTCGCGACTGCCGACGATGAGCAGCGTCGGCGCCCGAACACGGGTCAGCGCCGCCGGAGTTGCCAGGTCCGGGCGGCCGCCGCGGGAGACGACCGAGCGGATCTCGGAGCCCGACAGCGCGGCCGCCTCCAGCGCGGCGGCGGCTCCGGTGCTGGCCCCGAAGTAGGCGACGGGCAGGCCGGTCTCCCGGCGCAGCCACACGGACGCGGCGTGCAGGCGCCGGGCGAGCAGGAGGATGTCGAAGACGTTGTGCCGGTCGTGCGCCTCGTCGTCGGTGAGCAGGTCCAGCAGCAGGGTGGCCAGTCCCACGCGGTTGAGGGCGGTGGCGACGTACCGGTTGCGCGGGCTGTGCCGGCCGCTGCCACTGCCGTGCGCGAACGCCACGGCGGCCGGCGCCCCCTCCGGCACGACCAGGCGGGCGCCCAGCTGTGCTCCGGCGGCCGGGATCAGCACCTCGCGGTTCGCGGGCGCGGCCGCGGTGGGGGAGCGGGACATGGACCGGGCGGTCTCCGCCAGCAGGGACGTGACCTCGGCGTCCGAGACCTGGGCGAAGTCCCGGTACCAGGCGCCCACCGAGCCGAGCACCGGGTGCGTCTGCGGGCAGACGACTTCGTCGGCCACCTGCCGCAGCCGGGCGACGCTGTGCTCCGGACCGACAGGCACGGCGAGCACGACCCGAATCGCGCCCTGACCTCGTACGATCCGGCACGCGGCCTCGGCCGTGGCCCCGGTGGCGAGCCCGTCGTCCACCACGACGGCCGTACGGCCGGCCATCGGCAGCGCGCCCCGCCCTCGCCGGTAACTCCGTACGCGCCGTTCCAGCTCGGCCCGCTCGGCCGCCTCGACGGCCTCCTGCTCGGCGGAACCCAGCCCGGCCTCGCCGATCACGTCCCGGTTGAGGACGCGGACCCCGTGCTCACCGATCGCCCCGAAACCCCACTCCGGCTGCTCGGGCACGCCCAGCTTGCGCACCACCAGCACGTCCAGCGGGGCGCCGAGACGTTGGGCCACCTCGGCCGCCACGGGCACCCCGCCCCGCGGCAGCCCGAGCACCACCACATCCTGGCCGCGCAGCTCCTGAAGCGCCTCGGCCAGTACCCGCCCGGCCGCCCTGCGGTCGTCGTATCGCATCGCCGCCTCCCGCGCCCACATGGGCGGGAGCCTGTCCCTACCTCTTCAGGCTACGACTGTTCGCCGCGGCCCCGGCACTTGGCGATATCCGGTCGGTACCGCCCTGGCGATTGCCGTGTTCAATCACTTGTACCGCCTCACGCATCACGGCACGAACGGACGGCCCCCCACGTCAGGAGGCATCGTGATCGCCGCTCCCGAGCCCGGTCTGACCGAACGCGACCTCGTCGAACGCGCCGTGCACCTGCGGCCCGTGCTGCTCGAACGCCAGCCGGAGACCGAACGGCTGACGCACTACCCCAAGGACACCCACGACGACTTCCTGCGGGCCGGTTTCTACCGGATCCTCCAGCCGCGCCGGTACGGCGGCTACGAGTTCGGCCTGCCCACCTTCTACCGCGTCGTCACCGAGATCGCCCGCGGCTGTCCCTCCACCGGCTGGGCCCTGTCGCTCACCGCCGCCCACGTCCTCCAGGTCGCCACCCTCTTCGAGGAGAAGGCCCAGGACGAGGTCTTCGGCGCCGACGGCGACTTCCGTGCCGCGTCCTCGGTCGCGCCCATCGGCGTCGCCCAGCCGGACGGCGACGGCCATGTCGTCCTCGACGGCACCTGGCCGTACTCCTCGGGAGCCCCCTACTCCACCCACTACGTCGGCCAGACCCTGCGCGCCCCCGAACGGCCCGGCGCCCCGCCCGGACCGCCGGTGCTGTTCGTCGCCCCGCGCGCGGTGTGGACCGTGCTCGACGACTGGCACGGCGTCCTCGGCCTGCGCGGCAGCGGCTCCAACAGCATCCACATGGAACAGGCCCGCATCCCCGCCTACCTCACCCGCGAGGCGAGCCTGCTCGACCTGCCCGTCGAGGGCGGAAGCGTCGGCTCCGAACTGCACGGCAACCCCATGTACGCCGGGCGGGCGCCGAGCTTCTTCCACGGCGAACTGGCCGCCATCATGATCGGCACCGCGTACGCCGCCGCCGACGAGTACGCCCGTGCCGTCGCCGAGCGCCCCCTCATCCTGGAACCCGGCCGCACCCGCGCCGAACTCCACGACTACCAGCGGCACCTCGGCGAGGCCCTCGGGGTGATCCACACGGCCGAGGCGGCACTGCAGCGCACCGCCGAGGAATGGATGGAGAGCTGCCGGCGCAACGCCACCGGCAGCGCCCCCTTCACCGTCGCCGAGGACAACCGCCTCGCGCTCATGTTCCTGAACGCGGGCCGCATGACATGGGACGTCCTGCAGGGCACCCTCTTCCGCACGGCCGGTTCCCGGCACGCGCGCGACGGCGAGCGGATGCAGCGCTACTTCCGGGACGCGGCCACGTACTGGACCCACGTCGGCCCCAGTATGGCCGAGCCCCTCGCTCGCCGGGTCGGCTGCGACCGCCTGGGGCTTCCCTCCGAGCACATTCCGTTGATTCCTTGAGGACGTTCTTCTGTCACCCGGCCGATCCCCTGGTCGGCCATAGGAATGCTCCGGTCCGGACCGGGTACGCGAGCAGGACCGCCCGACCGCCGCTACCAGGGGATCTGCCATGGAAACACCCGCGAACGACAACACCACCACACCGGCCCGGCGGGCGCTGGACGCGCTGGCCGACAACACCGAGGACAGGGCGGCGATGGACACGCTCGCGAGCAGCGACGTGCTCGTCCCCGTCCCGGACGACGCCGAGCAGGACGCCACCGACCCCGGCGCCGTGGCGCTGCCGGTCATCGAGAGGGCGGGCGGCGAGCCGGTCGTCCCCGTGTTCACCTCCGAGCCGGCGATGGCCGAGCTGCTGCCCTTCGTCTCCCGCTACCGCCTGGTACCGCTGGGCGCACTCGCCTCGCAGTGGCCGGCCGACGACCTGGCCCTGACCATAGACGCCGGCTCCGCACACCCCCTGACTCTGACGTCGGAGGGCGTACGGACCCTGCTGGCGCGGCCGTAGCGCCGGACCGCGACGCGAAGCGAAGGGGATGAGCGGGCACCGAGCCGCTCATCCCCTTCGTGTGCTCACAGCGCCTTTCCGGGGGTGAGGCCCCCCGCGGATCGAGCGCCTCCGTCAGCCGCCGCTGCACGGCATCCGCCGGCGCGTAGATCTCGCCCGCCGCCTCCCACGCGCGTCCCGGGCCCGGTGTCCGTGTCCAGGGCCCGGTGTCCGCGTCCGTCGCCCGGCCTCAGCCGCCCAGCATCCGGGCCAGCACGTCACGCTGCAGCGGCAGGACCTCGGCGTGCAGGTCGCGGCCCTTGCCGGTCAGCGCGACGTACACGCCGCGCCGGTCCTCCGCGCAGACGGAACGCTCCACCAGGCCGTCCTTCTCCAGCCGCCCGATGAGCCGGGACAGCGCGCTCTGGCTGAGATGGACGCGTCCGACCAGGTTCTGCACCCGGCATTGCTCGCCCTCCTCGGGCGCCGCCGACGCGAGCATGTCGAGCACCTCGAAGTCGCTCGCGCCCAGGCCGTGCGGGTGCAGCACGCGGTCGATCTCGCACATGGTGCGCGCGTGCACCGACAGGATGTCCCGCCACCGTTCCTCGAGCCCTGCGTCGGCCGTCTTCGCTGCCATACCGGCACGGTAACACCGATCCGGCCATTTGTTGACTGTGCAACTAGTGCACGCGCAAGCGAAGCGCGACCGACGTCCGGTCTCAGCCCTTCGGGTCCTGGAGGAGTCCTACGAGATTGCCGTCGGCGTCCTTCACTGAGGCGATCAGCCTGCCGCCACCGACGTCGTGGACGTCCTGCAGCGTCTGGGCGCCCGCTTCCAGCACGGCCGCGAGGGTCGTCCTGATGTCGTCGACGTGCCAGTAGGGGACCGGACCGGTCATGCCCTTCGTGTGCCCGTTGGGGTCGAGGCCGACGTCCTGTCCGGCGTCCTTGAAACCGACGTAGTAAGGCTCGTCCGCATACGGTTCCGTGCCCAGCAGGGCCCTGAACAGGGCCTTCGTCCCGTCGAGGTCCTTGACGGGGTAGATGATCGTGTTGATTCCGGCGGTCATGGGCTGCTCCTGACGTGAAATGCGCGCCGACGGTTTTCGTCGGTGGTTTCACGCTAGGGCGGGGAGCGGCGGACGGCTTCTTGATTCCTGACCGGTCGCATCGATCCCTGCACCGGTCGCGCAGACAGGGCGCGCCGCACGGCTGCATCACCGTCCGGCGCGCCCTCGCGTCCCGCTCACGCCGTTACGTCGACTCCCGCTTCACCAGCTCCGTCGGGAGGATCACGGCCGACGGATCCTCACCGCCGATCTGCGCGAGCAGCAACCGCACCATCTCGGCGCTGATGCGGTCGTAGGGCTGGTGGATCGTCGTCAGGGCGGGGGTGGCCTCCGTCGCCGCGACGGAGTCGTCGAAGCCGCCCACCGCCACGTCCTCGGGCACCCGGCGGCCCGCCCGGTGCAGCGCGGCCAGGGCGCCCTGCGCCATCAGGTCGGAGGCCACGAACAAGGCGTCCATGTCAGGGGCCTGCGCCAGCAGCCGTGCGGCCCCCGCCTCGCCGCTGGCCCGGCTGTAGTCGCCGGAGACGATGAGCCGGTCGTCGATCTCGACGCCCGCCTCCGTGAGCACCTCCTTGTAGCCGGCGAGGCGATCGACACCGCCCGGGGTGTCCAGCGGGCCGCTCACCATGCCGATCCGGCGGCGGCCCAGCGACAGCAGGTGGCGCACCATGTCACGGGCACCGTCCCGGTCGTCCGCGGCCACATAACTCACCTTGGAACCGAGCCCCATGGGCTTGCCGCACTGGACGAGGGGCACCCCCGCCGCACGCAGTTCCTCGGCCACCGGGTCACCGGAGTGGCTGGACACCAGCAGCACCCCGTCGACGTGCCCGGCCGTGATGTACCGCGTTATGCGCCGCCGTTCGTCCTGTGTGCCCGCCAGCATCAGCAGCAGCGGAATGTCGTGCGCGGCCAGCGCCTGCGTGCAGCCGCTCAACAGGACGTTGAAGTTGGGGTCCTCGAAGAACCTCTCCTGCGGCTCGGTCAGCAGGAAGCCGATCGAGTCCGAACGCCCCGTGATCAGCGAGCGGGCATGCCGGTTGACGACGTAACCCGTCTTGCGGATCGCCGCGTTGACCGCCTCCTGCGCGGTCGGGCTGACGTAGTGCCCGCCGTTGAGCACCCGCGAGACCGTGCCCCGTGAGACTCCGGCCTCGCGCGCCACGTCGTGGATCGTCGGCGGTCTGCGTCGGCCCCCCGTGTTGCTCATGGTCATGACTTTACGGCCCCGGAGAGCAGGTCCAGGCTCCAGAACCGCTGGACGACCAGGAAGAGCGCCACCAGCGGAATGACCGCGAGGAACGCGCCGGTGATCACCAGCGTGTACAGCGCGGGCGTGTTGGCGCCCTGTTCGAGGAGCGTGAACAGGCCGAGCGTGATCGGGAACTTCTCGTCGTCGCTGAGCATGATGTACGGCAGCAGGAAGTTGTTCCAGATCGCCACGAACTGGAAGAGGAACACCGTCACCATGCCGGGGACCATCATCGGCAGCGCGACCCGGGTGAAGATCCGCCACTCGCTCGCGCCGTCCATCCGCCCCGCCTCGATCACGTCACTGGGGACGGCGGCCGCGGCGTAGATCCGGGAGAGGTAGACGCCGTACGGCGAGAGGATCTGCGGGAGCAGCACCGCCAGGTAGGAGTCCGTCAGGTCCGCCTTCGCCAAGAGCAGGTACTGCGGGATGGCGAGGATGACCGGCGGCATCAGTACACCCGCCAGCAGGACGTTGAAGATCGTCTCGCGGCCGCGGAAGCGGTAGATCGCCAGCGCGTAACCGCTGAACGCCGACACACACGCGGACAACAGCGCGCCGAGACCGGAGTAGAGGGCCGAGTTGCCCATCCACTCCCAGTACACGCCGTCCCGATAGGCGCTCAGATCCGAGAAGTTGTCCGCGAACCCCGTGCCCGGCAGGAAGGTGAACGTGGAGAACAGCTCGCTGCCGGACTTGGTCGCCGCGATCACCACCCACGCCACGGGCAGCAGACAGTAGAGCGCGCCGAGCAGCAGCGTGACCGTCGGGATCAGCGCGATCCGGCGGCGCAGCGGCGGGCGGTTCTGCGCGGTGCCGGGCGTGGCGCCCGCGGCGGTGTCGGCCTTGCCGACGGCAAGAGAACTCATCGCGCCCCTCCTTGACTGACGTCCCGCTTGTTCCGACGGTTCGCGGCCCGCAGGAAGCCGAAGGACAGCAGCAGCGTGGCCAGGGCGATGATCGTGGCCTGGGCGGCCGCCGCGTAGATGTCACCCTTGCCGAAGGCGTCCTGGTACACCTTCATCAGCGGACTCCAGGTCGTGGACACGGAGTTGGTGAGCGGCTTGAGGGTGGTCGGCTCGTTGAACACCTGGAGCGTGGCGATGATCGAGAAGAAGAAGGTCAGCACCAGCGACGGCGCCACCATCGGGATCTTGATCCTCAGCGCGATCTGCAGCGGCGTGGCGCCGTCCAGCTTGGCCGCCTCGTACACCTCGGCCGGGATCGCCTGCAGCGAGGTGTAGATGACGATCATGTTGAAGCCGGTGCCGCCCCAGACCGCGATGTTCGACAGGGCGAGGTACAGCGGCCCGCCGTCCAGCAGGTCGGGCTGCGGCATGCCCAGCTTCTCGAGCACGTAGTAGAAGGGGCTGACGTCCGGCAGGTACAGGAAGCCCCACAGCAGCGCGGCCACGACGCCGGGGATGGCGTACGGCAGGAAGATCGCGAGCCGGGTGAAGGGCGCGAGCCGCACCTTGTCGGAGTCGAGCATCAGCGCGAACAGCAGGGCGAGGCCCAGCATCACCGGCACCACGATGCAGCCGTAGCCGAGCACGCGCAGCGCGCCGTCGACCAGCTCGTTGTCGGTGAGGGCGTCGGTGTAGTTCTCCAGCCCGGCCCAGACCTCCTTGCGGGCGCCCGAACCGAGCCCGAGCCCGGAGACCTTCACCTTGCGGAAGCTGAGCCAGATCGCGTACCCGATGGGCAGCGCGAAGAAGAGCAGAAAGAGGATCGTCGCGGGGAGGAGGAAGGCGTACGGGGCCCCCTTCACCCCGTACGCCCTCCGGCTTGTGCTGGTCACTCGGAGACCCCGAAGCCCTGCTTCTTGAGGTCGGCGACCGTGTCGTCCTGCATGCTCTTCAGGGCGGCGGCGAAGTCCGACTTGTTCTTGGCGGCGGAGCCGAAGGCGTCCTTGAAGGTCGTGTAGGCGACGTTCACGTTCGGGCCCCAGGCCGACGGAGCCGTCGTCTCGGCGATCTCGGCGGCCTTCGTGTAGAAGTCGGGCTGGTTGGAGAAGTAGTCCGGCGGCGTGGTGAAGGCGCCGCTGAGCTGGGCCGACGTGGAGGCCGGGTAGATGCCGCTCTCCTTGGCGAGCGCGTTGAGCGCGTCGCCGTCGGTGTTCAGCCAGGCGGCGAACTTGGCGGCGGCCGCCTTGTTCTTGGAGTCCGTGGTGACGGCGGTGGAGGAGCCGCCCCAGCTGCCGGTCACGTTCGCCGACTGCGACCACTGGGGGAGCGGGGCCATGGCCCACTTGCCCTTGGTGTCGGGTGCGGCCGTGGTCAGGGTGCCCGGGGCCCACACCGCGCTGACCCAGGCGATCTGCTTGCCGGTGTTGAGCGCCTTGTTCCAGGCCGGGGTGTACATGGGCTGGTTGTCGATGGCGCCCTCCTTGACGAGGTCGCCCCAGAACTCCGCGACCTTCTGGGAGGCGGCGTCATTGATGCCGACCTTCCACTTGTCACCGGAGGTCGTCCACCACTTGGCGCCGGCCTGCTGGGCGAGGCCCGCGAAGAGGCCGGAGTCGTTGGCGGAGAAGGTGGTGAGGTCCTTGTCCGGAGCCTTCTTCTTCAGCGCGCGGGCGGTCTCGGCGAACTGCTCCCAGGTGGTCGGGACCGTCAGGCCGTACTTCTTGAAGAGGTCCTGGCGGTAGTAGAACATCATCGGCCCGATGTCCTGCGGGACCGCGTAGACCGCGTCCGTGCCCAGCGTCGTCTGCTGCCACACACCCTCGGCGAACTTGCCCTTCGCGTCGCCGACCTCGCTCGCTATGTCCGCGACCGCGTCATTGCTGACCAGCGTCGGCAGCGCCTGGTACTCGGCCTGGACCAGGTCCGGGGCCTTGCCCGCCTTGTGGGCGGTGAGGATCTTGGTGACCAGCGTGTCGCCGGACGCCTGCTTCTTCACCGTGACCGTGATCTGGTCCTTCTTGCCCTGGCCCTTGTTCCACAGGTCGACGACCTTGTCCATGCCGGGCGTCCAGGTCCAGTACGTCAGCGAGACCGGCCCCGAGGGGTCCTCGCTCGCGTCTTCGGAGCCGCAAGCGGCGAGGGCGGTGGCACCGAGGGCGACGGCGACGCAGGTGGCCGCACTTCTGAAAACGAGTCGCCGACGCTTCGTGATGGGCATGGATCTCTCCCCTGACCTGGAGCCGCCGCCTGCTGCGAGGGCCCGCCATGCTTCTGTGAGCGTTCACAGTAGAGAAACATCCCGGACACTTGTCAATGGTTCTTGCTGTGCGGTTATGTTGGGCTCGCACCGCTGATCCAGTGTGTGCACGTTCCCAAATGATCGATAAAACGGGAGAGATCCATGCCGGAGACCAACCCCAGGGGCCTCACCGGGCTCGCGTTCGGTGGTGACTACAACCCCGAACAGTGGCCGGAAAGCGTCTGGCAGGAGGACGTCCGGCTGATGCGGGAGGCCGGCGTCACGATGGTGAGTGTCGGGATCTTCTCCTGGGCCCTGCTGGAGCCCTCACCCGGGGCGTACGACTTCAGCTGGCTGGACCGCCTGTTCGACCTGCTGCACGAGAACGGCATCCGCGTCGACCTGGGCACGCCCACCGTCTGCCCGCCGGTCTGGTTCTACCGCGCCCACCCCGAGGCCCTGCCGGTCACGGCGGAGGGTGTGCGCTACGAGTTCGGCTCGCGCGCCGCCATATGTCACAGCAACGCGGACTACCGTGCGGCCGCCGCGAGCATCACCACACAGCTCGCCGAGCGCTACGGCGACCACCCGGCGCTCGCCATGTGGCACGTGCACAACGAGTACGGCGTCCCCGTCTCCGCCTGCTACTGCGACTCCTGCGCCGCGCACTTCCGCCGCTGGCTGGCGAGGACGTACGAGACGGTCGACGCGGTCAACGAGGCCTGGGGCACGGCCTTCTGGGGCCAGCGCTACGCCGACTTCGAGCAGATCAACCCGCCGCGGGCGACGCCGACCGCCGTCAACCCGGCCCAGGCGCTGGACTACAAGCGGTTCGCCGACGCCACCATGCGCGAGAACTTCCGTATGGAGCGGGACATCCTGCACCGCCTCTCGCCGGGCCTCCCGGTCACGACCAACTTCATGACGGCCCTCAGCCAGTGCGACTCCGTCGACTACTGGGCCTGGGGCCGTGAGGTCGACATCGTCACCAACGACCACTACCTGATCACCGACGGCCGCCGCACCCATGTCAACCTCGCGATGGCCGGCGACCTCACGCGCTCGGTGGCCGGGGGAGCGCCCTGGATCCTCCTGGAGCACTCCACCTCGGGCGTCAACTGGCAGGCCCGCAACCCCGCCAAGGCCCCCGGCCAGATGGCCCGCAACTCCCTCGCCCATGTGGCGCGCGGCTCCGAGGGCGCCATGTTCTTCCAGTGGCGGCAGTCCCGGCGCGGCGCCGAGAAGTTCCACTCGGCGATGCTGCCGCACGGCGGCACGGACACGCGCGTGTGGCGCGAGGTCGTCGAACTCGGCGCCGCCCTCGACTCGTTGCGCACGGTCCGCGGCACCCGCACGCAGGCCGACGTGGCCATGCTGTGGGACTGGCACTCCTGGTGGGCGCAGAACCTCGACTGGCGACCCAGTGAGGACCACGACCCGCGCGAGCGCGCCGACGCCTTCTACGAGGTCCTCTACGACCGCCACCTCACGGTCGACTTCGCCCACCCGGAAGCCGACTTGTCGGCCTATCCCCTTGTCGTCGTGCCCGCGCTGTACCTGATGACGGAGAAGGCCGGCCGCAATCTGCGCCGGTACGTCGAGAACGGCGGCACCCTCGTCGTGTCGTACTTCTCCGGCATCGTCGACGAGCACGACGCCGTGCACGAGGGCGCCTGCCCCGGGCAGCTGCGGGACGTCCTCGGCCTGACGGTCGAGGAGTTCTCGCCGCTGCTCCAGGACCAGCTGGTGCGCATCACCGGCCCCGACGGCTCCGAGCTCAGCGGCGACGTGTGGACCGAGTTCGTCGTCCCGCGCGGCGCCGAGACCGTCTGGACGTATGCCGACGGCCTGACCGCAGGCCACCCCGCCGTCACCCGGCACCGCTTCGGCGAGGGCACCGCCTGGTACGTCTCCACCCGGCTGGGCGCCGAGGGCCTGGACGCGCTGCTGGGCTGGGCGATCGAGGACGCGCAGGTCGCGCCGCGTGTCGACCTGCCCCGGGACGTCGAGGTCGTGCGCCGCGCCGGCGAGTCGGGCAGCTACCTGTTCGCCGTCAACCACACCGCGTCGGACGCCAAGGTGCCGCTGGAGACGCCCGGCACCGAGCTGCTGACCGGTGAACGTGCCGCGGGCCGCCTCGAGGTCCCCGCGGGAGCCGTCCGGGTCGTACGACTCGACGGCTGAGCCGAACTCCCCTCCGCCCGCGCGCGCCACGAGCCGCGGGCGGAGGGGCCCCTCACCGCCCAGGTGAGGGACACCCCCAACCCCCACTTACGTCGAAGGGACGACGGACGACGATGTTCCATCCCAGACGCACCCTCCGAGCCCTGCTGCTGCCCCTCGCCGCCGGACTCGCCCTCACCGCCCTGCCCGCGCAGACCGCCTCGGCGGCCAGCACGCTCACCAACGGCGGCTTCGAGTCCGACGGGACCGGCACGGCGACCCCGGCCGGCTGGTCCACCTACTCGGCGGGCGGCCAGAACTCCGCCTCCTTCACCGAGGCCGGCGGCCACGGCGGAAGTTACCGTCTGACCCACTACGCGTCCTCCGCCTACAAGGTGGAGACGTACCAGTACCTGTCCGGGCTGACCAACGGCAACTACAAGCTCACCGCCTGGGTCCGCTCCGGCGGTGGCCAGAACTCGGCGTACATAGCGCTGAAGAGTTGCGGCGGCACGGAGCAGCGCACCGACCTGCCGGTCTCGGCGAGCGGCTGGATCCGTATCGTCGTGCCGGTCAGTGTGACCAACAACCAGTGCACCATCAGCATCAACAGTGACGCGAACGCGGGCAACTGGATCAATGTCGACGACCTGACCTTCGCGTCCGGTACGGGCGGCACGTCGATCCATGGTGCCGACATCTCCTCCCTCGCCAAGAGCGAGGCCAAGGGCGGTGTCTACAAGACCAGTTCCGGCACCACCGGCGACGCGGTCACCATCCTGAAGAACGCCGGCATGAACTACGCGCGCCTGAAGGTCTGGGTCAACCCGGCCGACGGCTACAACAACAAGACGCGCGTCCTCGCCATGGCCAAGCGCATCAAGGCGTCCGGCATGAAGCTGCTGGTCGACTTCCACTACTCGGACACCTGGGCCGACCCGGGTGCCCAGAGCAAGCCGTCCGCCTGGGCGGGCCACTCGTACAGTCAGCTCAAGAGCGACGTGTACAACCACACGTACGACGTGTTGAACGCGTTGAAGGCTCAGGGCACCACCGCCGACATGGTCCAGGTGGGCAATGAGATCAACGGCGGCATGCTGTGGAACGAGGGCTCCACGAGCAACTGGTCGCAGCTCGCCGGTCTGCTCAACTCGGGCTACGACGCGGTCAAGGCGGTCAACTCCTCCACCACGGTCGCGCTGCACCTGGCCAAGGGCGGTGACCTGTCCGGCACCCGCTGGTGGTTCGACAGCGCGGTGTCCAACGGGGTGAAGTTCGACGCGATCGGCCTGTCCTACTACGGCTACTGGCACGGCTCGCTCTACGACTTCCAGACGACCCTGGACGACGCGGCCTCCCGCTACGGCAAGCCGGTCTTCGTCGCCGAGACGGCATACCCGTTCCGGCTGGACAGCGAGGACTCGCACGAGGAGATCATCAACACCACCGGCGAGCTGGTCTCCGGCTACCCGGCGAACACGGCCGGACAGCGCCGCTGGATGAACGACGTGGCCAGCATCGTGGAGGCCGTCCCGAACGGCCGTGGCCTCGGCGTGTTCTACTGGGAGGCGACCTGGACCGCCGTCTCCGGCAACGGCTGGGACCCGACCGACGCCTCCTCCGGCAACGGCTGGGAGAACCAGGCCCTGTTCGGCTACGACGACAAGGCGCTCTCGTCGATGGCATGGTTCAGCCACCGGTGAGCCCGTTGAGTCCGTCGATTCAGTGAACACAGGGCCCGGCCGCGCCCATACGGCCGGGCCCTTGGCGCGTCCGGCCGAACAACCCCGTGCCGTACGGCCGTTCGGTACCGGACAAGGGTCGAAGAGTCCCGGACACGGCCGCCGCGACTGCGCGACAGTGGGAAGAAGCGTGATGACGCGGCCCGACGGAGGGGGACGAGATGCTGCGGACTTCCGTGAGCGCGAGGCGCCTGGACATCCTGGAATGGCTGAAGGATCCGGCCGCGCACTTCCCGGAGCAGCGGGAGGGCGACCCGGTCGAGGACGGCGTCACCGCGGACGCCGTGGCCGCGAAGTTCGGCATGCCGCGCCAGGTCGCCGAGACACACCTCGGCCTGCTCGTGGACATCGGCCTGCTGCGCACGAAGCTGATCGGCCGACGCCTGCACTACCGGCGCGACGAGATGCGGATCGCCGAGGTCGCGCGGATGTTCGAGAAGGGCTGGTAGGCACAGGACGGCGCCCGGACCCTCCCACCCCTAGCCCGCCCCGCGTCCCGCTCCCGCACCGAGCTCCTGATGCTCGCGCACCGCGATCCGGGCCAGCTTCGTCAGCATCATGCCGTTGCGGATCGCGACGACATAGTCGACGGGGAGGCCGTGCATCCGGATGCCGGGGCCCCGCAGGGGGTGCCAGTCGAGGACGAAGAGCGTGTGCTCGCCCCAGGGGATCAGCCTCATGGCGATACGGGCCGCGCCGAAGGGATCCGCCTTCGCCTCCAGTTCCAGCCGGTGCTCGGGCTCGCAGATGCGGACGACACAGGTGTCCTCCAGGGCCAGCCGGCCGACACCGACCCGGACTTGCAGCCGGGCGCCCACCTGCGGCCAGTGCGGGTCCGCGGCCAGCACCTCCTGGGTGCCCGTGACCCACTCCCCGTAGCGATGCCCGTCGGAGAGCAGGCTCCAGACCTCCGAAGGCGAGCTCAGGATCAGGCGGCGACTCCGGGCCACGCCGACCACGCTCCTTCTCCTCAGCTGCGGACCCTGTTCTTCGACAGTAGCCGCGCGGCTAACCTCCAGCACGCGCAGTGGTGTCGCGCGGGGCACATCCCGGAGTGCCCCTTACGGGCGCCCGGAGTTACCCTGTTGACCGGCCGCGATCCCCCTCGCGGCGCGGCGGTGGGGCCCGCCGTACCCGAACCGCGGCAGTGGCGCCGCCAACGGTCCCTACTTGCAACGGCGTGGCCCGCATGCCCGGGCCCCGGCGGGTAGGAGACGTACGACCATGACAGTCCCGGAAACCGAGAGCCTGCGTGCCCCCGCCCGCACCCCCCGGCAGCCCGCCTGGCGGACGCAGGCACCCATCGTCGCGGTGGTCGCACTCGGCGGAGCCGTCGGTGCCACGGCCCGGTACGCGGCCGCACTGCGGTGGCCGGCCGGCCCGGGCGGTTTCCCCTGGGCGACTTTGTGGACCAATGTCGTCGGCTGCGCCGTGATCGGCGTGTTCATGGTGGTCATCACCGATGTGTGGGCCGCCCACCGCCTCGTCCGCCCCTTCTTCGGCACCGGGGTGCTCGGCGGCTTCACCACCTTCTCCACCTACGCCGTCGACATCCAGAAGCTGGTCGACAGCGGCCACCCCCGCACCGGACTGGCCTACCTGGCCGGCACCCTGATCGCGGCGCTCACGGTGGTCTGGCTCGCTGCGGCGGCGACCCGCCGCGTCCTGAAGTGGAGGCAGCCATGACGAGGCTGACCGGCAGGGCCCTGCGCGTGACCGTCTTCGTGGGCGAGCACGACACCTGGCACCACAGGCCCCTGTACTCGGAGATCGTCCACCGCGCCCACGCCGCCGACCTCGCGGGCGCCAGCGTCTTCCGCGGCATCGAGGGCTTCGGCGCGTCCTCGGTGATCCACACCTCGCGGCTGCTGTCCCTGAGTGAGGACCTGCCGGTCGCGATCGTGATCGTCGACACCGAGGAGCGCGTACGGGCCTTCCTGCCGCAGCTCGACGAACTCGTCGCCGAAGGGCTGGTGACCCTCGACGAGTGCGAGGTCATCCGGTACGTCGGCCGCCACGCCACGCCACGCCCATCGGACACGGGAGGTAAGAAGTCGCCGTGAACTGGCTCCTCGTGATCGCGGGCGCCACGGTCGGCGCACCCCTGCGCTACCTCACCGACCGCGCGGTGCAGTCCCGCCACGACTCGGTGTTCCCCTGGGGCACCTTCGCGGTCAACGTCACCGGCTGCCTCATCCTGGGCCTGCTCACCGGCGCGGCGGCCGCGGGCGCCGCGAGTTCCCACCTCCAGCTGCTGCTCGGCACCGGGCTGTGCGGGGCCCTGACCACGTACTCGACCTTCTCCTACGAGACGCTTCGGCTGACCGAGACGGGGGCGGGGCTCTACGCCGTCGCCAACGTCGTGGGCAGCGTGACCGTCGGCCTCGGCGCGGCGTTCCTGGGGGTCACGATCGCCGAGGCGGTGTGGGCGTAGACGACCGGCCGAGGTCGTCTTATGCCACGGATCCATACCCGCACCTGGTAGGACAGTGCGCGCCACTGTCCCGCCGAACCCCCGGAACTGGATCCCATGAGCGCCATCAGTGTCGGTCAGGCCTTCGTCCTCGGAGCCGTCGAGGGGGTGACCGAGTTTCTGCCCGTCTCCTCGACCGGCCATCTGAAGATCGCCGAGGGGCTCATGGGTATCCCCGTCGACGACGACGCGGTCGTCGGGTTCTCGGCCGTCATCCAGGTCGGCGCGATCGCCGCCGTGCTCGTGTACTTCTTCAAGGACATCGTGCGGATCGTCTCCGCATGGGGGCGCGGGCTGCGGGACAAGGAGGAGCGGTATCACCACGACTACAAGTTCGCCTGGTGGGTGATCTACGCGACGATCCCGATCGTCGTCGTGGGCCTGGCCGCCAAGCCGCTCATCAAGGGGCCGCTCGCCTCGCTGTGGGTCGTCGCGGGGTCGTTGATCGTCGGCAGCGGGGTGATGTGGGCGGCCGATCGGACGGGCCGGCACAAGCGAGGGGAGGACGACACCTCGTTCAAGGACGCGATGCTCGTCGGCAGCTCCCAGATCCTCGCCCTGCTCTTCCCGGGCTTCTCACGCTCGGGCGCCACCATGTCCACCGCGCTGATGCTCGACCTGGACCGGGTCGCCGCCACCCGCCTGTCCTTCTTCCTCGGCATCCCGGCCCTGACCGGCGCCGGAATCTACGAGCTGAAGGACGCACTGGGCACCACGGGCACGGGCGCGCTGCCGCTGGCCGTCGGCACCGCCGTCTCCTTCGTGGTCGCCTACGCCTCCATCGCCTGGCTGCTCAAGTTCGTCGCCAAACACTCCTTCAACGCCTTCGTGATCTACCGGATCGTCGTCGGGGTGCTGCTGTTCGGGCTGCTGGGCGCAGGTGTGATCAACAGTTGACCGGGTGCGGACGGGGAATCGGTGTGAAGTCTGTTTTCAGGCTTCACATCCGATGAATCTTTCCTTTCGGTGCCCTTGACACCACCCTCGGCTCACCCGGAGTATCTCTCCCGTGAACCTGTCAGACAGCCGGACAGCCAGTCAGCCTCCGCGGCGCGTCAGCGCCATGGAAGCGGTCCTGGCGCACCTCCGTAGCGCCATCGAGCGCGGCGAGTACGCCATCGGCGACAAGCTTCCCTCCGAGGCCGAGCTCTGCCGCACCCTGGAGATCAGCCGCCCCGTCCTGCGCGAGGCCCTCAGGGCCCTGCAGACCATGGGTCTGACCGTCTCCAAGACCGGCAAGGGCACCTTCGTCGTCGCCAACGCCGTCGAGGACCCCACCTTCGGCGACTACGCGGCCAGCGATCTGCTGGAGGTGCGCCGGCATGTCGAGATCCCGGTCGCCGGGTACGCGGCCCTGCGCCGCACCCCGGAGAACCTCGACCACCTCGCCCACCTGCTCGACCGTATGGAGCGGGAGACGGACACCACCGCGTGGGTCGCGATGGACACCCTCTTCCACCTGGCCGTGGCCGAGTCCGCCCAGAACCCGGTCTTCCGCCGGGTCATCGAGGAGATCCGCGACGCACTGGCGCGTCAGTCGGCCTTCCTCAACGAGCTGGGCGGCCGCCGCGAACAGTCCAACCGCGAGCACCGGGCGATCGTCGAGGCGCTGATCGACGGTTCCGAACTCGACGCGACCGACGCCATGGCCCATCACCTGGACCGCGTCGAGACCACCCTCACCGACATCGTGCGCCCAGCGCGCACGGACAGCCCCACGGAAGGCGGACCCGAGGCGTGAGCGAGCAGCCCCTCAAAGAAGAGACGCGCCCATCGTCCGGACACGTCGACGCCGGAGACGCCGGCTACAGCAAGTCGCTGAAGTCCCGGCACGTCAACATGATCGCCATCGGCGGAGCCATCGGCACCGGCCTGTTCCTCGGCGCCGGCGGGCGACTCGCCGACGCCGGCCCGTCCCTGTTCATCGCCTACGCGGTCTGCGGAATCTTCGCCTTCCTCGTCGTGCGCGCCCTCGGCGAACTCGTCCTGTACCGCCCGTCGTCCGGCGCCTTCGTGTCGTACGCCCGTGAGTTCATGGGGGAGAAGGGCGCGTACACCGCGGGCTGGATGTACTTCCTGAACTGGGCGACCACCGGCATCGCCGACATCACCGCGGTGGCCACGTACACCCACTACTGGGGCATGTTCTCCGACATCCCGCAGTGGGTGATCGCGCTGATAGCCCTGGCCGTCGTCCTCACCGTGAACCTGATCTCGGTGAAGATCTTCGGTGAACTGGAGTTCTGGTTCGCGATCGTCAAGGTCGGCGCGCTGGTCGTCTTCATGTGCATCGGCATCTTCCTGCTGGTCACCCAGCACCCCGTCGACGGCACCACTCCCGGCCCATCCCTGATCACCGACCACGGCGGCTCTTCCCCAACGGCCTGCTGCCCATGCTGCTGATCATCCAGGGCGTCGTCTTCGCCTACGCCTCCGTCGAGCTGGTGGGCGTCGCCGCCGGTGAGACCGAGAACCCCGAGAAGATCATGCCCAAGGCGATCAACTCGATCATGTGGCGTGTCGGCCTGTTCTACGTCGGCTCCGTCGTCCTTCTCTCGATGCTGCTGCCCTGGTCCTCGTACAAGGCGGGCGAGAGCCCCTTCGTCACCGTGCTGTCCAACATCGGTATCCCGGCGGCCGGCGGCGTCATGAACCTGGTCGTGATGACCGCGGCCATGTCCTCGCTCAACTCCGGCCTGTACTCCACCGGCCGCATCCTGCGCTCCATGGCGATGTCCGGCTCCGCCCCGAAGTTCACCTCGGTGATGAGCCGCAGCCAGGTCCCGTACGGCGGCATCCTGCTCACCAGCGGTATCTGTGTCCTCGGCGTCGGCCTCAACTTCGTCGTCCCCGCCGACGCGTTCGAGATCGTGCTGAACTTCGCGGCCATCGGCATCCTCGCCACCTGGGGCATGATCATGGTCTGTCACCTCCTCTTCTGGCAGAAGACCCAGAGGGGCGAGCTCACCCGCCCCGGCTACCGACTGCCGGGCTCCCCCTGGACCGAACTCGTGACGCTGGCCTTCCTCGCCTCCGTCCTGGTCCTCATGTACGCCGACGGAGGCGCCGGCCGCACCACCGTGCTGTGCCTGCCCCTGATCGTCGCGACGCTGGTCGCGGGCTGGTACGGCATTCGCAGCCGTGTCGCGCGCACCGCGAGCAAGGCCGACGCGTGAGACCCGCGTCGGTCGACGACCCCTCATCGACCCACCACCACCAGGCAGTGATGTACAGCAGTTCCATAGCGGACGCACCCCTTGTCCGCGAACCACTCCACGCCCCCGTCGCCCACCTCATACGCGGCGGAATGACCGAAGGCATCCACTACGGCTCCGTCGTCGTCCTCGGCACCGACGGCGAGGTCCAGTTCCAGCTCGGTGACATCGAGGCCGCCTTCTACCCGCGCTCCGCGCTCAAGCCCGTCCAGGCCGTCGCCATGGTGCGCGCCGGCCTCCCGCTCGACGGCGAGCTGCTCTCGCTCACCGCGGCCAGCCACTCCGGCGAGGAACGCCACCTCGCCGGAACCCGGCGCATCCTCGAACTCGCCGCGCTCACCGAGGACCACCTGCGCAACGTCCCGGACCTGCCGTACGACCCGGTCGTGCGGGACGCCTGGGTACGGGAGGGCCGCCTGCCCTCCCGGCTCGCCCAGAACTGCTCCGGCAAGCACGCGGCCATGTTGTACACCTGCGCGCTCAACGGCTGGTCCCTGGACGACTACCTCGACCCCGGCCACCCGCTCCAGCAGGCCATCGCCGAGATCGTCGAGGACCTCACGGGCCAGCGCATCGCGCGGGTGACCGTCGACGGGTGCGGGGCGCCGCTGTTCTCCATCTCGCTGCATGGCCTTGCCCGCGCGGCGGCTCGTATCACCTCCGCGGCGCCGGGGACGCCCGAGGCTCGGGTCGCCGACGCGATGCGGGAGCACGCCGAGATGGCCTCCGGGTCCGGACGGGATGTGGCGGCGTTGATGCGGGCCGTGCCGGGGCTGCTCGCCAAGGACGGATTCGAGGGTGTTCAGGTCGCCGCCCTGCCGGACGGGCGGGCCGTCGCTGTGAAGATCGCCGACGGGGCGAACCGGGCGCGAGTTCCGGTCGCTGCGGCGGCGCTTGCGCGGGCCGGGGTCGATCCGGAGCTGCTCACCGAGTTCCAGGGTGAGGCGCTGCTCGGGGGCGGTCAGGCGGTCGGGTGTGTGCGGCCCGTTCGTTCGCTGGAGCCGGTCGCTGTTTCGGCTTGCGCCTAAGGACGTGCCGCTCTCCTTGTTCGGCGACTGCGGGCCATATGTGGCTGGTCGCGCCCACGCGGCGGAGCCGCAAAATGTCACAGCCCCGCGCCCCTGAAGGGGCGCTCACCCTCACCTTCTCAGAAAGAGAACCCTCACTCTCATGAACGCCGCCACCCGCAGTGAGCACGACCTCCTCGGCGACCGTGACGTCCCCGTCGAGGCCTACTGGGGTGTCCACACCCTGCGTGCCACGGAGAACTTCCCGATCACCGGTACGCCCATCTCCGCCTACCCGCACCTGATCGACGCCCTGGCCGCCGTCAAGGAGGCCGCCGCCCTCGCCAATCAGGAGCTGGGGCTGCTGGAGGCGAGGAAGGCCGACGCGATCGTCGCCGCCTGCCGTGAGATCCGCGCCGGCAAGCTGCACGAGCAGTTCGTCGTCGACGTCATCCAGGGCGGCGCCGGCACCTCGACCAACATGAACGCCAACGAGGTCGTGGCCAACCGGGCGTTGGAGCTGCTGGGGCACGCCAAGGGCGAGTACCAGTACCTGCACCCCAACGAGGACGTCAACCTCGGTCAGTCGACGAACGACGTCTACCCGACCGCCGTGAAGGTCGCGACGGTGTTCGCGGTGCGTGGCCTGCTCAAGGCGATGTTCGTCCTGCAGGACTCCTTCGCGCGCAAGGCCGTCGAGTTCCGTGACGTGCTGAAGATGGGCCGTACACAGCTGCAGGACGCCGTGCCGATGACGCTCGGGCAGGAGTTCTCCGCGTACGCCGTCATGATTGACGAGGACCGCTCCCGGCTCGCGGAGGCGGTGGAGTTGATCCATGAGATCAACCTGGGCGCCACGGCCATCGGCACCGGCCTCAACGCCCCCGCCGGGTATGCCGAGTCGGCCCGCCGTCATCTCGCGGAGATCACCGGGCTGCCGCTGGTCACGGCTGCCAACCTGGTCGAGGCGACGCAGGACTGCGGGGCGTTCGTCCAGATGTCCGGCGTGCTCAAGCGGATCGCCGTGAAGCTGTCCAAGAGCTGCAACGACCTGCGCCTGCTCTCCTCCGGGCCGCGTGCGGGGCTCGGTGAGATCAACCTGCCGCCGGTGCAGGCCGGTTCGTCGATCATGCCGGGCAAGGTCAACCCGGTGATCCCCGAGGTCGTCAACCAGGTCGCCTTCGAGGTGATCGGCAACGACGTCGCCATCACCATGGCCGCCGAGGCCGGACAGCTCCAGCTCAACGCTTTCGAGCCGATCATCCTGCACTCCCTGTCGGAGAGCATCACCCACCTCCGCGCGGCCTGCGTGACCCTCGCCGAGCGCTGCGTGAACGGCATCACCGCCAACACCGAGGCGCTGCGCCGGACCGTGGAGAACTCCATCGGCCTGGTCACGGCCCTGAACCCGCACATCGGGTACACGCCCGCCACCGACATCGCCAAGGAGGCACTGGTCTCCGGCCGGGGCGTGGCCGAACTCGTCCTGGAGAAGGGCCTGTTGCCGGCCGAGACCCTCGCCGACCTGCTGCGGCCGGAGGTCGTCGCGGGCAGCGGCCAGGCCCTGGCCTGATCAGGCACGAACCAGCGGATGCGCACCGGGACCGGCAGGGAGGCACAATGGTGATCATGGCAGCGTCGACGTCGTCACTGACCTTCCAGCCGATCCTGGAGCGCATCGCGGAAGAGATCGAGCGGACCCCCGGCCGCGGCCGGCCCGCCGACTACATCCCGGCGCTCGCGGCCTGCGACCCGCGCCGCTTCGGCATGGCCGTCGCGGAACTCGACGGCTCGGTGTACGGCGTGGGGGACTGGCGCGAGCCGTTCTCCACGCAGTCCCTCACCAAGGTCTTCACCCTCGCGCTCGACCTGGCCCGAGAGGGCGACGAACTCTGGGAGCACGTGGGCCGCGAGCCCTCCGGCAACCCCTTCAACTCCCTGGTCCAGCTGGAGTACGAGAACGGCATCCCGCGCAACCCGTTCATCAACGCGGGCGCGCTGGTCGTCACCGACCGCCTCCAGACCCGTACCGGAGACGCGGCGGGCGAACTCCTCGCCTTCCTCCGCGCCGAGAGCGGCGACCAGACCCTCGACTTCGACAACGACGTCGCCGCCTCCGAGGCCACCCACGGCGACCGCAACGCCGCCCTCGCCCACTTCATGGCGTCGTACGGCAACATCGACAACCCAGTGCCGGACCTGCTCGACCAGTACTTCCGGCAATGCTCGATCAAGGCGTCCTGCGCCGACCTCGCCCTGGCCACCACCTTCCTCGCCCGCCACGGCGTCCGCGCCGACGGCACCCGCCTGCTCACCCGCAGCCAGGCCAAACAGGTCAACGCGGTGATGCTGACCTGCGGGACGTACGACGCGGCGGGCGACTTCGCGTACCGGGTGGGTCTGCCGGGCAAGAGTGGCGTCGGCGGGGGGATCATCGCCGTCGTACCGGGCCGCTGCACGCTGTGTGTGTGGAGCCCGGGGCTCGACGAGCGCGGCAACTCGGTGGCCGGGGTGGCCGCCCTCGACCGCTTCACGACGCTCACCGGGCTGTCGGTCTTCTGACTCTTCCGTAATGCGGTTGAGGGGGATGCGGATCCTCGGTGAGGATCCTCCTCATGTTCTCGCGCAAGAATCGCCGACCGAAGACCCCCGAACTCCTCAAGGCCTGGGAAGCACTCGACGAGGGTGACGTGCCCGGCGCCCTGCGCCAGTTGCGGCACGGCACCGACGACCTGCCGCTGGGCGAGGTCGCTCTCGTGGTCGCCCGGGCCGCCGGAGCGGCCGGTTTCGAGGATCTCCACGAGGCGGCAGGCGCCCTCGCCGCCCGACCCGAAAAGGCCCGGGCACTCTACGACTTCGGGTACGCCTGTATCGAGCGCGGCGTGCCCTCCCTGGCGATACCCGCCCTGCGCGGGGCACTGAACCAGGCGCCGGCGTCGGTGGCGGTCCTGCGGGAGCTGGTCTCGGCCTACGAGCGCGAGGGCCGCCACCGCGAGGCGACGGACCTCCTGGCCGCGCGCGAGAGCGGGCTCACCGACTGGCCGGACCGCTATCTGCTGGTCTTCAACGCCCTCATGTCCGGCGACCTCGCCCTGGCCCGCCGTCAGCACGCCCGGTTGTCCGACCCCGACGACGCCATGTGGCTGCCCACCCAGGCCCGCCAGGGCCGCATGCTGGAGCGGGCCGCGAGCGCCGAGCCGGTGAGCCCGCTGGACCGCGGCGATCTGCGGGGCTGGCAGTACGTCATCGGCGGCACCCTGCTCGGCTCGATGTCCCCCTACGGCTTCGACGCGGGCATGGCCGGGCGGTACGCCTGGTTGCAGGACTCCCACGACCAGTGCCTGCGGGGCCTGCTGCGGCTGAAGACGGTCCTCGACGCCGCCGGGGTGCGCCCCACGTCGGTGTCGCTGCTGCCCGACCGGAGCAGCAGGATCCTCGGTCTCGCCGCGGCCGAGTTGCTTCAGCTGCCGGCGGAGCCGTTCACGCCTGACCGGGAGGACACCGTCGTCGTCGCGTACGACCTGAACGACGTGGCCGCCGCCGACGGGGGCCCGGACATCATCGGCGGGCTGTTCGAACGGGCTCCGGGACAGGTCCTGCACGAACACGCGAGCAACTGGACCGACCCGCCGGTGGTGACCGCCGACAGCGTCGCTCTGCTGCACCAGTCGGCGACGGCACCCTGGGAGGGGCAGCTGCGCGCAGACGACGACGGGAGCGTCGAGCGCGGCGCCCCCGACGACCGGCCGGAGCGGGAGATCGCCGCCGACATCCTGGCGGGCGACGCCTCGCCCGACGAGGGCGACGGCCAGACCCCCGCCGACGGGGCCGAGGCGCTCACCGACTTCGTCACCGCCGTGCGCGGCTCCTGGCTCCGGGGCGACCGGGCCGGCCTCACGTCTTCGGGTCCGGTGGTCAGTTCGCGGTTCCTGTGACGCTCTGACCGGGATGGATCACACGGCGGTCATGCGCAGGTCGCTGCCCCGAGGGTCCCCCTTCGCTTTCCGGCCACTCGGCGTTGACACGCTGACCGAGTGTTGGCCATGGCTTTCCCCCTCGATCTCCGCCGCTGCCAGATACTCGGTCTGGCCGGCACCGCCTTCCTCGCCCTGGGCGGTGAGACGGCCGGCGCGCTGCCGGTCCGGGAACTCCTGGCCCCGAGCTCCGCGCACGCGGCCCTCGGCCTGGTCGGCGTCTACTTCGGCGTCGTCCTGCTGATAGCGGCCTGGCTGCTGCTCGGCCGCCTCGTACGCAGCGCGGACCCGCCGACCCCGCGCGCCCTGCTGCTGGTCCTGGCCCTCTGGGCCACCCCGCTGCTGATCGCGCCGCCGCTGTTCAGCCGGGACGTGTACAGCTACCTGGCCCAAGGCGCCATGGTCGACGCACACATCGACGTGTACGCGTACGGGCCCGCCCACCTCGGCGGCCCGCTCGCGGACGAGGTCGCCCCGCTGTGGCGGCACACGGCGGCCCCCTACGGCCCGGTGTTCATGGGCGTGGCCTCCGCGCTGTCCGGTCTGACGCGCGGCGAACTCCCCGCCGGTCTGCTCGGCATGAGGCTCATAGCGCTGCTCGGCGTCGCGCTGATGGCGGCCGCGCTGCCGCGCCTCGCCCGGCACAGCGGGGCCGACCCGTCCGCCGCACTGTGGCTGGGCGCCCTGAACCCGCTCGTGCTGCTGCACCTGGTCGCGGGCGCCCACAACGACGCCATCATGCTCGGCCTGCTCGGCGTGGGGCTGGTCGCGGCCCTCGGCCGGTGGCCGGTCGTGGGCGCCGTACTCGTCACACTCGCCGCTCTGGTCAAGGCCCCTGCCGCACTCGGCCTCGCCGCGGTCGTACTGCTCCAGATGCGGGCGGGCCACCGCCCGGCGAAGGCCGTCCTCACCACGACGGCCGCGTCCGCCGCCACCACGGTCGCCGCAACCGCCGTAGCGGGCACAGGATACGGCTGGATAGGCGCCCTGGACACCCCGGTCTCCCCACAGAACTGGGCGCTGACCAGCCTGCTCGGCCGTGCCACCGCCTCGCTGCTGGAAAAGGTCGGCAGCGATCTGGCGCCGCTGGCCGTTCCGGTGTGGCACGTCTTCGGGCTGGTCCTCACGGCGGTCCTCGTGGTCCTCATATGGTGGCGCTGGCGTCCGCGCCCCGTGTACGCGCTGGGCCTGAGCCTGGCGGCCGTGGCCGCCTTCGGACCGGCGATCCGCCCCTGGTACGCCCTGTGGGGCCTGTTCCTCATCGCCGCCGCCGCGCCCAGCACGTCGGTACGGCACCGGGTGGCGGCCCTGACGGGAGTGCTCGCGCTCGCCGTCCTGCCCAGCGGCGGCGCCGCGGACGCCGGCCAGCTGGTGCTGGCGGTCTCCGGCGGCGCGCTCGCCGTGGTCGTCCTGTGGCAGGCGCATCTCGCGGCGCAGGCCCCGGCGCTGGAGCGCACCGCATGAGGCTTCCGCACACCGACCGCGGCCGGATCGTTCTGGTGCTCCTGCTCGCCGCCGCCGTGACCGTCTTCACCGCGACCGTGCCGTTGCTGCGCGACTGGTTCGACCTGCGCGTCTACTACGGCACCGTGGACAGCTGGATCCACCACGGCGGCCGTATCTACGACTACCGGGTGCCCGGCACGACGTACGGCTTCACGTACCCGCCGTTCGCCGCCGTCGCCATGCTGCCCATGGCGCTGCTCGGTCTGCACGCGGCGATCGTGGTGGCGCTGCTGCTCAACCTGGCGGCACTGGCCTTCGTCCTGCGCGTGCTGGCCGGACGGGCCTGGCGGCGCTACGGCTGGTACGGCTGTGCGCTGGCCGCCTGCGCGCTGGCCCTGTTCGAACCTCTGCGGGACACCTTCAGCTTCGGGCAGGTGAACGTCCTGCTGCTGGCGCTCGTGCTCCTCGACTGCCGGCTGCTGGCCACCGGGCGGGGCCGCTGGGCCGGTGTGGGCATCGGCCTCGCGGCCGCGATCAAGCTGACGCCCGCCGCGTTCATCGGCCTGCTGCTGGTGGCCCGGCGCCCGCGAACCGCCGTCGTGGCGAGCGCCGTTGCCGCGGCGGCGACGGCGCTCGCGGCCTGGGTGGCCCCCGACGCCTCCCGCTTCTACTGGACCCAGGCGATGTGGGACACCACCCGGGTGGGCCGCCTCGACTACGTCTCCAACCAGTCGCTGCAGGGCATCCTGGCCCGCCTCGGCGTATCGGAGCGCGCGGTCTGGGCGGTGGTGGCCCTGCTGGTCCTGGGCGTCTGGGTGGCGCGCTCGCGCCGGGCGGTCGCCGCGGGGGACTGGACGGCGGCGTTCGCCCTCACCGGGCTGACCGCCTGCCTGGTCAGCCCGATCACCTGGGTCCACCACCTGGTGTGGCTGCTGCCCTCCTTCGCCGTCCTCGTCCGCGCCGGGCACCTGCGGATCGCGGGCGCCCTGTACGCGATGCTGTGCACCAGCGTGGTGTGGCTGTGGTTCGACGACGCTTCCGGCGTCGACGGCTTCCTCGGCAGCAACGCCTACACCTGGATCACGCTCGGCCTGCTGCTGTGGCTGCCGGTCGGTCACTCCGGCTCGGAGCGCTCGACGCCCTTGCCGCGGAGCACCAGAGACGTGGCACCGGCCCCCATCCCGGCGGCGCCCGCGATCGCCCACGCCTCCGCCCAGCCCGCCCCGGCCGGCCCGCCCTCCGGTGCCACGTCCGCCACCACGGGCCCCTTCGCGGGCCCGGGCCTCGGCTTGACCCGCAAGGCGTCCAGCGACCCCACCGGCTCGACCCGCCCGGCCGCGTCGAACCCCCAGTCGAGCAACTCGCCCGCCTCTTCGTAGACGGCGAAGCCGCCCGCCCGGGGGTTCATCACCGTGACGACGAGGGTGCGATCCCCCCGGCGGGCGGCGGCGATGAGCGTGTTGCCCGCCTTGCTGGTGTAGCCGTTCTTGACACCGATCAGCCCCGGATACGGGTCCACTCCGTCCGCGCCGGTCAACAGCCGATTGGTGTTGCGGATCTCGTACGAATAGCCGCCCCCGCCCGGGAACCGCGCCTTTGCCGTGCCGCAGTACCGCGCGAACTCCGCGTTGCGCAGCCCGGCCCGGCCGAACACCGCCAAGTCGTAGGCCGACGACACCTGCCCGGGCGTGTCGTAGCCGTCCGGCGACAGCACGCGCGTGTCGAGGGCGCCCAGCGCGATCGCCTTGGCCTGCATCTGGGTGGCCGTGGCGCGCCAGCCGCCGTTCAGCCCGGCCAGCACCCGCACGGCGTCGTTGCCGGAGCTGAGGAACACCCCGCGCCACAGATCGGCGACGCGGTACGTACGCCCCTCGGCGAGCCCCACCAGACTGCTGCCGGCCCCGATGCCGGCCAGCTCCTCCTCGCGCACCGTGTGCGGGACGCCGGCGGGCAGGGTCGGCAGCACGGTGAGGGCGAACAGTGACTTCAGGGTGCTGGCGGGGGGCAGCTTCCGGTGCGCGTTGTGCGCGGCGAGCACCTCGCCGGTGTCGGCGTCGGCCACCAGCCACGACAGCGCCGAGACGTCCGGAACGCGGGGCACCGCGGAATCCGGCCGCACGTGGGTGCCGGACCGGTACAGCAGCGCGGGTCGCGGCTTCGCCGCCGTCGGCCCGCCGGGCGGGTCGGGGTCGTGCCCGGTGCGGGCGACCGCGGTGGCGGGCGCGAGCGCCAGCAGGCCGGCCGCGCACAGGGCGCAGGTGGACACGAGCACCCGGGAAGGAAATCCGATCGTCATACCGTCAACGTAGGAAGGCGGCCGTCGTACACCGCGCTGCCCGGGCCGGGAGGGGCACGGCGGCACCCGGACGGGCGATGCTTGCGTGACGTGTCACTCGCCCGGCAGCGTCGGCTGGATCCGCCGCAGGAACGTGGCGTTGTCGGGTGTCTCGCGCATGCGCTCCAGGAGGGTTTCCAGGCTGGCCTGGCCGTCCCGGGTCTGCAGCGCCCGGCGCAGGCCGCGCACGGTGGTCAACTCGGCTGGGGAAAGGAGGAGTTCCTCACGGCGGGTGCCGGACGGGTTGATGTCGACCGCGGGGAAGACGCGGCGGGAGGCGAGGTCCCGGCTCAGGCGCAGCTCCATGTTGCCGGTGCTCTTGAGCTCCTCGAAGAAGAAGTCGTCGGCCCGGGAGCCGGTCTCCACGAGGGCCGTGGCGAGGATGGTGAGCGAACCGCCCTCCTCGGCGAGGCGCGCGGCGCCGAAGAACCGCTTCGGCCCGTGCAGCGCGGCCGCGTCGACGCCACCGCTCAGGGTGCGGCCACCGGACGCGGCCGCGTTGTTGTGCGCCCGGCACAGCCGGGTCAGGGAGTCGAACAGGATGACGACGTCCTCGCCGGCCTCGACGAGCCGCTTCGCCCGCTCGATGACGAGGTCGGCGAGCGCGAGGTGCTGCTTGGGCTCCCGGTCGAAGGTCGAGGCGTACACCTCGCCCCGCACCGAGCGCCGCATGTCGGTGACCTCTTCGGGGCGTTCGTCGAGGAGCACCACCATCAGCCGGCACTCCGGGTGGTTGCCGGCGACGGCCGCCGCGATCTGCTGGAGCAGCACGGTCTTGCCGGTCTTGGGCGGGGCCACGATCAGCCCGCGCTGGCCCTTGCCGACGGGCGCGATCAGATCGGCGACCCGCCCGGTCAGACCGGACGCCGGGTGTTCGAGACGGATCCGCTCACGCGGGTGAAGCGGCGTCAGCTCGCCGAAGCTGCGGCGGTTCCTGTCGGGGGTGCGGCCGTTGACGCGGGCGACTTCGGTGAGGGCGCGCTGGGTGCCGCGTACGCCGTCGACGAGGTCGCCCTTGCGTAGGCCGTACCGGCGGACCAGAGCGGGGGAGACCTGAAGGTCAAAGGGGGAGGGCAGCAGATTCTCGGCGCGCAGGTGGCCCTTCCCGTTCGCGTCGATGTCGAGGACGCCGGTGACGGCGCGGACCGGGGGCTGCTGCTGGACTGGGGGGTGTTCGAGTGTGGTGGTCATGGTGGTCGGTCCTTTCACGGACGGAAGGCATGAGACATGCGGAGGGGAGGGGTGAGCCGCGGACATCGGGAAGGCGGACAGAGCGCCTTCGGGCGGCGGGAAACAGCACCTCGGATACGGCGGAACCACTGGTCACGAGGTGGTGAGTGAAGCCGGTACGACGCCGGCGAACTGAAGGAAAACCGGTACCAGCGCCCACGACGGGGCGTACACAGGTACTAACGGGACGGTACCACGGTGGTTCAGCGTGTGGCGAGCAAACCGTACAACAGAGGAATGCGCGGCTCGGGCAGTCGCCACCAACCGGACGGCGTACGCACCATCTGCGGCCAGCGCTGCCAGGGCAGCTCCTCGCTCTCACGCAGCCGCCGGACACTCAGTCCCGCTTCAGTCAACGCGCCGACGACCTCTCCTATTCCGTGCATCCACTCATAGCTGTCGGTGGCGCCCTCCACGGCCGGGCCGTCCGTGTAGGTGCGGGTCGCGTCCCGGCGCACGGCGCCGTCGCCGCCCAGATAGTCGTGGCGCAGCAGCAGCTCGGGTCCTTCGCCCGGACCGGGCTTCGGGCCGAGGGAGTTGAGCAGCGGATGGAACTCGACGATGTACAACAGCCCGCCAGGACGCAGAAGTTGGGCCAGCACCCCCGCCCAGCGGTCGAGGTCGGGCAGATAGCACAGGGCGCCCTTGCCCGTGTACACCACGTCGAACTGGCACCGCCCCAGGGCCTCCACGGCGTCGTACACATTGGCCCGTACGTAGGTGACGTCGAGCCCCGCCCTCTCGGCGATGCCGTTCGCGGCGGCCACGGACGCCTCGGAGAAGTCCAGGCCGACGGCTCGCGCCCCGCGCTGCGCGAAGGCGATCGTCTCGGTGCCCAGGTGGCACTGCAGATGGAGCACGTCGCGGCCGGCCAGCTCACCGAGGTCGTCCCACTCGAAGGAGGCGAACCAGCGGGCGGGGTCGAGGTCCTGGTCGAGGCCGTAGAACCGGCTGGCGAGGTGGACGGGGGTGCGGGCGTCCCAGTTCGCCTGGTTCGCCGACATCATCCGCGCGTGCTCGTCGGTGGTCATGAGGACATCCAACCGTGAACGGGTCGCACGTGGCGGCAGGAATTCCGGACACGGGGCACCCGGGTGTCGATTCGGGCCGGTCCCGTTCGTCGGTGGGGTGTAGGAAGCTCATGAAGGACCGGGAGGATCCATGAAGTACATGCTGCTCGTCTGCGGCGACGACACCGCCGACGCCTCGGGTATGACCCCCGTCGAGCCCTGGGTGGAAGACCTCGGCGACCGGCACGTACGCCTGCACGGCCACCGCCTCGCGCTCCCCGCCCAGGCCGTCACCGTGCGGGTGCGCGGCGGCGAGGTGCTGCGCAGCGACGGGCCGTTCGCGGAGACGAAGGAATACGTCGCCGGGTTCGACATCCTCGAGTGCGACAGCATGGAGAAGGCGATCGAGGCGGCCGCGCGGCATCCCGTGGCCGCCGTCGGGGCCATGGAGGTGCGGCCGTTCTGGGAGGACGAGGACGCCGAGGCGCAGATCCGCGCGCTCGACGCCGAGCTGACCGGGGCCGCGCGAGAGCGGGACGCCGACCGCACGGCGGCCTGCTACGCGTCGGACGTGACGGCGTTCGTCGACGGCCGGGAACACCGTGGGGCCGACGCCCTGCGCAAGTCGCTGGAGGAGCTGTTCGCCGCCGTCACCGGGCCCATCACCCGCGAGGTGCTGGACTTCCGGGTCCACGTCGACGAGAGCATCGCCTTCGGCCACGCCCTCGTCCGCCTGCGCGCCACCCGCACGGACGGCGCCCCGCTCAACGACCTGATGCGCGTCACCACCGGCTACCGCAACGTCGGTCTGCGCTGGCTGATCGCGCACGAGCACGTCTGTCTCGTCTCTTTCGACTCTCTCGACACCGAGGAGCGGTCATGAAGTACGTCCTGTTCATCTGCACGCCGGTCGGCGGCGAGGAACTCAGTCCCGAGGAGATCGCCGAGGACCCCCGCTTCACCGAGTACATCGACGAGGTCCGCAGCCGCGACGTCGTGAAGGGCGGGGCCCGGCTGCGCCCGCACACCGACGCCACCACCGTGCGCGTCCAGGGCGACGAGGTCCTGCTCAGCGACGGGCCCTTCGTGGAGTCCAAGGAGTACGTCGCCGGCATCGACATCATCGAGGTCGCCGACCTCGACGAGGCCATCGCCCTCGCCTCCCGGCACCCCGCCGCGCTGGGCGGCGGTTCGGTGGAGGTGCGGCCGGTCTGGGAGTGAACGAAATGCCGGATGTCGAGCCGGATGTCGAGCAGGCCGTCGCCGCCGCCTTCCGAGCGGAATGGGGCCAGGTCGTCGCCACCCTGATCCGGGTGACCGGCGACTGGGACCTCGCCGAGGAGTGCGCCCAGGACGCCTTCGCCCAGGCTCTCGACCGGTGGCGGCGCGACGGAGTGCCGCGCCGCCCCGGCGCCTGGCTGACCACGACCGCCCGCAACCGCGCCCTGGACGCACTGCGCCGGGAAGCGGTGGGGGCGGCGAAACTCCGGGAGGTGGCGGTGCTGGCCCGCGACGAACCGTCGTACGGACCCGAGGACGCGAGCGGTGGCGACAGCGGCGTGCAGGACGACCGGCTGCGGCTGATCTTCACCTGCTGTCATCCGGCGCTGCCCATAGAGGCCAGAGTCGCGCTGACCCTGCGTACGCTCGCGGGCCTGACCACACCGGAGATCGCCCGCGCCTTCCTCGTCCCCGAGGCGACCATGGCACAGCGCCTGGTACGCGCCAAGCGGAAGATCCGCAACGCCGCGATCCCGTACCGCGTGCCGCCCGCGCACCTCCTGCCCGAGCGCACGACGGGGGTGCTCGGCGTGGTCTACCTCCTGTTCAACGAGGGGTACGCGGCCACCGCCGGCGCCGATCTCGTCCGCACCAACCTCTGCGCGGAGGCGATCCGCCTGGCCCGTGTCCTGGCCCGCCTCATGCCCGACGAGCCCGAGGTGCTCGGCCTGCTGGCGCTCCTGCTGCTGCATGACTCCCGCCGGCACACACGCGTGGACGCCGTGGGCGACCTGGTGACCCTGGAGGACCAGGACCGCACGGCCTGGGACCGGGCCGCGGTCGACGAGGGCACCACCCTGCTGGAGACCGCGCTGCGGCGCGGCCGCCCCGGGCCGTACCAGATCCAGGCCGCCATCGCCGCCTGCCACATGACCGCGCCCACCGCCGAGGACACCGACTGGGCCGACATCACCGCCCTGTACGGCGAGTTGGCCCGCCTCGTGCCGTCCGCCGTGGTCCGCCTCAACCGCGCGGTGGCCGTCGGCATGGCCGAAAGCACGGATGCGGGCCTCGCCCTGGTCACGGAGCTGGAGGAGGAGGGCGAGCTGGCCGGGTACCACCTGCTGCCGGCGACCCGTGCCGATCTGCTGCGCCGCAGTGGCCGTACGCAGGAGGCGGCCGAGGCGTACCGGCGGGCGCTGGAACTGGTGGAGAACGACGCGGAACGGAGGTTCCTCGAAAGGCGGCTCGCGGAATGTCGATCCGCATAGGGGCCGTTCGTAGGTCGGGTGAAAGCCCTCGTACGGCACCGGAGCGCCCGATGACAACCCCCGGCGCCCGCCGCTGATACGCCCTCGGCCTGCTCTGTCCGGCCGGGTTCATGGTAATCCTGGAGGATCTGGCCGCGCTTCCGTGACGGTTACGACAATGCCCCATCGCCTCTACTTCGTCGGGGCAACCGATCACGGTGGTGCGGCCAGATCCGTCGAGTTGGCCCGCTGAGCGTCGGAGGTGGCCCCCAGGGGGGCTTCTGTTTCTCTCGTGCGAAGCTCCACCGCTGTCAGCTCAGGAACCGGGGGCACTCTACGGGCTGGCGCTGGCCACGCCGCTTTCGTCGACGGTGAACTGTCCGTTCGCGGCGCCGTTGAAGGTCCCGCTCCTGATCCACTCGATCAGCGCCGCCTTGACCGTGGCATGGGGGCCGGCCCACGGTTCGCCGGGGCGCCCGCCGTAGGGCGTTCCGGACTCAGGGGTGCAGCGCGGGCCGGAGCAGCCCTCCATCGGCATCTGGTGGCTGGCGCACTGGACCTGTACGAGCACCTTGTTCGTCATCGACGCAGGGAGCGCGTTGTAGATGGCGGGCGCGTTGGCCGGCGGCGCGGTGGCGTCGTCGAGACCGTGGAGGACCAGCGTGGGCGGGGTCAGCTGCCCCGCGACGGCGGTGTTCCAGCCGTAACTGGAGAACGTCGGCGAGCGATTGAGACCGGTCGGGTTGCCGGGATCGTCCCCTCCCCAGTTCCGCCCCTCGGTGTCCTCCTCCATGATCTGCTCCCAGAACTGATCCTGGCTGCCGGGGACGACCCGCCCGGTGCACAGGGCCTCGCGAGCCGGCGGCAGCACCGGTGCCCCCGGGCGGCGGTCAAGCGTCAGCGGGAACGTGACGAAGCCTGTCGGGGGCTCCGTCTCCTCAGTCGGACCACCGAAGAGCGACGACATGAACACGGTACGGTTGACCTTCGCGATGACATCGGCGCTTCCGGGCAGGAGCGGGTTGGGGTTGGCCGCGTACAGCGTCCGCCCGACACGCGGCCCGCCGAGCGAATAGCCGACCAAGGTGACTTTGCCGTCCGTCGGCTGCGCGCGCGTGATGGCGTCGTCGATGACTTGGCGGATATCGCGTACCCAGACGTCCATGCGCGCGAAGCGGTGATTGCTCGAGTGCGCGCGCCGCTCCCCGCCCAGCGGATTGGTCAGGAGCAGGGTCCCCTGCTGATCAAGGGGGAAGATCGGGTTGTGGGTGCGGTCGCATCCCTCGGGGTACGGACAGGTGCCGTCCGCGAGGTAGGGCCTGAGGCTCGCGTTGCCGGGATCGTTCAGGCCCTCGTCGAAGCGCGTCGAGCGGCCGTAGCCGAGCAGGCTCGGGGCGAAGGTGTCGATTCCCGCCCGCGCGAGTCCGTCCTGCACGCTGAGCGAGCCACCTTCCGGGGCGGCCTGGCGCAGGTCGAAGGATGGCGAGGCGGTGACGCTGCGGCCGTGGATCAGCACCGCGGCCCTGTTGGGCACTTCTGGGCATTTGCCGTTCGCGTACACCGGCCGAACGCGATGCACCTGGATCCTTGCCGGGCGCCCGTCGAACTGGGGGTCCGGCATGAGCCCGGTCGGCACCCTGAACCTCAGCCAGTGATCGTGGGCGGCGACGCCGGTCGGCACCTCGTCGCATTGCTGAGCCGACGGCTCGCCGGCGGCGGCCATCGATGTGGTGCTGGAGCCCAAGGCACTCATGATCAGGCAGACGCACAGCAGGAGCCACCTGCTCCGGGCCCCGGACCTTCGGCGTTCCCCGGCCGACGCCCGTCGCCCGCGCCCCACCGAGGCCGCCAGTACGCCTCTTCTGCGGAGAATCCCTCTGTGTCGCCGAGTCATGCGTGGTGTTGCCATGCGCAAACCCCCTGCCACTGGACGCGGTTGAAGCGCCTCTCCTCAGTGTGTCCAGCAGGCACGTACGGAGCGCCCCGCGCACAGGTGCACCGGTGGCACATCGGCGCGCGGCGGCGGCAGAGCGTTCACCTCTCACCCCGGGCGGTGGCCGGCCGCCCATGTCCCTGCACGGTCACAGGACTTGGAGGCCGGAGGCTTCTGGCGCCCCCCCACCGGCGAGGGCAGAGTCGACCGCATGGCGCGCTGCTGTCACGCCGACCGCGCCTCCGCCTCCTTCGCGATCTGCTCGAACTGTGCCCCCATCGCCTCGGCCAGAGCCTGCGCGCCCGACAGCGGACGGACCATGACCATGAACTCGTCGATCAGGCCGTCCTCGTTGACCCGGAGGAAGTCGCAGCCGGTGAGCTCCCGGTCGCCCACCCGTGCGGTGAAGACCAGCGCGTGATCGCGGCCGCCCGGGTCGTTGATCTCTCGCACATAGCGGAAGTCCTCGAAGACCCGCACCACACCGCGCAGGATCGCCGCGGTGATCGCCTTGCCGGGATACGGCTTGAACACGACCGGGCTGGTGAAGACGACGTCCTCCGCCAGCAGGGCCTCCACGGCATCGAAATCGCCGGCCTCGACCGCCTCACGGAACGCGCGCATCGATTCACTCCATAGTCAATTAGTTGAGTAAGTGCCGATGAGAATAGTCACCTGCTGTTACCGTGTCCATATGTCCCTGAAGTACGCCGTCCTCGCCGCCCTCCTGGAGGGCGAGGCCTCGGGCTACGAGCTGTCCAAGGTCTTCGACGTGTCGCTCGCCAACTTCTGGCCCGCGACCCCGCAGCAGCTCTACCGGGAGCTGGAGCGCCTGGAGCGGGACGGCCTCGTCGAGGCCCGGTTCGTGCAGCAGGAACGGCGGCCGAACAAGCGGATGTTCACGCTCACCGCGGCCGGCCGGGAGGATCTGCGCACCTTCGCCGCCGAGCCGCCCCGACGGCCCACCGCCATCCGCGACGAACTCCTGATCAAGCTCCAGGCCATGGAGGACCCCGAGACGACCCGCGCCCTGATCGAGGAGCGCATGACGTGGGCACGCGGCAAACTCGACCGCTACGAACGCGTCCGCGGACGTCTGCTCGACGGGCGGACCGAGGAGGAGTACCTGCGCGAGTCCGACCGCGTCGGGCCGTACCTCACGCTGCTGGCCGGCATCTCCTTCGAGGAGGAGAATCTGCGCTGGTGCGAGCGCGTTCTCGCCGTCCTCAAGCAGCGCGTCGCTGCGGGGTGACGCGGATGTTCAGCCCCGAAGGCCCCTCTGTGCGCGAACTCGCCGTCCAGGCGCTGTCGTCGGTCGAGCGCGGATACGACCTGCTCGCCCCGAAGTTCGACCACACACCGTTCCGTACGCCGGACTCGGTGCTCGCCGCCGTCACCTCGGCCCTGGCACGGACCGGCCCGTACGACGACGGCCTCGACCTGTGCTGCGGGACGGGCGCAGGCGTCGAGGTGCTGGCCGAGGTGTGCCGGCGCAGTGTCACCGGCGTCGACTTCAGCGCCGGCATGCTCGATGTCGCCGTCGCCCGGCGGCGGGCGCAGGTCGGGGAGGCCGGGGAGGCCGGCGCGCCGCGCGTCGCGTGGGTCCGCGCGGACGCCCGTGCCCTACCCTTCGCTCCCGCCTTCGACCTCGTGGTGAGCTTCGGGGCGTTCGGTCATTTCCTGCCCGGTGAGCTGCCGGGGCTGTTCGCCCAGGTCCGCTCCGTCCTGCGGCCCGGCGGGTGCTTCGTCTTCCCCGTCGTTGCCCCGCCGCGTCCCGCATCTGCCGTCTACTGGATGCTGCTGGGCTTCGACGCGGCGATGCGGGTGCGTAACGCCGTGTGGCGCCCGCCCTTCGTCATGTACTACCGGGCCTTCCGCCTCGGGGAGGTGCGCGGCGAGCTCGCACGCGCCGGCTTCCAGGTGGAGCTGCAGGCCCTGCCCGAGTTCGGGCGGCGGCGGGACGGGAGCCCGCGCGTGCGGATGGTCGTGGCCCGGCGTCCGCTCAGCCCGCCGCCGGCAGAGTGAACTCGTAGACCAGGGCGTCCTGTTGGGCGTCCACGACCAGGTCCGTGATCTCCAGAGGGCGGGCGTACTGGTCGTGCACACGCCGGGTGACCCGCACCGAAGGCGCGCCCGGGAGTCGGGTGATGGCGTCCCTGTGGTGCAGGGTGAGGCCCGCCTTGCGCATCCAGTCGTAGGCGCGGCGCAGTTGGGCCGACCCGGTGCTGCCGGCGCGGTCGCGATAACGGGCGAGCTCGGCCACCTCGGCCAGCGCGACCGCGGAGAAGGACGTCACGGCCGTACGCCGGCCGCGTCCGTCGGCGCCCGCGGACTCGTAGCGGTGCACCAGGGTCGGCCGGTGCGGGGCGAGCCCCAGGGCCTCGGCGTGCTCCGGCGGGGGAGTCTCCCAGGTGACCGTGGCCCGGTCCACGGCATCCGGGCTCGTGGTCCGTGCGCCGACCGGGAAGGTGAGGGACGCCGGGGTCTCGACGGGCGGGCCGGACAGGGTGGCATGGCTGCCCCGCCGGTCGGTGGCGACCAGGCCGCTGCGGCGCAGCACCTCCAGCGCCTGCCGTACGGTCTCCCGGCTGACCTCGAAGTGCTCCGCCAACTGCCGTTCCCCCGGCAGCCGTTCGCCGGGTGGGATGGTTCCGTCGCGCAGCTCGCCGACCAGCTGGGTGGCGATCCTCCAGTACAGCGGCTGCGCTTCGGTGAGCGGGCGGTCGTGCGGGGTGGTGCGGGCCATGCCGCGCCTCCTGTTGGTGACGTGTCGTAGCCGTGCGGGTTCGTTGCGCCACCAGATCTAAGCATTGGTCTAAACCACCAGGGAAGGGCGGTCTGTCACTTCGGCCGAAACGGCCCGTGCGGACCGGTCGTCACAGGGCGCCGTAGAGGGCGTCGAGCAGCGCCATCTTCCGCGGGTCGTCGGCGATATGAGGCCCCATCCGGTTCATCACATAGCCCAGCGACACCCCGGCCTCCGGATCCGCCAGACCGCAGGAGCCGCCGAAGCCGTCATGTCCGAAAGCCCGCGGGTTGGGTCCGTACGAGCCGTTCGGCCCGCTGAGCCACAGCCCGAGCCCGGCCTCGGTCTCGTGCTGGAGCCCGGCCCCGAGCACCAGATCGCGGCAGCGGCCCTGCCCCTCGCGCACCCGCTCGGCCGCCTCGGGGGACAGGATGCGATGCCCGTCGTGCGTTCCCCGGCCCGCGAAGATCCCGTACAGCGCGGCGACGGCCCGTGCGGTGCCGTGCCCGTTCGCCGCGGGGATCTCGGCGGCCCGCCACTCGGGCGAGTTGGCGTGAGGCGCTCCCAAGGCCGGGTTGGTCACCGCGGCCAGGGCGGCGGGCGCCAACTGGCTGAAGATCGCGGCCTGTTCACTGGTCGTCTCCATCGGCGGCTGCACCAGCTCGGCCGCCCGACCGGAGTCCTTCTCCGGCAACCCGATCGCGAAGTCGATCCCGAGCGGCCCGGTCACCTCCCGCTCCAGAAAGGCCCCGGGCAGCAGTCCCGACACGCGCCGCACGACCTCCCCGACCAGGAAGCCGTACGTGAACGCGTGATACCCGGACCGCGTCCCCGGCGCCCACCACGGCTCCATCGCCGCGAGCCGCTGGGTCGTCAACTCCCAGTCGCAGAGCTGCTGAAGCGAGTGCGGCTCCCGCAGCCCGGACAGGCCGGCCCGGTGCGAGAGCAGATGCCGTACGAGGATCTGTTCCTTGCCCGCGGCGGCGAACTCCGGCCAGTACGTGGCCACCGGAGCGTCGAGGTCGATCAGTCCCCGGTCGGCGAGGATGTGCGCGCACAGCGCCGTCGGCCCCTTGGACGTGGACCACACGTTGACCAGCGTGTCGCGCTCCCAGGAGCGGCCGCGCGAGGCGTCGGCCCACCCGCCCCACAGGTCCACGACGGTCTCGCCGCCGACGGTGACCGCGACCGCGGCGCCCAGCTCTCCGCGCTCCCGGAAATTCGCCTCGAACGCCGCCCGCACCGCCGCGAACCGCGGATCGCAGTGCCCGTGCACCTGTGCCTCGTGCTCCGCCATGGCCCACCCCTCGTCGTCCGCCGGAAAACCGGGCCGCGACAGTGCGACCCGGGCTCCCTGAACGTACCGACTGGTCGGACTGGGTGGGAAGGCGGCGAACACGCCGACCTCACCTCACCCGAAGAACAGCGCGCCTTCCGGCTCCCGGTGCCCCTCGACCGTGTGCCAGTAGTCGCGGGTCTCCACGGCCAGCCCGGCGGTGTCGAACCGCACGAAGACGCAGCCCGCGAGCGTGGACGGCGCGCCGTCCTCCTCGGCGAGGACCCGGAACTCGGCCACGGCCACGCCGTCCGCGCCGACGACCGGCGCGGAGAAACGCACGTCGGTCACCCGCTCGCCGGCGAACGACCAGCGCAGATAGGCGGCCAGTTCGGCGCGCCCCCGGTGCGGCGCGCGGAACGGCATCGAGCGGTGGACGCAGTCCTCGGCGTACAACTCCAGCAGCGCGTCCACGTCGTGCCCGGCCCAGGCCTGCCGCCAGACCCGGACGAACCGCTCCGCTGCCTCACGCGTCTTCATGCGCGGCCTCTCAGGCGTGCGCGCGCAGCCAGTCCAGCTTGGCCGCCTCGTGGAACGGGCCGCCGCCCTCGTGGTCGTTGAAGTCGTACACCTCGATGGCCTTCTCACCGTGGGCCCAGGCGTTGTACGCCGCGAACACGGTGGAGGGCGGGCAGGTCTGGTCCTCCAAGCCCGCCGAGAAGAGGGCGGGCGACTGGCCGCGGGTCGCGAAGTGGACGCCGTCGAAGTAGGACAGGGTGCGCAGGACGTCGTCGGTGCGGCCCCGGTGCGTCTTGAGGTAGAGGCCGATCTCGCGGTACGGGTGGCGGTCCGTGGTGGTCGCCGCGCGCGGGTAGTCGCACAGGAACGGTACGTCCGGCGCGATCGCCGTCAGGTCCGGCACCAGGCCGCCGACCGCGATCGTGATGCCGCCGCCCTGGCTCGCGCCGACCGCGACCGTGCGCGAGGCGTCGGTCAGCGGATGGGAACGGGCGGCTTCGACGGCACGCACCGCGTCCGTGAACACCCGGCGGTAGTAGTAGTTCTCGGGCGCGTCGATGCCACGGGTCATGAAACCGGGGTAGGCCGGCGCGGCCCCCACCGGGTCCGGCGTCCCGCCGCCGGCGCCCCACGCGCTGCCCTGACCACGCGTGTCCATCATGAAGTGCGCCCGGCCCGTGGACGCCCACAGCAGGTTCTCGTGCGGCAGGCCGCGCCCGCCGCCGTAGCCGATGAACTCCACGACCAGCGGCAACGGCTCACTGGCCGCGGCGGGCAGCCGCAGCCAGCCCTTCACCGGGTGACCGCCGAACCCGGCGAACGTCACGTCGTACACCTGCACCGTGGAAAGGCCCGTGTCGACCGGCTCGAAGCGGGCGTCCAGCGGGTGCTCGCGAGCCTCATCGAGCGTCTTGGACCAGAACGCGTCGAAGTCCTCGGGTTCGACGGACTTGCTGCGGTACTCGCGCAGTTCGTCGAGCGGAAGGTCGAACAGGGCCATAGAGGACCGCCTTTGCCAAAAGTGAGTGCGGATGATCACACGGTACGTGGGTGATCGGAGGACTCTCCAGGTCTTTCCCGTGCCGAGCGCCTACGATGGCGCCATGTCGTCTGCCGTCGATCCTCCGGTGCAGGCTGCGGACCTGCTGGTCAGGGATGCCGAACTACTGGTCGTGGACGGGGAGCAGGAGATCCCGGGCGGCTGGCTGGCCATCACCGGAGGTCGGGTCACCGGCGTCGGTACCGCCGGGAGCGAGCCCGAGGCCCGCACCACCGTCTCGGCGGCCGGACGGCTCGTCACCCCGGGCCTGGTCAACACGCACCATCACATCTACCAGAACCTCACCCGCTCCTACGCGCCCGCCGTGAACGGCTCCCTGTTCGACTGGCTGACCACCCTCTACCCGCTCTGGGCGGGTCTCGACGAGGAGGCCGCGTATGTGTCGGCGTACGTCGGCATGGCCGAACTGTTGATGGGCGGCTGCACGACGTCGTCCGACCACCTCTACGTCCATCCCCGCCCGCGCCTCGTCGACGCCGAGATCCGCGCAGCCCGCGACATCGGCTTCCGATTCCACACCACCCGGGGCTCGATGACCCGCTCCGTCGAGGACGGGGGACTGCCGCCGCGGAGCGTCACCCAGACCGAGGACGAGGTGCTGGCCGACAGCGAGCGCCTCATCAGGACGTACCACGACCCCGAACCGGGCGCGCTGGTGCGGGTAGCACTCGCGCCCTGCTCGCCGTTCTCGGTGACCAAGTCCCTGATGACGGCGACGGCCGAACTCGCCGCGCGGTACGACGTACGGCTGCACACGCACCTCGCCGAGGACCACGACGAGGACACGTACTGCCTTCAGACGTACGGCTGCCGTCCCGTCGAGTACTTCGAGGAGACGGGGTGGATGAGCGACCGCAGCTGGGTCGCGCACTGCATCTACCCGAACGACGCCGAGCTGCGCCGCCTCGCGGCCGCGGGCGTCGGCGTGGCGCACTGCCCCAGCTCCAACATGCTCATCGGTGGCGGCACCGCGCGCGTGAAGGAGATGCGTGAACTGGGCCTGCCCGTCGGCATCGGCTGCGACGGCTCCGCCTCCACGGACCACGCCTCCCTCTGGATGGAGACCCGGGCGGCCCTGCTGCTGGGCCGCTATCGCGGCGGACCCGGCGCGATGACCGCCCGCGACGCCCTCGACATCGCCACCCGCGGCTCGGCGCGCTGTCTGGGCCGGGACGACGAACTCGGCCATCTGCGGCCCGGGGCCTGCGCCGACCTGGTCGTCTGGGATCTGCACGCGGTCTCGCTCGCCGGTGCGCTCAGCGACCCCGTGGAGGCCTGGCTGCGCTGCGGGTCGGCCCGGGCGTGGACCACGGTGGTCGCCGGCCGGATCCTGGTCGACCGGGGCGAGCCCCGCTTGACCGGGCTGGCGGACGCGCTGCGGGCGCACGACCGGATCGCTCGCCGGATGCAGCAGGTCGAGTAGCGTCGTCGCCACGAAGCGCGCCCAAGTCGTCCATACGAAGCGCGCCCGAGTCGATCGCCCGAAGCGCGCCCGAGAGACAGACCATCGGGACGCCACGGGTCACGCCCGGCGGCCCGTCCACTCCGGCTCCGTCCTGGCCCACTCCTGATCCCATTCGGCCAGGCGACGACGCATCGCGGCATGGCGTACGACCGTGTGGGCGAGGAGGATCACGGCGGCCGCGCCGCCCGTCGCGCAGACGCCGATGGTGACGGTGTGCTGCCAGACCGCCATGTTGTCGGCAGGCGGGGCCACGCTCCGGCCCCGGGAGTCCAGCCACACGTCGACCGTGTCGCCGTTCCGCGCGTCCGCCGGAACGCGTGCCGTGGCCGTACGCGGATCGCCCTCCGGCTCCGTCCAGCGGACCGTCGTCCTCGCGGACGGCTGCCGTCCGCCCTGCGCCATGGGGAGCGCGTCGGAGGTCCTGCCGATGACCTCGGCCCGGATCTGGCGGCGCTCGGCACGCTGCTCCCGGGCGGTCGCCCGGGCGTCGTCATGGGCCCACCAGGCGGTGAGTACCCCCACCAGGGGAGCAACGACGAGCAGCAGGGCCGCCACGGTCAGCAACGCCCACGCCTCGACGACATCCGACCGGCGCCGCAGCGGACTGTGCCGCAGGCGCCGGCCACGCACCCGGTATCGCATGGCGTCCAGGTACCCCGTACACCGGAGATCGTTCCTGACGATCCCGGCCGGACCCGCGGCCGGTGCCGGACCGCCGATCAGCCGAAGCGCTCGATCCGGATACGGTGCACGGGCTGACCTGCCGCGACGAGCAGCCGCGAGGCATGTTCGGCGAATCCGTTGGAGCCGCACACATAGGCCTCCCACCCACCGGGTGGCTGCTCGGCCAGGAGTGGCGCCACATGTGCGGCGGCCATACGTCCCACGGCCACACCCTCCGGCGCACTCCGGGTGAACACGGGCGTCGTCTCCGCGCCGTACTCCCGCGCGTAGATCAGCTCCTCGGGGCTGCGCGCCGACACCAGCAGCCGCAACGGCACGTCCAGGCCCCGCGCCTTGTGGTGTCGCAGCATCGACATCAGCGGTACGACGCCGGAGCCGGCGCCGACCAGCAGCGCGGGCCGGTCCCCGGGCCAGGCGAAGAAGCCGCTGAGCGGGCCGCGCACCTCGACCTCGTCACCGGGCTCGGCGACCGTGTGGAACCAGCCGGACACCTCACCGCCCTCGACATGGTCCAGGGTCAGCTCGATGTGCCCGGCGTCGTCCGGCGCGGACGCGATCGAGTAGTGGCGCTGGGCCACATAGCCGTCCTCGGCGGTCAGCCGGAGCATCAGGTGCTGGCCGGGCAGGTGGCCCGCCCAGGCAGGCACCGCGAGGCGGAACGTGGCGGCGTGCGGGGTCTCGCGGCGGATCTCGGTGATCGTGGCGGTCTGCCACAGCGCGGCGGCCCGGTTGCTCACGGCGATCCGCCCGGGCACGGCGAAACGGGTCGGGGGAGTGAACGTCTCAGTCACAGTCACCTCAGTCACCGGAGTACCGCTGCTCCTCCCAGGGGTTGCCGCGGGCGTGGTAGCCGTTCTGCTCCCAGAAGCCCGGCTCGTCGCGGTCGAGGATCCGCAGGCCCGCGATCCACTTGGCGCTCTTCCAGAAGTACAGGTGCGGCACCAGCAGCCGCGCCGGGCCACCGTGCTCCGCGGCGAGCGGCTCCCCGTCGAACTCCCAGGCGATCCACGCCCGCCCGCCGGTCAGGTCGGCGAGCGGCAGGTTGGTGGTGTACCCCGTGTGCGAATAGGCGACGGCATGGGTGGCGGACACATGGGGCCGGACCACACTGAGGAAGGCGTCCAGCGACACGCCACCGAACCGGACCCCGAACTTCGACCAGCTCGTCACACAGTGGATGTCGCCCTCGTACACCGACGCCGGCAGTTCATGTGCCTGCTCCCAGCTCCAGCCGCGTGGCTCCTCGACCAGGCCGTCGATCCGGAAGGACCACTCGTCGGGCGTCAGCTCGGGCGTGACCTCCGCGGACAGGACGGGCCAGTCGTCGCCCGCGTCGTACTGGCCGGGCGGCAGTGCGGCGTTCTGGACGCGTGGGCGCCCCGTGAAGCCTCTGGTGACGTTCATACGGGTGATGCCTCCAGGCCGCCGTGGGCGACGGCCCGTGGGTCGAGCGTGATCAGTACGTTTGTCATTCAACCGTATAGGTCCTGGCCGACCATCGTCGGTGCGCCGTAGCTGCCGTGATCGTTGGGGTAAGGTTGCCGTTCGGTCGGGGCAGTCCCGGCCCTGCGGAGCCCAGGAGGTGAGACCCATTACCGCTGTGTCAGGTCGGGTGCTCCCACCTCGGATCGGCGCGGATCACCGCCAGTAGGCGACCGCGAGAGCACCCTTCGGCTTCCGAAAGGTTCTCGGCTTCCATGCCACCTCTCTCTTCTTCCTCGCCCTCTCCCTCGTGCCCCTCGCCGCTCTCGCGCGACGCGGTCGTGACCGCACTCCGTGCCGCCGGCTGTGTCTTCGCCGAGGACGAGGCACGGCTGATCCTGGCCGCCGCTCACAGCTCGGACGAGCTGGCCGCCATGGTGGACCGTCGCGTCACCGGCCTGCCCCTTGAACTCGTCCTCGGCTGGGCCGAGTTCCGCGGCCGGCGCATCGCCGTCGAACCCGGCGTCTTCGTCCCCCGCCGCCGTACCGAGTTCCTGGTCGAACAGGCCCTCGTCCACGCCCCCGCCGCGTCCGTCGTCGTGGACCTGTGCTGCGGCTCGGGCGCGGTCGGCGCGGCACTGGCCGTCGCGCTCGGCAGGGTCGAGCTGCACGCCGCCGACATCGACCCGGCGGCGGTGCGCTGCGCCCGCCGTAACGTGGCCGCCTTCGACGGTCAGGTCTACGAGGGCGACCTCTTCGAGGCGCTGCCCGGGAGCTTGCGCGGCCGCGCCGGCATCCTCGCGGCGAACGTGCCGTACGTACCCACCGGCGAAGTCGGCCTCCTGCCCGCGGAGGCGCGTGAGCACGAACCGCGGGTCGCGCTGGACGGCGGTCCGGACGGGCTGGACGTCCTGCGCCGCGTCGCCGCCGAGGCGCCGCGGTGGCTGGCTCCCGGCGGCTGTGTGCTGGTCGAGACGAGCGAGCGCCAGGCGCCGACGGCCCTGGAGGCCTTCACCGGCAGCGGACTGTCGGCGCGGCTGGTCGCCTCCGAGGAGCTGTACGCGACTGTCGTGGTCGGCCTCAACTAGCCGGGCCGGCGGGCTGGATCAGGTCGTCGCGCCGCTCTTCGACGGACTTTCCGCGGGGCCGGAACCATGCCGTTCCAGTGGCGAGGCCCGGGGAACCTGCCCCGCCACTCGCCCGGCCCGCTCTCCCTGCCCTTCTCCTTCTTCCCGTCCGCCCGGTCGCCCGCCGGCACACGGGAGGCCGTCCTGGTGTCGTCGCCGGACCGAGTGCCGACGAGGAAGACGTCCTCGCCCTTCTTGAGGTCGGGGGCGCCGGAGTCCTTGTCCCCGTCGTGACGGACGGTGGTGTCCGAGGCGACGGTCCACGTCCACTCGGCGCCGTCCTCGCTCTTGACGGTGACCTGGTCTCCGTCCGCCTTCTCGATGGTGCCGCGCTGCCAGATCCGTACGACCCACTCGTCGGTGTCGGGGTCTTTGACGGTCGTCTCGCCGTGTACGCCGCCCCCGCCGAGGCCGAACCACATGCCGGGCCCGTGCCGTCCGCAGGGCCCGTCCGGGGACGGTGATGCCGGCGCCGAGCCGGAGGCCGAGGGCGACGCGCCGCCGGGGCCCGACGACGTCGCGGCGTAGGCGAGCGTACCGCCGAGGGCCAGCACGGCGTCCGTGGCCACCGCCGTCACCGCGCGGGCCCGGGCGGACCGACGCTGCCCCGGCCCGCGCACCTCGAAGCCGGTGCCGGCCGCTCGGCGCCGGTCGCAGCGGCGGGCGTCAACTCGGGGGCAGCACACGCGCGATGAGCAGCGCCACGTCGTCGGAGTTGTCGGGCTGGTGCAGGGTGCGCAGGAGGAGGTCGCAGCACTCCTCCAGGGGGCGGTCGGGGTCGTCGAGGAGCTCGAGGAGCGCGTCGAGGCGTTCGTCGAGCGGGTGCTGCCGGGTCTCGACGAGGCCGTCGGTGTAGAAGACCAGCTGGTCGCCCGGTTCGAGGGCGACGGTCGTCGTCGAGAAGGCGACGCCGCCGACGCCCAGCGGCGCCCCGGTGGGCAGTTCGAGGAGTTCCGGCGGGTGGCCGTGGCGGACGCGGGCGGGCGGCAGGTGCCCGGCGTTGGCGATCCGGCACTGCCGCAGCTGTGGGTCGTGGACGGCGTAGACGCAGGTGGCGATGGAGTGGTCGAGGCCCTCGGTGATCTTGTCGAGGTGTTCCAGGAGGAGGGTCGGTTCGAGGTCGAGGGAGGCCAGGGTGTGCGTCGCGGTGCGCAGCCGGCCCATGGTCGTGGCGGCGTCGATGCCGCTGCCCATCACGTCGCCGACGACGAGCGCGGTCTTGCCGCCCTCCAGCGGAATCACGTCGAACCAGTCGCCGCCGACCTCGGCACTGGCGCCCGCGGGCTGGTAGCGGGAGGCGACCTCCAGGCCACCGGTCACCGGCGGATGGCTGGGCAGCATGCTGCGCTGCAGGGTGAGGGCCGTGTCGCGGGCGTTCTGGTACCAGCGGGCGTTGTCGATCTGCACGGCGGCGCGGGCCGCCAGCTCACGGGCGAGCAGCAGGTCGTCCTCGCTGAACGGCAGCGGATTGCGGGTGCGCTTGAGGTCCAAGGCGCCGAGCACCTCGCCGCGCGCGATCAGCGGCACCGCCAAGTAGGAGTGCACGCCCGCGCGGCTCAGCTGGCCGACGGCCTCGGGGGAGCGGGCGATGCGCGGCAGGTCCTTCTCCTGGACCTGCCCCACCATGACCGGACTGGCGGTGCGCACGCACTCGGTGACCAGGCGGTCGGGTCCGTAGCGGGCGACCTGCCCCGGCTGGTCCGCGGCGTCGAGAGCCTCCCTGCCGTCCTCCGCCTTGACTGCCAGGGCGCGGATCACCGCCGATTCCGCGGGCCCGAGATTGCTGCGCCTGCCCTCGACCACGGCTTCCAGCAGATCCACGGCCGCCACGTCGGCGAGCTCCGGCACGGCCACGTCGGCCAGTTCGCGCGCCGTACGGTCCAGGTCCAGGGTGGTGCCGATCCGCGCGGAGGCGTCGGCGATCAGCGCCAGGCGCCGCCGTGCCGTCTCGGCCTCGACGGCGGCCTGATGCTGCTCGGTGATGTCCACGGCCATCCCGGCCACGCCGAGCACGGTCCCCGCCGTGTCCTCCAGCCGGTAGAGCGAGATGGACCAGAAGTGCTCCCGGTCCGGATCGGCCGGAGTCCGGCCCGTGATGCGCTGGTTGATGAGCGGTTCACCGGTCCGCAGCACTTCACGCAGCGCCCCCTCGATGGCGTCGGCATCGATGTCCGGCAGCAGCTCGCGCGGCGTGTGGCCGATGTGGTCGTCGGCGGGGATGCCGTTGAGCAGGGCCAGCGCCTCGTTGACCGAGACGTACCGCAGGTCGGTGTCGAGGACGGCCAGGCCGACCGGAGCCTGCGCGATCGTCCGGGTCGACAGGGCGACGTCCCGCTCCACCTGGCGGACCGTCGACTGGTCGGCGCACAGGCCCAGCGCGTAGACGTCCCCCCGGTCGTCCAGCAGCCGCATGTTGCGGAACTCCACCAGTCGTGTGGTGCCGTCCTTGCGCCGGATCGGGAAGGCCCCGGCCCAGCCCTCGCCGGTCTCCATGACGTCGGCGAACAGCTTGACGACCAGATCGACGTGCTGTTCGTGGACCATGATCCGGGCCGCGTACTCGCCCAGCGCCTCCTGCGCCGGATAGCCGAACAGCTCCTCGGCCTGCGGGCTCCACAGCACGATGCGCCCCTCGGTGTCCAGCACCACCGAGGCCACGCCCAGCACGTCGAGCAGCCCGCTCGGACCTACCGGCCCGCGCACCGGCTCGTCGCCCTCGGCCACGGGACGTTCGGCTGCAGACATCCCACGCACCGCCTTCGCCCATTCACGCGGCACGCCGTTCCCCCGTGCCGACTCCCCTTGTTCTACCGCGTTCAACCGTCTCCGGGCTCCCTTTGGTCGTCCACCTCCACCATCCCTCAACACGACGGCGAACGTCCGCCGAAGTCATCACGGGGGCACCGGACTGTGGCCGACCAGACAGCACACGTTCGCTCACTTGGTCTGTACATGACCACGCGGGCCCGTCAAACTGTCCGCCGACACGCACCCGCCCCCAAGGAGTCGCTCCCATGCCCCTGCGCGCCCGGCAACGTTGTCACGCCGTCCTCACCGGCCTCGTCGCCCTCACCTTCGCCGCCGTGCTGTCCACCGCGGCGCCCGCGCAGGCCGCCGACACCTGGACGGAGGTGGGCTCGGACCGCGCCGACCCGCTGACCGAGAGCCAGGGCCTGACCTCCGTCGAGACCCCGGCCAACAGCCCGAACCGTTACACGGGCATCGGCACGATCCCCTTCTCGGTCAGCAGCCGCGGCTGGAACCATGTGGGTGACCCCGATGCCTCCTACAACGGCTACTACATCGAGCCGTACCAGGCGGACTCGGGCAGCGCGAAGATGTTCCGGGTGCAGGCGCCGGACGGGACCTGGTCGGAGTACGTGCACACGCTGGGGTCGGGGGAGGCGCTGAACAACTCCTTCGTCGCCGTCTCGCCCGCCGGCCAGTGGATGGTCTCCGGCGAGTGGGGCACCATGACCCGCCTGCTGGTCCACCCGACACCCGGCGTCAATCCCGGCACGTCACCGTCGGCGAACCTCCCCTGGACGTCCAGCATCCGGCTGGACCACGCCGTACGCGACATCCAGGGCTGCGACTTCCTCGCCGCCACGACCCTGCTGTGCTCCTCCGACGACCCCGCGGGCACCCTCTTCGGCATGACCAAGCCGCTGCTTCAGATCGACCTCTCCGCCGAGCCGGGCACCTCGGACGTGACCGGCCATGTCACGGCGCTGCGCCGGCTTCCGACGCGCAGCTCCTGCTCGGGCGAGTTCGAGACCGAGGGCATCGACTACGACCGCCGCACCGGAACCCTGCGCGTGATCGTCGTCTCGCCCGGCTTCTGCGTGCTGACGGACAGCGTGACGTACCGGTTCACGCGCGGCTGAGGACCCCCGTGGACCGCGGACGGTGCGGCTCCGCCGGTAGTGCTCTGCGGTCTGCGGTGCTTTTCTTGGGGTTGGGGTCCGCTTCCGCGGGCAACCCGTGGTACCGCGGTGCGGCCACGAGAGGAGCGATCACGATGGACCGTGAACGACTGCACGAGGAGCCCGTCTCCGTCGAGATCAGCGGATGCAGCAAGGAGGACGCCCGGATCGTCTTCGACACGCTGTGCACGTGCTTCGAGTCCGACCGGCGCCCCGAGGATGTGCCGCAGCAGCTCCATGAGACCCGGCCCATGGTGTGGCTCGGCACGTTCGAGGTCACGGACGCGCACGAGTGCCCCCCTCCCGCCCGGCTCTCGTCGTCCGTCGAGGCCGACGCGCAGGGCGGCTACTGGGCCATCGAACGGCTCCGTACGACGCTGGACTCCCTGTTCGCGGTGCACAACCTGTCCTCGGCCTCGGGAGACCAGGAGAGGGAGCTGCACGTGGTGCTGGAGAGCCGCAGCTCGTGAGGAGCGCAGCGATGAGGAGCTCGGTCAGGGCGAGCCCAGCAGGCTGAGAACGGCACGACGATAGACGGCGTGGACGGCGGGCAGGTCTTCGAGACAGGCCCGCTCGTCCACGCCGTGCAGCCCCTCGTACCGCACGCCGAAGCCCGCCGTGGCCGGGATGCCCTCGCCCGCCAGCAGATTGCCGATGTTCGACGGACCGGCGGTCTTCGGGCGAACGACGAGCCCCTCCCGGGCGGCCGCCTCCAGCAGTGCGGCGGCGGGCTGCTGGTCCTTCACCAGTCGATACGGCGGCCAGGCGGCCACCGGGGTGATCGTGGTCGGCCGCGGTGCGGGCACCCGCAGGTCCAGCTCGCCCACCGCCGTACGCACCAGCCGCTCGGCGGCGTCGGCGTCGAAGGACGGCGTGGTACGGATGTCGACGCCCAGCTCGCACCGATCGGGCACCACCGAGAAGCCCTGACCGCCGTGGCAGGAGGTCACCGTCAGTTTCGGCGGCAGGGGGAACTCCCCCTCGGCGCCCGGGAGTTCGGCTTCCTCCAGGAGCCGTACCAGATGTGCCGCACGGGAGACGGCACCCGGTGCCGTGCGGCGGGACCCCGAGTGGCCCGAGGCCGCGTGCACCGCGATCACGGCCCGCCACAGACCGCGCCCGCCGACCACGACCTCGTCGAGTCCGGGGTAGCCGATCATCACCCCGGCCGGACGCACCGCCTCCGGGTCGGCCAGATAGGCACGGGCTCCGCCGAAGCCGCCCGTGTGCTCGTCGGCGTCGAGGAGCACGGCGAGCCCGCCGTGCAGGGCGTCGGCACGGCCGTGCAGCTCGGCCGCGATACCGCAGAACATCGCCGCGGCGAGCTTGGAGTCCGCGGCGCCCCTGCCGTGCAGCCAGCCGTCGACGACCTCCCCGGAGTCCGGCGCGAACGACCAGGCGTCCTCGTCGCCGTAGGGCGCGGTGTCGACGCAGGCGTCGAGCGCCCACCACGGGCCGGACCGGGCGCCCGCGACCTCGATCAGCAGGCCGACGGCGCATCCCTCGCCGTCGTGGAGGCGGCGAAAGGGCAGCTCACGCCCCGCGAGCCAGTCCTCCAGGACGTCGAGGACGGGGCCGTAGTCGTCGATCCCGGCGCGGCTGGGGCAGCGGACCAGCCGCCGGGCGAGGTCGATCACGTCGGCGTGTGCGGTCATGGGCCCACTGTGCCCCGGCGTGGTCCGTGTCACCCTTTCTCGTTTATGCAACTAGTTGCATAAACCTCTCGGCGTCCTCTACAACTACAGAGGTACGACACCGCGCACGGAGGGGCCCGATGAGCCGTTACCCGCACCTGCTGAGCCCGCTCGACCTGGGCTTCACCACGCTGCCCAACCGCGTCCTCATGGGCTCCATGCACGTGGGCCTCGAGGAGGCCGAGCACGGCTTCGAGCGCATGGCCGCCTTCTACGCGGAGCGAGCGCGCGGGGGAGTGGGCCTGATCGTCACCGGCGGGATCGCACCCAACGACGAGGGGCGCCCGTACGAGGGTGGCGCGAAGCTCACCACCGAGGCGGAGGCCGAGCAGCACCGGGTCATCACCGACGCCGTGCACCGCGAGGGCGGCCGGATCGCGATGCAGATCCTGCACTTCGGCCGGTACGCCTACCACCAGGACCTGGTCGCGCCGAGCCCGCTCCAGGCGCCGATCAGCCCCTTCCCGCCCCGCGAGCTCACCGACGCCGAGGTCGAGCGGACCATCGACGACTACGCGCGCGCCGCCCGCCTCGCCCGGCAGGCCGGGTACGACGGCGTGGAGATCATGGGCTCCGAGGGCTACCTCATCAACGAGTTCATCGCCCAGCAGACCAACCGGCGCACCGACCGCTGGGGCGGCTCCTACGCGAACCGCATGCGCTTCCCGGTCGAGATCGTCCGCCGGGTGCGCGAGGCCGTCGGCGAGGACTTCATCATCGTCTACCGGCTGTCCATGCTGGACCTCGTCCCGGGCGGCTCCACACTCGACGAGGTGATCACACTCGCCAAGGCCGTCGAGGCCGCCGGGGCGACGATCATCAACACCGGCATCGGCTGGCACGAGGCGCGCATCCCGACCATCGCCACCTCGGTGCCGCGCGGCGCCTACACCTGGGTCACGAAGCGGTTGATGGGCGAGGTGTCGGTCCCGCTCGTCACCACCAACCGCATCAACACCCCCGAGCTGGCCGAGGAGTTGCTGGCCGACGGCTGCGCGGACATGGTGTCGATGGCCCGTCCGATGCTCGCCGACCCCGACTTCGTCGCCAAGGCCGCGGCCGGGAAGCCGGAGGCGATCAACACCTGCATCGGCTGCAATCAGGCCTGCCTGGACCACACCTTCAGCGGCAAGATCACGTCCTGCCTGGTCAACCCGCGCGCCTGCCACGAGACCGAGCTGACGCTCGCCCCGACCCGGCTGCGCAAGCGGGTCGCCGTGGTGGGCGCCGGACCCGCCGGCCTCGCCTGTGCCGTGAGCGCGGCCGAACGCGGCCACGAGGTCACGCTGTTCGACGCAGCGAGCGAGGTCGGCGGCCAGCTGAACGTCGCCCGCAAGGTGCCGGGCAAGCAGGAGTTCGACGAGACGCTGCGCTACTTCCGCCACCAGCTCGACTGGCAGGGCGTGGACGTACGGCTGAACACGTGGGTGGCGGCAGAGGACCTCGCCGGCTACGACGAGGTGGTGGTCGCCACCGGCGTCACCCCGCGCACTCCGGACATCCCCGGCATCGACCACCCGAGCGTCGTGGGCTACCTCGACGTCCTGCGCGACGGCGCCCCCGTCGGCGAGCGCGTCGCCGTCCTCGGCGCGGGCGGCATCGGCTTCGACGTGGCCGAGTTCCTCACCGACGGCGGCGACAAGGCCAGCGAGGACCCGGCGACGTACTTCCGCCAGTGGGGCGTCGACATGGACTACACGGGCCCAGGCGGTCTCGCCGCCCCCGAGCGCCCCGCCCCGCCGCGCACCGTCCACCTGCTGCAGCGCAAGGCCACCAAGGTCGGCGCGGGCCTCGGCAAGACCACCGGCTGGATCCACCGCACCGAGCTCAAGCACCGGGGCGTCACCATGGTTCCGGGTGTGCGCTACGACCGTATCGACGACGCCGGACTGCACGTCACTGTCGGCGAGGAGAGCACGGTTCTGGCGGTGGACACCATCGTGCTGTGCACCGGGCAGGAGCCGCGTCGCGGCCTGTACGAGGAGCTGCTCGCGGCGGGCCGCAGCGTGCACCTCATCGGCGGTGCCGACGTGGCCGCCGAACTGGACGCCAAGCGGGCCATCAAGCAGGGCACGGAGCTGGCGGCGAGCCTGTAGGGGCGCGTGGCCGCATTCGTAGGATGACCTCCTCGCGTCCCTAGGATGAGCCCATGTCACTCCCGCACGCGATCCTCATTGCCCTGGTCGAAAAGCCGTCATCGGGGCTGGAGCTGACCCGCCGGTTCGACAAGTCGATCGGGTACTTCTGGTCGGCGACGCATCAGCAGATCTATCGCGAGCTGGGAAAACTGGAGGCCGAGGGCTTCATCCGCACCCTGCCGAGCGAACAGCCGGCCCGCGGGCAGAAGAAGAGCTACGAGGTCCTGCCCGCGGGCCGCGCCGAACTGGCCCGCTGGACCGCCGCGTCCCAGGACCCGCGGCCCCACCGCGACACGCTGCTGCTGCGCATGCGTGCCGCGTCCGTCGTGGGGACCGAGGGCATCGAGGCCGATCTGCGGCGCCATCTCGATCTGCACCGGCGGCAGTTGGCCGAGTACGAGGAGATCGAGGAGCGCGACTTCCCGCCCGGCAAGGACAGTTCGCAGGACCGGCTGCGGCACCTGGTGCTGCGCGCCGGTATCGATCTGGAGACCTTCTGGACGCAGTGGCTCACCCGCGCTCTGGAGGAGTTCGCGGAGCTGCCGGGCCACGAGACGGCGTGAGCCGAGGGCCCTTCTGAGCCGCTATGGCCTTCGGAACGACCGCGGCCTTCGGAACGACCGCGGCCTTCGGAACGACCGCGGCCTTCGGAACGACCGCGACCTGCGGAACCGGCACGGCGTTCAGAGCCGGTACGGCTTCGAACGGCGGCGCAGGACCCAGGCCGCCGTGGCCAGGAGGCCCGTGCCCACCAGGGCGCCGCCCGCCACCAGCGTCAGGGTGCCGTAGTCCTTGCTGCCGCCGCCCATCCCGCCCATGACGCCGCGCGACGGCGAGGCTGTGGCCGTGGCCGAGACTCTGGGGGCTGTGACGATGACCGACTGGGTGCCCGCGGTGGAGCCGTTGGAGCACACGACGATGACGGTGTACGTGCCCGGGCTCACGCCCGACCAGGCCGCCGACTGCAGCGCGGCCGTCCCCGACAGGGAGACCTGGCGCCCCTGGGCGAAGTTCGCCTGGCGGCTGTTGAGCAGCGAGGCGGTGCCCCAGCTGCCGTTGACGTTGGTGCAGGCACTGGTCGTGACGGAGACCGTGGACCCGGTGGTGCTCACGGAGATCCCCGAGACCGCGGCGGCCGGACCGGCGGCCAGGGTGAAGGGAAGAGCGGAGGCGGCTGCCACGGTCAGGCCCGAGCGGAGGAAGAGCGATGAATTGCGCATGTGATGCCCTCCGGCGGCACGGTTGGCGGTACGTCCGTTGCGCCGCCGAGGGTCGGGAACGCCCGTGCTGCCTCAGGGGCAGCCAACGCGCCCCGGAGCCGGCCCGCACGCGGACCGCCGCCGGACAGGTGACGGACTGCTGCACCCGGGGACGCCGGACCGGACGTCAGTCCCGCCCGCCGGTCGTCACCGCCCGCTCCGCCGAGAAGCCGCCCCAGGCGCCGTCCGGTAGCCTCCCCCTGATCCGCACCCGGTGACCGACTCCGGCCTCCCGGCCCAGATAGAAGCTGTACGTGGCCCGCTCGCGCGGCGCGCTCCCGCCGTACACCAGCGAGGTGGCCGTACGGCCGTCGAGCTCGACCTGGTACTCCGCGATCACGCCGTCCGTGCGCGGCGGCACCCAGCCCAGGTCGAGGTAGTACGCCCCGTCCGCGAGGCGGGTCGTAGCCCGGAAGGCGGTCGGCGCGGTGCCGCGCCCGTCGTCGGTGCCGGGCGTGGTGACGCGGACCGCTGCCGTGGCCGGCGAGAGGTTGTCGGCCGCGTCCCGGGCCCGGACGGTGAAGGAGTAGCGGGTGCCGGGCCGAAGTCCGGTGACCACGGTCGCCGTCTGGTTTCCGCCCACACTGTGGATCTTTGTGTCGCCCTGATAGATGTCGTACGACACCACGTCCCGGTCGTCCGTCGCCCTCGACCACGACAGTTGCGCCGCCCGGCTGCCGACCGCCCGGCCCTCGGCCTGTCCCGGACGAGTCGGGGCGGAGTGGTCGGCGGCCACGGCCGCGGGAGTCGCCGCCCGGACCTTCATGCTCGACGGCCCGAGCCGTCCGTCGGTGTCACGGGCTCGCACGGTGAAGGCATACACGGTGGACGGCCTGAGCATGGTGACATCCACCATGTGTGCGGAGCCCGGCACTTCCTTGACCTTCGTGGGTCCCCGATACACCTCGTAGACACGGATGTCGCGGTGGGCGGAGACCGCGTTCCACATGACGTGCACACTGGTCGCGCTGCCCGCGGCGGCCGTGACACCGGTGGGCGCCGCGGGCACCCGGCCGCCCTCCTCTTCCGTCCCGCTCCACGCGCAGGACGAGAGCAGGACGAGCACTGCGCAGAGCGCGGGAACGAGGACGGGAACGCGTCGCACGACTCTGCCTCCCGGGGCCAACTGGCGGAAATGGTCCGGACCAATAGGGCTCCACTATGTCGCCGCTGACGCGATCACCTCAAGAGGGCGGGCGTTGATGAACCGCCAGGGAGGTTACGTATGCTGAAGCTCCTCGCGGCTGAACTCTCCATGAGAGGAGGGGAGTTCACGCCCGCCGGTGCGGGCCGCTGTCGTCGCTGATCCCGCGCCGGGCGCGGGTGGCCGGGGGGTCGGGGCCTGTTTCGCGGGCTCAGGCCCCCGGCTCCTGCCGGAAGTTCGGGGGAGATCGTCGGGTAGTCGTGTCGTCGGGGTGCACGCTCTACGGCCTCGCTGGTGGCAGCATGATCGACACAGCATCAGATGGGCCGAGTGTCCGTCAGTGTTCCTCGACGAGAGGGTTCCCCACCGTGCGTCTCCACTCGCTGACGCTGGCCGCGGCAAGCGCCGCCCTGCTCGCCCCGACGATGCCGCCCCCGGTCCCGCCGCCCACGCAGGAAGAGTCAACGGCCCACCGCGAGGCCGACGTCAGCGCCGCTGACCTGCTGTCGAAGGTGCGTGAGTGCGCCGCGGTCTCCCGGGGGCGCTATCGCAGCGACAGTGGGGTGCCCGCGACGATCCGTGTCTGCGGGGCGCAGGACGCGGTGTTCTGGAAGGCCGACATGGACATCGACTGCGACGGGCAGCGCACCCGCCACTGCAACCGCCGTACCGATCCGTACTTCTCCGCCGCGACGGCTTACCAGCAGTCCGACGGCCGCCACTTGAGCGCCGAAAACCTCCCGTACATCGTCGTGCCCGCTCCGAGCCGCCTCTGGAACCCACTTGACCACGGCATCCGCGGCGGCTCGGTGGCCGCGGTCGTGTACCAGGGCCGGGTGCGGTACGCGGTCGTCGGCGACGTCGGCCCGAACGACATGATCGGCGAGGCGTCGTACGCCGCCGCCGAGACCCTCGGCATCTCGCCCGACCCGCACGGCGGCGGCACGGCCTCCGGGGTCACCTACATCGTCTTCAAGGACGAGCGGGTGACGCCCATCGAGGACCACGCGGCCGCCGTGACGACCGGGCAGCGGCTGGCGAGGGAGTTCGTGTACGGGAAGCGATTCGTGCCGGGCGGTTGATGCGGGCACGGCAACTGTTCGAGTGCGGCCGGTGATTCGTGCACGGCTGGTGACTCGTGCACGGTGGGGGAGGAGGCGTCAGACCGCCGACCAGCCGTCGTCGACCGGCAGGATCACGCCGTTGATGTTGCTCGCCGCGTCCGAGGCGAGGAACACGATGGCGGCGGCCTGCTCCTCGGGCTGGGCCATCCTGCCGAGGTTGACGAAGTGCGGGCCGAGCGCCGCCGGTCCGTGCGCGTCCCGCGCGGCGTCCACGACGATGCCGGTCTGAGTGCCGCCCGGGGCGATGGCGTTCGCGCGAATTCCCTGCTTGCGGTACATCACCGCAAGGGACTTGGTGAGCCCCACCACGCCGTGCTTGGACGCCGTGTAGGCGGCGCCCGCGGCGCTGCCGCGCAGGCCGGCCTCGGAGGCCGTGTTGACGATGGCGCCTCTGCCCGCCTGGAGCATGTGCGGCAGGACCGCCCGGGTGAGCAGGAAGGGGGCGGTGAGGTTGACCCGTATGACCCGCTCCCACTCGGCGTCGGTGACGTCCGCCAACGCCGACATGCGGTCCATGATCCCGGCGTTGTTCACCAGGATGTCCACGCCGCCGAAGCGCTCGACGGCGGTCTCGACCACCCGGTCGACCACGGCCTGCTCGCTCAGGTCGCCGACGACCGCGACCGCGTCGCCGCCCGCCTGCTCGATCTCCTTGACGACCGTCTGCGCACCCTCGGCGTTCAGGTCCGCCGCCACGACCCGGGCGCCCTCCTTGGCGAAGCCCAGGGCGGCCGCGCGCCCGATGCCCGAGCCCGCTCCGGTGACGATGACGCTGCGTCCGTTCAGTCCGCCGGTCATGACCTACTCCCATCCGTGAATCCGTGGGCGGCCTGTCGAACACGCCCGAGGGCCCCACCCTACGACTTAATGTCTCTGAGTGACATAAACTCCTCGGGGAGAATTTTCGGAGAGAATTCCGGGAGAGCGATCAGCGCCGGCCGGAGGAGAACATGACCGCAACCCGTGGACGTACGAGGCGGCCAACGGGACGACCGCCCCTCACCGAGGAGCGCAAGGCCGAGATCCGGCTGGAGATCGCGCGGGCGGCGGTGGACCTGTTCGTCACCCACGGCGTGGCGGCGACCACGGGCGAGCAGATCGGAGCGGCGGTCGGTGTCTCCGCGCGCACCGTGTGGCGCTACTTCCCGAGCAAGGAGAGCTGCGTACGGCCGCTGTTCTCGGCCGGTATCGACCTGATCGCCGACTGCCTGCGGCGGTGGCGTCCCGGGCAGCCCCTCGAGGAACTCCTCGACGAGGAACTCGCGGTCGAGGACCGCCTGCTGGCCGGACCCGACCGCGTCACCGTAGGGGCCCTGGTACGGCTCACCCGCACCGAGCCCGGCCTGCGCGCGATCTGGCTCCAGACGTACGACGAGGCCGAACCGGCGTTCGCCCGCGCCCTCGCCGAACGCGCCGGCCTGCCCGCCGACGATCTGCGCCCGACGATCCAGGCGGCGACCCTGAACGCGGCACTGCGCGCGGCGGTCGAACACTACGCGTGGCACACCGCCGACACCCGCCCCGACCGGGCGACGGCACAGACCGAACTGGCGGCGACACTGCGGTTGGCGCTGAGGGTTGCGGCGCAGGGGGTCGGCTAGGGGGCGGGCTCTGGGGGGGGGGAGGGGCGGGGCCCCGCGGCGCGCGAACCGTTGCCCGGGACGCGGCCGAGGGGCCCGCGGCGCCGTGGCTGCCGCAGACCGCCTCACTTCAGGGCCTACGGTGTGGCGGCTGCCGTAGGTCGTCCCTACACCTTCCGGTAGGTGTACGCCTCCGCGGCGGCCGCTTCGACCGCCGCGAGGTCGGCGCCCGTGGCCGCCGTGACGACCGCGGCCACCGTGCCCTCGACGAACGGGGCGTCCACCAGGCGTGTGTTGCCGGGGAGTTCGTCGCCCTCCGCGAGCAGGGCCTTGACGGTGAGGACCGCGCTGCCCAGGTCGGTGAGGACCGCGACCCCGGCGCCGCGGTCCACGGATGCGGCCGCCGCGGCGATCAGCTCGGAGCTGGTGCCGAGGCCGCCGGCCTCGGTGCCGCCCGCCGCGGCCACCGGCACCGCCGTCGCGCCGCCCGCGAGCCCCTGCGCCAACTCGGCCACCGACGCGGCCACCTGTGCGCTGTGCGAGACCAGCACGATGCCGACGAGCCGCTCGCTCTTGTCGTCCCTCGCCTTCTCGTCACCCGCCTTCTCGTCACTCACCGTTCGCCTCCGCCAGCCCCGCGATCAGCAGCGCCGAGGACGTGGCCCCGGGATCCTGGTGTCCGATACTGCGCTCCCCGAGATAACTCGCCCGCCCCTTGCGGGCCTGCAACGGCGTCGTCGCCAGGGCGCCCTCCTCGGCGGCGGACCGTGCCGCGGCGAAGCCGTCCCCGAGCGCGTCCACGGCCGGCACCAGCGCGTCGATCATGGTCTTGTCGCCCGGCGCCGCCCCACCGAGCGCCATGACCGCGTCCACCCCGTCCCGCAGCGCCTGGGCGAACTGATCCTCGCTCACCTCGCCGGCGTCCCCGAGGGCTTTGCCGGTCCGGCGCAGCAGGGTCCCGTACAGCGGTCCCGACGCCCCGCCGACGGTCGAGATGAGTTGCCGCCCGGCGAGCATCAGGGTCGCACCGGGCGTCTGCGGGGCCTCCTTCTCCACCGCCGCGGCGACGGCGGTGAACCCGCGCTGCAGATTGCTGCCGTGGTCGGCGTCCCCGATGGGCGAGTCGAGGGCGGTGAGCCGTTCCGCCTCACGGTCGACGGCAGCGGCGGGCGCCGTCATCCAACGGCGGAAGAAATCGGCGTCGAGCACTGGATCTCCTTGCGTGACAGGTGCGTTGCGAGCGTCCGGCTCCGGATCACATTCCCCACCGCAGCCCCGGCGTCTTCACCGGCGCGTTCCACAGCCGCAGCAGCTCCTCGTCGACCTGGCACAGGGTGACGGAGGCGCCGGCCATGTCGAGCGAGGTGACGTAGTTCCCGACGAGGGTGTGGGCGACGTTCACACCGCGCTCGGCGAGCACCCGCTGGACCTCGGCATTGAAGCCGTACAGCTCCAGCAGCGGTGTCCCGCCCATGCCGTTGACCAGGACGAGGACGGGGTTGCGCGGGGTCATGTCCTCCAGGATGGCGCCCACGGCGAAGTCGGCGATCTCACCCGACGTCATCATCGCCCGCCGCTCCCGGCCCGGCTCGCCGTGGATGCCGATGCCCAACTCCAGCTCGCCGGGCGGCAGATCGAAGGTGGGGCTGCCCTTGGCGGGGGTGGTGCAGGCGCTGAGGGCGACGCCGAAGCTGCGGGAGTTCTCGTTGACCCGCCGCCCGATTGCCTCCACCCGCTCCAGCGGCTGCCCCTCGTCCGCGGCGGCACCGGCGATCTTCTCCACGAACAGCGTCGCGCCCGTGCCGCGCCGGCCGGCCGTGTAGAGGCTGTCGGTGACCGCCACGTCGTCGTTGACAAGCACCTTCGCGACCTGGATGCCCTCGTCCTCGGCGAGTTCCGCGGCCATGTCGAAGTTGAGGACGTCACCCGTGTAGTTCTTCACGATGAACAGCACACCCGCCCCGCTGTCCACGGCGGCCGCGGCACGCACCATCTGGTCGGGCACCGGTGACGTGAACACCTCACCCGGACAGGCCGCCGACAACATCCCCGGCCCCACGAACCCACCGTGCAGCGGCTCGTGCCCCGACCCGCCACCGGAGACGAGGGCGACCTTCCCCTCGACGGGTGCGTCCCGCCGTACGATCACGCGCTTGTCCACATCGACGACCAGCTCGGGATGTGCGGCCGCCATGCCGCGCAGCGCGTCCGCGACGACGCTCTCCGCGACGTTGATCAGCATCTTCATGGGTACCTCCTGATGGGCTGGCAGATGAGGCTGATGACCTGTGTCTTAGCAGGTCGGAACAGATGAGGTCAGTAGTCGACCTTGGTGGTCTGTGGCGGTCGGAAGCGGGTCCGGCGGTACTGATGCTGACTTAGTGCTGACTTTGATGACGGGTCGTCAGGCTTCCGGGTGCGGTCGGCGGCGGTCGGCGGAAAGGCTGCTGTCGGCAGTATCGACCTTGCGGCAGCGAAGGTCACGTGCGCGGGTGTTCCTGGGCGTGCCCGGTGCTCTCGTAGCCGCAGCGGGCACGAGACGGCACCGGAGATCAGCACCCAATCGCGCGCGCCGGAGGCCGAGCGGCGGCTTTCAGGTCGCTGGCCTGGGATCAATCCACAACGCCTCGGAGACGGCGCACAGTTCGCCCTCGGCCGTGGCGAGGGCCACGCCCATCGTGTGCTTGCGGCCGGATTCCGACAGCAGCCACGCGTACGAGATGTACGGCTCACCCGCGGCGACCGGCCGCAGAATCGTGCCCGTGAGGCCGGCGGTGACCGCCCCAGGCCGCTGGGTGCCGAGGAAGCGGCCCGCCCAGTGTCCCGGGCAGTCCAGGGCGCCCCAGACCAGCTGGGGCGGGAGCAGGCCGTCCGGGTCGGCGAAGGCGCGGGACGGGATCCAGGCGGAGGCCACCAGGCCGAGATCCGGCACCGGGGTGCCATGCACACGCAGACCGCGGTCGGGGGAGCGCAGGCCGCAGCCGAAGCAGTCGACCACACCTGACGGCGGTGCCGCCCGGAACCTCTCGGCAGCGGCGGCCGCCTGGTCCCAGGAGGGCGCGGCCGGCGTGTCGAGCAGCACCTCGGCGGGGCGCGCCGCGGCAAGGGGGCGCCCCGCCTCGCCCAACTCCACGCCCCCGTCCGGCGTCTCGGTGATCGGCACGGGCACCTCGACCGGCACCGGCCCACGGAAGTCCACCCGCACCGTCTGAGCCCCGGACCTCTCCGCCAGCACACCGGCGACGTAGCCACCGAAGGCCACCTCGGGATAGCCGGAGTACAGCTCCGGCACCACGATCGCGTCACTCGTCGTCATGATCCCCACTTCACCACACCCCTTGCGGGCATGAGGTGACCTGAACGGCGCTCAACACGCCGAGTGAGGGCCCCGAGGCCGACGCAGATCGAGGCGTTTCCCCCTGAAGGAGATGGTCGTCGTGACGGAGCGGCGCAAGGCATTCCCCACCGCCGAGGAACTGAGGAACTGAGGAACTGAGGATCTCGGATCTCGCGGGACTTCATCGAGACGACGGAAGCGCTGCGCTCCGAGCCCGGGGCACGTCTGCGGAGCGAGTCCTCCCTGGCGCCGGGCGACTACGCCGTGCTCCTGGCGTGAGCTCTTCGTCCCTGCCCTCACCCCGGGCGATCTCGCCGCGGCCGATCGTGTCGCGACGGCACCGCGTGGACGTCTGACGGCGCTGCGCAACCCCTGAGCAGTGCCCCGGCCGTCGCGGGTGTGCGGCATGCGGCCTGTGACAGTATCGGCTGTGGACGCACGGCCGCGTGCCGGGGTTGAGGGCAGAGGAACGAGTGACATGAACCGGCCACCAGGAATGATGGACGTGGCACGGGAGGCAGGCGTCTCGCACATCACCGTCTCCAGGGTCATCAACGGTCATCCGTCGGTACGGCCGGAGACCCGGGCCCGGGTCGAGGCCGCGATCCAGAAGCTGGGCTACCGCCGCAACAGTGTGGCCAGGGCCCTCAAGAGCCGCCGTTCCTCAACGATCGGCGTGGTGATCGTCGGGTCGGAGCTGTTCGAGCTGCCCCGCATCCTCCTGGGTGTGGAGACGGCCGCCAAGCAGGCCGGTTACTGGGTGAGTCTGGCGAGCCGGCAGGGCGAGAGCACCACCGGTGACCTCGTGGAGACACTGCAGCGGCTCACCGATCAGTCGGTGGAGGCGATCGCGGTCGTCGCCGACCGTCCCCTCGCCGTGGAGGCGCTGTCCGGCCTCGTCTTCGAGGTGCCGGTGGCGGTGGTGATGTCCGGCGGTGTGCCCAACCCCGATCTGAGCTTCGTCGAGGTCGACCAGGAACTCGGTGCCCGTCTCGCGGTGCGGCACCTTCTCGATCTCGGACACAGGCGCATCGCCCATCTGACGGGTGCCTTGCGCACCTTCGACGCCCGGGCCCGCGTCGAAGGCTGGCAGGCTGAGCTCGCGACCGCGGGCGCGGAGGGCGCCAAGCTCGAAGGGGACTTCAGCGCGGAGAGCGGCTTCCGCCTCACCCACCAGCTCTGCGCGGACGGCACCGGCCTGCCGACCGCGGTCTTCGCGGGCAACGACCAGATGGCGATGGGAGCGCTGGCGGCGTTCGCGGAGCGGGGCGTGAAGGTGCCCCAGGACGTGTCGCTCGTCGGCTTCGACGACATGAAGGGCTCGGGCTACCTCGTGCCCGCCCTGACCACGGTCCGACAGGACTTCGCCCACCTGGGCAGGAGCGCCATCGAACTGCTGGTGCGGATGGTGGGCGGGGAGGAACCGGAACGACAGAAGATCGCGCCGGAACTCGTCGTACGGCGCAGCACCGCCGCTCCCCGCGCGGATTCCTGAGGCTGTCGCCGATTCGAAAGTTTCGCTGTTCTGCCGCGCTGTTGCCGGAGTGCCGCCGTCAGTAGCGTCGTGCGGGCAAGTCGTGGTGCCGAGAAGCAGCACAGCGCAGTGGCCCTCGCCAGGGGGCGTCACCCGAGGAGTACGAACAGCACATGCGTTATCGGGAACTCGGCCGCACCGGGCTGACCGTGTCCGAGGTCGGCTACGGAGCCTGGGGGCTGGGCCAAGGTGCCTGGGTCGGAGCCGACGACGACTCCGGCGTACGTGCCCTGCACCGCGCCCTCGACCTGGGCGTCACCTTCATCGACACCGCCCGGGCGTACGACCGCAGCGAACGCGTCGTCGGCCGTGCGCTCAGGGAGCTTCCGGGCGGCGGGGACGGCGTGCACGTGGCGACGAAGGTCGGGCCGAAGGTGCCGGTCTCCCTCTCGCCGAGCGGACTGGACCCCATGGAGGTGTTCCCCGGCTCGCACCTCCGCGAGAGCCTGGAGACCAGCCTGCGCGAACTGGGCCGCGATCACGTCGACCTCCTCCAGCTGCACACCTGGGAGGACGAGTGGACCGGCCGCGGCGACTGGCTGGAGACGGTGGACGCCCTCAAACAGGAGGGCAAGATCAGGTTCTTCGGGATCTCCGTCAAGGACCACCAGCCCGAGAACGTGCTCGCGGTGCTGCGCACCGGGGTTCTGGACACGGTCCAGGTCATCTACAACGTCTTCGAGCAGGCCCCGTCCGATGCGCTGCTGCCGGCCTGTGCGGAGTACGGCGTGGGTGTGATCGGGCGGGTCGCACTCGACGAAGGCGCCCTCACCGGCTCGATCCGGACGGGCGTCGCCTTCCCGGAGGGCGACTGGCGCAACTGGTACTTCAGGGACGACCGGCCCGCCCAGGTCGAGAAGCGCGTGGCCGGGATCCTCGCCGACCTGGGGATCGATGCCGAGGAACTCCCGTCCACCGCCCTGCGGTTCGCCCTCGCCGGGCAGGCGGTCTCCACCGTCATCGTCGGGATGCGCTCCCTGAGGAACGTGGAACGCAACGCGGCGATCGCCGATGCACCGCCGCTCGCCCCGCAGCAACTCGCGCTGCTGGCCAAGCACCGCTGGGTGAAGAACTTCTACGGCTGATCCGTGCCCGCGCTTGTCAGCGGGCCGTCAACTGCGGCTGCCCACCCGTGTCGCCGTTCTCGGCCCGCCCGGGTGGGGCGCGTACTCGAACCAGCGCACATGGGCGTCGCCCGCGTCGCCCGCGTCGCCCGCAGCGTCGCCGACGCCGTACAGGCCGATATGGACACCGATGAACCCGCCGGCCCGTTCCGTGCTGAAGAAGGGGCGGTCGATGCTGCCGAGGGTCGTCCAGGTGCGGTCCTCGACGTGGAAGGTGTAGCCGGATTCGTCGCTGTCGACCACGAGGACGACTTCGCCGTCCGTCACGGCGACCGACGCGAGGCGGGTGTCCGTACCTGCTTCGTGGGCGGTGAGTACGACGTGAGGGGTTCCGGAGGCGTCGACGGTCAGCGCGAGGGTGGCGTGGTGGTTGTGCTGGAACACGACCAGCCCGGCTTCCCGCGTCGGCGCGGCGGCAGGGAAGTGGATGCGGGCCCTGGCGCGCATGCGGAGATGCTGCTGACGGCGGGCCACGAACGCGGGAGTGCCCGTCGAGGTCAGGGGCTCGGGGGACAGGCGGATGGTCAGGCCGCCTTGACCGGGACTGGGCGAGACGAGATGGTCGACCGGCCCGCGCAGGCTGTTCCATTCCGGGCCGAGCACCGTGCCGGTGAAGTCGTCCCGTACCGGCCCGTCCGGGCCCCCGTCCGCCGCCGTGACTCCCGCGGGCAGCCGCTCCGACAGCCTCACCCGCCCGGTGTCCGGTGCGAAGACGGGGCCTTTGGGGGTCCATTCGACCGGGACCAGGAACACCTCGCGGCCGAGCGTATGCGTGCCGTCGATCGGCCGTACCCCCAGAGCGACGGCCCAGGTCTCTCCGGCGGGCGTGTCGACGAGGTCCACGTGTCCGACGTTGTGTATCGGTTCCGCCGCCCCGCGGTGGCGGTGGGTGAGCAGGGGGCTCCTGGGATCCGTGGTGTAAGGGCCGGTGACGGTGCCGGAGCGGGCCGCGGTCACGGCGTGATGGTGCTCGGTGCCGCCCTCCGCGCCGATCAGGTAGTAGACGCCCTCCCGTTTGTACACGTGCGGCGCCTCCACCCACGCACCGCGCATCGCGCCGTACCAAAGGATGTGGGTCGGGCCGGTCAACGCCAGGGTGTCCAGGTCGAGTTCGCGCATCCACAGTTCCCCGGGGCCGGTCTCCTCCGGGCGGGCGGCGTCGCGGCAGGCGGTGAACCAGCAGCGGCCGTCGTCGTCGAAGAACAGCGACGGATCGATGCCCTGCGCCTCCAGCACGATCGGGTCCGACCAGGGACCGGCGGGGTCGGAGGCGGTGCAGAGGAACGTGGTGCTGCCCTGACGGCCTCTCGCCAGGGTCACCACCACGTAGAAGGTGCCCTCGTGATGGCGGATGGTGGCGGCCCAGAGGCCGTCCGAGACATCGAGCCCGGTCAACGACACCTGGGACGGCCGGTGCACCACGTGGCCCAGCGGTGTCCAGTTCACCAGGTCGCGGCTGTGGAAGACCGGGAGCCCGGGATAGTACGCGAACGATGACGTGACCAGGTAGAAGTCCTCTCCGACCCGGCAGATCGAGGGGTCCGGATGACTGCCGGCAAGAACCGGGTTGGCGAAGGTCGGCACGGGCGCACTCCGAGGCAGGCGGGGGTGGGAGAGGGGTTCGTCGGGGCGGAGGCCTTGACAGCTTGTTAACGTTAACATCACCTTGGTTCCTGGCACGAGGACCGGCAGCCGGCCGGAACGCACTGCACGTCGAAGGAGAGGTGAATGAGCGCATCGCCCCTGTCCCCGAGCAAGTCAGGCCGTCCGCGGAGGCGCCCGGTGCCGGGACGCAGGACGGCCGTTGTCACGCCGACGGGCGTACTCGCGACCGCCTCGCCGGCCGACGGTTCCTCCGGCGACGACTCGGCATCCGACGGGGGGCCGGTCACGCTGCAGCTGCGGACCGACACCCTCAAGTGCGGGGATCCGGCGGCGAAGACGATCGTGGACGAGTACCACCGGGAGCCCTCCGGCGTCACGATCAGGAGCTGGCCGAGGGCCTGAAGGGGTAACCCGATCCTTACCGATACTCATCAGAAAGAAGCGTGCATGCCGACAGCCCGGCAGGAATCCGCTGAGCCCCTGTCCTTCCCCGCCCACTTCATCCTCGGCTCCGCGACCGCCGCCTACCAGATCGAAGGCGCCGCCACCGAGGACGGCCGCGGTCCCTCCATCTGGGATACCTACTCCCACACCCCGGGCAAGACATGGAACGGCGACACCGGTGACGTCGCCGCCGACCACTACCACCGCCTCGAAGACGACCTCGACCTCATGGCGTCCCTGGGTCTGCAGGCCTACCGGTTCTCCCTCGCCTGGCCGCGTATCCAGCCCACCGGCCGGGGCCCGGCCAACCCCAAGGGGCTGGACTTCTACAGCCGCCTGGTCGACGGCCTTCTCGACCGAGGCATCACGCCGGTCGCCACCCTCTACCACTGGGACCTGCCTCAGGCCCTGGAGGACACCGGCGGCTGGACGAACCGCGCCACCGCCCACGCCTTCGCCGACTACGCCCGTACCGTCGGCGAAGCCCTCGGCGACCGCGTCCCGATCTGGACCACCCTGAACGAACCGTGGTGCTCCGCCTACCTCGGCTACGGATCCGGAGCCCACGCCCCCGGCCGTACCGACGGCGCCGCGGCACTGAAGGCGGTGCATCACCTCAACCTCGCCCACGGCCTGGCGGTTCAACAGCTCAGGGCGGTCACCACCAATGATCCGCAGTACTCCGTCACCCTGAACTTCCACGTCCTCAGGGGCAAGGGCGACGGCGGCGAAGAGGCCGTGCGCCGCATCGACGCGCTGGCCAACCGCTCCTTCACCGAACCCCTGCTGCGCGGCCACTACCCGGCGGACCTCATCGAGGACACCGCCGCCGTCACCGACTGGGCGTTCGTCGAGGACGACGATCTCACCCAGATCCACCAGCCCTTGGACCTGCTCGGCGTCAACTACTACGCCACCACGACCGTCCGCCTGTGGGACGGCATGACACCGCGTCAGAACCATGACGGTCACAAGGACATGGGCGGCTCGGCGTGGCCCGGCTCGCCCCAGGTCGAGTTCGTCGAACAGGACGGCCCGCACACCGCCATGGGCTGGAACATCGACCCCGACGGCCTCGAGGAACTCCTCCTCGATCTGCACACCCGGTTCCCGAACCAGCCCCTGGTCATCACGGAGAACGGCGCGGCCTTCGACGACCACCTCACCACCCGCCCCGACGGCACCCACGCCGTCCACGACCCCGAGCGTGTCGACTACCTACGTCGCCACCTCACCGCCGCCCACCGGGCACTCGCCGCCGGCGTCGATCTGCGCGGGTACTTCGTGTGGTCGCTGATGGACAACTTCGAGTGGGGTTACGGGTACTCCAAGCGCTTCGGCATCGTCCACGTCGACTACGAGTCCCAGCGTCGCACGCTCAAGGACAGTGCCCTGTGGTACCGGGAGTTGGCGGTGACGGGCAGCATCCCCCCACCGCGGACCAGGGGGTAGGTCTTCCCTGTCACCGTCCGCCCTCGTGGCGCCGAGAACAGTGCTCGCACACTTCCCAACCCGCCCGCTAACCACCTGAGGCCGTGACGGCACCCGTGCATCGGCATGGACGGGTGCGGTCGTCGCGGCTAAGCGTCGTCGGTCATGGCCTCACGAACCTTGGCGGTGTCCACGAACTGCTCGAAGCGGACGATCAGCCCGCCGCGTACGACGAAGTGGTGCGCGACGCGGACGTCGATCCGCTTGCCGGTCGCCTTGTTGGCGGCCGTGTAGCGGGCCAGGACGACGACGTTCTCGCCGTCGACGACGTAAGTGTCGTCATGGGCGGTCCAGTTGTCCCACTCCTTGCCCAGCTGCTCCATGACGTTGGAGGTCACGCCCTCGGGGGTGCGGTAGGTACCGGCCAGCGGGAAGCCGGCCATCTCCTTCCACTCCACGTCGGGGGCGAGGGTCGCGCGCAGGGCTTCCAGATCCCTGTTGGCGGACGCCAGGTATTGGCGGCGTACGACGTCGGCGGGGGCGGTGGACGTGGCGAAGTCGGTCATGGTCAGCCCCACTTCATCTCTCCCTTGGCGACCTTGGCGCCGATCTGGGCGGCGATCAGCATGCCGTTGTCCGGGTAGCGGGCGACGAGGGCCTCGGTCAGTGCGGCGCCATCGGCGGGCTTGGCCAGCTCCTCCTCGAACGCCACCAGGTAGTCGCGGGTGGCCGTGATGGCGGAGACGTCGGCGGCGGTGTCGGGCAGACGGTGACCGGGGACGACCAGCTGCGGGTCGAGGGCGGCCATCTCGTCGAGCAGCTTGACCCAGGCGGCGCGCTGCTCGGGGGTCTGGGTGTCGGCGACCCAGACGTGCTCCCTCTGGAACAGCAGGACGCCACCGAGGATCGCGCGCTGGTCGGCCTGCCACAGGTAGTGGCGGTCGGACAGCTCGGCCGGGCCGCCCTTGAGCTCGAAGCGGTGGCCTTCCAGGGAGAGGTCGCCGGTGAGCGGTGCGATGTCCACGAGGCGGGTGGGCAGGTTGGTGCCGAGTGCCGCCCACGCCTTGAGCTTGCCCTCGTAGGAGTGCTGGATGTGCTCGATGACGTGCTCGGTGGCGACGAACTTCGCGTCGGGGAAGGCGTCGGCGAGGACTTCGGCGCCGAAGTAGAAGTCGGGGTCGCCGTGGCTGATGAAGACGGTGGTGAGCTTCTTGCCGGAGTCGAGGATCTCGGCGGCCAGGCGGTGGCCGTCGGCCAGGGTGAAGCCGGCGTCCACCAGCAGGGCCTCGCTCTCGCCGGTGACGAGGGTGGCGGTCTTGTTCTTGCTGCCGGCGGGGAAGTCGAGGTCGAGGACCTTGAAGTCGAGCGTGCTCATGGAAGTGCTCCTAGCTCTCGGAGGGGGAAATGGAGAGGGGGAAACGAAGAGGGGAAGAGGGAGAGGGGACGGGAGTCACGAGGTGCGGGCGGACAGGCGCTGGTCGACTTCGTCGGCGGTGGCGTGTCCGCGGGCCAGGGTGGTGACACGGCCGGCGTCGAGGGTGAGGAGCGTGGGGAATCCGGTGACGCCCAGCTCGGCGGCGCGGCGGAAGTCGGCTTCCGCGTCGGCCTGCGTCGCCGGTGCTTCGTACGCGGCGACGACGGCCTCGGCGTCCAGCCCCGCGTCCTCGGCGAGCTGTCGGTAGGTCGCCGGGTCGGACAGGCTCCGCCCGTCGATGTAGAAGGCGCGTTGCAGGGCGGCGGCCAGTTCGGCCGTACGGTCGGGAGCCGCCCGGCGCAGCGCGGCCACACCGCGGGCGGCGGCCTCGGAATCCATCACGAACGAGCCGTCGGCGATCAGCCGCTCGTAGCCCTCGCCGAACTCGGCGCCGGTCAGCTCGGCGATCTGGGCGTTCGCGCCCTGGACGTACCCGAACTCGCGGATCGGAACCCGGCGCGACCCGGTGAACAGGCCGCCGGAGACGACCTCAACCGGCAGTTCGGGATGCCTGGAGGTGATCTCGCCCAGTGTTGCGGAGAAACCGTGCGACCAGCCGCAGTAGGCATCGAAGACGTAGATGAGTTGCATCGAGGACCTCGAGAGGATGTGGCACCCGCCTTGTACGGACGCTCACCCGGGCAACATTATCTGACGCGTCAGATATTTCCATACGGGGGAATCCGCTCGGAGTGACTCGAGTCTCGCCGTGGGAGCGGCGTGCCGCACGTCCGTGGTGCGGCGGCCCGCTCAGGGAAGCAGGGGGAGGGAGGTGCGGGCCGAGTGGCTGAGAATCCGCAGGTCCTCCGCGAAGCGCTCCCGGTGGGAAGGGGGTAGCGGGTCCAGGAAGTACCGCTTGATGTTCTCCACGTGCAGCTGGGAGGCGCGTACGGCGGTCTCCTCGCCCAGTGGCGTCAGTCGCACCAGACGCCCTCGCCCGTCGGCCGGATCCGTCACGCGCTGTACCAGCCCGGCCGCCTGCATCCGGTCCACCAGTCGTGTCGCCCCACCTGTGGTGAGCACCTGCTCCTGGCCGATCGCCCGCATCGACAACCCGGGGTCGCCGGCCCGCCCCAGGATCAGCAGCACCTCGTACATCAGGTGGCTGATCCCGCACTCCTCCTCTATCCGCCGGCCCAGGAGGTATTCCAGCCGGTTCGCGGCACCCTGCAACCGTCCGAACGCCAGGACCAGGTCGTTGTCGGCCGCCTCCTTCGCGGTCGTGATCTCCCGCTGCCCGTCCTGCCGGCCCTGCTCGCCCACGGCACCTCCGCATGTTCGTCCAGGTGGGAACCTACCGCGCCGGATCACGCGGCCTCTCGGCACCTGCCGGGCGGCCTGTGACGGCGCGCCTGCCAGAGGTCCTGCCGTGGAGTGCCGGCCAGGGGTGTGTGCCTTGTCGCGGTTGCCGTGATGCTGTGCGAAGTCTTGACACGTCCTGTTCGACTGCGTAGATATGACACCGCAGTCATGACAGCGCAGTCATACGGGACATCGGCGGGACATCGGCTCCTGGCGACCGGCTCTGACTCGCTAGGATCTGAGCCGCCGGACACAGGGGAGACACCGATGACGCGAGTGGGAGGCCAGGGCGGGAGCCCTGCCGCGCCGCGTGCCGTGGACGTGGCCCGACGGGCCGGCGTCTCCCAGAAGACGGTCTCCCGGGTCTTCAACGGTGAGCGCTACGTCTCCGACGACGTGCGCCGGCGTGTCCTCGAAGCCGCCGAGGCGCTCGGCTACCGGATGAACAGCGCGGCCCGGGCGCTGGCCTCGGGGCGCACCCGCACCATCGGCGTGGTCGCGCTGGGGACCGCCCTGTACGGGCCGGCCTCGCTGCTCATCGGCATCGAACGGGCCGCCCGGGACGCGGGCTATGCGCTCCGGGTGTACAACACGCTGGAGGGCGACCCGGGAGGCGTCGCCGGGGCCGTGGAGTCGCTGCTCGAACAGGGCGTGGACGGCATCGTCGTATCCGAACCGATCGACGAGGGTGACGAAGGATCGGCCTCCCTCAGCGTCGACGTGCCGGTCCTCGTCCTCGGTGCGCCCGCGACGTTCGGCGGCCCCAGGGCCGTGACCGCTGGGGTCGGTGCCGAGTCACTGGCGCGGGCGGCCACCGAACACCTCCTGAACCTCGGCCATGTGACGGTTCATCACCTCGCCGGACCGCAACGGTGGTTCGCCGCCCGGGACCGCCTCGATGGCTGGCGGGCGGCGCTGTCGGCGCGCGGCAGACAGCAGCCGTCCGTCATCGAGGGCGACTGGTCGGCCGAGTCCGGCTATGCCGCGGGCCGCGAACTGGCCGCCGCCGGTGACGTCACCGCGGTGTTCGCCGCCAACGACGACATGGCCATCGGTCTGATCCGCGCTCTGACGGAAGCGGGCTTGCGCGTGCCGGACGATGTCAGCGTCGTCGGCTTCGACGACATCCCCGTCTCCGCCTATGTCACGCCTCCGCTGACCACGATGCGCCAGCCGTTCGACGCCGTCGCGCACGAGGGGCTCCGGCTTCTGGTGCAGGCCATCGAGAAACCGGACGCGGAGCCGGCGCCGGCGAGCGATCCGCCGGTCGAACTGGTCGTCCGTGCCTCGACCGCACCCCCGGCGGCCCGGAAGGCCTTGGCGCGCGGTCGGCGTTCGGCCCCCCGGTCGAATGACTCGGCACACGCACCGCCGGGCGGGAACGGACCGCAGGCCGGCAACAGACCGTCCACCAGCGACTGAGTAGCCCCCCGGTCAGAGCGGCACCCGCTCAGGGCCGGGCGGTGAGCCCGCCTGCGGCTGGCTCTGAGCAGGTGCCCCCCCGCCCCGCCTCGCCCCGCCTCGCCCCGCAAAACCCTTCCACAACCGTGGACTTCCGCTGTACGGCACGTGACGCGCATACCGGTCACAGCCCGCGCGACGCACGCCCGAACATGGCGACCTCGATGCCCTGGTAGCGACGTCCGCGCCTCGCCCCACCTCACATCTCCCCACCGCTCCACCTCTGCTCCTCCCCACCTCCTCTCCCTTCCCACCCGTGCGACGCGCCCTCGCCAGGCGTGCCGTCCCTATGCCCATCGGCGGGAGTTCACCATGCCCAGATCCTTCGTTCCCACGTCCTCCATGAGCCGCCGGCGGTTCCTCGCCGCGACCGGAGCGGTGTCCCTCGGTGCCGCGCTCGCCGCGTGCAGCGGTGACAGCGACTCCGGCGGCTCCTCCACCTCCACCAAGCCGGTCAGTCAGGCCGACATCGACAAGGCGATGAACACGCCGACCCAACTGACGTTCTGGACCTGGGTCCCGGACATCGAGCAGGAGATCGCCCTCTTCGAGAAGAAGTACCCCGCGATCAAGGTCAAGGTCGTCAACGCCGGTCAGGGCGTCGAGCACTACACCAAGCTGCGTACCGCCCTCAAGGCCGGCACCGGCGCTCCGGACCTGGCGCAGGTCGAGTACCAGGCGGTCCCCACCTTCACGATCACGGACAGCCTGTTGAACCTGAGTCCGTACGGCGCCGCGGCGCTGAAGGACCAGTTCGTCGACTGGACGTGGGGACAGGTCAGCGGACCAGCCGGCGAGGTCTGGGCGATCCCGCAGGACACCGGCCCGATGGGCATGCTGTACCGCCAGGACATCTTCGACAAGCACGGCATCCAAGTGCCGAAGACCTGGGACGAGTTCGCGGCCGCGGCCCGCAAGCTCCACAAGGCCGACCCGGACGTCTACCTCACCAACCTCGCGGCGAACGAGCCCGCCGCCTGGCACGGTCTGCTGTGGCAGGCGGGCGCCAAGCCGTACGCCACTTCCGGCAGGAGCGACCTCTCCATCAGCGTCGCCGACGCGCTCTCCAAGAAGCTCGCCGGGTACTGGGGCGGGCTCGCGAAGGAAGGTGTCATCAGCACCGACCCGGACTTCACCGACGGGTGGTACGCCGGGTTCAACAGGGGCAAGTACGCCACCTGGCTCACCGCGGCGTGGGGCCCGGCGTTCCTGTCCGGTTCGGCCAAGTCCACCGCGGGCAAGTGGCGGGCGGCGCCGCTGCCGCAGTGGGACGCGGCCAAGCCGGTCTCGGGCAACTGGGGCGGCTCCACGACCGCGGTCATCCGCGCCACGAAGAACCCGATCGCGGCGGCCCGGTTCGCCCAGTTCCTCAACAGCGACCCGGCGAGCGCCAAGATGTTCGCCACCGAGCAGTTCTTCTTCCCGGCGACCAAGTCCCTGCTCGCGGACCCGAGTTTCACCGACGACGCACCCGCCTTCTACGGCGGCCAGAAGGTCAACCAGATCTTCGCCGACATCAGCGACACGGTCCCGACCTCCTTCCAGTGGCCGCCGTTCCTGGACCAGGCGGCGAAGGACTGGACCGAGACCGTCGGCAAGTCCCTCGCCGACCGGGCCGACGCCGTCGCCGCCCTCGGCACCTGGCAGTCACGGCTGACGACGTACGCCAAGAACCAGGGCTTCACGGTCAAGGGGGCCTGAGATGGCAGCCACCACCGCCGCCTACGCCAGGAAGCCGCGCCGAGCCGGACCGCCGCGCCGCCGGTTCGGCGGGCCGGGCCCCCTGTTCGTGGCCCCGTTCCTGATCCTCTTCCTCCTGCTGTTCCTCGCCCCGCTCGGCTACGCCGCCTACCTCAGCCTCTTCCAGCAACGCCTCATCGGCGGCACGGTCTTCGTCGGCCTGGACAACTACGTCACCGCCCTCCAGGACCCCCTGCTCCTGCACGGCGTCGGCCGCGTGGCCCTGTTCTTCGTGATCCAGGTCCCGCTGATGCTGCTGCTGGCCCTGGTGTTCGCCCTCGTCCTGGACAGCGGCCTGCTGCGGCTGGCGCGCCTGATCCGACTCGGCATCTTCGTGCCGTACGCCGTCCCGAGCGTGGTCGCCGCGCTCATGTGGGGCTATCTGTACGGCCCCGACTTCGGTCCGTTCGCCCAGCTCAGCCGGGAGCTGGACCTCCCGGCCCCGCACTTCCTCAGCGAGAGCTGGATGCTGGGCAGTCTGGCGAACATCGTGACCTGGGAGTTCGTCGGCTACAACATGATCATCCTGTACGCGGCGCTGCGCACCATCCCGCAGGACCTGTACGAGGCGGCCGCGATGGACGGGGCGGGCGCCTGGCGGATCGCCTGGTCGATCAAGCTGCCCGCGCTGCGGCCGGCGCTCCTGCTGACCCTGCTCTTCTCGGTGATCGGCAGCTTCCAGCTGTTCAACGAGCCGAACCACACGAGCAACTGGACCAACCCGTACCTCTACGTCCTGCCGCAGGACGTCGGGAACCTCAAGCAGGGCACCCTGCTCCTCGCGAGTGTCGTGTCGGGCGACGACCACTACTACAAGGAGCACAAAGCCGCCGACCCCAACTGGACGCCGTCCAACGACGGGGACCGCAAGGACCTGGCGATCGCCCTGTACTCCAGCACCGACGACGGCGCGACGTGGAAGGTCGTCAACGTCATCGCCACCGGCGGCTGGCAGGGCGGCAGCGCGGGCGCGACCGGCCAGAACATCGCCGCCGCGAACACGAACAAGCAGACCCCCTCTGGGAGCCGTACCTGATGGTCCACAAGGGCCAACTCGTCTGCTACTACTCCGACGAGAACGACTACACCGGATTCAACGCGACCACCGGCGTCCCGACCCTGGACCCCGCCAACGACACCGCCACGGACTCCAAGGGCCAGATCCTCGTCCACAAGACCTGGGACGGCCGCAGCACGGCGTGGAGCTCGCCCGTCGTCGACATCGCCGGACTGACCCAGGACATGGGCGGCGGCAAGTCGGAGATCGGCGGCGGACGCCCGGGCATGACGAACGTCGTCCGGACGACGGACGGCAAGTGGCTGCTGACCTTCGAGTACTGGGCCGGCGGAGCGAACACCAGATACGTGCTCGCCGACGACCCGTTGAAGTTCTTCCGCGGCCCCGCCACGGGCACGGGTGTCACCGCACTGCCGCTCGACGCCGGTTCCCGCGCTCTCGCGACGGGCGGCAGCCCGGTCCTCATCAGGCTCCCCGGCGGTCGCCTGGTCTACAACGCCGCCGGCAGCGGCAACGTCTGGGTCAACGAGAGCGGGCGCAGCGACGGCGCGTGGAAGGAGTACCAGACGACCTCGCAGGCCGGATACAGCCGCAACCTGCAGTACGTCGAGGGCACCGGCCGCGTCTCCATACTGAACAACCAGGGCACGTCGACGCTCCGCTTCGCCGAGGTCGACCTGGGCCACTCCGACGGCGCCTACCACCAACTGGTGAATCGCAAGACCGACCAGGTGATCGGCACCGGAAACAAGACCAACGACGCGAACATCGGCAACGGAGACGTTCCCGACGTCCGCCTGGAGGCGCCCGGTTCGGCGGCGAACGGGGACACCCAGTACTGGCATGTGGTGACCGAACCCAGCGGTGGCGTAACCCTGCTCAACAAGTCGGGCGGCCGCGCGGCGGCCGTCTGGACCGGGAACGCGACGGTCGGCCAACGGATCGGCCAGTGGGTCGACAACACCACCACGGGCAGCTGGAACCTCATCAAGACCGCCGACGGGTTCTACAAGTTGCAATCGGTCAAGAACACGAGCCTGTACCTGACCGGTGCGACCGAGGGCGCGCCGCTGACTCTGCAGAGCGCGGTCACCGACGGGTCACAGGACTGGGAACTCGTCCAGTAGGGTCCCGCATCGGTCCGGTGCACGGTCGGCGGCTGGAGGTCAGAGGTCTCCGGCCGCCGTTCCCTGCTGGATGCCGCGGATCGACCCGAGGCGGAAGACCTGGCCGCCACCGCCCCTACCCCCCGTCGCCCCGGGTGGGAGGCGAGCCGTCTGGTTGAAGGTGACCGACGTGACCGTGCCGGAGTTCGCGGTGTCCAGGAACATTTGGTACAGATCCACACCCTGGTACGTGCCATTGGGTGCACCGCCGATGATCTCGACCAGCGCCAGGTGCAGATGCGAGTCGATGCCCGCGAACTCGTAGACCTGGCCCAGCACATCCCCGCGGGAGACCTGTGTGCCGACGCCCAGCCCGCCCGGGACATCGGTGAGATGGGTGTAGAAGCCGCCCATCTCGTCGTTGGGGGAGCGCATGAAAAGCTGCGCGCCGTAGACCTTGCCACTGTCGGTGGCCGGGTCGTGCGGGCTGTACTTGGTGATGTGGGCGTCGAAGGCGGCATACACCTGAGTGCCCGCGGGGGCGCCGAGATCCATGCCGTACTGGATGTACCAGTGGGGCGACTGGTGGCCCCCCGTGCCGGGTCCGCCCAGGCCGGCGGTGAAGCCGCCGGGGAACGGGCTCGACATGTCGATGGTGAATGCGGACACCTGTCCTGCTCCTTGTTCGAGTCACCGGCCCAACCGCGTTCCATTCTCCCGCCCTGCCTGGTCGATGGCGACTGCAATCACCTCCCGGAAAAGGGCAGTTGTGGAATGCGAAACAAATTGCGCGGTGGCTGCCCGAGAGGGCCGCGCCTATACTGGAATCGCTACCCGCCCGATCCGGATTCTCCGTGGTCCGGCGGCGGTGAATGCCCTCAGTCGGCGTCCCGCATATCTGCGCTCCCGCCTCTCGGAGGCTCTCGGAGGCCGTCATGAACTGGTCCAACGCGACCGACTTGGAACCAGGCGACGTCATCAGCATTCTCGGTGTGGACCATGTCTTCTACGACGACGTGATGCGCACGGGAGGCAGTATCGCCTGGAACGACCAGAATCCCGGGAACATCATCAGCTCTGACGAAGCCGTGAGTTACGGCGCGTATCCCGGTAAACACAATGACATCTTCGCCGTCTTCCCCGACGAGGAGACGGGATTCCAGGCCGTGCGCGGATATCTCGCACGCCGTCGAAACAAGACCGTCCTCGAGGTGATGAAGGCGTACGCACCGGCCGGGCACGGGGCCAACGACCCCCAGCGGTACGCCCAGCAGGTCGCCGACGCCATGGGGGTCGGTACCGACACATCCCTCGCCGCCCTGGACGAGAACCAGCTCACCACGTTCGCGGACGCGATCCGGCGGGTGGAGGGCTGGCGGCCCGGAGAGGCGCACGGACCCGACGACCTGCCGGGAGACGTCGCGCAATGGCTCGCCGAACACCCGAGCCGCCCCGAACGAACGGTGGCGGACCAGCCCTTCGCCCGCAGGGGCACCGTCACGGAGGGTGTCAAGAACATCCAGCAACGCCTGAACGACCTCGGCTGCAACCCGCCCCTCGTCGTGGACGGCAACTTCGGTCCGCGCACCCACGAGGCCGTGCAGCGGTTCCAGTCCGGCCACGGCCTCACCGCGGACGGCATCGTCGGCAACAAGACGTGGCGGCAGCTCGTGGGGGCCGGGTGACAGCGGGGCCAGGACCAGGGCAGACGACAAACACCACTGGAGGAGACGACTCATGACCGCGACCGCCACGATTCTCGACGTCTACTGCGTCCATGCCGCGACCGGCACCGACGCGACCGTGAACGAGGCGCTGGGCGCACTCGCCGGCAAAGTCCCGCTGAACGAGGTCGGAGTGAGTTCCGCGCAGGCCTTCGTGCAGTCGATACCCCAGGCCATCGCGGCGATCGATGCCGCCCGCGGTGACCCGGACGACCTGTACATCACGACGACCACCTCGGGCGGCGTCGACGGGGCCATCTGGCCGGGCAACGGCTCGACGGGCTCGGTGAACTCCGGCCAGACGCAGCCGCTGGGCGTGAGCGTGCCGGTGGACTTCGTGCAGAACCTCTCCCTCTGGGACTACGACAGCGCCTCCGACGACGACCTGCTGGGCTCCATCCGCATCGAGGAGTCCGAGCAGGGAGCCGGCCCCATCGCCAGGCTCGCCTCGTCGCCCGCGGAGGGTTCGGCCTACTACGTCACCTACCGCGTCGACTAGGTCACGACAGTGGACGGCGCCTGGACGTGCGAGCGATGCGGAGCCGAGGCACCGCCCGACGCCCAGCGCTGCCGCCACTGCGGTGCCTGGCTCCCGGCATACGACGAGGGCCAGGACACCGCGACGCGAGGGTGGCGGCGCCACTGGCCCAGGACCGTGTTCGCGCGGCCGAAGCCACCGCCTCCGCCCCCTCCACCCCCGGAGCCGCCCCCCCGCCGCCCCGGCCGTACGTCCCCCCACCACCCCTGTGGAACACCCCGGTCGAGCCGGAGCCGGAGCCGGAGCCCGAGCCGGAACCGCCGCCCCCGCTCCCGGTCGGCACCCTCCAGGGCAGCGGCAGCGTCCAGGGCGTGGCGCGCGATGTGCAGTTGCGCACCGAGGTACGCGGCAGCGGCGGCAACACAGGCACGGTCATCGTCTGCAACTTCCGCGTGGAGGTGTACGACCGCCGAGGCCGTCCTGTGCGGCTGGTCCCGGTGGAGATGCGCGGCGACTCCTTCGAGGGCGCCGTCACCGAGGGGGACCGGGTGCGCGCCGTGGGCAAGGCCAAACGGGGCACACTGCGGGTCAAGCGGCTGTACAACCTGACCACCGGCGCCGAGGTCTCGACCGGTGGTACGCGCTGGGCCGTGGTCCTCCTCCTCATCATCCTGCTCTTCGCCGTCTGGTACTTCTTCGTTTTCGTCCTCCCCGAACTCTGAGTCCCGGTACCGGGCTTCGACGGGTCGCCCCGCCGGTCTACCGCCGGTGCGGGAACGGCACCCGTAGATCGACGAGCTCGAAGTCGCCGCCGTGTGGATCGATGTAGGCGAGCGGTGCGTAGTGGTAGTGCACCCCGTGCGGCCGGCGCCGCAGCGGCTCGCCCTCGCGGCTGCGGGGCCATTCGACGTCCCCGGTGAGCACCCGGGCCGGGATGAGCCAGTAGTCGCCGCGGCGGTAGACGCGGGGCCACTCATCGTGGGGCGAGAAGCGGATCTCGATGCCGTCCTCCAGCGGCAGCCACGCGTCCTCCCGCACCGGAAGGGCCGTTCCCTCGTCGCACTCGCTGTCCCAGCGGCGCAGGAAGGGGTGAAGTGACCGGCGCCCGCCGGCATCGTCGGCGGGTTCGGCGTCGAGCTCGACCCGGGATCCGGCGTAGTCGACCTGGCGGACCGTGTACAGCCGTCCGTACCTCGCGTCGGGCCGGTCCGAGGCGGCGCGGCACACCGTCGCGTCGTCGACGATCTCCACGACGTCGCCGATGTCCACACCGAGCTTGTCGTCCCGGCCCAGCGTCTCCAGCTCGACCGTGGCGCCGTCGATCTTCCGGACGGGCAGCACGACCGAGCCGTTCTCCCGCGACCACTTGAATGTCGCGGTCCCTTCCCTGCCGCCCTGGTGCACCTCGACCCGGTACAACTGGTTCTCGGGGCCCCGGTAGCCGGAGGACGGGGGCAGCTCGCTCGGGGTCAGGTCCTCGTCGGGGTGCCTGGTCCGGGCGGCGAGCAGGCCACGCGGCTCGAAGTCGCCCCGGAGGCGCTCCCGCAGGAAGCCCGCGGCGCTGCGCATGTCCGGCCTGAAGGAGCCGGGCTCCAGCGGGAGCAGGCACACCTGCCAGACCACGCGGGTGCGTGCGGTCGTGTCCGGGCCGCCCGGTCCGAGCGCCACCTCACGGATCCAGGGCGCCTCGACCGCGGTGATCAGGCGCTCCCACACCCGCAGATACACGAGGAACGGCCCGGACGGCAGCCGGTCGTCCTCCCGGTCGCTTTCGAGGTGGCCGTCGGGCTGGTCCCAGTAGTCGGTGCCGTCGCATTCGCACAGGATGCCGTCGACGTACATGCGGCCCGGCGCCACGCTGAAGGTGTCCCCGTCGAAACCGTCGACCCCGAACCCGCCGAGGGCGTCCTCGTCCTTGTCGGGCGGGTAGGCGGCCGGCCCCAGGAGGTCGGCGGCGAGCGTGCGCATGTAGTGCAGGAGGATCGCCGTCTGTTCGTTGATCTCGGCATCGAGCTGGACCCGCCCCTGCTGGGAGAGGACCGAGGAGAACCGCCGGGCGGGATCGAAGATGACGCGGGAGAAGTCGCCGTGCATGGGGTGCTTCCTGCCTGGACCGAGGGGGTGGGGGTGGGGGCGGGGGGGGACAGAGCCGGGGGCGGGTGCGCGGTGCTCAGGTGACGAAGAAGAGCCCTGTGTCGCATCCGGCGGGGGTGAACTCGTCCAGCCGGGTGCGGAGGTTGTCCTCGCGCAACGGCTGGAAGAGGTGGTGCAGCGCGCCGGGCTCGCAGCCGTTCGCGCCGCCGCGGCGGATCGCGTCGGCGCAGTCGTCGGCGAGCCGCACGTAGTCGGGCGAGCCGTACCGGGTGGCGGCGAAACGCAAGTCGACCCGGTCCGGATCCCCGGAGTGGTCGGGTTCGCAGTGGAACCGGGGCGGGGTCCGGGAGTATTTGGGCAGCCAGCAGAAACGCAGGGAGCCCTGGTCGCGTCGCTCGACCGACACCTGACCGGCCAGCAGGCAGTTCTCCAGCACGTCGACCGCTCGGGCGTGCACGGCTCCGAGGACGGTGGTGCGACGGGCGGTCAGGAGGACACCGGCGGGGCCGCCGTCGGCCGCGCCGATCGCCGTCGCCTCGGACCGGGTGGCGTCCACCACGCTGTCGTACAGCTCGACGCGGTTGTCCTCGCCTCCGTCGACGGTGAGGGCACCGACGATGCTGTGGTGGATCTCGGTGTGCACCGGACTGTGGGCGATGTCCAGCCCGGGCGCCCCCGGCGCCAGCGGCGTGCCGCGTTCCTCCAGCAACCACCCCGGCACGAACGTGCAGTGCCGCACGACGAGACGCTCCACCCCGCCCCGCACCCGCACGCTGCCGCCGGTCACCAGCAGACCGTCCAAAACGATCCGTGCCGTCGGTCTGCCGGCGCCCGTGATGGTCAGGGCGCGCTGACGGTCACCGCCATGCCGTCCGGTCAGCCGGACGACGGGCCGCACACCGTCCGCGGCGCGCAGGGTGAGACGGTCTCCCGGGTCCAGGCGGATGTCGGTCAGGTCCTCGTACACCTCGTTGGCGGTGATCTCCACGATCACCTCCGCCTTGCCGCCGTGCGCCCGCTTCCCCGCGCGCCATCGGTCGAGCGCGTCGGCGATGCTCGTGTGGTCCTCGCCGGGGCCCACCCGGTAACGCTCCGGGGCGTCGGCCGTCACGGGCTCCGGGCGCGGGTACTCGCCGCCGCCGAGGTCGCCGGAGAACGCGTGGTGGTACGTCACCCGGACGCCGTGGGCGGGAGCCGTGCCCGGCGACAGCGCGAGGCGGCCGAGCACGGGGTCGACGGCGACCTGTCCGCGGGCGGGGCGGTAGCGCCAGCCGGACAGGTCGGCGGCGACGATCCGGTCCAGCGGCACCACATCGCCGTCGGCGTCCGGGCCGGTCCACACGCACAGGCTCTTGCCGGGCCCGTAGTAGTCGTAGAGCCGCTCGGCCAGGGCCCTGCGGCCGATGGGCTCCGGCACGTTCGTCTCGTCGGCGACCCGGCCGCTCGACGGCTCGGGCACCGGGGCGGTGTACAGGGGAGTGTCGATGGCGAGCACGTTGAAGGTGTAGCAGGCCCGGTCGCGATCCAGGCAGTACGCGGGGGCTCGTGTCACGGAGTAGGTGCGCAGCCGCCACAGGTGCAGGCCGACGGATTGGATGCCGTACCGGCCGGGGCGGCGGGCGGAACCGGCGCGCGGGACCTCCACGGTGTGGGCGCAGTCGTCGAACGGGCCGCCGAGCCGGTCCAGGACCTCGGCGCGGCGTACGTCGACCAGAGCACCGCGCGCCGACCTGCGGCGGGCGTCGCGGCCTTCGGTGGAGTAGCGGCGCACGGGCTGGGTGACACAGAGCAGCCGGTGGTACTCGACGGCCCGCGCCGGCCATCCGGCCACGCCGGACGCCAGCTCCTCCAGCAGCGCCAGAGTGCCCTTGCGGCGCCGGTGCGTGACCGTGTCAGCGACGTCCCGGCGGGGCACGGCGGCGGCCGGCAGCCCGGTGGCCCGGGAGGTGTCGTCCGACAGGGCGGCCGCGATGCGCGGCAGGATCTCGTACCCGACGAGATCCCCGAGGTAGGGCACCACCCAGTCGTCGCAGGTCTCGATGAACCAGTTGTCGTAGAGACGCTCGATGTCCTCCTGGACCACCGCGGCCTGCTCGGCGACGAGCGTCAGCAGCGCGCGCAGCGGGCCACCCTGTTGCGCGTCGCGTCTGCGGTGCACGGCGGGCAGCAGCGCGTACAGCTCGTCCGGGGTCATGGAATCCTCCGCAGCAACAGGGTTCCGGGCACGGCCGGGTCCAGCAGGACGAGTTGGGCCGGACGCAGTACCAGCCGCGGAGGCCGCCGCTCGGCCGGGCCCGGTGCGGCCCGGAGGTCGAGGAGCATCGTGGGGGCCTGCGCGGCGTCGACGACGGCGGCCGGATCCGGTGGGCCGCCGACGGGGGAGAGGTCGCGCACCGCGCGCGGCCCCGCGGACAGGGCGGGCACGCAGGAGGCGACGGAGGGATGCTCGGCGAACCGCACGACTTCGGCCGGGTCGGCGCCCTCCGGGATGCCGCCGAAGGCGTCCACGTCCACGAAGTCGACGCCCGCGACCCCGTGCGCGGTGGCGACCACGGCGCTCAGGTACACCGGCCGGGCCAGATACGCCTCCGCGAACCCCAGTCGGGTGGTCAGCGCCTCACGGACCCGGCTTTCGACCTTTTCCGGCAGATGACCGGGGGTCGTACGGATGCCGAGGGCCAGCACCAGCCGGACGCGCTCGCAGGGCTCGACCCGCACGGGCAACCGGGGGTCGCCGTACCGCTGGAGCGCCGTGCGCAGCCCGGTGAGGAGCGAGGAGGAGGCGTCCAGCGGGGCGTCGTCGGCGGCCGCGACGGTGACGTGCAGGACGGGACGGCCGCCGTCCGTGCAACGCTGTGCGACGGCCTTGCCGACGCCCGCGAAGGCTCGCGCGAAGGACTGGTAGTCGCGCACCGACACCAGCCGGTCGAAGGCGGCCAGCCGTAGCGGGATCGCCCGGCGCAGCTGTGCCGGCCCGTCGGTGTCGGCCCCGCCGGTCGCGGGCAGCGGGTTCGTGGCCCCACTGACGCCTGGCGGCCGGCTCACCACCTGGCTGATCCGCCCGGCCGCGACATTGCCGGCGCGGCCCCCGCCGACGCGGTAGCGGGCGGTGACGTTCTCCGTGCCCGAGGGCAGGCGGGCGCCGCGCAGGCCGTCGCCGAACTCCACGGCGGCCCTGCCGTCCGGGCCCGCGCGCAGCTGGAAGACCTGGGCGGCCGGACCCGCCTCGCCCAGATCGGCGGTGCGCTGCCACGCCACGTCGTCGACCCGGACGGTCAGCGCCTCCTCGCCGCCCTCGGCGGTCGCCGACGGCAGCCACACCAGCGGGCCCTGGCGCAGCGGCAGCAGCTGGCCCGCCCGGCCGGCGTCGCCGCTGCCGAGGATCTCCGTCACCGTCTCGCCCGCGGTGGCCGGGACGACGTTGCCGTGTACGACGACTGTGTCCCGCCGGTAGTGGTGCGCGAGCGGCGCGGTCAGCAGCAGCGTCGTGCACACCCGGTCGGCGAAGGCATGACGCACGCCCGCGAGGACGGCGAGCTCGCAGCCCGGCACGCCCGTGGAGGCGCCGGGAACGACGTCCGTGCGCTCTCCGGAGACGATGAGCAGCCGTCCAGGGGCCAGCCCCTCGAAGGTGCCGTCCAGCGTGAGGGCGTCACCCTTCACGTCGGTCGGGTCGGGCGGGGCGGCGAGGACGAGCGGCTCACCCGCGGCCCACACGGTGGTGGCGCGCCGGGCCGCGATGTCGTCGCAGTCCTCGGTCCACCGCCCGGCCAGCCGCAACCGCGTCACCCGCACGGCGTCCTGGTCGTTCGCCACCGACAGTTGGCCGACCTCGCTGACCTGCAGGACACGGGTGCGCGGACGGCCCATCACCCGCACCGCGATCCAGCTGCCCGGCTCGATCTCCTCGTGCACCGCGTCCAGCAGCAGCACGTCCGCCGAGAGCGGGGCGGTGCCGTCCGGCCGCGATCGTACGGCGGCACGCAGCAGCCGTCTCACCCGGTCGTCGTCCGGGACGGAGGCACCCAGCGGGGCCGCGGTGACCCGGAAGCGCTGCACCCCCGGCCGGGCGGTGGCCGGGACGGAGACGGCGGTCAGCGCCTCGTACAGGGACGCGGTGAGGCCGGGCCGGTTGCCCGCCAGCAGGCGAGGCAGGCCGTCGGAGCCGGCGCCCAGGGCAGCGGCGACTGCGGGCCGGGCGCCCGGCGGGGGCTCGCTCGGGTCGAGCGCCCGCAGCAGCGGGTCCACGGCGTGCAGCACCGGGCGGCCGGGACTGCCGAGGTCGCGCAGCAGCGCCTGCACGTCGGCCGGCGGGGGCCGCACGGACTCCTCGGCCATGCGGCGCACGGCATTCCGCACCGTCGCGAGCCGAACGGCGGCCCGCTCGGCCAGCGCGTCGGCGTCGTCGCCCCCGCCGAGGTCGGCCAGGTGCTCGCGCAGCCGGTGCAGCCTGCGGTCGAGCCGGGCCGCGAAGGTGTCCGGGTCGCGCAGCTCCTCGGCGCGGTCCCGGGCCTCCCTCAGCAGCGCCAGCAACTCCTCGAAGGGGCCGCGCGAGGGCTCCCGGCGGGCGGTTTCCGCCACATCCTCCTCGAGCGCGTCCACCGCGCTGTCCAACTGCCGCGCGGCGTCCGGCACCCGCAGCCGTACGGCGGTCCGACCTCGCGCGGGATCCGGTTCCACGTCCCCCACCACCCGGGTCACGTTCAGCCGGGCGTCCGGATAGGTGAACAGCAGCCGGTCACCGGGACGCAGGGCGGGCTGTGCCCCCTCGATGTCGACGGACGGGGTGGTGACCGCGAGCCCGGCCGTGAGGTCCGCCGGCCGGGTGGTGCGCACGGGCAGCCGGTTCCAGTCGGCCCGCGCGGTGAGGTCCTCGGCGGTCTCGAAGACCAGCGGCAGACCGCCCGGCTCCGGTTCGCTCCGCACCTGCGAGCCGGCCGGAACGACACAGGAGGTGCCGGCATCCAGTGTGTAGGCCAGGTGCGTGGCGGCCGCCAGCGCGGGACGCGGCCGGTGACCGACCAGCCGCCCCAGCCGGACCAGGGACTCCTGCTCCGTCGCGGTGCGCAGGAACCCCTCGTTGGCGATGCGCTCCTGATAGAAGGTCAGCACATCCGCCACCACGGCCCATGCGTCGAGCAGGGCGATCGACGGGTCGTCGGACTCCCGGGTCGTGAGCGCGGACAGGACGGGGTGGTCGTCGCCGACCAGGGGCAGCCGGGCCGACATCGCGTCCAGGAACTGCTGATGGGTGCCGACGCGATACGACAGCGCGGGCAGTCCGGGGCGGTTCCACACCCGCGTCGAGGGGGGCTTCGGGTCGGTCATCGTCCTCCTCTCAGGCGCAGCACCAGCAGCCCGTTCTCCGGGCGCGTGATGTCGCCGTCGACCCGCGGGATCTCCAGCGGACGCAGCCGCAACTCCCCGGTGGGCGGCACATCGGGGCCGTCGGCTTCGAGCCCCGACGGGTGGAGCCTGCGCAGCCGTGTGACCTCGGCGTGCCGCACCCCGGGCACCGCCATACAGACGGCCACCAGGGCACTGGCCCGTACCGGGGTGCCGAAGGTGAGCGCCCCCGGGTCGAAGAACCCCGCGCCCCTGGGCAGGAGGCGGCGCTCGAGCGCCTGCCGTACATCGGCGGTGACGTGGTGCGGGTCGACCAGGACGTACAAGGCCACGTCGAGCGGCACCAGCTGCGCGGGGTGGGTGACGACCTCGTGGCCGACGCGCCGGTAGCGGTGCAGTGCCGCGCGTACGTCCTCCAACAGTTCCGGCGCGGGCACGGCGGTGCCCTCCGGATCGACGGCCACGTCGGCCTCGTACCAACTCCCGGTCCAGCGCAGCGTGGCGGCGGCGCGCTGCACACCGGGGCGTCCTTCGGCGAGCGTGGCGTAGTCCTCGGCGGTGACGGCGCGCAGCAGCGTGCGGAAGGGGGCGCGGGGCGCGGCCAGCCGTACCTCGGCCACCGGTTCCGGATCGGTGCCGCCGGTCGCCGGCACCGGGTTGCGCACCCGTGTGACCACACCCTGCAGACCCCCGTCGCGGTGGGCGATCCGGTTGACGGCCCCGCTGCCCGCGTTGCCCGCACTGCCGTTGCCCACGCGGTAGACGGCGCGCAGCGTGGTGCCGGGGCGGGGCGCCCGGCCGCAGCGGTCGTCGCCGAACCGCAGGGTGAGCACTCCCTCGTCGTCGGTCTCGCCGACCACATGCAGCTCGCGCGGGCCGCTCTCCAGCAGGTCCCGGCGCGGTGTCCACCGGGCCTGGGGATTCTCCGCGTCCACCAGGCGTACCGCTGGGAGCGCCTCGCGGGGGTCGGGGCGCAGGGCCGTGCTCGCGGGGCCGTGCAGGGCGGGGTCGGCCGGGTGCAGGCCGTCCGCGGCCCGGGCACCCCAGGTGTGCCGGATCTCCCAGTCGGCGTCGGCGGCGTCGAGTACGTATCCGGATGCGGCGCGGCGGGCGAGGGCTTCGAGCCGGCGCAGCCGGGGGGCGAGTACGTCGTCGAAGCGGGAGAGCAGGCGGGCGGCCCGGCCGGGCTCGGTGAGGCGGGAGGTGCCGAAGAGCGCTGCCAGGAGGTCCCGGCCCTCGTCGTCGATGTCCGCCTGCTGATGCAGGTCACGCAGCAGTTCACGCGCCCGGGCGGCGAGGCCGCGCAGCTGCCGGGCCTGGGCCGCGGCCAGGTCCGCCGGGCGAGGGTGGGGCGGGGACCAGGTGACGGGCGCGCCGCGCACCGCGGCTTGGAAGGGGCGGGCCGTCTCCGGCACCTCGATGAACTCGTCCGTGTCGCCGCCGGGCAGCCACGTGTTCTCCAGACCGTGCTCGACCAGGAGCGCGTTGCCGCGGGCCACCACGGTGGCGCCCTCGCGGCCGTGGGGTCCGGGCGAGTTGTCCACCCACAGCGGGAACGTGAGCGCGTCCTCCTCGGCCCAGGCGATCTTCACGACCGGGTTGCCGTTGTCGGCGTCGTAGTCCTGGACGGCACGGGTGAGCCGGATCGCCTGCCGGTGGCCGGGGTCGGGCGGGCCTCCGTCGGGGGCCCGCAGCTCTTCCAGGACGAGGAGGTCACCGGGCCTGAGATCCAGCGCACGCTCCGCGTCGAGCAGCGCGGCGCGCGTGGTGCCGACGGGCAGGTGGAACGCGCCCTGGCCCCAGGCCCACAGCGGGATGCCGTTGTGCTCCGGACGCAGCCACATCCTGCGCCGCTCCAGGGGCCGGTAGACCGGGTACGACCCCGAGGCGAGGGCCTCCACGGACAGCACCGGGCCGCTCTGCGGGCGCGGCGCCCCATCCGGCTGAGCGGCGAACGCCAGATGGTTGGTCCGCACCGACCGCGGTGCGGACGTCTCCACGCACACGACGGTCCGGGCCGCGCAGCCGTCGTGCATCGGATAGCCGACGAGGCGTGCGTGCCGCCGCACCGAGGTGCGCAGCCGCGCGGTGTCGAGGTACGCCTCGGTGGCGACGGCGTCCTGCTGGTAGCTGAGCCGGTCTCCGACATGGGCCAGCAGCTCCACCAGGGTGACCCAGAGGTCGGGGACGTGGCGCTCGGTCCACTGCGGCAGGGTGAGGGACAGCCGCTCCAGGATGAGGCGTCGGAAACTGGCGTAGTCCTTGGCCAGGTAGTCGATGGCCGGTGCCGGGCGGGTGGGCGCCGGTGCCGCCAGGGTCGTGCCGGGGGCGTGCTCCGGGTGACGGGCGGTTCGGCGGAAGGTGAAGTCGGCCCGGTCGTGGGCGCCGTGGAAGCCGGGCCCGAGGAGGCGCAGGCGGTAGGTGGAGTCGTCCCCGGGGCGGTCCAGGAACAGCCGGAACCGCTGTGTCGGCGCACCGCTCCCGGGCTCCTCCGTGGTGCCCTCCTCCTCGCCGCGCTCGGGGGCGACCCGCAGCACGCGGATGCCGACGACCCGCTGCCCGCCCTCGATCACGAAGCTGGTGCGGTCCACGTGCCGCGGCAGCACCCCGAAGAAGGTCACGGTCAGCGTGCGCCGGTCCGGGTGCGCCCATACGTCCTCGATGCCGGCCGGACGGCTCCGGCGCCCGTCCGCCACGGTCATGAGCCGGTCCCCCCGCTCACGGTCAGTGTGCGGTTCTCCCCGGTGGCCGTCAGGACATAGGCGACCCGTACATGGAGCGTCGCCTCGTCCGCGGTCACCGTGAGGGAGTCCACCGTGAGGAGGTCGCCGAGCCAGCGCTGCAGGGCCGCCTGAGCGGTCATCTCCAGGGTCGCGGCGAGTTCGGGGCTGTTTCCGGCGAAGACCAGGTCGAGCAGACCGCAGCCGAACTCGGGCCGGTTGACCCGCTCTCCCGGACTGGTGAAGAGGACCAGTTCGACCATGTCCCGGACATGGTCGGCGTAGGCGGCCGACGCCGTGCGGCCACGGGCGTCGACGCGGTAGGGGAAGGCGACGTCCATGGCGCTCACATCCCCCGGACCCGCAGCTGCATGACCTGCACCAGCGGGGGATTGGGCGGCGGCGTGCCCACCCCCATCGCCGGGCCGGGGCTGCCCGGCGGGCCCGGCTGCAGCAGCACCGGCAGCCCGTTGACGAACACCCGGGTGGAGGTGTGCAGCCACACGATGCTCGTGCAGGGCGGTGCCCCGAGCGTGGCGGCCGGGAAGCTGCAGCCAGCCACCAGGAACGTGTCGGCGCTGGTGGCGACCGGATGCGGCCCGACCAGAACGCGCTGCTGCACCGGCGCGGGAATGGTCACAAGGCCGGGCGGATGGGCGCACATCATCAACGCGCCGTAGTGGAGCAGCAGTCCGGGCATGGCATCCTCACATCACCGTCAACGCACCGCCGTTGACGGTGAGCTGGGGTCCGACGAGCTTGAGCGTGGCGAGTCCGGACCCGCAGGAGATCTCGATCGACATCTCGTCGATCTTGATGAACGGCCCGTTCTCACCGTGCAGTTGGAGCTTGATCCCGCCGGCCGGACCAGGCATGTCGCTGATGACCAGGGCGTTGCCGGAAGGGGTGGCCAGCACGATCTGCGGGACGCCCGGCGGCGCCGCCTTCGCCGCCGACGGCACGTCACCCGACCCGCCCCGCCGGAACCCGACCCACACGGCCCGCTCCGGGTCCCCGTCGAGGAACCGCACCCACACACCGGAGTCCGGCGGCGGCACCACGTACATGCCACAGTCCGAACCGGCCAGCGGGGTGAGCGGGGCGGCCCACACGGGCGCCTCGTCGCCCAGTACCTGAGGAACCCGCACCAGAAGCCTGCCGACCCCCGTCGGGTCCACGGCGGAGACCACGACACCCTCGTACATGCCGTGCCATTGATGCGTCGTGTGCGGCTGCGCTGTTGTCATACGGTCACCACCTGGATGTCGGCGCCGAGCCCGTCGCGGACCAGCGTGAAGTGCTGTCTGAACGTGTCCCGGGTGAGGTCGTGGGTCACCGAGGCCACGAGATAGCGCCCGTCGTACGCCGCTCCCGCCCCGCGCACGCCCACCAGGGCGTGGGCGGACAGAACGTGGCCGTAGCGCAGGACGTCGACGGTCCCGCGCCCCGTGACCGCGTCGGCGGCGACCTCGCGGCCTAGACCGGCCAGCAGGGTCCGGGTCAGGGAGCGGCCGCTCTGCCCGGTCAGGGCACCGGCACGCAGGGCCTCGGCAGGGCGGCCCGCCAGGGATCCGCGCAGTACGAGCGGCTCGGGCGCGGTCGCCTCGGATGCCGTCGTGGACGCGGGTTCAAGCCGGTACGTGCCGTAGCCGGACGTGGCCAGCCCGTCGTAGGAGAACGTCAGCTCCTCCACGTTGTCCGCGGCACCGCACCCGGTCGTCAGGGCCGGCTGAAGGGCCCCCTCGCGGCGCTGCGGCCCCCAGTAGGCGGTGCTGACGCCTGGGGTGGGCCCCGGCGCGAGGTGGAAGACGTGGCCGACGTCCGCCGCCATCGCCCGCAGATAGGCGAGATCGGTCGACACCTGCACCGGAATGTCGATCAGCGGATTCGGCTGGTCCGCGTGCACCGGTGCCACGGCCTTCGGCGTGATGCCGTACTGGGCGTACGCGGCACAGACGGCCGTCGCCCGAAGATGTGGCGCGAGTCCCGGGAAGGCCCGCCGGACATGCCGCAGATTCATCAGCAGCGACAGATCCTCACCGGTGACGACGAGGAACGACGCCCCGGGCGCTCGCGCCGCGTGCAGCTCCTGATGCGTGATCACGCCGTCCACCAGCACATGGCACCGGCCCGCGAGGACCACGGCGACCACGACCCGCTTCTTCGCGTGCAGCGCCCCGTCCGGCAGGACCGCCCGGGCAAGCGGCGAGCCGGGAGCGAGCGAGAAGGTCAGCTGGAAGCCGCTCGTCGCCCCGCTGGCCGAGCTGATCCGCACCCCGTGCAGCGCGTCGACGAACGCCGCCGGGGCCGGAGCGGGCACCGTGTCGCCGAGGAGCAGCATCACCTGCGGGCTCTGCTTCATCGCCACGCCCGTTCGCCGCCGACAGCCGCCGCCGACGCCTCGGCGGGCAGGGTGATCCGCAACCTCCGGCCGGGCACGGCAGTCAACTCGTCCGGCCGCACCGCCCGGTTGGCGTCGGCGATCCGCCACGACTGCTCCGGGTCGCCGTACCGCCGGGCCGCGATGCCGTCGAGCCGTTCGCCGGCGGTGACGACATGCTCGCCGACGGAGGTCAGCTCGTCCGGCCGGGGCAGGAAACGACGGCGCAGGTGCGTGACGGTCCGGCCGTCCGCGAGGGTGTGGGTCGTCGTGGGGACGCCGTGGTACCTGCTGCTGGGTTCGAACATGCCGACCTCCTCCGGCTGGTGGTGGGTACGCGGTGCGTGTGCGGCTCAGCCGCCCGTGTAGCCGACGGTCGCCGGGCCGTTCGCGACCGTCGCCGCGAGGCGCTCCCGGCCCTGCTGGTACTGGAGGTAGAGACCCCCTGCCTTGTGTCCGAATCCGACGTCGTCGACGGTGAGGACCCGCACCGTCAGCGTCACGCGCGCCCGGATGGGATTGAGCTCCCCGTCGTAGGCCTCCTCCGTCACGTCGATGTCCAGCATCCGCACGGGCAGAACCCGGCGCGTCCCCAGCACCAGCACGGACAGGGGGGCCTGCACGGGGGCGATTTCCAGGATTCCCCGGCCGGCCAGGTCGTTCTGCCGGGTCAGCTGGGCGCTGGTGGGGGTGACGGCGCTCTCCAGCGCGGCCAGCGTCGCGCTCAGGCCAGACCCCGTGGGCGGTGCCTGCGTGGCCTTCGAAGCCAGTTGGTCCACGGCATCGAACTCCGCGTCGATCCGGAACGTCTCCCGGGCCGGCCCCCGCAACCGCAGCGCCTCCAGCCGGTCACCGGCGTCGGCGCCGACGCCGCGCGGCTGGACGGTGCGGCTGATGCTGTCGGGGTTGTACTGGAAGGGCATGACCCGCAGCACCTGGCCTTGCTCGGGGTCCAGGAAGACGAAGCCGCCGCGGCGGGGAGCGGGGGTGGTCATGGGGTAGAGGCTCCTGCCTTTGGTTCGGTTCCGGGCACCGGGGCGGCGTCCGGGGCCGGTGGCCGGCCGATGTGCGGAGGCCGGTGGTGCGGGTCGGGCGGTTGCCCGGCTCGAAGTACCTCGTGGACGGCGCGCGCGATCAGGCGGGCGTGCGCGGTGAGGGCGCAGTCCGCCGGTACGGCCGGGTCGAGGGCGCAGGCGCCGATGGTGGGGGAGTTGCCGAGCAGCACGGCGAGTTCGGACTCGACGGCCGCGCACAGCGCCTCGGGCGAGGGTGGGTCGGCCCCCTCCCACACCAGCCGGCGGATGCGCAGCTCGACCCGCGTGGGCGTCGTCATGTGATCACCACCGCGACGTCGGCGTCGAACCGCCCGGCCGCCACATCGATCAGCGGGCTGTCCACCCCGTCGACGCGCAACCGCAGCGGATACCGCCCCGGCTCACCCGCAGCCAGCCGGAACCGCAGTGTCCGGGTCGCGCGGGTGAACGGCTCCGCGAGTACGGGCCGATCCGCCACCAGCAGCTCGGCCCGCTGACCGGGATGCACGGCGGGCGCGCACTCCACGGCCAGCGCCACCGCCCCCTTCTTGTCCCGCTTGGCGTTCAGCGGCAGGGAGCCGGTGATGCGCGGCGCGATGTGGAAGTGCCGTGGCTCGGTGGTTCGTTCACTGCCGTCGGGCGCGGTGACGGCGACGACGGCCGACCAGCGCCCCGCGCCGAGGTCATCGCCGAGTGTCGCCCGCAAGGAGCCGGCCTCGTCCGTGCGGGTCGGCAGCACCAGCGGCCCGCCGAGCAACGGGTGCGTCAGACGCACGCTCGGCGTCCCCGCCTCAAACCCGCTCCCGCTGAGCTCGATGTCCGAGCCGGGCGTGGCGACCGACGGCACGACGGCCCGCAGTACCGGCCAGCGCGTGGCCGCCGTCGGCATCGCCTCGGGTCCGGTCCCGGACGCCCCGCGCCGCAGCACCGGCAGGGGGGCCCGGCCGGGTACGGCGCTGTCGATGAGGACGACACGCGCCTCGTACGCGACGGACAGCCGGTAGCCGTGTCCCAGGGCGGCCCACAGCAGACACATCTCGTCGGCCGCCATCGTCGCCGGGGTGACCTTCACGGGCTCCTGCTGGAGGTGTAGATCGCTGAAGTCGGCGGCGGCTCTGAGGTCGTCGGCACGCAGCAGCGGCCGCTCGTGCAGGGCCGCCATCGCCGCGCCGAGCAGCCGCTCGGGGACGGTGGAGTTCTCACCGGGGGGTGCGTGCGCGGTGAACAGGTAGTGCAGGACCAGCGGCAGCGCGGGATGCCGACTCTCGCCGGGGCGCGAGCCGTCGGGGTCGGCGTTGCGCCAGGCGGGGTCGATGCCGGTCCGGTGGAGGAAGAGGTTGAGTACGGCTGTCGTGCCGTCGCCCTCGGCGATGGCTGCGGCGACATCCCCTGGATGCCGGACCGTCACCTCGGCTCCGGGAACGGTCTGTCGGAGAGCACCGTGCAGTACGGCCCGCAGCGTCTCGGTCACGGCGGCAATGGCCAACGCATCACTCACGCCTGCCTCCCGAGGTACTCCTCGAGACTCAGCCGAGGCTTGCGGCGCGAGGCAGGGGGCGGGTCGTCGACGGGCCGGGGAGGGGCCGTCCGGACGACCAGATGGTCGATGGTGACGCGGACGACGTCCGGGTGGGCCGGCGGTTCCTCGGCGGGTCGTGCCGCCGGCCGCCGGGTGTGTGTGGAGGCGGGCTCCGGGGTGAGGGCGAGCGGAGATGCGGGGCGGGCCGGGGGCGGCTGGGGGAGGTCGTCCGACGGGGAGGGCCTGATTGCGGAGGGCTTCGTGACGGGAACAGTGCCGGCGGTCGTGAAGGCGGAGGAGCGGAGGGGGGCGCGGAGGGCCGGCGCAACGGCGGAGGCGTGGCGGGGGTGCGGAGGGCCGCGCCGGGAGGCCGGCGGGGGGGTGCGAGAGGGGGCGTGGAGGGAGGCGCGGCGGGGGGTGCCGAGGGAGGAGTGGAGGGAGGCGCGGCGGGGCGCGATGACGGCGCTGGTCGGCGTGCCGAAGCTGGTGAGGGTGCCGAAAGCGGTGCCGGTTCCGGTGTCCGTGATGGTGGCTGTGCGGGGGTCGACGAGACCGCGAGCCCCGCGGGAGCCGGCGGTCGTGGCGCCGACGCGGCTGGTCGCGCTTCGGCGGGCGCGGCATCGGCGGGTGCCGGAGGGGAAGACAGAGCCGAGCCCAGGGCGGGTGCACCGAAGCCTTCGCTCTCCATTCCGGGCCGCCGTAGCGGCGCGCCCGGTCGGCCGGGAGGCACCGGTCGGGCGGGAGACACAGGTCGACCCTGAGGCGCCGTGCCGGCTCCTGTCGGGAGGGGAGGGAGGTCCGGACGGAGGGGGAGCGGGGTCTCCTGCGGGTGCGGGGCGGAGGATCCGGGGGCGGCCGTGGGCGTCCGGGCGGCAGCGGGACGGTCCGGGCGACTCGGGCGACGTAGGGGTGGGTCATCGCGACGTAGCGGTGGCTCATCGGCCGTAGGACCACGGTCGGGGTCTGCCGGGGCCGAGTCGATGGGTGGGGAGCGGTGGCCGATGGCGGAGCCTCTGGGAGAGGGCCGCGATTCCTGGCCGCGCGGCGCTTCGAACCCGGCCGCTTCGTCAGGGACTTGGCTCGCCGGGGCAGAGGGGGAGGTGCTCCGCATTACCCGCGGTGCGCCGTCGTCGCCCCGTTCGCGACGGCCGACGCCGGGTGCCTCCGCCCAGGACGCCCCGGCACCGGCCGCCGGCCGTGAAGTTGCGCTCGGCCGAAGGCCCGCTCCGGCCACTCGTACGTCCTTCCCGCCGGCCTGGAGGGCGCGCTCCCCGTCCTTTGGGCGCGTCTCGCCGCCGTGGCCGGGACGTGTGGCCTCGACGTCTGCTCGGTGGGGCTGGGCGGGATCGGCATTAGGCCAGTGGCGGGGCTGGGCGGGATCGGCATCTGGCCGGTGGCGGGGCTGCTCGGGACCGCTGTCGTCGAGGTGGGAGTGCTTGAGGCCGGCGGGGCGTGTGGCCTCGACGTCGGCGTGGTGGGGCTGTTCGGGGCGGGCGGTGCGCGCGGCCTCGGCGGCCGGGCTCGTTCCCTTCGCATCCACGGGGTGTACGGCCTTGGTCCGCGCGGGACCTGTCGTCTTGGGCCCGCCCGGAGGCAGCCCTCCGACACCAACCCCGTCGACTGGATGCGCCCCATCCCCGGCGGCCGTCCCCGCGCCATTGCTGTCGGCCGGATGAACGCCTCCCTCCCCACCTCCACCGGCTGATCCCGTGCTGCGGCCCCCGCCAGCGGGACGTCCGCCCCGGCCGTCGGCAGGGCGCACCACCTCGCCGACCTCACGCCCACCCACCCCACCGGCCGTCCTCAGGTCCTCCGCCCCGCCCCATCCCCCCCCCCGCCCGCCTCATCCCCCGGAGCCACGGCGCGCAAGAACTCCCCGCCCGAGACCGCCTCGTACGAGAGCTCCCCAACTCCCGCCACCGCCTGCTCCTGCACCGGTTCCACCACCCCCGCCCCTGACGCCAGAGCGGGCACCTCCGTCTCCATCTCCGTCTCCGCCTCGCCCTCAACCCCAGGCCCGTACACCGCCGACCCCTGCGCGCCACCCGGCAACCGCGGCGCGCCCGGATCGAACACGTTCGGTGCGAGCGGTCGCAATCTCGGCCCCGGTGCTCTGAGGAGACGGTCCACGAAGTCGTTCATCCGGTGCTCGCCTCCAGATAGAACTGCCGCCGCGTCGGGCTGATCGAGAGCACGTCGGCCTCCGTCCAGCCGTAGGCGCGGGCGAGGGCGTGCACTTCGTGCAGGAGGCGGTGCGCGTAGCCGGACACGTCGGTCCACAGGTGTTCGGCGAGGTCGAGGGCGGCGTCCCAACCGTGCCCGCACTGCGGGCAGTCCAGGGTGAGGACGGCATCGGCGCCGGGGTCGAGGTCGGCGAGCCGCCGGGCGACGTCCTCGAGGACCTCGTCGGGCAGGTCGTGTGCCGGTGGGTCGACCCGCAGGACGCAGCGTCGCAGCAGGGTCTGGCGGGCGCCGGGCGCGGCGGGATCAACGGCGCGGACGTCCCGGCCGGTGAGCGCGCGATACGTGACCGTCCTGCCGTACGACGTCACAGTCGCCGTGGCGGCCACGGCACCGCCACCACCGGAAGGCAGCAACTCGCCCGCCGCCACAGTGACATCGAGACACTCGCCGCACTCCGGGCAGTCCGCCGCGCAAGGCAGCGCGTCGCCGAACGCACCGCGACGCAGCTCGAGCAAGAGGGAGTTGAGCGCACTCAGCGGCAGGTCCGCGACGCTGCACCCGCTCGGCGCCGCCATCGAGGCGAGCAGCAGGGAGCGAGCCGCCGGTGGCCCGGCGAGCCCGCTCTCCCACACGTCGAGGACGTTCGCCTCGGTCAGCTGCCGCGGCACGAGGCTCATCCCGCGGTGTCGGAGAACTGCGGTTCCTGCGGCGGGTTGGTGTGCTCTCGCACCCAACCGTGGTGCTCCACCTTGATGTGCTCGAAAGCCACGCCATTGGAACCGGCGTCCAGTTCGGGCAGTCCCTGGTACTCGGAGACCCAGCAGTCGTGGACGGAGTAGGAGAGCACCTGCTGGCCGCCCTCGTCGAAGACGTCGATGATGAGATCGCGCCGGAAGTCCTTCAGCGAAGTCTCCAGCCCGCCCGACGAGTTCCTCAGGCTCCAGACGCGGTTGGCCCATTCCTCGAAGGCGGTGTCGACGGTGCAGCCGCGTTCGAAGGTGATGGCCTCGTACTCGGTGCGGCCGGGAAGCTTGCGGCTGGTGCCAGGGTCCCCGCCGTCGCGATGCCGGATGACCTCGGTGGTGCGCTTGAGCCCACTGACCTTGCTGATTCCCGCGATGTAGGCGGTCTCGCCGCTGAACTTCACCCGGAACCGGAAGTTCTTGAACGGGTCCCGGCGCTTGACTTCGGGCATCGGTCGTCCTCCTGGAGCTGGATCTCGACCTAGACCTGGATCTGGCCGGCGAGCTGCTGGATGTGCACGATCACGAACTCCGCGGGCTTGAGCGGGGCGAAGCCCACCTGGATGTTGACGATGCCGCGATCGATGTCGTTCTGCGGGTTGGTGTCCTTGTCGCACTTCACGAGATAGGCGTCCTGAGGTGTCCGGCCCTGGAACGCGCCCGCTCGGAAGAGGGAGTTCATGAAGGCGCCGACGTTCAGCCGGATCGAGGCCCACAGCGGCTCGTCGTTCGGCTCGAACACCACCCAGTGCGTGCCCCGGAACAGGCTCTCCTCGATGAAGAGCGCCAACCGGCGCACCGGGAGGTACTTCCATTCGCTGGCGAGCCGGTCGGCGCCGTTCAGCGTCCGCGCGCCCCAGGCGACCGGACCGGCCGCGGGCACCCGCCGCAGGCAGTTGACGCCGACCGGGTTCAGCCGCCCGATCTCCAGATCGGTCAGCGGCACTTCGAGCGCACTGACACCGCTCAGTGAGGCATCAGTACCGGCCGGTGCCTTCCACACCCCGCGCTGCACGTCGGTCCGGGCGAGCACGCCGGCCATCACGCCGCAGGGCGGGAAGGGCCTGAGGGCACCGCCGAGCAGGGGGTCGGGCGAGATCACTCGGGGGTAGTAGACCGCCGCGTTCTTGCCGGGGTCGCCCAGCTCGAGCTCCGTCATCTTGTCCACCACGGTGCCCACCACAGTGGCGTTGGAGTCGCCGCTCGCCTGAATGTCGGTCCACGACGACGGCGGGTCGACCAGCAGAATGGCGCGCCGCTCCACGCACAGCTGCAGGGCCGAGTTGCGCAGGTCCTGCACGCTGCCACCCGTGGGCCGTACTTGCTGGTCGAGCCAGTGGATGTCAGGCAGGCACAGAATGTTGAAGATGTCCGTCTTCAGTAGCTGGTGGAGGCCGGTCTTCTTCGCCGGGTCGCCCTTGTACTGTTTTGGATCCCCGGGCCGTTCATCCTTGTCTGCCTGGTTGCCTCCGGTCTCGTCGGGGGCATAGCAGTACGGTGGCTGCCCGGCCGGCACGCTGTCCGGCGAGAGGGTGAAGGGATCCTTTCCGGCGTCCACAAGCGCATTCGCTTTCGGAACTGCCTCGATGGGGGCCTCGACACGCACGAGCTGCGAGGACTCCAGCAGGTGCGTGAGGTTGCGCGGACTGTCCGGCTCGACACTGACGTTGAGGTAGCGCTCCTCCGCGCCCGTTTCCAGGTCACGGACCGTCAGATTGAACAGCTTGCGCTGCTGTTCCGGGGTGTCCTTCTTCTCGGCGGTTTCCCAGTCGACGCGCGCGCGAAGGCTGCGCCCCCACCCTCCCGGGGAGGCGGCGAGCAGGGCAGGGCCGTTGGCGGAAGCCGTCCCCGACGGTCCGGAGGCCGAGGACCCCTTGGCGTCACCGCCGGACTCGTGCCCGCCCCGGCCCTTCCTCTTGTCCTCGCCGGAGGATTCCGCCTCCCCGGTGCCGGCGGAGGACTCACCGCCCTCACCGCCCGCTGCGGGAGCGGGAGCGGGAGCGGGCGAGGGCGAGGGCGAGGGCCGTGCGGACTCCCTCGCGGGCCGGGCGGCACTGGTGCCGAGGGGCAGACGGACGGTCTTCGCGTCGCCCTGCACCACCCTGACGATCTCGGCCTCGCTGCCGCCGTTGAGATAGAACTGGTAGACCGCGTAGCTCAGTGGGCAGTTCGCCTGCAAGCCGCCGAAGACGGCCTCGTAGTCGGCCCAGCCGGTGATGTGCACGGGCCGGTCGGCCGGGCCGCGGGGCGCGTGACCGACGAAGGCGGCCACGGCGGTGGGCACGCCCGTGATCGTCTTGACGGAACTCTTGACCTCGTCGACGTAGACACCCGGGTAGGTGACGTTCACCGGCATGCCGGCCCCTTCCGATGCAGTCCCCGATCCGCGATCACCGTATCCACACATATCCGGATTCGTCACTCTGTGCGTATCAGGGGTGGGACGTTCGGGTGACGCGGGCGCCGCCCGTGGGTTGGGGCTGGAGTGCACTCGGCGAGCCTTCGCCGGACGTGCGAGGACATGCCTGGGCGGGGCTCGGTGCCCAGCGGTTCGCGTGCGTGATCGTTTTCAGCCGGGCCGGACCGGTGGGGGCTCTCCAACGACCTCCAACGACCTGCGGCACCGCATCCCGGACCCCGTCGACAAGTGAGCAGGTGAGCGCCCTGCGCCGGAGGATCCAACGAGCGCAAGAGGTTCTCGCAGTTACGGGCAGATTCCGCGAGCGGGGTCAGGAACTTCCACGTTCATGCGGGAATCCCGAAGTCGCTCCTCAGGCGATCCATGCCTCACGGTCTCGGTGTCGGCCCAACCCCACGGCCGAGAACTCATCCTCGCCGGCGCTTGCCACGACGCCCAGCCGCCGAAGGGCCTGAGAGATCGGGCTCCCAGCAGCGGGAAAGCGCCGGCCCTCCTCCACGCGGACCGGTCCCAACACGACCGTGCCGTCATCCCACACGGCAGCCTGTTGCTCGCCCACGCCACCGAGGTACTCGGCTTCCACGTAGGCCACCGGCCCAGCAGCCGACCAGTCCGCGAGGAGCCTGTCGAAGCTCCCTGGCAGCCGCCAGAACCCCAGAGGGCCCGCGGAGCTGCCGTCTGTAACGGCATCGAAGAGTTCGTCAGTCATCGGCATCAGTGACAGACCTTGGCCGAGCCGAGCCGTGCCAGCCGAGCGGCAGCCACGTCGCGCGAGGCGCCACGCAACAGCTCGGCTTCAGCGATCACTGCATGCAGCGCATAGCCCATACCAACGCCCCCTCCACAGATCGGAGGCCCCATCCTGTCGCACGCGCTGAAGTCGAACCCACCGCACGCACCCGCCGGTACGAGCGGATCATGGCCGACCAGCCACCCTCCCCGGCGGAGGAAATCCAGCTGGCAAAGCACCAGAGAGAGCGACCGGACGACTGCGTCAACCGCCCCCGGCAGTGGAGCACCGGACGCCTCGCCCGGTACCTCGGCGGGCCGCCCCGCTGCGCCGGCGCCCGCCACTACGACGTACTGGAGCCCTCCGGCTCGGCGACGGCCACCCACCCCCGTCTAGGTTATGCAGTGACGTCCGCTCAACTCGGGGAGCCCCCATGCCCATTGAACGCCCACTCATCAACAGCGGCGTGCCGCACTCCGCCCGGATCTGGAACTACTGGCTCGGCGGCAAGGACTGCTACGAGATCGACCGGCAGGTCGGCGACCAGATAGCCGGCGCCAACCCGGCCATCCTCGACATAGCCCTGGCGCAGCGGGCGTTCCTCGTCAGGACGGTGGAGTACCTCGTCGGTGAGGCCGGTATACGTCAGTTCCTCGACGTGGGTACCGGCCTGCCCACCGCGAACAACACCCACGAGGTCGCCCAGAGGCTGGTCCCCGAGACCCGGATCGTCTACGTCGATCACGACCCGGTCGTCCTGGCCCATGCCGAGGCACTGCTGACCAGCACGCCCGAAGGGGCCACGGACTACATCGACGCCGACCTGCGCGAACCCGAGGCCATCCTTGAACAGGCCGCCAAGACACTGGACTTCACCCAGCCGGTCGCGCTGATCCTGCTCGGCATCACCGCGCACGTCACCGACGACACCGTCTACGACATCGTCGGCCGCCTCGTGGACGCCCTGCCCGCCGGCAGCTACCTCGTGCTCTGCGACGACACCGAGGTGCTCAACCCGCAGCAGATGCGCGAGATGATCGAGCAGTGGAACGAGGCGAGCGACAACCCTCGCGTCAACCGCAGCCCGGAGGAACTCGCCCGGTTCTTCGCGGGCCTGGAGCTGCTGGAGCCCGGCGTGGTCTCCGTCTCCCGGTGGCGCCCCAGCGAGTCCGGTGAGCAAGCTCCCGCCGAGGTCGACGACTTCGGCGGTGTGGCGCGAAAGCCGTAGCGTCCGCAGCGACCGCGTCGCCGGCGGGACAGCGCGAGTGAGCTGTCCCGCCTGGCGCCGGGGACCTGCGGGTCTCAGCTCGCTACGGCCTCCTGCAGCTGTGCGACCTGGCCGGCGTCCAGTTCCAGGTGCGTGCCGGTGAAGCGGGTGCGCATCCGGCGGTCGTGGGTGACGACGACCACCGCGCCTCGGTAGCCGGCCAGAGCTCCCTCCAGTTCCTCGACCAGGGCCGGCGAGAGATGGTTGGTGGGTTCGTCGAGCAGCAGCAGGTCGACCGGTTCGCTCACCAGGCGGGCCAGTTCGATCCGGCGCCGTTGCCCATAGGACAGTTCGCTCACCTTCAGGCGCAGGTCGGAGGGGCTGAACAGGCCGAGCGACAGGAGGTGGTCGGTGTGCTCGTCCAGGTCGCCTCCGCGGCCGTATGCGAACGCCTGCGGGACCGTGAGGCGAGGTGGCCACGGAGTCTCCTCCTGCCTCAGGTGCCCGACCCGGCCCCGCGTGCGCACCGTCCCCTCATCGGGCCGCAGCTCACCTGCCAGAACCCGGATCAGCGTCGTCTTGCCCGCGCCGTTGGGGCCGGTGACCAGCAGCCGCTCCTCGCCGCCGACCCGCAGTGACGGTACGTGCAGCCGGTCCCCGACACGGATGCCGGTGAGCTCCGCTGCGGTCTGCGACGTCCGGCCGTCGGCAGTTGTCATGCGGGCGGCGAACACCAGAGGTTCGGGCGGCGGGGCGACCGGGTGGTCGGTGAGCCGTTCGACGCGCTCCTTCGCGTTGCGGATGCGGCTCATCGCCCCGTGGCCGCGGCCGCGTGCGCGGAAGCCGCCTTGGCCGAACACGGCGAACGGCAGCTTGCGCGGGATCGCCTCCAGGCGTGCCACGTTCGTGGCGGCCAACTTCTGGTTGCGGGCCAGCTCCGCGCACCACTCCTCGTACTCCTGCAGACGGCGCCGCCGCTCGGCGGCCTTGGCGGCGAGGTAGCCGCCGTAGCCGTCGCCGTACCGCGTCACCTTGCCTTCGCCGACCTCCAGGATCGTGGTGGTGACCCGTTCCAGGAACACCCGGTCATGGGTGACCGCGAGCACGGTGCCGCGATGCGCCCGCAGGTGGGCCTCCAGCCAGCCCACCGCCTGGTCGTCCAGATCGTTGGTCGGCTCGTCCAGCAGCAACAGCTCCGGCTGGGACGCCAGGACCGCGGCCAGCGCCAGCCGAGACCGCTCACCGCCCGACAGGGTGCCCAGGGTCCTGTCCCGTGCCAGGCCGGGCAGCCCGAGCCCGTGCAGGGCGATGTCCACGCGGGCGTCGGCCTCGTAGCCGGCACGCGCCTCGTACTGGGCGACCAACTGGCCGTAGGCGTCCAGCGCCGCGGTGAGCTCCGCTCCCGCCAGGCCCTTGAGCCCGGCCTCGGCGCGGCGCATCCGCGCTTCGAGATCGCGTAGGTCGGCAAGGGCCAGGTCCACCGCGTCCTGGACGCTCGCCTCCGGTGGAAGGGCGAGCGACTGGGCGAGATGGCCGACGCCGCCGGGCGCGATCACGGTCAGTTCGCCGTTGTCGGGCCGGTCCTGACCGGCGATCAGCCGCAACAGGGTGGATTTCCCGGCCCCGTTGTCGCCGATGATGCCGGCCTTCTCGCCCGGCTTGACGCTGAAGGACACGTCGTCCAGCACGATGTGGTCGTCGTAGCGGCGGGTGACGTTCTGAAGAGATAGCTGTGCGGTGAACATGGAAGAGTCCCCAGTTCTCGGCCGAACCGATCGGTACGGGCAGATGGACGCATCCGTGCACGCCGGATCACTCCGCTGCACGCCGGACATGCGGCAGCACGGGAGGAGCGGAAACACGGATGAGAACGCGCGGCGGCGGAGCGAAGCTCAACGCGGTCGCGCGGGGACTGTCACAGAGAACCCATGTGCAGCACCGTAGGCCGGGAAGCGGCGAGCCTGCAAGCCCTTTACTCGCCGGACCGCCATGGCTCACATGACTGTGCGTCAGTTCCGCGACGTCAGGATGCTCAACGAGTTGGCGGCGACGACGGCGCCGATGCCCGCCCACTCCGGCCCACCCAGCCCCTGGCCCAGGCCGACCCAGCCGACCACGGCCGCGAGGACCGGGTTGACGCTCATGAACAGGCCGAAGACCCGGGGCGGCACGTGCCGCAGGGTGAACAGGTCCGCGAGGTAGGGCACGGCTGAGGCGAGGACACCGGCCGCGACCGCGCAGGCGAGGGCGCCGGCTGTCGGCGGATGCCGTACGGCGACCGTGATGCCGATCGGCAGGAACATCACGGCGGACAGGCCGGCCGCGGCGGCCGTGCCCTGCGCTCCGGGGACGCGTCGGCCGACCGTGCGGTTGAGCAGGATGTACGACGCCCAGCAGCCGGCGGCCAACAGGCCCAGGGCCATCCCGAGGTAGTCGGTCGAGGGCTGCGGGCGCATCAGGGTGATGACACCGGCCGCGGCGACCACCGCGCAGCACACGTCCCCGCGGCGGCGCGAGGTGGCCAGGGCGAGGGTGAGCGGGCCGAGGAACTCCAGGGTCACCGCCAGCCCCAGGCCGACGCGGTCCATCGCGGAGTACAGCGAGAGGTTCATGGTGCCGAACACCAGGGCCAGCAGGACCACCGGCCACCACTGGCGCCAGGTGAACGAACGCAGCCTCGGCCTGCCGACGGCCAGCAGCACCAGCGCGGCGACGTACTGGCGTACGGCGACGACGCCGACGGCGCCGAGGACGGGGAAGGCGAGAGAACCGATCGCGGCACCGGTCTGGGTGGACAGACCGCTGCCGATCATCGTGGCCACGCCTGCGAGACGGCCGCCGGTGTGCTCGGGGTGCTCGGCGTGCTCGGTGTGCTCGGTGAGCGGAGCCGTCGGGGATGCCTCGGTTGCCGGGGCCGCCTGTGCCGCCTGGGCCGGCGCGGGTGCGGGACGTGTGCGCATGAGCCGATCGTGCGGCCGTCGGATCTTTGCGCAAAATACGTCAGCGTCCGCATCCATACGCTTGAGTCATGGATGCTTGAGCCATGGATGTGGAGCTGAGGCAGTTGCGCTGCCTCGTCGCGATCGTCGACGAGGGCAGTTTCACCGACGCGGCCATCGCCCTCGGCGTCTCCCAGGCGGCGGTCTCCCGCTCGCTGGCCTCGCTCGAACGGAACCTGGGAGTACGGCTGTTGAGGCGGACCTCCCGCGAGGTGAGCCCCACGGGGACCGGGCTGCGCGTCCTGGCGCACGCCCGGCGGGTGCTCGCCGAAGTGGACGACCTGGTCCGGGAGGCCGGCTCCGGGCACGACCGGCTGCGGATGGGCTACGCCTGGGCGGCGCTCGGTCGGCACACCCCGGCCTTCCAGCGCCGCTGGGCCGCCGAGCACCCCGGGACCGATCTGCACCTCGTGCGCGTCAACTCGGCCACCGCCGGCCTCGCGGAGGGCGCCTGCGACCTGTCCGTCGTACGCCGTTCGGTGGACGACCGGCGGTTCGACTCCGCGATCGTCGGGCTGGAGCGGCGGCTGTGCGCCGTGGCCGCCGACGATCCGCTGGCCCGGCGCCGCGCGGTCCGGCTGGCCGACCTCAGCGGCCGTACCCTCCTCGTCGACCGCCGCACCGGCACCACGACCACCGACCTGTGGCCGCCCGACGCGCGTCCGGCGACCGAGGAGACGCACGACGTCGACGACTGGCTCACGATGATCTCCACCGGCCGCCGCATCGGCGTGACCGCCGAGGCCACCGCCCACCAGTACCCCCGCCCCGGCATCGTCTACCGGCCGGTACGGGACGCCGAACCGATCGCCGTACGGCTGGCCTGGTGGCGCGACGACCAGCCACCCGCCGCGCAGGCGGTGATCGAGCTGGTCACGGCGCTGTACCGGGGCGACTGACGCCCTCGACGGCCCTTTGGCGTAAGGGGAGAGCACAGGGCGGGAAGGGCCCTATCCACTTCTCGCGGATCCTGATTACGCGGTGCGCGGCCGTCATCCGCTTCCCCGCGTCGTTCTGGGTCCTTCCCGTCACCTCCAGCACACCATGCGCGCGGCGAATGCGCCAGGGCCGCTCACGGGTACCCGAGGAGCCGGGGGCCGTGGGTGACAAGACGGGCGGGCGGGTACCCATGAGCGGATCCCGCCGGTCGCGGGAGGACCGTCGAGTGGAGGTGAGCAGGCCGTGCGGTTCGCGTTCCGCCGTACCCCCGACAGGCCCCTCGACACGCTCGCCCCGGTCCTGCACGACGTACGCGCCGTCGTCTTCGACACCGACGGAGTGATCACCGACTCGGTCAAGGTGCATGCCGCCGCCTGGAAGGTGGCCTTCGACGGCTTCCTGATCGCCCACCCGCCCGAGGACCCCGGCCGGCGTCGTCCCTTCGACGAGCAGGACGACTATCTGCGCCACGTCGACGGCAAGTCCCGCCTCGACGGAGCCGAGGCCTTCCTGACCGCACGCGGCATCGAGGCGTCCGCCGAGACGGTGCGGGCGGTCGCCGCGGACAAGGAGCGCCTCTTCACGGAGCGGCTGCGCGAGCACGGCGTCGAGGCCTACCCGGGGACCGTACGGCTGGTGAAGGCCCTGCGTGCGGCAGGAGTGCCCCGCGCCGCGGCCTCCGCCTCCCGGCACGCCGGCGAGTTGCTGAGCCGGGCAGGGGTGCTCGGCCTGTTCGACGTCCTGGTGGACGGCGGCGAGGCGGCCCGGCTGGGCCTCGCGGGCAAGCCGGAGCCCGACCTGTTCCTGGAGGCGGTCCGCCGGCTCGGCGTCTCCGCCGGCCGGGCCGCCGTCGTCGAGGACGCCCTGGCCGGGGTGGAAGCGGGCCGGCGCGGTGGATTCGCCCTGGTGGTCGGCGTGGACCGGGCGGCCGGTGCGGACACCGGGGCGCGGCTGCTGCGGCACGGCGCCGACATCGTCGTACGGGACCTCGGAGAACTCTGTGCGGGAGGAGCGCCGCAGTGACGGACGACCGGAGCTCTCAGGCCGAGGCAGCGGGCTGGAGCTGGGAGTACGAGGGCTACAAGCCCGCCGACGAACGCCTTCGGGAGTCGCTGTGCACGCTCGGCAACGGCTACTTCGCCACGCGGGGCGTGCTTCCCGAGTGCGCCGCCGACGAGGTCCACTACCCGGGGACGTATGTGGCCGGCATCTACAACCGGCTCACTTCCGATGTCGCGGGCCGCCGTGTGGAGAACGAGGACATGGTCAACGTCCCGAACTGGCTGCCCCTGCGCTTCCGGCTCCCCGGCGGGCACTGGATCGTCCCCGACACCGCGCCCGTGCTCGACCACCGGCAGCTGCTGCACCTGTCCTCGGGGATGCTGGAGCGCCGGACCCGGTACGGACTCGGCGGCGACCGGGCGTTGACAGTGCGTCAGCAGCGGATGGTGCATATGGCCGACCCCCATCTGGCCGCCCTGCGCACCGAGTTCACGGCCGAGGGATTCACCGGTCCGCTCGAGGTGGAGGCGGCCCTGGACGGCTCGGTCACCAACTCCGGCGTCGCGCGCTACCGGGACCTCGACGGCCGCCATCTGACCCGCGTCCACACCGGCACCGCCGCCCCGGACACGGTCTGGCTGAGCTGCCGCACCCGCACCTCCTACATCGGGATCGGCATCGCGGCCCGGCTGACCACCGACGCGCCCGTCACGATCCGTCACGAACGGCCGTACGCCATCCAGCGGTTGACGCTCGACATGGTCCCCGGCCACACCGTCACCGTCGACAAGACCGTCGCCCTGCACACCTCCCACGACCCGGCCATCAGCGACCCGCTGCACGCCGCCGTCGACCGGGTGGGCCGGGCCCCCGGCTTCGACGCACTGGTCGCGTCGCACCGCACCGCCTGGGGCCAGCTCTGGCGCCGCGCCGAACTCGACGTCCCCGGCGAGTCGGGCCGCATCCTGCGACTGCACCTCTTCCACGTCCTGCAGACCCTCTCCCCGCACACCGCCGACCTCGACGTCGGCGTGCCCGCCCGGGGACTGCACGGCGAGGCCTACCGCGGCCATGTCTTCTGGGACGAGCTGTTCGTCCTGCCCTTCCTCAACCTGCACTTCCCCGAGGTGTCCCGCGCCCTGCTCCGCCACCGCCACCGACGCCTCGAACAGGCCTGCACCAACGCCAGGGGAGCGGGCCGCCGCGGTGCGATGTACCCCTGGCAGAGCGGCAGCGACGGACGCGAGGAGACCCAGCAGCTGCATCTCAACCCGCGCTCGGGACGCTGGCTGCCCGACCACTCGCGGCTCCAGCACCACGTCGGCTCGGCGATCGCGTACAACGTGTGGCAGTACTGCGAGGCGAGCGGCGACATGGAGTTCCTGCACACCAAGGGCGCCGAGATGCTGTTGCAGATCGCCCGCTTCTGGGCGGACAAGGCGGTCTACGACGACAGCCTGGGCCGCCACCGCATCAAGGGCGTCGTCGGCCCCGACGAGTACCACGAGTTCTACCCGGGTGCCCCGGTGCCCGGCCTCGACGACAACGCGTACACCAACGTCACGGCCGCCTGGGTGCTCACCCGCACCATGGAACTGCTGGCCGGCCTGCCCGAGCCGCGCCGTCGCGAACTCGTCGAACGCACCGGCCTGGACGCCGGCGAACTCGACCGATGGGAGGACGTCTCGCGCACCCTCCACGTCCCCTTCCACGACGACGTCATCAGCCAGTTTGCGGGCTACGCCGACCTCGCCGAACTCGACTGGAACGGCTACCGCGGCCAGTATGGCGACATCCGGCGGCTGGACCGGATCCTGGAGGCGGAGGGCGACACCGTCAACCGCTACAAGGCCTCCAAACAGGCCGACGTGCTGATGCTCGGCTACCTCTTCGCACCCGCCGAACTGGGGGGCCTGTTCCACCGGCTGGGGGTGCGGCTGGACGAGGACACCTGGCGGCGCACCGTCGACTACTACATGCACCGCACCAGCCACGGCTCCACCCTCAGCGGCCTGGTCCACGGCTGGGTGCTGGCCCGGTGCCGGCGCACCGAGGCCTGGAAGTTCTGTCAGGAGGCCCTCCAGGGCGACATCGCCGACGTCCAGGGCGGCACCACAGGCGAGGGCATCCACCTCGGCGCGATGGCCGGCACCCTCGACCTCGTCCAGCGCGGGCTGACCGGCCTGGAGACCCGGAGCGGGGCACTGTGGCTCGACCCCGTGCCGCTGCCCGAGCTGTCCTCGTACGGCTTCGCCCTGCGCTACCAGGGCAACTGGGGCGTACGCCTGCGCCTGGAACGCGGACTGCTGGAGATCGCGGTCCCGTCCCACGACATCTCGCCGATCGAGGTACGGCTGCCGGGCCGCGAGGTGTCCCTGCAGCCGGGGGAGACGGGACGGCTCGTCCTTCCGGACTGACCCGGCCCCGTGCGGGACGCGGCCGACGGGGAGAGGCTGGGAGACAGCGGATCCTGCGCGAAAGCCCGCGGTTCCCGCACGGAAAGGGGAGCGCGATGAACGGCCCGGTTGTCGTAGGGGTGGACGGCTCGCCGTCGAGCATGGCGGCGGTGGAGGCCGCGGCGCGCGAGGCCGGACTGCGGGGCGTGGGGCTCCGGCTGGTGCATGCCTTCGGCTGGCCGGCCGCGCACATACCGGCCGGCGGGCGGCCGTGGCAGCCGAGCGGCGCCGGGCTGCGCGAGCTGATCGACGGCACGCTCACCGAGGCCGAGCGGCGCGCTCACGAGACGGCGCCCGGCGTCGGGATCGAGCGCGAAGTCGCCGTCGGCGACCCGGTGACGGTGCTGGAGATCGAGTCGCGCACCGCGACCCTGGCCGTGGTCGGGGGCCGGGGCCACAGCCGGTTCGGCGCCCTCCTGCTCGGCTCCACCGCAGGACATCTGGCCGCCCATGCCGCCTGCCCGGTACTGGTGATGCGCGGCAGGCCGAACCCGCAGGGGCCCGTCCTCCTCGCCGTCGACGGCTCGCCCGCGGCCCGCGGAGCCGTCGAGTTCGCCTTCGCCCTGGCCTCCCTGCACGGCACGGACCTGGTGGCGCTGCACGCCTGGAGCACCCGGACCGAACGCGCCTACGAGGCTCCCGCCGACCCGCCCTTCGTGACGTACGACGAGGACCGGCTGCGCGACGAGGAGGAGCGCGTGCTCGCCGAGGCGCTGGGCGGGCTGCGCGACACGTACCCCGACGTCGCCGTGGAGCGCAGGCTGGTGCGCGGCCGGATCCGCCACACCGTCATCGAGGCCAGCGCCGAGGCCGGGGTCGTGGTGGTCGGGGCACGCGGACGGGGCGGGTTCGCCGGGCTGCTGCTGGGTTCGGTCAGCCAGGCCATGCTTCACCACGGGCACTGCCCGGTCGCCGTCGTGCGGTCCGGTGAGGGGTGACGGGGGACAGCGGCGCGGGTGCGCGGGCTCAGAGGTGCGCCGCGTGGTCCGGGACGTAGTTCTGCAGATCGCGCGGGGGCCGTTGGTAGCCGGTCGACGCCGGCCGTTCGGGCAGGTCCGGGACCGGCGGGGACACGTCCTGGTACGGCACGGAGTCCAGCAGGTGGGCGATCATGTTCAGCCGGGCCCGGCGCTTGTCGTCGCTCTCGACCACGTACCAGGGGGCCTCGGTGATGTCGGTGTGCACCATCATCTCGTCCTTGGCCCGGGAGTAGTCCTCCCAGCGGGTGATCGACTCCAGATCCATCGGCGACAGCTTCCAGCGCCGCAGCGGATCCTCCAGGCGGCTCCGGAAGCGGTCCTGCTGCTCCTCGTCGCTCACCGAGAACCAGTACTTGCGCAGCAGGATCCCGTCCTCCACGAGCATCCGCTCGAAGAGGGGGCACTGGCGCAGGAAGAGCTGGTACTCCTCCTTGCTGCAGAAGCCCATGACGTGCTCGACACCGGCCCGGTTGTACCAGCTGCGGTCGAACAGCACGATCTCCCCGGCGGCCGGCAGATGCCCGATGTACCGCTGGAAGTACCACTGCGTGCGCTCGCGCTCGGTCGGCTTGGGCAGGGCCGCGATCCGCGCCAACCGTGGGTTGAGATGCTCCGTGACCCGCTTGATGGTGCCGCCCTTGCCCGCCGCGTCCCGCCCCTCGAAGACGACGACCAGCCGGGCGCCCTCCGCACGCACCCACTCCTGCAGCTGCACCAACTCCATCTGCAGGCGCAGCAGTTCCTTCTCGTACACCTTGCGCGGCAGCTTCTCCGCCTTGTCGCCGGCCATGCCGCCTCCCGCCGCCTGCCCGCCCGAACACCAGAACAGCACCGTACTGACCGATGAGGAGCCGCGCACCCCGTACGCGGACCCGCGACCTGGCGCGGAGGTTCGCCGACGGGGCCGGCGGCGCTGGGTGAGGCGCACGGGTGAATGCCCCGGCACGCAGGACTGATGCCATCGCTGCCCGGGTACCCAGCGGCGCATGGCGGTGGACAGCAGGACCGAGCCGGCGCGCGGTACGCCGCCCCGGCGACGCGGGAGACTCGGCCGGGCGTTGCTGCGGTGGGCGACGACGACCGACCACAAGGTGATCGGCAACCTCTACATGACGACCGGCTTCGGCTTCTTCCTCCTCGGCGGCGTCCTCGCGCTGCTGATGCGGGCCGAACTCGCCCGCCCCGGGCTCCAGTTGTTCAGCAACGACCAGTACAACCAGCTGTTCACGGTGCACGGCACGGTCATGATGCTGCTCTTCGCGACCCCGCTGTTCGCCGGGTTCGCCAACGCGATCATGCCGCTGCAGATCGGCTCCCCGGACGTGGCGTTCCCGCGGCTGAACGCGCTGTCGTACTGGCTGTACCTGGGCGGCGGCCTGATGGTCGTCGCGGGCTTCGTCGTGCCGGGGGGAGCGGCGAGCTTCGGCTGGTTCGCCTACGCACCCCTCAACAGCGCGGTGCGCACCCCCGGCTCGGGCGGTGACCTGTGGACCATGGGCCTGGTCGTGACCGGTGTGTCCACCACACTCGGCGCGGTCAACTTCATCACCACGATCCTGTGCCTGCGCGCCCCCGGCATGACCATGTTCCGGATGCCGCTGTTCACCTGGAACGTGCTGTTCACCTCGATCCTGATCCTGCCCGCGTTCCCCGTCCTCACGGCCGCCCTGTTCGCCCTGGAGGCGGACCGCAAGTTCGGGGCGCACATCTACGACGCGGCAAACGGCGGCGCGCTGCTGTGGCAGCACCTGTTCTGGTTCTTCGGCCACCCCGAGGTGTACATCGTCGCGCTGCCGTTCTTCGGGATCATCTCCGAGATCATCCCGGTGTTCAGCCGCAAGCCGCTCTTCGGCTACGTCGGCCTCATCGGCGCCACCATCGCCATCACCATGTTGTCCGCGGTGGTGTGGGCCCACCACATGTTCGCCACCGGTGCCGTACTGCTGCCGTTCTTCTCCCTGATGTCCTTCCTCATCGCGGTGCCGACCGGGGTGAAGTTCTTCAACTGGATCGGCACGATGCGAGGCGGCTCCCTGTCCTTCGAGACACCCATGCTGTGGGCCTGCGGCTTCCTCGTGACGTTCCTGCTCGGCGGCATGAGCGGCGTCATCATCGCCTCCCCGCCGCTCGACTTCCACCTCACCGACTCGTACTTCATCGTCGCCCATCTGCACTACGTGCTGTTCGGCACGGTCGTCTTCGCGATGTTCGGGGGCTTCTACTTCTGGTGGCCGAAGTTCACCGGCAAGACGCTCGACGAACGCCTCGGCCAGATCCACTTCTGGAGCCTCTTCGTCGGCTTCCAGACCACGTTCCTGGTCCAGCACTGGCTGGGTGAACAGGGCATGCCCCGCCGCTACGCCGACTACCTGACCGCGGACGGCTTCACGCTGCTCAACACGATCAGCTCGATCGGCGCGTTCCTCCTCGGGCTGTCCACGCTGCCGTTCCTCTACAACGTCTGGCGCACCGCCCACTACGGCATGCGGGTGGCCCGGAACGACCCCTGGGGATACGGCCGCTCCCTCGAATGGGCCACGTCCTGCCCGCCCCCGCGCCACAACTTCACGGCACTGCCCCGGATCCGCTCCGAGTCCCCGGCGTTCGACCTGCACCACCCCGACCTCGCCCGCCTCGACCAAAGGCAGCAGCAGTGAAGACCGAGGCCCGTCTGTTCATCGGCGTGGCGGGGTTCTTCCTCGTCACCGCGGCCGGCTACGGCTGGCGTTCCAAGGAACCCACCGGTACCGCCGTCCTGACCATCGCCTTCCTGATGGCCGCCCTCGTCGCGTTCTTCCTGCACATGCAGTACCGCAGACGGGGCCTGCGGGCACAGGACCGCCCGGACGCCGAAGTCGCCGACACCGCGGGCCCGCTCCACTTCTTCGCGCCCCACAGCCCCTGGCCCATCACAACCGCACTGGGCTCCGTCCTGGCGGCGCTCGGCGTCGTCTACGGCCTGTGGCTGTTCCTGCTGGGCATCGGCGTCCTCGGGCACGGGGTGTTCGGCATGGTGTTCCAGTACGTGGGCCGGGGCGCTCAGCGTTCCAGCTCGTCCGCCGACGAGGGCCGCTCCTCCTCGGTGCGGTAGCCATAGCTCCTCAGCACATACCGCCGCTCCTCGTCGAGCGGCTCGTGGCTCTCCTCGTAGCCGCCCGCGATGGTCTGCCGCACCTCGCCGGTCTCCTCGCCCTCCGCCAGCCGCTCCCGGTCCGCCTCCTGCAGCGCCACACACACGCGCCGGGTCACCATGAACGTGAGCGGCGGCAGCAGCACGAAGGCGATCCGGAAAACCCAGGTCAGCGCGTTCACGGAGATCCTGAAGGCGTGCGCGATGATGTCGTTGCCGCCGGCCGCCAGCAGGACGGCGTAGCAACTGATCGCCGCGACGCCGAGAGCCGTGCGCACGGGCTTGTCGCGGGGCCGGTCGCACAGATGGTGCTCCTCGCGGTCACCGGTCACCCGCCGCTCGACGAACGGGTACGCGTACAGCACGGCGAACAGGACCCCCGGCAGCACGACCGCGGGCAACAGCACGTTCCACATCACCGTGTGCCCGGCCACCACCGTCTCCCAGGGCGGCACCAGCCGCAGCGAGCCCTCCAGGAAGCCGACGTACCAGTCCGGCTGCGAACCCGTCGACACGATGTCCGCGCGATAGGGGCCGTACACCCAGATCGGGTTGACCTGAGCGACCCCCGAGAGCATGGTCAGCACCCCGAAGACGATGAGGGACAGGCCGCCAGAAGTTGCTGTGAACTGCGGGAACATGGGCTTGCCGACCGCGTTGCGGTTGGTGCGGCCGCGGCCCGCCCAGTGTGTGTGCTTGAGGTAGAAGACCAGGATCAGGTGCACCGAGACGAGCGCGAGCAGCAGTCCGGGGAGCAGCAGGATGTGCAGCCCGTACAGCCGCGGGATCAGCTCCTCGCCCGGGAACTCGCCGCCGAACGCGAACATGCTCACATACGTCCCCACCACCGGGATCGACAGCATGATGCCCTGCGCGATCCGCAGGCCCGTCCCCGACAGCAGGTCGTCCGGCAGCGAGTAGCCGGCGAAGCCCTCGGCCAGCGCCAGCATGAACAGGGTCACGCCGATCAGCCAGTTGACCTCGCGGGGCCGGCGGAACGCGCCCGTGAAGAAGATCCGCAGCAGATGCAGCCCGATCGCGGCGAGGAACACCAGAGCCGCCCAGTGGTGCAGCTGACGCAGCAGTAGACCGCCGCGCACGTCGAAGCTGATGTCCAGCGTCGACGCGTACGCGGACGACATGCGACTCCCGGCGAGCGGCACGTACGAGCCGTGGTAGACGACCTCCGTCATCGACGGCTGGAAGAACAGCGTCAGCCAGACGCCGGTCAGCAACAGGACGACGAAGCTGTAGAGGGCGAGCTCACCCAGCAGGAAGGACCAGTGGTCGGGAAAGGCCTTGCGCAGCAGACCGCCGCCCTCGAAGAGCGGCAGTCGTGCGTCGACGTACTCGGCGGTGCGCTGACCGGCATGACGGGCCCGCGCGTCGGCACGGGCCCTGCTCCTCCTCCACGGCACGGATCACGAGTGCCCTCGCGCCCGCGCCCGGAAACGGACAGTCACCTACGATCACTCTTTGGTTTGCCCCGCTGGTCAGCCGTCAGGTAATGCCCGGACCCCCGCTGCCGAACGACCCGCTGCCGCCTTCGGACCAGCGGCGCCGTTTCTGCGAGGGGCTGGTGCGGGAGGGCACGTTGCCGTGAGCGGGCAGCTCGTGCGGGGTCAGCCGGTGCTCGCTGACGGGCACCTCGTCGGGCTCCCGGTGCTCCCGGACCTCGTGGACCGGGCCCTCCTCGGGCAGCCGGGGCTGCTCCTCGGGGCGTGGCGGAGGCGGTTCCCGGCGCCTGATCCGGGCGCCCAGCACGAAGGCACCGATGAGCAGCGCCACGACGACCAGACCGGCGACGACCAGCCCGATGCCGAACGCACCTTCCGCTGCGATGTCCGTCCATGCGATGTCCATGGGGCCGCGAGTACCCCTGGCACCCCGCGTGAACCCGAGCACCTGACGTGCTCAGTGGCGTGCCGGCTCGACCGCGCCGCCCTCGGACCCGGCCGGAACCCTGGCGAGCACCGGGTTTGGGCGCACCAGCTCCGGCTACCCGACCGGGGTGACACAGACAACGTCCCAGCAGCAGCTCGTCCAGTTCCTGGAGGACCGTTTCGCGGCCGCGCAGGCCTGCACCGAGTGCGCTCGGGCCTGTGCCCTGCGCGCCAGCCTGGTGGATCCGGACGGGGGCGAGGATCAGGACCTTCTGCGCCGCAAGGGCATCCTGTGCGCCGAGGTGTGCGACGCGACCTGCCGTGTGCTCTCCGAGGAGTGCGCGGACGAGGGCGCCGAGGCCGCCCTCCGCGTCCAGCTGGAGTGGACCCGGACGGTGTGCCTGGAGTGCGCGCACCTCTTCGACCGCTACCCCGGCGCCGAGGACACCGCGAAGGCGTGCCGGGAGTGCGCACAGGCCTGCATGGACTTCATGGCCACGCTCCACTGAGCGGGGCCCCGCCCTGCGCGCGCCGGTTCCGCGGCAGCTCCGGCACCGGATCAGGCCGCTCCTCGCCATTCCCAATTTCTGGAACACGTTCTACGGTGTGCGCCGTCAGGACCGGCCTTGGGAGCCTGGAGGCGCCGTGGATCTCGAATACACGCCCGAGCAGCAGCGGCTGCGCAGCGAACTGCGCGACTACTTCGCCGAACTGGTGCCGGACCTCGCACAGACCCGCTTCACCGACCCGGCGGCCCAGAAGCGCTACTACCGCAGGACCGTCCGACGGCTCGGCACGGACGGCTGGCTCGGCGTGGGCTGGCCCAAGGAGTACGGCGGGCGCGGCCTGACCGCGATGGAACAGTTCATCTTCTTCGACGAGGCGGCCCAGGCGGGCGTACCACTGCCCCTGATGGCCCTGAACACCGTCGGCCCGACGATCATGCAGTACGGCACGGACGAGCAGAAGGCGTACTTCCTGCCGAAGATCCTCTCCGGCGAGATCGACTTCGCGATCGGATACAGCGAGCCCGACGCGGGCACGGACCTGGCCTCGCTCAGGACGCGCGCGGTACGGGAGGGCGACGAGTACATCGTCAACGGCCAGAAGATCTGGACGACCAACGGCGACACGGCCGACTGGGTGTGGCTGGCCGTCCGCACCGACCCAGGCGCCCCGCCCCACAAGGGCATCACCATGCTCCTCGTCCCGACCACCGACCCCGGCTACTCCTGCACCCTCATCCACACCCTCGCCTCGCACGACACCACGGCCAGCTACTACGAGAACATCCGCGTCCCTCTCGCCCGCCGCGTCGGCGAGGAGAACCAGGGCTGGCGCCTGATCACCAACCAGCTCAACCACGAGCGCGTCACCCTCGCCGCCCACGGCACCATGGCCGTCCGCGCCCTGCACGACGTCCAGCGCTGGGCCATGGAGACCAAGCTCGCCGACGGCCGCCGGGTGATCGACCTGTCCTGGGTACGCCGCCGCCTCGCCCAGACCCACACCAAGCTCGCCGCCCTCAAGCTCCTGAACTGGCGGATGGTCAGCGCCGTCCAGGAGGGCACGCTCACCCCGCAGGACGCCTCCGCCGTCAAGGTCTACGGCTCCGAGGCGCGGCGCGACGCGTACGCCTGGCTGATGGAGATCGTCGCCGCACCGGGGGCGCTGAAGGAGGGCTCGGCGGGCGCGGTGCTGCACGGCGAGCTGGAGCGCGGCTACCGCTCGGCCGTCATCTTCACCTTCGGCGGCGGCAACAACGAGATCCAGCGGGAGATCATCTCGTGGATCGGTCTGGGGATGCCGAGGGTACGGCGTTGACCGGCAAGGGGGGGGGCGGGTCTGGCGTGCCGAGTGTCTGAGGTAGCTGACCTGCCTGTATTGACCGGGCCGAACGAGGCCGCCATCGAGCACCATGTCGGGCTCCGACTCGTCCGTCACGATCACCGAACGTTCCTGCGCTTCCAGCGCCGTTGTCATCCCCTCTTCGGTTAACTGGCACCAACAGCCACTAATGTCACCGGAGTCACCAGGGGAGCCCGCAGCATGACCGGCACCACGGAGGCCTTCAGCGGGTCGGCTGCAGTCGACGATGCGGCACGAAGCGTCACGCGCCCGTTCTACGTATACGCCGTGCTCGCCAACTCGCTGTTCCAGCGTGGCGTATTCGTCCTCTTCCTGTATGAGCGAGGCTTCTCCGCCGGTCAAGTGGCCCTGCTTCAGACACTGATCTACCTGGTCAGCGGACTTGCGGAGTTGCCGACGGGAGTCATCGCCGACCGAATCGGCAGGCGTGCCAGCATCGTGATCGGCCAGGTGCTGACAGCGGGATGTCTGCTCGGTCAGGTGACGTTCTCCAACTACTGGGTGTTCCTGACGCTGTTCATGGTGCAGGGCGTGGGCATGGCCTGTGTGTCCGGTTCGGACACCGCCCTGCTGTACGACCTGCTCGTGCGGCGTGGTGCTACGGCCGGCTACGTCAAGATCAAGTCCCGGTTCACCATGCTCGGGACACTCACCTCGGGAGCCGCCATCGTCCTCGGCGGCCAACTGCAGCGGATTTCCTGGGGAGTCGTCTACGTCGCTTCGGCGGCGTGCCTCGTCCTGGCCGTGGTGGTGCTGATGTCACGGGTGCCCGAGATCCGCGGTGCGGACGCGGTGGACGAGCAGGACGGAGCCGAGGAGGAGCACCGCGACGCCACACCATGGCGGGCGATGCTTCGGGTCGCCACGCCGGCGCTCGTGACGCTTGTCGTGGTGTCCGGATTGATGCATGCGACTTTGACGCCGTACATCATTTTTACGCAGAAGACCCTCTCCGATCAGGGAGCGGGCACCGCATTGGTCGGCGTGATCATATCGGCGGGATTCTTCGCCGGCGGGCTCACTCCGCTGCTGTCGGACCGCGCGGACCGGCGCATCGGGTATCGGGTCATCGTCCCGGTGTCTCTCCTGACGCTCGCCGTCGCGCTCGGTCTGAGCGGCCTCGGCCTTGTCTGGGTCACCATCGCCGCGTTCCTGGTCCTGGTCGGGATTCCCGAGATCACCGCCGTGATCGTGGACAACGTGTTCAACGAGGCCGTGCCGTCGCGCCATCGGGCGAGCCTGCTGTCGATGATCGCATTCGTGGAGTCGGCGCTCATCGGCATCGGCTATCTCGTTCTCGGCGTGCTCATGGACGGGCTGGGCTCCAGTGTGGGCATGGCCACCTATGCCGCGGTCCCGCTGCTGGCATGTCTCCTGTGGCTCCCGGTGCTCTTCCGAGGGGCACGGGTGACCACCGGGATCGAGAAGCCCGCCGACCAAAAGGCGTCCTGAGACACCGCGTTCACCAGCAAGAAGAAGGCGCTTCACGTCACGGCCCGGCTCATCGTGCACCGCGTCAAGCGCCTGGACCCCGCGTCCGTGCCCGAGGGACAGAGCGAGCTGTGCAGTGTCTGGCGCCACCACGAAACACCCCCTGACCTGCGGTGTACCAAAGTGCCGAATGTCTCTCTGTTCCGTACTTCCCGTCGCAGCACCTGGTTGGCATCAGCGCAGGTCACGAACGTTCCAGGGTGCCAACCAGCGATCCTGGGCACACTGTGGGTGTGGACGCCATACGCGCCGGTGACCCCGGCCTGTTCGGCCCAGGCTCCGTGACCTGGCAGATGCACGGCGACCCCGTCATGTGGGTCGCCGGAGTCCGCGCGCTCTACCTCCAGGCCCTGCACCCGCGTGCCGTGCGCGGCGTCATGCAGAACTCGGACTTCCGGCAGGACGCCTGGGGCCGGCTGCTGCGCACCGCGAACTTCGTCGGCACCATCACCTACGGAACCGTCGAGGCCGCCGAGAAGGCCGGTGCCCGGGTGCGGAAGATCCACCGCATGCTGGGCGCCACCGACCCGGACACGGGGGAGCGGTACGGCGTCGACGAACCCGAACTGCTGCTGTGGGTGCACTGCGCCGAGATCGACTCGTATCTGCAGGTCGCGCGCCGCTCCGGGTTCCGCCTCACGGACGCGGAGGCCGACCGTTACATCGCCGAACACCGGGTCAGCGCCCGCCTGGTGGGCCTCGACCCCGACGCCGTACCGGCGAGCCAGGAGGAGCTGGCGGCGTACTTCGAGAAGGTGCGGCCCGAGCTCGCATGCGGACCCGAGGCACGCGCGGTGGACGACTTCCTGCTCCGCCCGCCGACGCACCCCCTTCTCGTCCCGGCGCGCGAGGTGCTGTGGCGGCGCGTGGCGCAACTGGCGTACGCCGCCCTGCCGCCGTACGCCCACGAGTTGTACGGCAGACCGGCCCCGAAACCCGCCACAGTCAACCGTCAGTTGCGTGCCACGGGCACCCTGCTGCGCTGTATTCCCGCACGTCTGCGCTGGCAACTGCCGCCGAAACACATCCTGCGCGCCATGGCACGGCTCGGTCCCGGCTCGCGCCCGGCACCGTACAAACTCGGACGATAGCTCGCCATACTGGACGAGCCGGGGGAGGGTGGGGCGGACCGTGACGGGGGGCGATCGCGGGCGATGGGGGACAGCAGGCTGATCCAGGGCCGGTACCGGCTGCTCGATCTGATCGGGCGTGGCGGTATGGGCGAGGTGTGGCGTGCGCGCGACGAGTCGCTGGGCCGGCATGTCGCCGTGAAGTGCCTCAAGCCGCTGGGGCCGCACCACGACCAGTCCTTCACCCGGGTGCTGCGGGAGCGGTTTCGGCGTGAGGCCCGGGTGGCCGCGGCCCTTCAGCACCGCGGGGTGACCGTCGTCCACGACTTCGGCGAGTCCGACGGCATCCTGTTCCTGGTCATGGAGCTGCTTCAGGGCCGCAACCTCAGCCAGCTCCTGGAGGACAACAAGCACCACCCGCTGCCCGTCCCGGACGTCGTCGAGATCGCCGACCAGGTCGCCGCCGCCCTCGCCTACACCCACCAACAGGGCATCGTGCACCGCGACCTGAAGCCCGCCAACATCATGCGGCTCGCCGACGGCACGGTGAAGATCTGCGACTTCGGCATCGCCCGCCTCGGCCACGACATCGGCTTCACCTCCCGGCTGACCGGCACCGGCATCGCGATGGGCACCCCGCACTACATGTCGCCGGAACAGATCAGCGGGGGCGAGGTGGACCAGCGCAGCGACCTGTACTCGCTGGGGTGCGTGCTGTACGAGATCGCCACCGGGGTACCGCCGTTCGACCTCGACGACCCCTGGGCGATCCTCGTCGGCCACCGTGACACCCCGCCCCGGCCGCCGCGCAGCCACCGCGCCGAGCTGCCCGAGTACTTCGAGAAGGTCATCCTGGACCTGCTCGCCAAACGCCCCGAGGAACGCCCGCACGACGGCCGGGAGTTGGGGCGCCGGATCGGCCTGGGCCGTACGACACCGGCGTACGTGCCGACGGTGGTGACCCCGCAGCCGGACCTCAGGCCCCCGGCGCCCGTATCCCGCGAACCCCGCCTGCCGTCCTGGACCCGTGGCATGACCACCGGCCACAAGGCCACCGGCGCCGGACTGCGCACCACACCCCCCGACGCCGCGGCCGGGCTCACCGGCGAGTGGGTCCCGCGGCCGACGGCCGGCCGGCCCGAGGAGACCGCCGCCCCGGACGCGCCTGCCGCCCCTTCCGCGGCGACCCTCGCCGCGCTGGCCGGGCGGCACAACGCCGGGCTCAGCCTGGGCCGGCTCGGCCGCTGGACCGAGGCGGGCGAGGTGCACCGGGCCGTCGCCGCCGAGCGCGAGCACCTCCTCGGCCCCGACCACCCCGACACGCTCGCCAGCCGTTTCGAGGTCGCCTTCACCCTCAGCCGCACCGGCCGCGCCGCCGACGCCCTGCGCGAGTACAAGCACGTCGCCCGCGCCCGCAGCCTCGCCCTCGGCCCGGACCACCCCGACACACTGGCCGCCCGGCAGGAAATGGCGTACGTGCTCGGCCAGTTGGGCCGCCACTTCGACGCGCACCAGGTCTACACGTCCGTGCTGACGGCACGGGAGAGCACCATGGGCGCCGATCACCCCGACACCCTGCGCTGCCGCCACAACCTCGCCTTCAACCTCAGCAGACTGGGGCGCCTGGAGGACTCGTACCGTATGGCCGCCGAGGTCGCCGCGGCCCGCGCCCGCGTCCTCGGCCCGCATCACCCCGACACGCTGGTCACCCGCTATGAAGTGGCTTACGCGCTGGGACAGTTGGGGCGCTGGGAGGAAGCCCTGCAGACCTACCGCGAGGTCGCCGAGGCGCGCGGGCAGGCCCTCGGACCCGACCACCCGGACACCCTCTCGGCCCGCTACGAGGTCGGCATCAGCCTCGGCCGCCTCGGCCGCAGCGCGGAGGCGCTCCAGCTCTACCGCGACCTCATCGACGACCGCACCCGCGTCCACGGCCCCGCCCACCCCGAGACCCTCCGCGCCCGCCACGGCCTCGGCGTCAACCTCGGCCGGCTCGCCCGCTGGGAGGAGGCCCTCGCCGAATCCCGCGACGTGTGCGCGATCCGCGAGCGGGTGCTGGGCTCCGACCACCCGGACACCTTGGTCAGCCGGCGCGAGGTCGCCGTGAGTCTCGGCTGGCTGGGCCGCTGGCCGGACGCGCTCACCGAGTACCGCAGGGTGGCCGCCGCCCGCGAACGCGTCCTGGGCGCCCACCATCCCGACACCCTCGCCAGCCGCAACGACGAGGCCCACTGCCTGGAGCAGCTCGGGCGGGGCGCGGAGGCGGTCGAGCTGTACCGGAGGGTGGCGGTGCTGCGGCAGCAGCGGGGTCCCGGCGGCCCGTGAGCCCGGTGGCGTCCGCCGGCCGGTGACTCCCGTGCGGCCGACCTATGGCCGACCTAGATCATCACGTGTTACGAAGAACCATGCCTGCACACGAGGGACACCCGGGACACCGTACCTACGACGCGGTCATCGTCGGAGGAGGCCACAACGGCCTGGTCGCCGCCGCCTACCTGGCCCGGGCCGGACGGTCGGTGCTGGTGCTGGAGCGGCTGGACACCACCGGGGGCGCCGCCGTGTCCACGCGGCCGTTCGCCGGCGTCGACGCACGGCTGTCGCGCTACTCGTACCTGGTCAGCCTGTTGCCGAAGAAGATCGTCCGGGACCTCGGCCTGGACTTCCGCGTCCGCACGCGCAACGTCTCCTCGTACACGCCCGTGGAACGGGACGGACGGTCGACCGGACTGCTGGTCGGGGGCGGCGAGCGGCGCACCCGGGAGGCGTTCGCCCGGCTGACCGGCGGCGAGCGCGAGTACGCGGCCTGGCAGCGGTTCTACGGCATCACCGGGCAGGTCGCCAAGCGGGTGTTCCCCACGCTCACCGAACCCCTGCCGAGCCGTGAGGAACTGCGCCGCCGGGTGGACGACGAGGAGGCCTGGCGCATCCTCTTCGAGGAGCCGATCGGTGTCACGATCGAGGACCGCTTCACGGACGACCTGGTGCGGGGCGTGGTCCTGACGGACGCGCTGATCGGCACCTTCGCCGACGCACATGACGCCTCCCTGAAGCAGAACCGCTGCTTCCTCTACCACGTGATCGGCGGCGGCACCGGCGACTGGGACGTCCCCGTGGGTGGCATGGGCGCCCTCACCGACGCCCTGGCCACGGCGGCCCGCGCGGCCGGCGCGGTCGTCGTCACCGGACACGAGGCGGTACGGATCGACACGGACGGCCGTACGGCGGAGATCACGTATCGGACGGCGGACGGTGAGGGCGTCGCCGCCGCCCGGCACGTCCTGGTGAACGCCTCCCCGCAGGAACTCGCCGCCCTCACCGGCGACACACCCCCGACCCCCGCCGAGGGCGCCCAGCTCAAGGTGAACATGCTGCTCAAGCGCCTGCCCCGGCTGCGCGACAGCTCCGTCGACCCCCGCGAGGCGTTCGCCGGGACCTTCCACATCGCCGAGAGCTACGGCCAACTCGCCACCGCCCACGCCCAGGCCGCCGCCGGGGAACTCCCCAGCGCGCCGCCGTCCGAGATCTACTGCCACTCGCTGACGGACCCTTCGATCCTCGGCCCCGACCTCGTCGAACAGGGCTACCAGACCCTCACCCTCTTCGGGCTGCACACCCCGGCCCGGCTCTTCGAACGCGGCAACGACGCCGTACGCGAGGAACTGCTGAAGTCGACGCTCGCGCAGCTCGACGCCCACCTCGCGGAACCGCTCGCCGACTGTCTGGCGATCGATGTCGACGGCCGGCCCTGCATCGAGGCGAAGACCCCGCTGGACCTGGAGCGCGACCTGCGGCTGCCCGGCGGCAACATCTTCCACCGGGACCTCGCCTGGCCCTACGCTCAGGAGGGCACCGGCCGGTGGGGCGTGGAGACGCGGCACGCGAACGTGCTGCTGTGCGGGGCGGGCGCGGTACGCGGGGGAGGGGTGAGCGGGGTGCCGGGACACAACGCGGCGATGGCGGTGCTGCAGGGCAGCGGCGACTGACGATGGCCGACTCTTCCGTACGGGACTTCTACGACGCGCTGGCCGGCGACTACCACCGGCTCTTCCCGGACTGGGACGCGAGCATGGCGCGCCAGGCCGACGCGCTGAACGGCCTTGTCCGCCCACGGCTGGGCGCCGGGCCGCACCGGGTGCTCGACTGTTCCTGTGGGATCGGCACCCAGGCGATCGGACTCGCGCTCGCCGGGCACCGCGTCGTCGGCAGTGACCTGAGCCCCGTCGCCGCCGCCCGGGCCACTGCGGAAGCGGCGGGCCGGGGTGCCGGTCTTCCTACGGCCGTGGCGGACATGCGCACTCTTCCGTTCCGGCCATCGGCCTTCGACGTCGTCATATGCGCCGACAACTCACTCTCGCACCTGCTCTCCCGGCAGGACGTCGCACAGGCTCTGTCCGAGATGCGGCGCGTCCTGCGGGAGGACGGGCTGCTGGTGCTCAGCATCCGCGACTACGACCAGGCGCGACGGAACCGTCCGGCGGCGGCTCCTCCTCAGGTGTCCGAGAACTCCGACGGCCGGACGATCACCTTCCAGCTGTGGCACTGGCACGACGACGGCGAGCGATACGACCTGGAGCACTTCCAGCTCTTGCCCGCCGCAAGCGGCTGGGACGTCCGCGTCCGTCGCACCACCTCCTGGGCGCTGACTCGGCGTCAGGTGACCGATGCCGTTGCCGCCGCCGGCTTCGGCGACCTGACCTGGCACGCCCCCGAGTCCAGCGGCTTCTACCAGCCCGTGCTCACCGCCTGCCGCGCCTGAGCTAGTCGGCCGACGGTCCCCAGCCGATCGCCTCGATCCGTGTCGAGTCCGCCGGGCGTGTCTCGTCGAAGAGGATGTCGTCGCCGGTCCGCACGCGCAGCCCGTCCACGTACGCGCCACGGCCGACGTACAGCCGGTCGGTCGCGTACCGCCAGCGCAGCACGAGCCGCTGGTGCGCGGGCAGTTCCGCCGAGAGCCGGTGCCAGACACGGCCCGACCAGCCGGTGGCCGTGCCCGCGGGGTGCTCCTGGGGCTGCTCGCTGTGGCGGGTCGTCGTGAAGGGGAGGGGGTGCCAGGTGCTGCCGCCGTCCGTGGACGACTCCAGGGCAAGGAGGTCCGGGCCGGGCTCGGTGTCCCACCACAGGGCGCACCCGAGCCGCGCGTCACCGGAGGTCGTGTCGAGGGCGGGGAGCGCGAGGGTGGCCGTGGTGGCGTTCGCCATTCCGGAGAACCATGCGGCACGGCCGTGTCGCGGGCGGACCGGTACGGCGCGGGCCAGGTGGTCGGCGGCGGCGACCCGGGGCGCGGAACCGGAACGCCAACTGCGCACCGGGTGAACCGAGTTGCCGAGGACGACGAGGAAGGAGTCGGTCGTCGGGTCGAGGACCAGCGAGGTGCCGGTGAAGCCGGTGTGCCCCGCGGTGCGCGGGGTGGCCATCGCGCCCATGTACCAGTGCTGGTAGAGCTCGAAGCCGAGGCCGTGCTCGTCGCCGGGGAAGGCGGTGTTGAAGTCGGTGAACATCAGGTCCACCGACTCCGGTTCCAGGATGCGGGAGCGGCCGTAGGAGCCGCCGTTGAGCAGTGTCCGGCCGAGGACCGCGAGGTCCCAGGCGTTCGAGAACACGCCCGCGTGGCCCGCGACCCCGCCGAGGCTGAAGGCGTTCTCGTCGTGCACCTCGCCCCACACGAGCCCACGGTCCAGGCCGGACCAGGGCCTCCTGGCGTCCTCGGTGGCCGCGATCTTCGGCTTCCAGGCTGCGGGCGGGTTGTAGCGGGTGCGGCGCATGCCGAGCGGGACGGTGATCTCGTCGCGGAGGAGGGTGTCGAGCATGCGGCCGGTGATCTTCTCCAGGACCAGCTGGAGGGAGATCAGATTCAGGTCCGAGTAGAGGTACTTGGTGCCCGGAGCGTTCAGCGGCGCCTCGTTCCAGATGAGTTGGAGCTTCTCCTCGTACGTCGGCGCGTTGTACAGCGGGATCCAGGCGCGGAACCCCGAGGTGTGGGTGAGGAGCTGACGGACCGTGATGTCCTGCTTGCCCGCGCGGCCGAAGTCCGGGAGGTAGGAGGCGACCGTCGTCTCCAGCCCGAGGGCACCCCGCTCGATCTGCTGCACGGCGAGGATAGAGGTGAACAGCTTGGACACCGAGGCCAGATCGAAGACGGTGTCCTCGGCCATCGGGATCTGCTGGTCGGCCGGGAACTCGACGCCGGCGTCGGTCTTCTCGTCGTACGCCTGGTAGCGCAGCGCCATGCCGATGGGCTGGTGCAGGGCCACGGTGCCGCCGCGCCCGGCGAGCAGGACGGCGCCCGCGTACCAGGGGTGCTTGGGGGAGGGGCCCAGGAACGCCTCGGCGTCGGTGACGAGCCGGCGGAGGTGGGCGGGGAGAAGACCGGCGCGCTCGGGGGAGCCGTGGCGCAGGGTGCCGTCGCGGCCGGAGGAGGCGGCCGCCACCGGTCCGGCGGGGAAGGGGGCAAGGGCCAGCGCGCCGCCCAGGGCCAGGGCTGTTCGGCCCAGTTGACGCCGGGTCAGTCTGTTCCTGCCGTCCGTCATAGAGGTTCCTCCCGCCACTCGGGCTGAAAGTATCTTTCCGGGATCACCTTGCGTGGTGAAACTTTCCTGTCAGGTGCGGGTCGTGTCAACGGGGTGGTCGGCCAAGTGATCTGACGGTGTATCAGAAAAGGCCTTCCGTCGTCCGGAGGACTGCGGCATCCTGCGCCCATGCAGACGGAGCTGAGCAAGAAACTGGGAGTCGAGCACGCCATCTTCGGCTTCACGCCGTTCCCCGCCGTCGCCGCGGCCATCAGCCGGGCCGGCGGCTTCGGAGTGCTCGGCGCGGTCCGCTACACGGCCCCCGACGACCTCAAACGCGACCTCGACTGGGTCGAGGCGCATGTCGACGGGCGGCCCTACGGCCTGGATGTCGTCATGCCCGCCAAGAAGGTGGAGGCCCCGAACAACCAAACACTGACCGAGGCCGATGTCGAGGCGATGATCCCCGAGGGACACCGGCAGTTCGTCAAGGACACCCTCGCCAAGTACGGCGTGCCCGAACTGGCCGAGGGAGAGGCGTCCGGCTGGCGTATCACCGGGTGGATGGAGCAGGTTGCCCGCACCCAGCTCGACGTCGCCTTCGACTACCCGATCAAGCTGCTCGCCAACGCCCTCGGCTCACCGCCCGCAGACGTCGTCAAACGCGCCCATGACCAGGGTGTCCTGGTCGCCGCGCTCGCGGGCAGCGCCCGGCACGCCGCCAAGCACAAGGAAGGCGGTATCGACATCGTGGTCGCCCAGGGGTACGAGGCGGGCGGCCACACCGGTGACATCGCCTCCATGGTGCTCACACCGGAGGTGGTGGAAGCGGTCGACCCGCTGCCCGTACTGGCAGCCGGGGGGATCGGCAGCGGCCAACAGGTGGCTGCCGCACTCAGCCTCGGCGCCCAGGGTGTGTGGCTCGGCTCCATATGGCTGACCACCACAGAGGCCGAACTCCCCTCCCCCAGGCTCATCCAGAAGCTGCTGGCCGCAGGCTCCGGCGACACCGTGCGCTCCCGCGCCCTGACCGGAAAACCCGCACGTCAGCTGCGCACCGAGTGGACCGACGCCTGGGACGACACGAACGGGCCCGGCACCCTCCCCATGCCCTTGCAGGGACTGCTCGTCGCCGAGGCCGTCTCCCGGATCCAGAAGTACGAGGTCGAGCCGCTGCTCGGCACGCCCGTCGGCCAGATCGTGGGCCGGATGAACAGCGAACGCAGCGTCCAGGCCGTCGTCGACGACCTCACCCGCGGCTTCGAGCGAGCCGTCGATCGCATCAACCGCATCGCCGGAAGGAGCGGCCAGTGACGAGCACACCCCCCGCAGGCTTCTGGGCCCAGGCAGCGGCCGACCCCGACCGCACGGTCCTCGTCGCCCCCGACGGCGAGGAGTGGACCGCCGGGCGACTGCACGCCGCCGCCAACAGCCTCGTCCACGGCCTGCGCGCGGCCGGAATGGAACGCGGCGACGCCTTCGCCGTCGTCCTGCCCAACAGCGCCGAGTTCTTCACCGCGTACCTCGCCGCCAGCCAGGCCGGCTTCTACCTGGTCCCCATCAACCACCACTTCGTCGGCCCCGAGATCGCCTGGATCGTCGCCGACTCCGGCGCCAAGGTGCTCCTCGCCCACGAACGCTTCGCCGCCGCCGCGCGTCACGCCGCCGACGAAGCCGGCCTGCCCGGCACCCACCGGTACGCGATCGGCACGGTCGAGGGCTTCCGTCCGTACACCGAACTCCTCGACGGACAACCGGAGTCGGCGCCCATTGACCGCACCCTCGGCTGGGTCATGAACTACACCTCCGGCACCACCGGCCGACCGCGCGGCATCCGGCGCCCGCTGCCGGGCAAGGTCCCCGAGGAGGCGTACCTCGGCGGTTTCCTCGGCATCTTCGGCATCCGCCCGTTCGGCGACAACGTGCACCTGGTCTGCTCGCCGCTGTACCACACCGCCGTGCTTCAGTTCGCGGGCGCTTCCCTGCACATAGGTCACCGGCTGGTGCTGATGGACAAGTGGACGCCGCAGGAGATGCTCCGCCTGATCGACACCCACAAGTGCACCCACACCCATATGGTGCCGACCCAGTTCCACCGCCTGCTCGCTCTGCCCGAGGACGTGCGGGCCCGCTACGACGTCTCCTCCATGCGGCACGCCATCCACGGCGCCGCCCCCTGCCCCGACCACGTGAAGAGGGCGATGCTCGACTGGTGGGGCCCCTGCGTGGAGGAGTACTACGCGGCCAGCGAGGGCGGCGGCGCCTTCGCGACCGCCGAGGACTGGCTGAAGAAACCCGGCACGGTCGGCAAGGCCTGGCCCATCAGTGAACTCGCAGTCTTCGACGACGACGGCAACCGCCTCCCACCCGGCGAACTCGGCACCGTCTACCTGAAGATGAACACCGGCGGCTTCGCTTACCACAAGGACGAGGCCAAGACGAAGAAGAACCGCATCGGAGACTTCTTCACCGTCGGCGACCTCGGCTACCTCGACGAGGACGGCTATCTCTTCCTCCGCGACCGCAAGATCGACATGATCATCTCGGGCGGGGTCAACATCTACCCGGCCGAGATCGAGTCCGTGCTCCTCGCCCACCCGGCCGTCGCCGACGCCGCCGCCTTCGGAATCCCGCACGACGACTGGGGCGAAGAGGTCAAGGCCGTCGTCGAACCGGCCCACGGCCACGCGCCCGGCCCCGACCTCGCCGCCGAGATCCTCGACCACTGTGCCGAGCAACTCGCCGGCTACAAGCGGCCCAAGAGCGTCGACTTCATCACCGAGATGCCGCGCGATCCCAACGGCAAGCTGTACAAGCGGCGGGTGCGGGACCCGTACTGGGAGGGCCGCTCACGACCCGTGTGACGACGGCCGACACGGGGGCCGAGACCGGCGCTCTCAAGGGCGATGGTGGGGCACGGACCCCAGGCACATGGCGAGGCCGGTGGCGTCGGTGCCGATCTTGCGGTAGACGGAGGACAGCAGGTGCCGCACGCCTTGCTCGGTGAGGCGCAGTTCCTTGGCGACCACAGCCACCGGCTGGCCCTGGATGGTCAGTTCGGCGGTACGGCGTTCCTGAGCGGTCAGTGTGTCGGCTTGCACGTACCGCAGCGGCAGCGGGCGCAGACCGGCCGCCGACAGTTCCTCCCTGGCCCGGGCGGCGAGCGCCTCCGCCCCGCAGTGGACTGCGCCTTCCAGACCCTGGTAGAGCCGATCGGCGGCCTCCTGGAGCCGCCCGTTGCGGGACAGCGCGGCGCCGTGGCCGACCAGGGCGCGGGCGAGTTCGTACGCCGACGGTGACTGCTCCAGGTGCTCGACGGCCTCCGCGTACAGGTCGAGCGCCGCGGGTCCGCCGGTCACCTCGGCGAGGGTGTGCAGGGCCCGGCCGATGGTGGAGGCGGCGCCGAAGTCCCGGGCGCGCCTGACGGCGTCCTGGGCGTGGCTGACCGCCTCGTCCGGTGCGGTGGGGGCGAGCGCGGACGCGAGCCTCAGCTGCCACGGGCACCAGGCCGGGTTGCGCCACGCCCGCTGGTCCAGCCAGTCCCCGACCAAGGACAACCGCGTCGCCGCTTCGGCGTGCCGTCCCTCCGCCAGAAGCAGTTCCGCGTACACGGTGCGAGGGTCGGGGTAGATGACGGCGTTCGGAGTCATCTCACCGAAGTGGTGCTCGTCGGCCAGTGCGCGCGCCTCGGTGACGCGCCCACGGGCCAGCAGGGTCTTGATGAGGATGCCGACGGCGAACCACTGGGCGGGCACGGCCCCTTCCACCTTGTCGGCGATGCGCAGTCCCTCCCGTACGAGGTCCTCGGCCTCGGCCAGGCAGCCACGGCGGTAGCGGATGTAGCCGGCGAGGCTCTGGCCGAAGGCCAGGTGAGAACCGCGCCAGCCCTTGCCCGCGCACTCCTCGATGCCCTTGTTGAACAACTCCTCGGCCCGGCGCGGCTGGTCGCCGTACATGAACACCAGGGCGACCGAAACGGGTACCTCGAAGCCCCGGTTCTCGTCGGTCCAGCTCATGCCACCGCGCAGCGCCTTCTCGGCATAGGTGAGGGCGGTCTGCCTGGGCTCGCCGCGCTTCACCGCGTCCCAGGCCCGCAGCCCCAGGATGTAGCGCTCCTCCAGCCTGCGACCGGGCAACTGCTCGGCCAGACGCGTCAGCGTACGGGAACGGGCGGGGGAGTCGGGGTCGTCGGTGCGGACCATGCTCCAGACGAAGTGATCGGCCTGCATACGCAGTTTGACGCGCGGATTCGTGGCCTGCCGCGCCTCCTCGGCGGCCACGTCCACGGCCTCGGCCAGCTGATCGGTGTGGGCCAGAGCCTGCGTCAGCCGATAGACGATGGAGGCGCGCAGATCTGGGTCGACGTCGGGTTCCGCCAGCGCCTGGCGCAGATGGCGCACCGTGGCGGTGGGCTCGATCAGGAACGTGGAGCAGGCGAGCTCGTGAAGGACCGCGGCACGGTCCTCGGGCAGCGGTGGCTCCTGCAGCGCCCGGGTCAGCAGGCGTCGGGCGGCCTCGGTCGCCCCGGCGCGAAGGTTCTCCCGAGCTGCCTCGCGCAGACATGCGACCGCCTCGGGGTTGCCCTCGCAGGGGACCTCCAGCAGATGCCGGGCGGCGGCCGTGGGGCCGTACCCCGCGGCCAGGGCGGCCTCCGCGGCAGCGTTGTGCAGACCGACCCGGAAGGCCGAGCGGATGGACCGGTAGATCGTGGTGGCGATCAGTGGATGAACGAACTCGAGCTCTCCCCCGGGACCGTGACCGTCGGCCAGGATCCGGGCGGCGCGCAACTGCTGGGTCGCCTCGGCGACGGCCTCGTCGCCGAGCACCGCGACGGTCGCGGCGAGCTGAGGTGAGAAGGGCGAGCCCAGTACGGCCGCGACGTGCGCGAATCGGACGGTCGTCGTGTCGAGCCCTTCGAGACGCTCGATCAGTCCCGGGCCCTTGACCGCCGCGGCGAGCTCACGCATTGCCGGCAGGTCGTCCTCGGTGCCCCGCAGGTTCCGCTCGCCGAGTCCGATGGCGAGCTCCACCGCTTCGAAGGGGCTCCCGCCGGTGGCCGACCAGCATTCCCTGCAGAACCGGTCCTCGGCTCCCTCCCCGACCTCGTGCCTGACGATCCGCGCCACGCCGTCGGTGGTGAGCCGGTCCAGGGCGTGGGGGCGGCCCCCGTGGCGTCCGACGAGTGTGCGGAGTTCCTCCGCCTCGGGGGGCAGTTCGTCGGGTCGGTAGGCGAGCACGATCAGCAGCGGAAGGTCCTCGACCCGTGGCGCGAAGGAGGAGAGCCAGTTGAGGGACTCGGCGTCCGCCCAGTGCAGGTCGTCCAGGAGCAGGACGACGGGCGGCTTCCTCACGGTGAGGCGCGTCATGACCCAGTCGAGACCTTCACGGACGCCGGTCGGGTCCGGCTCCGGGACGGGGCCGTGCGCCTCGAGACCGAGAGCGGCGGCGACGATGTCGTACCAACTGCCCATGAAGGCGCGGAGTTCCGCCCCGTCCATCGTCGCCAGCGGAGGTTGCATGAGCTGGCGCACCACGCGGAACGCCAGCCCCTGCTCCTTCTCGCCGCCCCGGCCCGAGAGCACGCTGAACCCGTGCGCCGCAGCCCGGGAGCGGGCGGCCCTGACGAGTGCTGTCTTGCCCAGTCCGGCCGACCCGGTGAAGGCGAGCAGCCCCCTGCGCCGCGCTCGCGGAACCCCGTCCGTGGTGTGCCGCAGTTCCTTGAACGCGGCGTCGAGAGCATGAAGTTCCCGCTGCCGCTCGATCAACATCCGGTGCTCGGCGATCGGGGGCCGTGGCTCTTTCGCCATGTGCCGTACCGCCTTCAGTAGTTCGGCGTCGGAGCAGCCGAGATTACGCCTCCTGACGGTGCGGCAGGCCGAATTGTGCACCAACGGATGAATCATCGATCGAGGGGAATGAGAAGGCCCGTGTCTCGGGTAGGAAAATCGGATGGGCCTGTTTCCGGGGGACTCCGGGCTCTCACCGCAGTGTGACGGGGGGCGTCACGGGAGAGCCGGAACGCACGCCGCGTCCGCGTAACGCGGCACGGTTCGGGACCAGTAGTAGCAGCCGCGGACCCAGCCGATCATGCCTTCCACGTAGCCGACGCCTGAGGGGCTCAACTCCGGTTCGACCTGTGCGAAGAGCATCTGGAACTCCTTGATCGTGGAGTTGATCTGCTGGATGGCCAGCAGGACGGCGGCCGGCAGGGAGCAGCGCTGTTCGCGCTGGTGCGCGAGGGCCAGGTTGATCATTCCGCCTGCGCGCTGTTCCTTCACCGCGGAGAACAGGTCGGGTATCCACACCGCCGCGTCGGCGGACAACCGGCCCAGTCGCCGTACGGCGGGGTGGTGGAGTTCGGCGAGGGTCAGCTCGTGCGGCTGGGCGGCCTCGCACAGCGGATGGAAAGGCTCCACGCCCGCGGTCAGCGACCGTATCGACGTGCAGTGCCCGGCCCGCAGGGGGAGGGAGTCCGCCTGCGCCACCGCCTCGTACAACAGGCCGTGCACGTACTCACGGCTCTTCCACGCCCACCGCGCGGCCTGGTCCAGGGTGCACCGTTCCCGGACCTGCCGGTGGAGATCTGCCAGGGCCGCGCCGAGCGGAGTGCTGGGCCGGCGGGCGTCCCGCAGAATCGCGATGCTCTCGAACAGCATGGGCAGCAGCAGCCCCGGCGAGTGCCGACCGATTTCCTCCGCGCGGTCGTCGAAGACGAATTGATAGGCGATCTGGTTGGCCACGATCTGGAGCAGACCGGGATCCATGGTGGGGCTGTTGTAAGAGGCGAGCTCGGCGGGGCGCGTGCGGGCGATCATCGCCGCCACCTCCGGATCGTCGGTCAGCCCCCACGCGGCCAGCCACGCGTCGACGCCGGCCGTGGCCACGGGCTCGTGGCGATTTCGCATGAACGGGAAGGGCATGTGGAGGTGGGTGTCGATCAGTTCCCTGAGGTGGGGAACCGGAGTTCCGTCCCCTACACCGACCGCGATTTCCTCATGCGTTGTCGACACCGCTGCCACCTGCCGTCCGGGAATCCGATACGCGAAGGGTGGCCATGGGGTCGCAGGTCATGACCAGGGAACGCGGCCCCAGAGTGATCGCGGGGCGTGGTTTGGGTTCGACATGCCCGGGCAGATGGCGCAGCCGCCAGCGCCCGGCGATGGTCGCGAGCGCCAGGGTGGCCTCCGCCATGGAGAACTCGTCCCCGAGGCATTTGCGGCTGCCCGCGGAGAACGGCATCATCGCGCGGCGCTGTACGGCGGTGACCTGCCCCGGTAACCAGCGGTCGGGGAGGAAACGGTCGGGGTCGGTGAACGACGAGGGATCATGGTGCAGGAGGTAGGGGCTGTACAGGACGGTGGCACCTCGCGGCAGGCGACACCCGGCGAGTTCGGTCTCCTTGGTCGTGAGGCGGGTGAAGAGCCAGCCGGGCGACGTGTGGCGCAGTGTCTCGGAGACGACACACCGGGTGTACACGAGGTGCGGCAGATCGTCGGGGCCGGGCCGCCGACCTCCGGGGAGAACGGCGTCGAGCTCGGCGTGCAGACGGCGTTCGGCCTCCGGATGGCGGGCCAGCAGGCTGAAGGCGTCGGCCAGGCACAGCGCGGGGGCCTCGACACCGGTGAGCAGGAGCGTGATCAGGTGATCATGGACTTCCTGGTCGGTGATCGCCGCGGTTCCGCCCTCCCCTCGCGTGGCCGCGAACAAGGTTCCCAGCACATCGTCGTGGGAGGCACCCCGGCGCCGGTCCGCGATGGCGGCGTCGATGATCGCGTGCAGCCGGTCGACCGCGCGCAGATAGCGGCGGTTGGCGGGAGTGGGGAGGCGGAACAGGACGTCGATCGGCACGGCCGTGCGGACGAGCAGGCCACGGACGATGACGGTGAGACAGTCCCGCACCTCGGCGGCCGTTGTGTCGTCGAGCGAGTCGGAGAGCAGAACTCGACTGATCACCCGGGTCGTCAGCGCCATCATCGCGTCACTGACACGGACCGCCTGCCCGGCAGACCACGCGCGGCACACCGACTCGGCTTCCTCGCTCACCAGATTCGCGTAGGTGGCCACATGGGAAGGGCGGAATCCGGATTGCAACAGCCTGCGCTTTTCCCGGTGCGCCGGTTGGCGGCAGGTGACGAGACCGTCGCCCATCAGCTTTCCGAGCTTGTCGTAGAGCGGACCCCCTTTGTCGAAGGTGTGCGGATCCTTGAGCATCTCGTGGACCAGCTCCGGGTGACACACCATCCAGGCGCGCTGCGGGCCCAGCCGTATCTCGACGAGATCCCCGTACGCGGGCAAAGAATTCAGAACGCCAGCGGTTGGCGGAACAACGCGATACCGTGACCGAGGATGGGGAATATGCCTGGAGCAGTACCTGTTTGCCATACTCGCTCCTGTGCAGGCACAGCACGGCTCATGGGAAACCTCCTGCCTGACGTGGCACGCAAGAATTCGGTGAACGTGCCACGGACTTGACGCTTGAGACATGTCCTGCCCAGTTCAAGCGGCAATCGGTTTCCGGAAACCTTTCTCCAAAGGGGCGCACAGGAGCACGGAGGAGCAAAGGAAGCATTCGGCCAAGGGCAGTTGATGCATCGTGCGGCGACGGGTGAATTTCACCTGTCACTTCTATGTAGCCCCGCCCCATGTGGTCCGGCCTCGTGTGGTCCGGCCCTATGTAGCCCCGCCCCATGTGGTCCGGCCCTATGTGGTCCCGCCCCATGTGGGACGGGACCACAGTCGCTCAGCGTTCGCGCACGCGGACGACCTTCAGGGCGGGCGACGACAGGATGTCCTTCTCACAGAACCGCACGGTCACCCACTTCTCACCCGAGAACAACCGGGTCTGGTCGCTGAAGTGGGGCGAGTTCGGGTTCGAGGACTGCGCGTACGTCAGCAGCGTACGGGCCACCGGGCAACGGCTGCCGTCCCAGCCGACCGCCTGGATGTGGCTGGAGCCGGTCGTGACCTCCGTATAGCCGCCGCGCGCCTGGTCCCACACCGCCTCGATCTTGTTCCACACGCCCAGCCCTTCCGTGCCGCCCGGAACGGGGATGCGCTGACCGTTCCGTACGACGAACTGGTGCTCACCGAGGCGGGAGTCGAGCGCGATGCCCGCCGCCCGGAGTTCGGCGACCGTGTCCGCGAGGGCCAAGGCGAAGCCGGGGGCGGCGGTGTTGAGGGTGTTCGGTGTGCGCACCGGGTCCGCCGCCGAGAAGGGAACCTTCCAGCGTTGGGCAGTCGGCACCTTCGCCGTCAGCTTTCGCCAGAACCGGTCGAAGAGCAGGGCGCCCCGGCTGCCGGTGTCCATGGTGCGATCCCAGGCCGCGAGCACCGAACAGGCCTCGGCGACATCAACCGCCTTGCCGTCGCTGCCTGTTGCCCTTCCGCCCGGCAGCGCGGCACATCCCGTCGCCGTGTCGGCCGCCGCCAGGCCGGCCGCGGGCACCCGGTTCGCGAACTGCTGCCGCTCCAGATCCCGGACGGTCAGACCGCCCCGCCTGGCCATCGCCGCCACGTCCTCGATCGCTCCACGCGTGCGTGGCGAGCGCTGGGTGCCGATGTTGCCGAAGATCCGCTCGTACCCGGTGAGCGGCCGGTCGGCATTGGCCAGCCACGCGCTGTCGTTGGAGTTCTCCGCGTACGGCGCGTCCCTCAGCGTCGGCATGCGCGCGGGCCCGAAGGTCCCGGGCTGGACGGCGTCGCTGTCGCGCCCCAGGGTGCAGTCACCCCGGGAGCCGTCGAGGACCGCGAGTCCCGCCGCCGGATACGTGGCCTTGCCGAGGTCCGTGGAACACCGCGCCGCGACGTCGTCGGTGATCCGGGGCAGCACCTGCGACTGGGTGTACAGGGAGTGTCCCGAGGAGTCCGCGGCGATGGTGTTCACCCACGGCAGCCCCTGGTGCCGGGCGAGGGACGCGAGGACGTCGGCGGTGCCGCGCGCCTTGCTGAAGCCGAGTGAGGTGTCGGCGAAGCGCATGTTGGCCGCGTTGGGGTCGTTGAGCGCATACGCCGTCGTCGCGGTCCAGGGCAGCGGGAGTTCTCCGTCGGCGGAGGCCACCACCGGGCCGTACCGGGTCCACCACTGGGGGCGGGTCACCGGTGTGCCGTCCTTGACCGCGACGGTCACGGTCCGCTTCTTCATCCGCTCGGGTTCGCCGTCCACCAGATAGACGGTGGGGTCGGCCGGATCCAGCGTCAGACGGTGCAGATTGAACGGGACGCCGGTCGAAACGGTGTGGCTCCACGCCACATGTGCGTTGTAGCCGATGGAGATCGTCGGCGAGCCCAGCAGCGAAGCACCGGCGACGTCGAGCTCGCCGGGAATCGTCTGCTGCGCCTGCCAGAAGCGGCGTCCACCGTGCCACGGGTAGTGCGGGTTGCCCAGCAAGAGGCCGCGGCCGGTGGCTGTGGTGTCACCCCGGAAGGCGACCGCGTTCGAGCCCATGTCCGCGTCGGCGGTCCGCGCGCGCACGGCCCGTATCAGCGTCTCGGCGTCCGGGCTGGTCCCGATGCCCTTCCCGCGGGCGGCGGATCCGGTGGGCGGCTGGGCGGAGGTGATGTCGTCGACGGCGCCGCCCTGGCCGCCGAGCACGGCGACGGCGTAGAACCGGGCGGCCACGTCCAGCGAGGTGACCGGCCGCACCCAGGCGGAGCCCTTGCAGGCGGGGTCGGTGATCCGGTTCTGCTTCAGCCAGGTGTTGTACCCGGCCGCGAAGCCCCGCATGAGGTCCTTGACCTGACGGCTCGGGCCACGCGGTGCCGGTTCGGCGAGGAGCCTTTCCACCGTGCGTGTCTGGCGTACGCCTCGGAAGTACAGGTCACTGGAGAGGTTCTTGGTGGCCGACGACAGCGAGAAGTCGGTCGCCGCGTCCGGCCCGAAGAACCGCGAGCGCTCGCCGCGCACGGTCACGAACCCGTCGGCGAGCGTGCACACCTGGTCGGCGGCCTGCGCCCAACCGGTGCCGAAACCAAGGGACTTGTAGTCCTTGGCGAGGATGTGCGGAATGCCGTACTCGGTATAGCGGACGACGGCGGACAGACCACCGTGCGAGAGCTGTTCCTGCTGGTCATGCCGGTCGTGCTGGTCCTGCCGCTCGGCCGCGGTCGCGGGCAGCCCGGCGGTGGCGGCGAGCAGGGCGACGGCCGCGACGACGAGCCGTCTGGGGCGGGTGCGCATCGTGCCTCCCAACGTCATTGAGGGAAGGAGCCGTTGAGCGTACCAACGGGTATGTGTCCCCGGTGAGGTGTCCTGCCGTCCTGCTTGACCTGTCTGTGCGACACACCGAGGATCATGTGTCATGACGCCAGGAGACGGCAGCACGGTTGACGGAGTACTGCGCCGCAGCGCCCGACGCACCCCGGCGCGCGTCGCGGTCGAGCACCGCGGCCGCACCTGGACGTACGAGGAACTCGACGCGGCCGTGTCGCGCGCGGCGAGCGTCCTGCTCGGCCAGGGCCTCACCCCCGGCGACCGGGTCGGTGCCTACGGCCACAACTCGGACGCCTATCTGATCGCCTTCCTCGCCTGCGCCCGCGCGGGCCTCGTCCACGTCCCCGTCAACCAGAACCTCACCGGCGACGACCTCGCGTACATCGTCGGCCAGTCCGGCAGTTCCCTGGTCCTCGCGGACCCGGACCTGGCGGATCGCCTCCCGGACGGCGTCCCTGCGTTGCCCCTGCGCGATGCCGACGACTCACTGCTGGCGCGGCAGGCCACGGCGTCCGCCTACGACGGCCCGGAGCCACGTGGCGAGGACCTGGTGCAACTGCTCTACACCTCGGGCACGACCGCCTTGCCGAAGGGCGCGATGATGACCCACCGCGCCCTGGTCCACGAGTACCTGAGCGCGATCGCCGCCCTCGATCTGAGCGCCGGCGACCGCCCCGTCCACTCGCTGCCGCTGTACCACTCGGCGCAGATGCACGTGTTCCTGCTGCCGTACCTGGCGGTCGGCGCCACGAACATCATCCTGGACGGGCCCGACGGCGAGCAGCTCTTCGATCTGATCGAAGCGGGCCGCGCGGACAGTCTGTTCGCTCCGCCCACGGTGTGGATCGGCCTGGCCGACCGCCCCGACTTCGCGACCCGTGACCTGGATGGTCTGCGCAAGGCGTACTACGGCGCCTCGATCATGCCGGTGCCGGTACTGGAGCGGCTGCGTGAGCGATGGCCCGAGCTCGCCTTCTACAACTGCTTCGGCCAGAGTGAGATCGGCCCGCTGGCCACCGTGCTGGCCCCGGACGAACACAAGGGCCGCATGGACTCCTGCGGCCGTACCGTCCTCTTCGTCGACGCCCGTGTGGTCGACGAGAACGGCGAGGACGTCCCCGACGGCACGCCCGGCGAGATCGTCTACCGCTCCCCGCAGTTGTGCGAGGGCTACTGGGACAAGCCCGAAGAGACCGCCGAGGCCTTCCGGGACGGCTGGTTCCACTCCGGGGACCTCGCGGTGCGGGACGCGCACGGCTACTTCACCATCGTCGACCGGGTGAAGGACGTCATCAACTCCGGTGGCGTACTGGTCGCTTCACGTCAGGTCGAGGATGCGTTGTACACACACGAGGGGGTCGCCGAGGTCGCCGTCATCGGCCTGCCCGACGAGCGGTGGATCGAGGCGGTCACGGCGGTCGTCGTCCCACGCGGCGAGGTGACCGAGGCCGAACTGATCGAGCACGCGCGCGAGAAGCTCGCCCACTTCAAGGCGCCGAAGCGGGTGGTGTTCGTCGACGAGCTGCCGCGCAACGCGAGCGGGAAGATCCTCAAGCGGGAGTTGCGGGACCGGTTCGCAGAGAGCTAGGGCCTGTCCCGCGGGTCTTGCCGGACAGGCCCTGGTCCCGGGGAGGGCTCAGCGCTTGAGCGTGAAGGTGAAGTCGCCGGAGAGCTTGCCGCTCAGCCGGACTGCCGACACGAGGTTCCCCTCCCTGACCAGTCTCTCGACCTCGGCCCGTGAAAGACCGAACCCTTCAGCGACCAGTCGCACCGGCCGGACAGGGATCCGCGCGGCAAAGCGGACCGAGACGTCGACCACCTCGCGGTCCAGGTGATCCCGTCCGCCGGTGTCGAGGCGCCAGGCGTTGTCCCAGTCGAGGGCGATGCGATTTCGGCGCCGTACGACCGGATCCTGGAGCAACTCGCCCGCCAGGCCAAGGTCGTTGTGATGCAGCCGGTCCAGCAGCTCAGGCCGTATGGAGCGCCCACGCATCCGCTCCAGGACGGTGAGCTTTGCGGTGGTCCCGCAAGCGGTACAGAGCACGAGGAGCCAGACGTCGAGGAGCTTGTGGTTCGCGTTGACGCGAAACTTACCGTTTGCCCGGAAGCGCTCGGACGCGCATGTGTGGCAACGGCGGAGGACGGTCGGCAGGCAGGTGGGCATGACCACCCAGCTATTGAGCACAGAAGTACACCGGTTTCAGTGAGAAGTCCGCAGCAAAAAGCAGCGCGGCGCACATGGGCGACGCGCGACGAATCAGCGCTCGGGGGGTCTCACACGGTGTACAACGGCACGCCCTTGACTAGACGACTTGGCTCGGCAGCACGGTAATGGCGCACAGCGGCGCTGCTCCACTGGTTTTCGAGCGCTTCACCGCCAGGTTCTGTCCGGCGGACCGCGGACTGTGGGAGGTCCGAGCCGGCGCTGACGCGCCAGGCCCCTCCCTCTTCCACCTTCCACTTGCTGAAACGCGGAGGCAGGTCCCGCCACCGAGCAATTCGTACGTCCTGCCTAGCGGGGGCGCAGGTCCTCGATCCGCCGGATCTTTCCGACGGACCGTTCCAGCGACTCCGGTTCGACGATCTCCACGGCGACCGACACCCCGATGCCGTCCTTCACGGCCGCCGCGATGGTCTGCGCGGCGGCGTCCCGCGTCTCGGGCGACGCGTCGCGGCGAGCTTCCGCCCGCACCGTGAGGGCGTCGAGACGGCCCTCCCGGGTGAGACGCAGCTGGAAGTGGGGTGCCACGCCCGGCGTTTGGAGCACGATCTCCTCGATCTGCGTGGGGAAGAGGTTGACCCCGCGCAGGATGACCATGTCGTCACTGCGCCCGGTGATCTTCTCCATCCGCCGGAACACCCGGGCGGTCCCCGGCAGCAGCCGCGTCAGGTCCCGTGTGCGGTACCGGATGACGGGCATGGCCTCCTTGGTGAGCGAGGTGAAGACCAACTCGCCCTCCTCGCCGTCGGGCAGCACCTCACCGGTGAACGGGTCGACGATCTCCGGGAAGAAGTGGTCTTCCCACACATGCAGCCCGTCCTTGGTCTCCACACACTCCTGCGCGACTCCCGGCCCGATCACCTCGGACAGTCCGTATATGTCGACGGCGTCGATCGCGAACCGCTCCTCGATCTCCTGACGCATCTGCTCGGTCCAGGGTTCGGCACCGAAGACGCCCACGCGCAGGGAGGTACCCCGCGGGTCCACGCCCTGCCGCTCGAACTCGTCGAGGAGGGTGAGCATGTACGAGGGCGTCACCATGATGATCTCGGGCCTGAGGTCCTGGATCAGCTGGACCTGGCGGGCCGTCATACCGCCGGACGCGGGGATGACCGTACAGCCGAGCCGCTCGGCACCGTAGTGTGCGCCGAGCCCACCGGTGAACAGCCCATAGCCGTACGCCACATGCACCTTGTCCCCGGGCCGCCCGCCCGCCGCCCGGATCGAGCGGGCCACCATGTCGGACCACAGGGAAAGGTCGGCGTCGGTGTAGCCGACGACCGTGGGGCGTCCGGTGGTGCCGCTGGAGGCATGGATGCGGCGGATACGGTCCTGGGGCACGGCGAACATCCCGTACGGGTAGTTCTCGCGCAGGTCGGCCTTGGTCGTGAACGGGAAGCGGGCCAGATCGGCGAGTGAGCGGCAGTCGTCGGGCCGTACGCCGGCCTTGTCGAAGGACTCCCGGTAGAACGGCACGTTTTCGTACGCGTGCCGAAGTGACGCCCGCAGCCGCTCCAGCTGCAACGCCCGCAACGCCTCATGGACGAGCCGTTCCCCCGAGTCCAGCAGCTCCGTCGCATCCGCCATGGGGAGTTCTCCCTCGCCAACCGCTTCAATCCGGACGACCGATCATTCGGTCCGGGTGTTCGGGATCAGTAATCCAGGCAGCGAATGATCAGGCAAGGGGGCGGCTCGTACTTTTCTGCGCGTGACGCGGCTGCGCTGCGGCGAACGGGCGACGGCGGAGAGGAGCGGCCCGGAGGGGGGTACGGCGGAGGGGCCACAGCCGAAGGGGTGGCGTGAGAGCCGCGCGGGCAACTCCGTTGCGGTGAGTGCGGTCGGTGAACGTGATCGACGGCGTGCCGTTCTTGAGCGCCTCCGACGGGTCCCGGATCGCCTACCACGTGCTGGGTGCGGGCCAACCGCCAGCAGTTCCCGCCCGGCGGGCCGATGCGGGCCTCCGCCTACCTGGGTGCCGGCGGATCCAGCCAGGTACCGCTGCGACCACCTAGCGGACGACGTCGAGGTGTTGCGCGCGCACATGGGGCGGGCCCACATGGGGCTGGCCCACATGGATCTGCTCGCGCGCTCGGCGGGCGGCAGCCTTGCCATGCTGTACGCAGCCCGTCATCCCACGTCCTCGTCCTCGCCGGCGATCTCGACGCAGGCCCCCGTCCCGAGCTCGCCCGCCGCACCGCCGACGTGTTTCCGAACGCCGAGTTCGCCGGGCAACCCGGCGCGGGGCACCGTCCGTGGCTGGACGGCGCGGAGTGGTTCGTACGGCGTGTCGTCGAGTTGCTGGACGGGAGAGGCCGTCGAACGGGCTGAGTTCGGCCCGGATGCTCCACGGTCGTAAAGTTTCGTCAAAGAGAGCTGGAAGAGTCACCTGTACGAGGGGACAACTGTGGGAGCTCCACGCCTGAGCAGTACGCCATTGCCCGGCATCGGGGTCCGATACGACCTCACCACGCGCGAACAGCCCCGCCTGGCGGTGGTCGCCCACCGGGACGGGTCGCGGACGCTGAGCGCGTACCGCGAGGACGATCCGGACGCCTGCTCGCTGTCGGTACGGCTCACCTCCGGTGAGGCGGCCACGTTGATCGACGCGCTGATGCCGGCGCACCACAGCCCCAACCTGCTGTCCACCACCGGGCTGGGCCTGGTCGCCGAGCGGATCGAGCTGTCCGCCACGTCGCACTGGAACGGACGGCTGCTCGGCGAGACCCGGATGCGCACCGAGACCGGCGTGTCCATCGTGGCCGTGCTGCGCCGCGCCGAGGCCATCCCCTCGCCGGCGCCGGACTTCCGGCTGGCCGGCGGCGACACCCTGATCGTGATCGGCACCCGCGAGGGTGTGGAGGCGGGCGCAGCGATACTCGGACGGGAGTGAGCCGCGATGCACTCCTCCGCGGTCTTCCTCATCGAGTTCGGCGCGATCATCCTCGCGCTGGGACTGCTGGGCCGGTTCGCCGGGCGTTTCCAGTTCTCGCCCATCCCCCTGTACCTGCTGGGCGGGCTGGCCTTCGGCAAGGGCGGCCTGCTTCCCCTGGGCGCCAGCGAGGACTTCGTCGCCATCGGTGCCGAGATCGGCGTGATCCTGCTGCTGCTCATGCTCGGCCTCGAGTACACGGCCAGCGATCTGCTCTCCAACCTCAAGACCCAGTACCCGGCCGGTCTCGTCGACGCCGCGCTCAACGCCCTGCCGGGTGCCGCGATGGCGCTGCTGCTCGGCTGGGGCCCGGTCGCCGCCGTCGTACTGGCCGGCGTCACGTGGATCTCCTCCTCCGGTGTCATCGCGAAGGTCCTCGGCGACCTCGGCCGGCTCGGCAACCGTGAGACACCGGTCGTCCTGAGCATCCTGGTCCTGGAAGACCTCTCCATGGCCGTCTACCTGCCGATCGTCACCGCCCTGCTCGCCGGTGCCGGTCTCGCCGCGGGCAGCGTCACGCTCGCCATCGCGCTCGGCGTCGCGGGCCTCGTCCTCTTCCTCGCGGTGCGCTACGGCCGCCACATCTCCCGCTTCGTCTCCAACGACGACCCGGAGAAGCTGCTGCTCGTCGTGCTCGGCCTGACCCTCGTCGTGGCCGGGCTCGCCCAGCAGCTCCAGGTCTCCGCGGCCGTCGGCGCGTTCCTGGTCGGCATCGCGCTGTCCGGTGAGGTGGCCGAGGGGGCGCACAACCTCCTGGCGCCGCTGCGGGACCTGTTCGCCGCCGTGTTCTTCGTCTTCTTCGGTCTGCACACCGACCCCGCGAGCATCCCGCCGGTGCTGGCGCCCGCGCTCGCCCTGGCCGTCGTCACCGCGCTCACGAAGATCGCCACCGGCTACTGGGCCGCCGGACGCGCCGGGATCTCCGCGAAGGGCCGGTGGCGCGCAGGCGGAACGCTGGTCGCCCGCGGCGAGTTCTCCATCGTCATCGCCGGGCTCGCCGTCACCGCCGGCATCGAGCCGTCGCTGGGCCCGCTGGCCACCGCCTACGTACTGATCCTGGTGATCCTGGGCCCGCTCACCGCCCGCTACACCGAACCTCTGGCGACCCGTCTGACGGAGCGCCTGGGCAGGCGTGCGCCGAGTGCCTCGGCAGCCACCGCGGCCGAGACCGGGGGAGAGGTCGACCTGTCGGCGCACGCGCCGCACGATGTGATGGAGGGTCAGGACGTGGTCGGTCGGCACTGAGCGAGGGGCGCAACCGGGGGTCGGCCGTCCCACCGGCCAGGGATCCTTACCCTGTTCCTCCAGATGACCGGGAGACGCAGGACCACGCGCCCCGACGCTCGGCGCAGCTCCAGTCACCGGCCGAGGGACGGCAACCGTGCTTCAGCGGCTGAACCGACGCCGGTAGACGACGTAACCGGCGGTCAGCGCCACCGCACCGACGGCCAGGCCGGCTCCCAGCGCCACCTCGAAGGCCGCCGGCCCCGTGCTGCCGCCCAGGCCGCCCCTGACTCCCTGTGTGGGGAGGGGCGAGAGCGTGGGGAGCGGCGTGCGGATGGGGAGCGGCGAGGTGACGGCAGCGTCGCGGCGCGGCAGGTCCTCACAGGCGATGCCGTCGTCCCTGCCCCGGTCCTCGTCCAGGCGATGGTGGTCACCGGGGTCGCGGTTGAACTGCGCCTGTGCGTCTTCCTGGAAGGTGAAGTCGCTGCAGTCCAGGTCGTTGCGGGCGTGGGCGAGCTGGGCCGCCGGGCCGGCGGTGACGAGGACGGTGATCGCGGCTGTGCATATCGCGTGGATGCGTCTCTTCACGGGCGTTCCCTTCGGTCGCGCGGTCTCGACGACCGTCATTGCGACCGTAGGGACGTCACCCGCTCACCGGCGCGTCCTGCTACGCCATACGACTTCTCCGTACGTCGGCGATGCCCGAACGGCCCAACCCCGGATGCTCAGCGCGTCTGCGGCCCGTACGCCGTCATGAAACGGTCGCGGAACTTGTCCATGCCCCAGGTCGGCGCGTTCTCGCCGGGCTTGAGGCCGTCGCTCCAGTGCCAGTCGGCGATCTTGTCCAGCACCTTCTGGTCGCGGGCGACGATGGTGACGGGAACGTCCTTGCTCGTGTTGCCCGCGGTGACGGTCGGGACGGGCTGGTGGTCGCCGAGGAAGACGAGGACCGTGTCGTCGGTGCCGTAGCGCTCGACCCATTCGGTGAGGCTGTGGAGCGAGTACTCGATGGCGCGACGGTACTCGGTGCGCACGCGCTCGGGGTCCTTCCAGACCTCCTTGGGGTCCGTGCCCTCCTTCTTGATCTGGTGGAAGACCGAGCCGTCGCCGAGGTCGTCCCAGTCGACCATGCGGGCGATGGGGGACCAGGGGTTGTGGCTGGAGGCCAGGATGATCTCCGCCATGATCGGCTCGCGGTCCTTCTTGCCGTACTCCAGCCGCTGGAAGGCCTCCAGGCTGAACTGGTCGGGCACGGGCGTCCAGCTGAAGTACGGGCCCTGGTAGCCGAGGTGCGTGGAGTCGTAGATGTGGTCGAGGCCGAAGTACTTGCCCTCGGGCCAGGGCTTGCGGACACCCGGAGCGATGCCGACGGTTCGCCAGGCGCCGCTCTTCTGGAAGTAGCTGGTGAGGGTTGCGCGGTCACTGGTGGTCAGTGTGCGGTACCGCTGCTGGTTCTTGATCCACAGGCCGGACAGGAACGTCGAGTGGGCGAGCCAGCTGCCGGCGCCCGTCACAGGAGACCTGAGCCAGCCGCTGCGCGCCTCGAACCCCGCCGTCTTGAGTCTGGCGTCGCCCTCCTTGAGTGCCGCGTCGATCTCCGGTGCCATCGCCGGATCGTCGATGGCCACCCGGCCGTAGCTCTCGATGAAGGTGAACATGACGTCTTTGCCGCGCAGTCCGGTCAGCAGCTGGTCGGGCGGGGTCTTGGCGAAGGCGTCGACAGGGAGCTGCTTCTTGAAGTCCTCGGCGTCCCCGAGGCCGTCGCGGACATACTGCACGCGGTTGGCGAGGTACTGGGCGTAGCTCTTGGTGGCGAAGGTGACCCCGCCGGACTGCGCCCCCAGCGTGAAGCAGATGATCCACACGACGCCGAGGACCAGCGTGGTCCGTACGGCGACGGGGCGGTGCCGGGCCAGTACGTCCGCCAGTCGCATCACCGCGAGCGAGCTCGCCACGAGCACGGCGACGACCAGGACGATCACCCCGGCCACCGCGAGCACCTCACCCGTGCGGCCGAGCGAGTCCTTCAGGAAGTCCGCCGCGTCGTTCAGCAGAACCCAGTCGAAGACCAGGTCGAACGGCCGCGCCAGGGTCTGGCGGAAGCCCATGTCGAGGCACTTGAGAATCGTGGACAGCCCGAGGAACGCCCCGAGGACGACGGCCGTGATCCGCCGTGCCTTCGACGGCAGCGCGAGCAGGACGGCCGCGAGAAAGATCGCCTCGACGGGGAGACGGAGGAACTGCTGGACAGTGAGCCAGTCGAGGCGGTTCGGCACGAGGAGCGCGGCGAGCACCAGCGCACCGGCCAGGACGCTCGTCCCCACCCGCACGGCACGTGCGGCGCGGGGGTAACGACGGCGCCAGCGGAACCAGCCGGGCCGATCCGCGGGGCGGGGCGTGCCGGTCTCGTCGGCCGGTTCGGCTGCCTTGGCGGCTTCGGCCGGTTCCACCACCTTGGCGGTCGGGGTGGCCTCGGCCGCGTCGCCGCTGTCGACCGCCTCGGTGGCCTCGGCACCCTCGGCGGGCGAGACGGCCTCCGTCGTCTCCGCTTCTTCCGTCTCGCGTGCTACTTGCTCTGCTGCTGCCTCCTGCGACACCCGGAGGTCCTCCTGTGCGGTCTTGCGATGGCATGGCAAACAGCGCCCAACGATCGAGCCTGCCACCACGAGTACGTCCGCACGTCACCTTAGGTTCAATCCGGCCTGCCCGGAATTCACCCGTCCGCCGCCACCGCCGTCTCCCGTGCCCACCGGTAGTCGGCCTTGCCACTGGGCGAGCGCCGTATCGAGTCCGTGATCACGAGCTGGCGGGGGATCTTGTATCCCGCGAGGTGGGAGCGGCAGTGGGTCTGGAGGTCCGCCAACGACGGCCGTTCCGCACCCGCGCGCAACTGCACCACGGCCGCCACATGATGCCCCCACTTCGGATCGGGCACCCCTGCCACCAGTACGTCGTACACGTCGGGGTGGGACTTGAGCGCCTGCTCGACCTCCTCCGGGTACACCTTCTCGCCCCCGGTGTTGATGCACTGCGAGCCGCGGCCCAGCACGGTGACGACGCCCTCCTCGTCGACCGTGGCCATGTCGCCGAGCAGCACCCACCGCTCGCCGTCCTGCTCGAAGAAGGTCTCGGCGGTTTTCCCCGGGTCGTTGTAGTAACCGAGCGGCACGTGACCGCACTGCGCGACCCGGCCCACCTCGCCCACGGCGACCGGCTCGTGCGTGGCCGGATCGACCACCTGCGTACGGGAGTTGACGCGGATACGGAAGCCGCGCTCGGGGCCGGAGTCCTCGGTGGCGGTGCCGTTGAAGCCGGACTCCGAGGAGCCGAAGTTGTTCAGCAGCATCACGTTCGGGACCAGCGCCTGGAACTGCCGGCGCACCGTGTCGGACATGATGGCCCCGGACGACGACACGCTGAACATCGACGAGCAGTCCGTGCCCTTCATCGGCCCGCTGAGCGCGTCGACCAGCGGCCGCAGCATCGCGTCGCCGACCAGCGACACGCTGGTCACCTTCTCCCTCTCGATCGTCCGCAGGACCTCCTCCGGCGTGAACTTGCAGTGGATCACGACGCGTTGGCCGAAGTTGAAGCCGATGAAGGCGGTCAGCGTGGACGTGCCGTGCATCAGCGGAGCGGTGGGGAAGAAGGTGATCCCGTCACCGCCCGCCGCCACCCGCTCGGCCAGCTCCTGCGGCTTCTTCACCGGCTCACCGGTCGGCGCGCCGCCTCCCAGCCCCGAGAAGAACAGGTCCTCCTGGCGCCACATCACACCCTTGGGCATCCCGGTGGTGCCGCCGGTGTAGATGATGAACTGGTCGTCCCCCGACCGCGCAGGGAACCCCCGCTCGGGCGACCCCGCGGCCTCGGCGTCCGCGAACGGCACGGCGGGCACGACCGGCGCACCGGCCTCCCCGGGCGTCACGGTGCCGACCCGCACCAGATGCCGTAGCCCCTCCACCCGCGGCAGCGCAGCCGCCACCCGGTCCGTGAACTCCGCCTCGAAGACCAGGGCCACCAGATCGGCGTCCCGGTAGAGGTACACCAACTCCTCTTCCACGTAGCGGTAGTTGACGTTGACCGGGACGATCCGTGCCTTCAGGCAGCCCAGCACCGTCTGCAAGTACTCGATGCCGTTGTAGAGGTGGAGCCCGAGGTGCTCGCCGGGACGTATCCCGCTGTCGATCAGATGGTGCGCGATCCGGTTGGCGGCCGCGTCCAGCTGCGCGTACGTCAGACGGCGCTCCGCGCCTGTGCCCGGGTGGTCGACGTGCACGAGCGCCTCGCGGCCCGGAACCACGTCGACGACCGACTCGAACAGGTCGGCAAGGTTGTACTCCACCGCTCCTCCTGACCTCGCTCTCCACCGGCTGCCGGTCATCAGAGCAAAGGGCGGCACAACTGTGAAGGGCCCGTGCACAAGAAATCTGACTGTCTGTCAGAAAACTCTTGAAGTGCCCCGGCGCCTCCTGCAACCTGTTCTCGTTCTTTCAGAGGGGAGATGGGCGATGGGTGGGACGGAACACCTCACCGTGCAGCGCGAAGGCGCCACACTGGTGCTCACGCTGAACAGGCCGGAGGCCAAGAACGCGCTCTCACTGGCCATGCTGGTCGGCCTGTACGACGGCTGGCTCGAGGCCGACGCCGACGACTCGGTCCGCTCGATCGTGTTCACCGGGGCGGGCGGGTCGTTCTGTGCGGGCATGGACCTCAAGGCCCTGGCCGGCAAGGGCATGGAGGGAGAGCAGTACCGGGACCGGCTGAAGGCCGACCCCGACCTGCACTGGAAGGCGATGCTGCGCCACCACCGCCCCCGCAAGCCGGTGATCGCCGCCGTCGAGGGGTACTGCGTCGCGGGCGGCACCGAGATGCTCCAGGGCACCGACATCCGCGTCGCGGGCGAGTCGGGGACCTTCGGGCTCTTCGAGGTGAAGCGCGGCCTGTTCCCCATCGGGGGCTCCACGGTCCGTCTGCAACGCCAGATCCCGCGCACCCACGCCCTGGAGATGCTGCTCACCGGGCGCCCGTACAGCGCACAGGAGGCCGCCGGCATCGGCCTGGTCGGGCACGTCGTCCCCGACGGCACGGCACTGACCAAGGCCCTGGAGATCGCCGAACGCATCAACGCCTGCGGCCCCCTGGCCGTCGAGGCCGTCAAGGCGTCCGTCTACGAGACCGCCGAACTGACCGAGACCGACGGACTCGCCGCCGAACTCCAGCGCGGCTGGCCGATCTTCGACACCGCGGACGCCAAGGAAGGCGCCCGCGCCTTCGCGGAGAAACGACCGCCTGTCTACAAGCGCACCTGACCGCCGTGCCCGGCCCGTGCGCCCCACCTCCAAAGGAGATCCGCGGGATGCCCGAAGTCCTTAAAGCGTCGTTCGCCGTCGAGTTCCCGTTCACCCGATCCCTCGGCCCCGTCCAGAGCGCCTTCCTCACCGGCCTGCGCGAACGCGTCGTGCTCGGAGTGCGCACCAGCGACGGCCGCACGCTCGTCCCGCCCGTCGAGTACGACCCCGTCACCGCCGAGGAGATCCGCGACCTGGTCGAGGTCGCCCCCACCGGCACGGTCACCACCTGGGCCTGGAACCACACCCCCCGCCGCGACCAGCCTCTCGACACCCCCTTCGCCTGGGCCCTGGTCCGCCTGGACGGCGCCGACACCGCCCTCCTGCACGCCCTCGACGCGCCCGGCCCCGACGCCGTGCACACCGGCATGCGCGTCCGCGTCCGCTGGGCCGAGGAACGTACCGGCGCCATCACGGACATCGCCTGCTTCGAGCCCTACGACGGCGGCCCGGACGACGGCGGCCCGGACGGCGGCGGCCCGGCCGGACCGGCGGATCACGAGGGGCTGCCGCGAGGCGCCACCGGCGAGTTCGAGGACCCGATCACCGGCATCGTCGCCCGCGCCCGCCTCGACTACACCTACTCACCCGGCCGCGCCCAGACCGCCTACATCAACGCCCTGGCCGACCGGCGGAACGTCGGCGAACGCTGCCCCTCCTGCCGCAAGGTGTACGTCCCGCCGAGGGGTGCGTGCCCCACATGTGGGGTCGCCACATCAGAACAGGTCGAGGTAGGTCCTCGCGGCACAGTCACCACGTTCTGCATCGTCAACATCAAGGCGAAGAACCTCGACATCGAAGTGCCGTACGTCTACGCCCACATCGCCCTCGACGGAGCCGACCTCGCCCTGCACGGCCGTATCGGCGGCATCCCCTACGACCAGGTGCGCATGGGCCTGCGAGTCGAACCGGTGTGGACCGAGCGCGCCCGCTACCCCGACCACTACCGGCCGACCGGCGAGCCCGACGCGGACTACGACACGTACAAGGAGTTGGTGTAGATGACCAGGGACCTGCCGGTCAGGGACATCGCCGTCGTCGCCTTCGCCCAGACCGACCACCGGCGCACCAGCGAAGAGCTCTCCGAGGTGGAGATGCTCATGCCGGTCCTGCACCGCGTGCTCGCACAGACCGGCCTCAAGACCGCCGACATCGGCTTCACCTGCTCCGGCTCCAGCGACTACCTCGCCGGCCGCGCCTTCTCCTTCACCCTCGCCCTCGACGGAGTCGGCGCCTGGCCGCCGATCTCCGAGTCGCACGTCGAGATGGACGGAGCCTGGGCGCTGTACGAGGCGTGGACCAAGCTGCTGACCGGGGACGCCGACACCGCGCTCGTCTACTCCTACGGCAAGTCCTCGCCCGGCCCCCTGCGTGACGTCCTGACCAGGCAGCTCGACCCCTACTACGTCGCCCCCCTCTGGCCCGACTCCGTAGCCCTGGCCGCCCTCCAGGCGCAGGCCCTCGTCGACGCCGGCGACACGGACGAGCCGGCGCTCGCCGCCGTCGCCGCCCGCAGCCGAACGGACGCCACCCTCAACTCCCATGCGCAGCTGCGGGGTTCGGTGCCACAGGGGGAGTACGTCGTACGACCGCTGCGTACCGGCGACTGCCCGCCCATCGGCGACGGGGCCGCCGCCGTGATCCTCGCGGCGGGGGAGCGGGCCCGCGAGCTGTGCGACCGGCCCGCCTGGATCCGCGGCATCGACCACCGCATCGAGGCACACGGCCTGGGCGTGCGCGACCTGACCGACTCGCCCTCGACCCGCCTCGCCGCCGAGAAGGCGGGTGCCTTCGAACGGCCCGTCGACACCGCCGAGTTGCACGCGCCCTTCACCTCCCAGGAGGTCGTCCTGCGTAAGGCGCTGAAGCTTGACGGCGGCGTGCGCGTCAACCTCTCGGGTGGGGCCCTCGCCGCCAACCCCGTCATGGCCGCCGGGCTCATCCGCATCGGAGAGGCCGCCGCCCGTATCCACCGGGGCGAGTCCGACCGGGCGCTCGCGCACGCCACGTCCGGACCGTGTCTGCAACAGAACCTGGTCGCCGTACTCGAAGGGGATCCGCGATGAGCAAGGAGCCCGTGGCCGTCATAGGAGTCGGTCAGACCAAGCACGTCGCGGCGCGCCGGGACGTGTCCATCGCCGGGCTCGTCCGGGAGGCTGCCCGACAGGCCCTCGATGACGCCGAGTTGAGCTGGGCCGACATCGACGCCGTCGTCATCGGCAAGGCGCCCGACTTCTTCGAGGGCGTGATGATGCCCGAGCTGTACCTCGCCGACGCGCTCGGCGCGGTGGGCAAGCCCATGCTCCGGGTGCACACCGCCGGTTCGGTCGGTGGATCCACGGCCCTCGTCGCCGCCAACCTGGTCGCGGCCCGCGTACACGGCACCGTGCTGACGCTCGCCTTCGAGAAGCAGTCCGAGTCGAACGCCATGTGGGGCCTGTCCCTGCCGATCCCCTTCCAGCAGCCGTTGCTGGCCGGCGCGGGCGGGTTCTTCGCGCCGCACGTGCGCGCGTACATGCGGCGCAGCGGCGCGCCCGACACGGTCGGCTCGCAGGTGGCTTACAAGGACCGCCGCAACGCGCTGAAGAACCCCTACGCGCACCTCCACGAGCACGACATCACCCTGGAGAAGGTCCAGGCTTCGCCCATGCTCTGGGACCCGATCCGCTACTCGGAGACCTGCCCATCCTCCGACGGTGCCTGCGCGATGATCCTCACCGACCGCGCCGGAGCCGCCCGTGCGCCCCGTCCGCCCGCCTGGATGCTCGGCGGTGCGATGCGCAGCGAGCCCACTCTCTTCGCCGGCAAGGACTTCGTGTCGCCGCAGGCCGGCAAGGACTGCGCGGCCGACGTGTACCGGCAGGCGGGGATCGCCGATCCGCGCCGGGACATCGACGCGGTCGAGATGTACGTGCCGTTCTCCTGGTACGAGCCCATGTGGCTGGAGAACCTCGGCTTCGCCGCCGAGGGCGAGGGCTGGAAGCTCACCGAGTCCGGGGTGACCGAGCTCGACGGGGACCTGCCCGTCAACATGTCGGGCGGCGTCCTGTCCACCAACCCCATCGGCGCCTCGGGCATGATCCGCTTCGCGGAGGCGGCCCTCCAGGTGCGCGGACAGGCCGGGGAACACCAGGTCGACAGGGCCCGCAAGGTGCTCGGGCACGCCTACGGCGGCGGGTCCCAGTTCTTCTCCATGTGGCTCGTGGGCTCCGAGCCCCCGGACGCCTGAGCGAACTCCCCGGACGGGGGTGGAGGCGCCTTGGGAAAGGTCCTCCTCACGTGGCCTGTCGACACTCGGAACCGATCGCTAGGCTGGGCCGCGGACGACGCGAATCGGGAGGAGCACGGACGTGGCCGAGAGCACCACCATCCAGCAGCAGCCGCTCACGGGCTGGGACAAGCCGGAGCTGGACCTCAGCAGCGCCGACTGGCACTCGAGCAGCCGTGGCCTGGGGGATGTCCAGATCGCCTTTGTCGAGGGATTCATCGCGATGCGCAACAGTGGCCGCCCGGAAAGCCCTTCCCTGATCTTCACACCGGCCGAATGGGGTGCCTTCGTGTCGGGCGCGAGGGAGGGCGAGTTCGACCTGACGTGACCCGTGGGAGGGGGTGAGCCGGCGGGCGGCCGTCCCGTGCGCCGACCGCCTCCGGGCCCACGGTCCCACGGGCCCCACGGCCGACGGGCCGATCCGGGGGTGTTCCGCCCGTTTTTCCGGACACGCGACCTTGAGAACCTCGACGGAGCCGAAGCCTGAGCCAGGCTGGCCCCGGGGAGGGGGAAGGCCGTAACCCGGAGGTGAGGAACCCATGAGCACCCTGCCGGTCATCGCGGCGGTCGACGGCTCGGACGACAGCCTGGTCGCGCTGGACTGGGCCTTCGAGGCAGCCCTGGTGCGCGAGGCGCCGCTGCGGATGGTCCACGTGCAGCAGTACGCCGCCTGGGCCGAGCCCGGTGTGCCGTCAGCCGGACGACCGCAACTGGAGGACGATCCCGTGCTCGACGCCGTACGCCGGTATCTGGCGGGGCGGGGCGAGCGGCCGGAGACGGAGTACCTCGCCCTGGAGGGCGCGCCCTCCACGACGCTGCCCGAACTGGGCTCCGACGCCCAGCTGTTGGTGCTCGGATCCCGCGGCCGCGGGGGTTTCGCCGGCTTGCTGCTCGGCTCCAACGGCATGGCCGCCGCACGTGACGCCGAGTGCCCGGTCGTCGTGGTGCCCAAGCCGGGACGCCAGGTCCACGACGACATGACGATCGAGCCCGGGCCGCGGGTCGTCGTCGGCCTTCATGTCGACAGCCCCGACAAGGCCACGCTGTCCTTCGCCTTCGCCGAGGCCGCCCTGCGCGGCGCCCGGCTGCAGGTCGTCGCCGCCTACTCATGGCCGGCCCACCTCTGGACGGCGGCTCCCAGCCAGGTCGTCCCGCCGCCCGTCGACCAGGACGCCGTCGAGCACGAGACCCGCACCCTCGCGGAAGGCTTCCTCGCCCCGCACCGCGACCGTCACCCCGAGGTCCACGCCGAGTCCTACGTCGCCCCGGGCGACGCGGCCGGCCACCTCGTCGCGGCTTCCAGAGACGCGAACCTGGTCGTCGTGGGCCGCCATCGACGTCGCCTACTGGCACCCGCCCGCATGATGGGGTCGGTGACCCAGGCGGTCCTGCTGCACGCCGCGAGCCCGGTGGCCGTGGTGCCGCCTGCGCCGCCGGAGGAGTGAGAGGACGCCGGAGCGCGTCACGCGGAGCCGAACCAGGTCTCGGCCGGGGACGCCGGGGACGGCAGCGAACCGGCGGCCGGTGCGCCCAACTCCCGTAGACACCAAGGGATATCGCGGTGTACGTGCAGCGGCGTGTACGCCGGCAGCTCGGCCGGGGCGAAGGTGGCGCCGTACGACTTGGTGAGGCGGGTCAGGAGTCGCGGGTCGCCGCGGGTGACGAACAGGCCCACGCCTGCGAAGTCGTAGGCGCGGGCGCCGATCATGGTCGGCTCGGAGTCGAAGGGTGGAACTCCGGGATCTGCTCCAGCCAGGCGGTCGGCAGACCGCGCTCGCGCTGCCGCTCCACGGCCGGCCCGGGTGCGCTGCCGGTCCCACGAACGCACCCCAGTCCCCGGGCTGGAGGACGTCTTCGAGCGCGCGGCATCGAGGGCGTGGAAGACGGCCGGGGCCTCGCCGATCTCGGCGACGAGCCGCTCCCGGCCGACACGCGGGACGCGGTCCCAGGCGCCGGCCAGGTTCTCGCCACGCAGCCGGGACATCAGGACGTACCGCCGGCCGTTCTCGTACGGCCCGGCGTCGTGCACACGCGGCGCAGACCGGCCGCGACCCGTCCGGGGATCGCGTCAGCGGGAGGCCGGCCGGACCGAGGCGGGCGCACGGGTCCCGCACTCCGTCCCGCGTCACTTTCTCGTCGGCGACGACGGCATCCCACTCCTCGTCCGTTTCCACCGGCGGCAACATGATCGGGACCGTAGGACGTGCCTCGGCCGGAGGGCATCGGAATTCCGCGGCCCCGCGACGGCACCGCGGAGCACTCGGGAAGCCGCGCCCGCGTGTCTAGGGGCAGGGTCCGAACCCATGCCCGCACGTCACGGAGCAGGCCCGGCCACGTACCATGGCGACATGTCGTTCCTCCGCCGCCGCAGCGCCACGCCCGCCGGGCCCGACTTCGACGTACTGGCCATGGATCCGGGCGACTGGCCCGGCAATCTGGGCGCCGGGCTGCTGCCCGCCCCCGACGGCAGCTGCCAGGGCGTCTTCCTGCGCTACGACCTCTTCGGCGGCCGCGGCCCCGCGATGATCATCGGCAATCTGCCCGAGGGCTCCCCGGCCCGCGAGGTCGACGAGGGCGAGATCCCCTTCGAGGTCGCGCAGCTGCTGCTGGCCCTGGAGAACGACGAGGAGGTCACCGTCGTCGGCAGCGAGGACGTCCCCGTGATGCAGGGCGACAACCTCCTGATCGTGCGCCGTCTGAAGCTCAGCGAGAGCCGGATCTCCTGCGTGCAGTTCGACCGCAGCGACAACGTCCTGGTGACCATCGCCGCGTGGGACCGCCCCATCACCGACGATCTGTACGCCCTCCTGAAGCCGCTGCCCGCGGAGCTCTTCCAGCAGGGCTGAGTCCTCCCACCTCAGGCCCCGCTGTTCGGGGTTCCGCACATGTTGTCATGACCCTTGTCGCAGAGTCATCGGACCTCTAGCGTCGGGGGTCATGTCGCATGAGTCGCATGAGATCTCTCGTCGGACGACGTTAAAGGCCGCAGTCAGTAGCGCGGGCGCCCTTGCTTTGGGTGCTGGCGCCGCCGAGGCTGTCGCCGCTGATTCCTCCGATGTATCGAGGAGCCCGTCAGTGCTCTGGTACGCCGCTCCCGCCGCCGACTGGGAGCGCGAGGCCCTGCCCATCGGCAATGGCGCGCTCGGCGCCATGGTGTTCGGCACCCTCGCCTCCGAACGGCTGCAGTTCAACGAGAAGACCCTCTGGACCGGCGGCCCCGGTTCCACCCAGGGCTATGACCACGGCAACTGGCGCGCACCCCGCCCCGACGCGATCTCCGCCGTACAGGACGAGCTCGACGCGCGGACCACCCTCGACCCCGAGTCGGTGGCCGACCGGCTCGGCCAGCCACGCATCGGCTACGGCGCCCACCAGACCTTCGGCGACCTCCACCTCGACCTGCCCGGCGCGCCGACGACGACCCCGGCGGACTACCGTCGCGAGCTCGACCTCGACAACGCCGTCGCCTCGGTCTCCTACACCCACCAAGGCGTCCGCCACCAACGGGACTTCTTCGCCTCCCACCCCGACGGCGTGATCGTGGGCCGGCTCGGCGCCGACCGCCCCGGCAGCGTCACCTTCACCCTGCGCCACACCTCGCCACGCGCCGACTTCACGGCCACCGCGGCCGACGGGACCCTGACCGTGCGCGGTGCACTCGCCGACAACGGGCTGCGCTTCGAGGCGCAGGTGCGGGTGCGCAGTCGGGGCGGCACCGTGGCGTCCGACGAGGACGGCAGCATCACCGTGACCGGAGCCGACAGCGCCTGGTTCGTGCTGGCCGCGGGCACGGACTACGCCGACACCCATCCCGACTACCGCGGCAAGGACCCGCACGCCGCCGTAGCCCGTGCCGTGGAGCAGGCGGGCGACCGCTACGAGGCACTGCTCGTCCGGCACACCCGCGACCACCGGGCCCTGTTCGCCCGAGTCGGCCTCGACCTCGGCCAGGCACTGGCGGCAGACGTTCCCACCGACGCGCTCCTGGCCGCGTACACCGGCGGGACGAGCGCGGCGGACCGCGCCCTCGAAGCCCTGTACTTCCAGTACGGCCGTTACCTGCTCATCGCCTCCTCGCGCCCCGGCTCACTGCCCGCCAACCTCCAGGGCGTCTGGAACAACAGCACCACGCCCCCGTGGTCGGCGGACTACCACACCAACATCAACATCCAGATGAACTACTGGCCCGCCGAGGCCGCGAACCTCGCCGAGACGACGGCGCCGTACGACCGCTTCGTCGAGGCGCTGCGCGCGCCCGGACGCCGTACGGCGAAGGAGATGTTCGGCTCGCGCGGCTGGGTCGTGCACAACGAGACCAACCCGTACGGCTTCACCGGCGTGCACAACTGGGCGACCGCGTTCTGGTTCCCCGAGGCGGCGGCCTGGCTGACCCAACAGTTGTACGAGCACTACAGATTCGGCGGTTCCACCGACTACCTCCGCACCACCGCGTATCCAGTGCTGAAGGAGGCCACCGAGTTCTGGCTCGACAACCTGCGCACCGATCCACGTGACGGAACCCTCGTGGTCACCCCCAGCTACTCGCCCGAGCACGGCGACTTCACCGCCGGTGCGGCCATGTCGCAGCAGATCGTCCACGACCTGTTCACCAACACCCTCGAAGCGGCCCGGATCCTGGGCGACACGCCCGACTTCCGCCGCCGCGTCGAAGACGCGCTGAACCGGCTCGACCCCGGTCTGCGCATCGGCTCCTGGGGCCAACTCCAGGAGTGGAAGGAGGACTTGGACGACCCCACCGACACCCACCGGCACGTCTCGCACCTGTTCGCCCTCCACCCCGGACGGCAGATCGAACCCGGCAGCAAGTGGGCGGATGCCGCCAAGCTCTCCCTCACCGCGCGCGGCGACGGCGGTACCGGCTGGTCAAAGGCATGGAAGATCAACTTCTGGGCCCGGCTGCGCGACGGCGACCACGCCCACAAGATGCTCGGCGAACAGCTCAAGTCCTCGACCCTGCCCAACCTCTGGGACACCCACCCGCCCTTCCAGATCGACGGCAACTTCGGCGCCACCTCCGGGATCGTGGAGATGCTGCTGCAGAGCCAGTACGACGCCATCGAGGTGCTGCCCGCCCTGCCCGCCACATGGCCGACCGGCTCGGTCCACGGCCTGCGAGCCCGCGGCGGCGCCACCCTCGACATCGAGTGGGCGGCCGGACGGGCGACCCGCATCGCCCTGAAGGCGTCCCGGACGCGTGAACTCACCGTCCGCAGCGACCTGTTCAAGGGCGGCCACCTGACCTTCAAGGCGGTCGCCGGGCGACGCTACACCTGGAAGCGGGAGGACTGACCCGGCTAGGAACCCGACCCCGTCACCCGCACATCCGCCTTCCGCACGAACGCCACTCGATGGCCGAACTGGATCTCGTAGTAGACGTCCTTGCCGACCACGACCCGGTGTGAGGACCCGTCGAAGGCCACGGCGTAGTAGTACTCGCCCGGCCGTTCGCCGCCCACCGCGTACCTCTGGCCCGCGGGCAAGGTGTACGGCAGCGGCGACACCGCCTGGGCGGGTACGTCCGTCGAATAGGCGGAGGCCTCGGGGTAGGCGCGCCCGTACACCGGGATGGTCTTGAGGCCGTCCTTGGGCGTCACCACGAGGCCGGTCGCGTCCACCGCGGTCGGGTTCTTCTTCGGGTTCTTGAACCACGCCTTCTGGCCCAGGTACCAGATCGCCGTCCAGTCGCCGTTCCGGCCGGCGACCGCGTACTGCTGACCGGTCGAGACCCGCGAGGACAGGTCGTTCACCCCGGTGGTCGGGGTCGAGCCCAGGCCGACGTCCTTGATCAGGGGATACGACTCGCCGGGCCCGGAGTACAGCCGTACCGCGCTCGAACCGTGGTCGGCGCAGGGCACGCCCGCGGTGACGCAGCCGGTGTACCGGGGCCGGTTGGTGGCGTAGTCGGGGCGGATCGTCACCAGGCCGCCGTTCGGGCCCGCGGTGGCCTCGAAGGGACGGCCGAGCAGCTCGAAGTAGTGCCGCCAGTCCCAGTACGGGCCCGGGTCGGTGTGCATACCGCTGACCGTCGCCGAGGTCGGACCCGGCACGTTGTCGTGGCCGAGGATGTGCTGCCGGTCCAGCGGGATGCCGTACTTCTTCGCGAGGTACGTCACCAGGCGTGCCGAGGACCGGTACATCGCCTCCGTGTACCAGGCGTCCGGCCGCGCCAGGAAGCCCTCGTGCTCCAGGCCGATCGACTTGGCGTTGACGTACCAGTTGCCCGCGTGCCAGGCGACGTCCTTGGCCTTCACATGCTGGGCGATGTGACCGTCCGTCGAGCGCAGTGTGTATTGCCACGACACATAGGTCGGGTCCTGCACCATGGTGAGGACTCCCTCCCAGGCGCCCTCCGTGTCGTGGATGACGATGTAGTCGATGCCCGGGGAGGCCGGACGGTCGCCCAGGTCGTGGTTGCCGTAGTCGCCCTCCCCGAACTCCTCGTACGGTGCCGGGATCCACTCGCAGGACACCGTCGTCGGGCACTCGGTCTGCGTGGCGTCGAGCGTCCGCAACCCCGCCCTGCTCAGCTGCCCTGTGTCGGGGGAGAGGCGTGGTTGGGCGGCCAGAGCGACCAGCTGGCCCGCGTCCGTGGCGCGCTTCTGACCGGTGCGCAGTACGTCGTAGACGTCGTTGGCGTACGTCGTCGCCGTGGCCGTGTCGTCGGCACCGGAGAAGCGAGCCACCGCCCCGTACCAGTCCGCGGGGTCGGAACTCAGCGGTTCGCCCAGCTCCTGCTGCGCGGCGGCGAGCAGTGCGGCACCGCCCGCCACATTGGCGGCCGGGTCCGTACGCAGCTGCTCCGGGCGCAGTCCGGTCAGTTCGGCCGCCTTCGGCAACGTCCTGAGGCGGGCCGGGATCTCCGCGGTCTCCGGCAGCTTCGCCTCGGGGAGCAGGGGCGGGCGGGCGCTGTCGCCGCGCGCGTCCTCCGAGCCGTCACTGTGGTGCGCCGGCTCCTCGGCGAGCGCGGTGCGGGCGTCGGTGAGGTGCATCGGGCCGTAACCGCCGGTCACACTGGGTGCCCCGGCATGCGTGTCCCAGCGGGACTGGAGGTAGGAGACGCCGAGCAGGACGCTCTGCGGCACGTGGTACTCGGCGGCCGCGGCGGCGAAGGCCGACTGCAGGTGGTTCTCCGGGTTCCGGGCGTCGGACGGGGCCGCGCCCAGCAGCGGGAACAGCAGCGCCGCAGCGGCCATGGCGGTGACGGATCCTCGCAATGCAGCCTCCAGGGACGGTCGGGCGCGATGAGCCGTGCGGGGCCGGGCGTGCGTCTGTGGTACCGGCTGTCCGACGATCCGTCAATCATGCCGACCGGCAAGTGGATACCCCTGCAAATCGAGGGTCCCGGGAGTTTCGTGGCGGCAGCCCCAGGGCCTGCGGGGCGTCAGTGGCGTACACCAATGGGGCGTTTACGGCCGTACACACGACAGTCCGGGGTGCGCCGCTGTCCAGGGCGCACCGCGGACTGTCGTCCCCGTCAGCGAGTGCCGACCGCCGCGCGCACGGCCCGTCGGGCCAGCTGGCAGTCGTCGTGCAGCCGCCTCAGCAGCAGCCGCTGTTCCTCGCCGGACGGCGCAGCACCCGGGTGGGCCACTCCCGGTGCCGCCGGGGTCGGGGCGTCGTGCATCGAACGCTGCACGGCCGTCTCGTAGGTACGGATCTCACGGGTCAGTACGAGCATCAGGTTCACCAGGAACGCGTCCCGTGAAGCCGGGCCCGCCGACTGGGCGATCTGGCTGATCTGACGACGGGCCGCCGGTGCGTCCCCGAGCACCGACCACAGCGTCGCCAGGTCGTAGCCCGGCAGGTACCAGCCCGCGTGCTCCCAGTCCACCAGCACTGGACCGGCCGGTGAGAGCAGGATGTTCGAGAGCAGTGCGTCGCCGTGGCAGAACTGGCCCATGCCCTGCCGGCCCGCGGTCGTCGCGATGCCGTGCAGCAGCTTCTGCAGATCGCCCATGTCCCGGTCGGTGAGCAGGCCCAGCTCGTGGTACCGGGAGATCCGGGTCGCGTAGTCCAGCGGCGCGTCGAACGTGCCCGCCGGCGGGCGCCACGCGTTGAGCCGGCAGATCGCTCCGAGTGCCGCCCTGATGTCCGCACGCGGCGGCGCCTCCACCGGGTGTCGCTGCAGTGCCGCCACCCGGCCCGGCATCCGCTCGATGACGAGCGTGCAGTTGTCCGGATCCGCTGCGATCAGTCTCGGCACACGCACGGGTGGGCGGTGCCGGACGAACGAGCGGTATGCCGCTATTTCGTGCCGGATCCGCTCGGCCCACGCCGGCGAGTGGTCGAGTAAACACTTGGCGACGGGCGTGCTGCGTCCGGTCGTGCCGACCAGCAGCACGGACCGTCCACTGCGGCGCAGCACCTGTACCGGAGCGAACTCCGGACAGATCCGGTGCACCGATGCGATCGCCGCACGCAGCTGGGCGCCCTGGGGGCCGGACAAGTCGAGTCTCCCGCTGAGCGGTTGGGTGCCGAGCCCCGCGGGGCGCCGCGTCCGGCCCGCACCGAGTACGGGGGCGGCCGTCGGCCGCGCGGGGTCGAGGTAGGGGCCGCCACCCGCCGGGCGGGGGCGCAGCGACCGGGGTGGGGCGGACACGGAGGACGATGCTGCGTACATGGGAGAGACAGATCCCTTCGTGTGCCTGCGAAGTCAAAGCGCGACCCGATCCGGTCGCCCGGGTGCACCCTGGGGAATGCACCAGCCGTATCAAGAGGGCGACCGGGTCGGGGTGGCGCTTTCCTACCTGACACCCGATGCCCAGTGGCACACCATCTGGCGCACCCTGGCGAACCCTGGCGAATAGTCCCGGGGCAACTCTCACCGGGCTACTGTCAACTCAGCCGAGAACCTGGGGGCTTGACGTGAGCGGACAACCCAACACCCGCCTATCGGACCTGTTCGGCCTGGCCGGCTGGTCCAAGGGTGAGCTCGCGAGGCTGGTCAACCGGCAGGCGGCGGCCATGGGCCACCCTCAGCTGTCGACCGACACCTCGCGGGTGCGGCGGTGGATCGACATGGGAGAGATCCCGCGCGATCCGGTGCCGCGGGTGCTGGCGGCCCTGTTCACCGAGCGTCTCGGCCGTGTCGTGACCATGGAGGACCTCGGTCTGGTCCGGCACGGGCGTGCGGGGAAACGGCAGGACGGCGGGAGTGTGGAACATCCCGACGGTGTGCCCTGGGCGCCCGAGCGGACGGCTGCGGTCCTCACCGAATTCACGGGAATGGACCTCATGCTCAACCGACGCGGCTTGGTGGGCGCGGGCGCCGCGCTCGCCGCGGGATCCGCACTCAGCAGCGCCATGCACGACTGGCTGCACACCGACCCGGCCCTCAGGGCCGACGCCCCCCAGTTCGACGACCCGTTGCACGCCGATCCCGCTGGGTTCGACCGTTACGAGGCCGCCCCCATCGGATCGCAGGAGATCGAGGAACTGGAGCGCTCGGTAGAGGTGTTCCGGGCCTGGGACGCGGCCCGCGGCGGCGGGCTCCAGCGCAAGGCAGTCGTAGGCCAACTCAACGAGGTGGGCGGCATGCTCGCCTACCGTCACCCCGACCATCTGCAGCGGCGCCTGTGGGGCGTCGCCGCCAACCTCGCCGTCCTCGCCGGCTGGATGTCGCACGACGTCGGCCTGGAACCCACGGCCCAGAAGTACTTCGTCATCGCCGCCCACGCGGCCCGTGAGGGCGGCGACCGGCCCCGCGCCGGGGAGGCGCTCTCCCGAGCGGCTCGCCAGATGGTGCACCTCGGCCGGCCCGACGACGCGCTCGACCTGATGAAACTCGCCCAGTCCGGCTCCGGCGACGAGGTGCTGCCGCGTACCAGGGCCATGTTCCACACCATCGAGGCCTGGGCGCAGGCGTCGATGGGCAAGGGCCAGGCCATGCGCCGCACCCTGGGACAGGCGGAGGACCTCTTCGTCTCCGACAAGAGCGACGTACCGTCACCGAGCTGGATGCAGACCTTCAAGGACGAGGATCTGTACGGCATGCAGGCCCTGGCCTACCGCACGCTGGCCGAGTTCGAGCCCGGCGCGGCCGCGCACGCCCAGCACTACGCGGAGAAGGCCCTGGCCCTGCGCATCGACGGCCGGGAGCGGTCGAAGATCTTCGACCATCTGTCCATGGCGTCGGCCTGCTTCATCGCGGACGACCCCGAACAGGCGGACCGGTACGCACGACTGGCCCTGATGTCCATGGGCTCCAACTCGTCCGGCCGCACCTGGGACCGACTGCGTCAGATGTACCGGCTCACCGCCGAGTACTCCAGCTACCCGAAGATCCACGAACTACGGGAGGAGATCCGGTTGGCGCTGCCCAAGATGAGGAAGTCGGGCGGCGGTAACAGCGCACAGGCATAGGGGGACTGTGCGCCTGACCGATTCCCGGAAGTACCGGGTTCCCGTCCGTACCAGGGTGCCCCCCTGAGCTAGGACGTCACCCTCGCCACGAGCACACAGGCATTGCCCTCGCGCTCACTCTCACCGAACTCCTTGACGACCAGCCGCACACAGTCCTGTGCGGTGCGTGCCTCGCAGATACGGGGACCGAGGTCGAGGAGGCGCTGCACGGAGTCCGCTCCGCTGTGCCTCGGCACCAGTCCGTCCGTGTACAGCAGGAGCAGGTCGCCCACATCGAGGGTCTCCTCTGCCTGTGCGTAGACGGCACCCGAGGTGGCGCCGAGCAGGACGCCGTCCGGCGCGTTCAGCCTGCGCCCCGTCCCGTCGCGGAACAGCAGCGGGGCGGGGTGTCCGGCCTGCGCCCAGGTCAGGGTGCGGGTCTCGGGCCGGTAGCGGCAGCAGAGGGCGCTGCCGAGGGCCGGCTGGACGGTGGCGTCGAGTAACTGGTTGAGCCAGGACATCAGTTGCCCCGGCTGGGTGCCCGCCATGGCCATGCCGCGTACGGCGCCCAGCAGGGTCGCCATGCCCGAGGCCACGGCGACGCCGTGCCCGGTGAGGTCGCCGATGCTCAACAGCGTTGCGCCGTCGCTCAGTTCCAGTGCGTCGTACCAGTCGCCGCCGATCAGTGCGCTCGTGGACGCCGGCAGACAGTGAGCCGCGAGGTCCAGGGTCTCCGGGCCTCGGTGCGGGAGCCGCAGGGAGCCGCGCCACGGCGGGAGCACGGCCTCCTGCAGCTCGGCCGCGAGCCGGTGCGCGCTCTGCGCGTGGTGCCGTTCGCACTGGAGCGAGTCACGGGTCTCGCTCACCTCGCGCTGGCTGCGGCGCAGTTCGCTGACGTCGCGCAGCACGGCCCACATCGAGGCGGTGCTGCCGTCAGTGTCGAGCACGGGCTCGCCCATCATGTGCACGGTCCGGACTTCGCCGTCCGGGCGTACGACGCGGAACTCGCCGTCGATGGGCTTGGCGTCGACAAGGCAGTTCGTGACCATCGCCGTCAGCTTCGGCCGGTCCTCGTCGAGCACCAGGGACGGCAGCTCGTCGAGGGTGAGCGGTGGCGCGGCGGGATCACGACCCAGGATCTGGTAGAGCTCGCCGGACCAACTGGCCTCGTCCGTCAGCAGGTTCCACTCCGCGCTGCCGACCCGGCTGAGCAGCGAGCCGCGCCGGGGAGCGGGTGGCACGGCGTCGGGCGCGGGCGCGGGAGCCGCGTCCACCAGGGCCGGGCCGTCCCGCAGTTGCGCAAGGTGCTCGTCGAGGTCGTTGAGCTGGTGCAGGGCGAGGTCGTACAGAGCCCGCTGCCACCGCTCCTGCGGATCCGAACCGTCGTCGCTGCGCGTGTCCCGCCGTACGGCGTCGACGTCGCCCTTGAGTCGCCGCGTCTGCGATATGAGCGCTTCGACCGAGCCGCGTCCGGGCGGCTGAGCGGCGGGGCGGTCCGCAGAGAGATGGGGCGGCATGACGCACTCCGATGCGAGGACGGTACGACCAAGGCTGACGGAAGGACCATTACGACTGTTGCACAGCCCGCGACGCCCTGTAAGGGATTTGGCAACACCCGATACGGTGGTGCGTCTGGCATATGCCAGAGTCTTCACGGAGGGCTCGCGTCATGCGATTGCCGTAGGTCGCCGAAGGGGTCAAGTCGTAGGCGCGGTACGTGATTTGACGTCCTGACGGGGTTGATTGTACGTCGCTCAGTCGAGTGTTCGACGGTCGGATGTTCTAGGGGTGGAGGGAGGGTGGCCGTCGGCCGGGGCGATGCACTCTTCGCGAGTGATGCAGGTCACATAAATGATGGGCGCTCAGGCGTAATGCAAACGGCATTTGCGGGGTCGTAAAAGCACAGCGGCAAAAACCGTCCTACCTCCGACCCGCAGGGGAGACCGCCCATGGACATCGCCCTCGAGCAGCCCGCCCGTGCCCGCCTGATTACCGGCGAGGAGCGCGAGATCGCCGTTCCCGCCAAGCTGCGGTACGCCTCCACGGACCCGCTGGCGGTGCACATCGACTTCCCGGGCGAGCTCTCCCTCGATGGCCATGGGGCCACCTGGACCTTCGCCCGAAGCCTGCTGGAGGAGGGTCTGCGCGAGCCGGCCGGGGACGGTGACGTGCACATCTGGCCGTGCGGCCAGATGTGCACGGTCGTGGAGCTGCACTCGCCCTACGGCATGGCGCTGCTCCAGTTCGACACCTCCGCCCTGAACCGCTTCCTGCTGCGGACCTACGCGGTGGTCGCGACCGGCGAGGAGGACCTCGGGGCGGTCGTGGAGCGCGGCCTGAGCGCGCTCTTCGGCAGCGTATGAGGAGGCGACCGGGCCGCCGCCGCTGTGCCTCCTCATCGCTCCGGCGTCAGTACCGCAGCACCCCGGCGATCCCCTGGGCGTCGTTCAGTGTGCCGTCCGGTACGAAGCGGACCTCGGCGCCGGTCTCCAGACACTGCTCGACGATCTCGTCCACGATGTCCTCGCGGGCGTCGAGGTCGCCGCTCTCGGCCGGGATGAGGTGGTCGCCGCCCTCGCCGCGCACCGTCACCCGGTAGTTCTCCTCGACGGCGAGCAGCCGGATCCGGCCTTCGCGGGCGCTGCGCCAGACCTCGTCGACGCCGGCCGCGAACGCCTTGCGGCCACGGGCGGATTCGAGTTCCCGTGCCACGGCGACGGTGTTCCTGAGGGCCTCGGCGGTGACCAGCGGACGGATCGCCTGCCACACCGCCTCGTGCGTGCCGTGTGCGAGCCCGCCGTGCGGGACGTGCACCGCGTCCTTGGTGGCGCCGCCGATCTCGTCCAGCAGGGACAGCGCCGCCTGCTCGCCGGTGATGTACAGCGGCCGCGGGTTGTCCCGGAGGATCGCGCTCATGGCGGAGTCCGCGTCCTTGAGGAAGTGACGGGTGCCCTCGTCGCGGAACGCGCTCGGCATGTCGCCGATCCGCTCCCGGCGCTCGGCGTCGAAGTTGTCGAAACGCCTGGTCAGCGGGAAACCACCGATGCGGGCCTCGGTGACGCGGTCCAGGCTGCCGGTCCACAGCGTGACCCGGTCGGGGGAGACCGAGAGCACCCAGAACGGCCGCTCGGAGGCCTCCGCGGAGACGAGGTTGCGGGTGAGGAAGGTGTCCGAGAGCACCACGCGCTCGGGCACGGTTCGGGCGAGCGACCAGACCTGGTGCTCACCTGGGGCGGCGAAGATCGCCAGGCCGTCCTCGGCATACGTGAGATCGACCTCGGCGAGGGCCTGGTCGAGCTGTCGCTCGACGTCCACCCGTCGTTCGCGGGTGACCGAGGGATCGGCCTCCAGCTGTTTCTTGGCCTCGGCCACGACATTGCGCAGCCGAACCTGGTCCTGGGCCCGGTAGGGCTCTCGGCGATGCGTGGGCGTCAGCACGGACACGGCCGGATAGGGGCGCGGGCGCCGCAGCTCGATGAGGGTCGTGGGACTGAGTGCGTGCTCCATAACAGCACGATAGGGCCGATTCGCCGATCGGGCATTAGGGGCAAACCCCTCGCCCTCGCGGACCTACTCTCCGTCGTCCTCCGGCCCGCAGGAGCTGCCGTCGGCCGGCAGCGTGCCGTACAGCAGGAAGGCGTCGACCTTGCCGTGTACGCACTTGGAAGAGGCGTACCCGGTGTGGCCGCTGCCCTTGTTGTCCAGGACCACGGCCGAGGGGCCGAGTCGCTTCGCCGTCTCCACGGTCCAGCGGTACGGCGTCGCCGGGTCGCCGCGGGTGCCCACGAGGAGCATCTTCGACGTGTGCACGTCCTTCACGTCGTCGCGGATGAAGTCCGTGCCCCTGGAGCGGCCGTAGCACATCAGCACCTCGGTGAGCCGGTAGGGGCCGAACACCGGTGACGCCTGGTTGTACTCGGCGCGCAGCCGGTCGAGGTTGCCGATGATCTGCTCGTCCGTCGGGCGGTCGGGATCGTCCGCGCAGTTGATCGCCATCAGCGCCGCGGGGAGGTTGTCGAGGGGGACCTCCTCCTCGTCGACGAGACCGCCGTCGGGGTTCCCGGTCTCCTCGGTCCCGGCGGTCTCCTCGGTCTCGTCCCGGCGCGCGGGTGCGGCGCCGCCGGTGGCGAAGGTCTCGATGGCGTGCGTGTCGCCGTCCTCGACCAGCGTGGCGAGGGCCCGCTCCAGCGAGGGCCACAACTCCTCGCTGTAGAGCGCCTGTCCGATGGCGCCGACCAGGTCCTGCCCGGTGAACGGCTCACCGAAGGCCGACGGCACCGGGTCCTCGTCCAGCGAGTCGACGAGTCGTACGACCTGCTTGCGGGCCTCGCGGGGGTCCTGCCCGAAGGGACAGGCGATGTCCTTCACGCACCAGTTGACGAACTCCTCCAGCGCCTTCTGCTGTCCCTTGGCGCCTGCCACCCCCTGCTCGGTCAGCGGTTCGGTCAGCGTGTCCACACCGTCGAGCACCAATCGGCCGACCCTCTCGGGGAATTGGGCGGCGTACACCGCGCCGAGCCGCGTTCCGTAGGAGAAGCCCAGGTAGTTGAGCTTCTTGTCGCCGAGGGCCTGGCGCATCACGTCCATGTCGCGCGAGGCGTTGACCGTGCCGATGTGGGGGAGTACGGGACCGGAGTGCCGGGCGCACGCGTCGGCCGCCTTCCTCAACTGCTTCAGGACGGACTGCGGATCACGGCCGATCTCCGTGCCGTCCTCCGTCACGGCGATGTCCTCCTCGCCGTCCCCGCAGCTGACCGGCGAGGACCTGCCGACGCCGCGCGGATCGAAGGTCACGATGTCGTAGCCGTCCGTCAGCTCCATGAAGTCCTTGCCGCCGGCGACGAATTCAGGGACACCGGCGCCGCCCGGTCCGCCGAAGTTGAGCAGCACCGAACCCTGCTTCCGGCCCGTGGCCCGGTAGCGGGCGAGCGCCAGATCCAGCGTTCCCGACCCGGGGTGGGCGTAGTCGAGGGGGACGGTGATCTTGCCGCACTGCAGATCCTTCGGCAGGCCCTCGCCCGGGCACTTGGCCCAGGTGACCTTCTGCCGGTAGAAGCGGGCGAGGTCGGGCTCGGCGTCGTCCGTCGCCGTCGGCAGCCCTGTGCCGAGCAGGACCAGTCCGACCGCGCCGGTGACCGCGCAGCGCCGCAGTGAGGGCCGCGTTGACAGCTTGGCCAGCATCAATGCCTCCAGGGACGCCCGTCGCGGACCGGGATACGGCGTCCTCGATCACGATAAGGGGGCCCCGGAACGCACGCCTCCGGACGAGCTGGCCGGTCCGGCCCGCCGTGCGGTGCGTGCCGGGCGGGCCGTGCGGGCCGTGTGGGCGGTGCGTGTGTGCGTGTCGGGTGGCCGCTAAGCGGAGGCCCCCGTACCGGTGGTGCGGATGATCTTTCGGTGAGTAGTGTGCACGTTCGAATGCCGGGCGCCCACGCCCCGCTGCGTCCGCGCGCTGAAAGTGAGCAGACAGATGCAACCGACCTTCGTACTGGTTCACGGAGCCTTCGCGAACTCCTTCTCCTTCGCACCGCTCCAGGCCGAGCTCGGCCTCCTCGGACACCGCTCGGTCGCTGTGGACCTGCCAGGTCATGGCTTCGGGGCAACCTACACGCGCGCCTATCAAGCCCCGCAGGACCTCGAAGGGCTCGCCACCACGCCCGGCTCGATCAAGGGCGTCACACTCGCCGACAATGCCGCGCACCTGATCGGGATCCTGGAACGGGCACGATGCAACGGCCCCGTGATCCTCGTCTCGCACAGTCGCGGCGGCGTCACGGCCACCGCCGCGGCCAACGCACGGCCGGACCTCATCGACCGCATCGTCTATGTCTCGTCCTGGTGCCCGGTCGATCTCGACGTCGGCGACTACTACGCCGAACCGGAGATGGCCACGGTCGACGCAGGTTCCCTGGCCGCGGCGATGGCCGGGAATCCGGCCGAACTCGGCCTGCTGCGCGTCAACTTCCGCACCGCGGATCCGGACGCTCTCGCGGCGTTCAAGGCGGCCTTCCTCGCCGACGGCACCGACGAGGAGTTCCTGACCTTCCTGAACACCTTCCAGCCCGACGAGAATCTGGATGCCGGCACCTCCTCCGACCGGGCTCAGGCCGCGACGTGGGGCCGCATTCCGAAGACCTACGTGCGCCTGGCCGGCGACACCAGTCTGCCGCTCGCCCTGCAGGACCGGCTGATCCGCGAGGGCAACGCCCTCACGCCGCACAACCCCTACGACGTCCGCACCCTCGAGGGCAGCCACCTGAAATGGCTGCTCGCCCCGGCCCCGGCGGCCCGGCTCCTGGGGGAACTCGCCGTGACCAGCGCTCAGTGACCCCGGCCGCGGCATTCGGCGGGCGATCAGGGGGATTGGAACGACCTTACCGGGCCTGACCTGGATAAACGCTCATTCCTTGGAACGCGGAGCAGCGGATCGAGCCCCGAGGAGCGCCGGCCCACGAGCGGCGCGGCAGCCCCGCATGCGAGCGGCCGACGCAGGCCGCACCCTGGTGCCATGGACGGCGAGCAGCCCATCGCGATCTACCCGCCCGCCGCGGACGGCGGCCGACGGGTCCGTGCCGGTGACCATTTCCTCGGCATGGCGTACGGGCTGCTGGACGTTGCCGAGTTCCTGCGCCGGGCGGGAATCGAGGACGCCGATGAGGAGTACGTACGGGGGTCCAGGCTGATCGAGTGGCGTGGCGGCGGCCCCGAGGCGTGGACGAGATGACTTCGGCCTCCTTGCGTTCGGCCCAGGCCGACGGGGCCGAAGTACGGTCAACCGCACGGTGCCCGCTCGTCCAAGAGGCCCTCGGTCCGTAGGCGGAGTTGAAGGTCGACGCCGCGAGAACCGAGATTCCCCGGTCCGTGCACGCGGGCAGCAGGTCGTCGAGGGGGCTCTGGTCCAGAAGGCGGATGAAACAGGAGTCATCACTCAGTTCGACAACCATGCCGCTCGATGGGGTGAAAGGCCGATAAGCCATAACTCGAATGGTTCATCGGCGTTTTATCCGGTGCGAGCGAGTGCTCGCGACCATGTCTGGAAGGCAGGGAACCTATGAGACGGGTTACCCGAAACGGTGTGATCGCCTTCGCCGCCACCGGCGCGATGGCTGTGACGATGCCGGCGTATGCCGATTCCGCGGCGGACGGTGCCGCGGCCGACTCACCCGGGCTGATCTCCGGCAACACCATCCAGCTCCCGGTGCACGTCCCGGTGAACGTGTGCGGGAACACCGTGAACGTGGTGGGGCTGCTCAACCCCGCCGTGGGCAACACCTGCACCAACGAGGGCGGGGACGGCAAGGCGGGAGGGGCGTCGAACGGCGGGGCCTCGGCCGAGGGAAGCGGAAAGGATTCGCCGGGCGTCGTCTCCGGCAACACCATCCAGCTGCCGGTCCACCTCCCGGTGAACGTCAGCGGCAACACGGTGAACGTGGTCGGCGTCGGCAACCCGGCGACCGGCAACGAGTCCGTGAACACCCCCGGCGACCACCCTCCGCACGCCACGAAGCCGGCGCCGAAGCCGTCCGTACCGCCGACGAGGCACCAGCCGCGTCCGGTGCCGCACGCGTTCGTCCCGCACGGGCCGGAGGTCGCCCTCGCCCACACGGGTGCGGACCAGCCCCTCGCCGCCGTGGTGGGCGGCACGGTTCTCGTCCTGAGCGGGGCCGTCCTGTACCGGCGCTTCCGCCCCCAGGCGGCGCGCTGACCCCGCGCTTCGCGCGCGGCACGGAAGGCCCACCGGCAAGCGGTGGGGCCTTCGTCGTACCGAAGCGCTGAAGTGCCGAAGTACCGAAGTGTCGAAGGGCTTAAGGGCCTAAGGACCGAACACCCGGGCGGCCGTGGCCCTTTGGGGCGCGTCAACGGCTTGATCACGCCGTGGCGCCCTCCCGGACGATCCGCAAGGATGCTCCGTGCGCGGTCGATCACCGTGCGCAGGCAAAGTCCCTCAAGGAATGGAGCGCACCCATGGCCTCTCCGGCCCCCGAAGACCTCGTCGTCACCCGTGCAGGCCTCGACGACTGGTCGGTCATCCGCGGATGGGCCGCCGGCGAGGGCTGGAACCCGGGGCTCGCCGACGGACCGGCCTTCTTCGCCGAGGACCCCGACGGCTTCTTCATCGGCAGGATCGGCGGCGAGCCCGTCTCGGCGATCTCGGTCGTCAACTACGGCACGGACTACGCCTTCCTCGGCCACTACCTGGTCCGCCCCGACCTGCGCGGCCGCGGCCACGGCCTGACCACGTGGAAGACCGCGCTGGCCCACGCCGGAAACCGCACGATCGGACTCGACGGGGTCGTCGCCCAGCAGGACAACTACCGCCGCTCCGGCTTCGAACTCGCCCACCGCACGGTACGGTTCAGCGGAACCGCGCCCGCCTCCGAGGTGCCGGCGGATGTGCAGGTCGTACGGTCCGAGGACATCGAGGACATCACCGCGTACGACGGCACCTGCACTCCGGCCGACCGCCCCCGCTTCCTCGCCCAATGGCTCACCGGCCCCGGACACCACGCCGTGGTCCGGCGCACCGGCGAGCGCGTCACCGGCTACGGTGTGATCCGCGCCGGCCACGACTGCCCGCGCATCGGCCCGCTGTTCGCCGACACCGCCGAGGACGCGCGGGCCCTGTTCGCCGCCCTGACCGCCGAGGCGGCAGGCCGCGAGGTCGCCATCGACGTGCCCGAGCCCAACGCGGCGGGCGTGGCTCTCGCCGAGGAGGCCGGTTTCACCCCCTCCTTCGAGACGGCCCGCATGTACACGAGCCCGGTGCGGCCGTACGCCGAGGAACGCGTGTTCGGCGTCACCACCCTGGAACTCGGCTAGCGCGTACGGCCTTTCAGCGGCACCGCTGCCGGGATCACCTGCCCGTCAGCCGGTTGGGCGGTGGAAGCGAAAGTGCAGGGCGCGGATGTCGTCCGTCAGCTCGGGCACCGGGCCCTCCACGACCACGCCGGGGGCGACCTCCTGGACCGGAAGAGTCCGCACGGGCGGGGCGGGTACCCCCAACTCGCCCAGCCATCCGGCCAGTTGCTCCGACGAGGCGACGTACACGATGCGCCCCAGGCCCACCCACGCATGCGCGGCCGCGCACATCGGGCAGTGCTCGCCGGAGGTGTACACCGTGGTGGCCGCCCGCTCCTCGGGCGTCATATGGGCGGCGGACCAGCGTGCCAGTTCGAACTCGGGGTGCCGGGTGCGGTCGCCCGAGGCCACCCGGTTGTGGTCCTCGGCGAGCACCACGCCGTCCGCCCCCACCAGAACCGAACCGAACGGCTCGTCCCCGGCGTCAAGCGCTTGCCCGGCGAGCTCGACGCAACGACGCAGGTGCGGCAGTTCGGCGTCCTTCACGACCATGACGTACGGCCCTCCTCGCGGTGCGGCTTCGCGTTGAGCTTCCTATGGTCGCCCAGGTCGTGCGGCCGAGGCGAAAAGGCCTTGCCGGGGCAGTGGCGGGGTGGTGGAGTGATCCCATGGATCATGCCGGCGTGCTCGCCCTCTTCGACCGTGACATGCGGCAAGGCGCGCGGCCGGACGGTCCTGAGGCCCTGGTCGAGAGGGCCGGCGGGGTGGTCCGCCAGGTGTCGTCCGCACTCGGCTGGAACGGCGTCGTGTGGTCCGACCTCGACGAGGCGGGCGCCGACGCGGCGATCGCCGCACAGGTCGCCCACTTCTGCGGGCTCGGGCGCGAGTTCGAGTGGAAGCTGGACGGCCATGACCTCCCGGTCGACCTCGGACAGCGGCTCAGGGCCGCAGGCTTCACGGCCGAGCCCGAGGAGACGCTGATGATCGGCGAGGTCGCCGACCTGAACCTGGAGGCGGAGCCGCCGGAAGGCGTCCGCATGATCTCCGTGACCGACCGGGCGGGCGTCGACCTCGTCGCGGAGGTCCACGAGAAGGCCTTCGGCACCGACGGCTCCCGGCTCCGGCACCAGCTGCTCGCCCAGCTCACGACCGACCCGGACACCGTGGTCGCGGTCGTCGCGCTGGCCGGTGACACTCCGGTGAGCGCGGCCCGGATGGAGCTCGTCCCGGGGACGCGGTTCGCCGGGCTGTGGGGCGGCGGGACCGTCGAGGGCTGGCGGGGCCGGGGCATCTACCGCGCGCTGGTCGCACATCGGGCCCGCGCCGCCGTGGACCGTGGCTACCGGTACCTCCAGGTCGACGCCATGAGCACGAGCCGGCCCATCCTGGAACGGCTCGGCTTCGAACCGCTGACCACGACGACGCCGTACCTGTACACGCCGTAGGGGCACCGGCCGATCACGCAGAGTGGTCACCTCGGCCGGATGTCACATCCGAGCCGGTTCGATCCGTCGCAGGGGCATGACGACGAACCAGAGCAACGACAGCGGCCACAGCCGGAGCGTCCTCCTTGCGGGCGCCGGCGGCGTCCTGGGCAGGCACATCACCCGCGCCCTGACAGAGGCGGGCCACAAGGTCACCGGCCTCGGCCGGGGCGGGCGCAACGACATCCAGGCCGACCTGACGAACCGCGACGCCCTGCTGCGCGCCGTCGACGGCCACCACTTCGACACGGTGATCCACGCCGCGACCGCACTGCGCAAGCCGCCCATGCGCCACCGCGACATGCACGCCACCAACGCGCTGCGCACCGACGGGACCGCCCACCTGATCGAGGCCGCGCAGGCCACCGGCGCCCGACGCTTCGTGACGGAGTCCATGGTCTTCGGATACGGCTACGGCGACCACGGCGACCGTGTGATCACCGAGGACGACCCCTTCGGTCCGCGCGGCCGCTCCCCGGAGCTGGAACGGCACATCGCGGCGATGCGCGTCAAGGAACAACTCACCTTCGGCACCCCGGGGTTGGACGGCGTCGCCCTGCGCTTCGGCCTGTTCTACGGCCCCGGCGGCACCGACGCCCTCCTGCCGATGCTGCGCAAGCGGCAACTGCCCGTCCCCGCCGATCACGGCCGGGTCCTGCCCTGGATCGACCTCACCGACGCGGGCCGAGCGGTGCCCGCCGCCGTCGAGCGCGGGCGCCCCGGCCAGGCGTACAACATCGCCGACCGCAGCCCGATGGGTTTCGGGACCCATGTCCGGTGTGTGGCCGAGGAGTTCGGGCTGCCGAAACCGCTGACCGTACCGCTGTGGCTGATGCGGCCCATGTCGTACGCGCACACGATGATGTCGACGACGTTGCGGGTGTCCACGGCGAAGGCGGAGCGGGAGCTCGGCTGGACGCCCGCCCACCCCGCGACCCGCGACGGCCTCGCCGCGATGCGGGCCGCGGCACGCACGTGAACGGCGCGCCGCATGCTGTCGGTGCGCCGTCCCTTCGCGACTGCGGTGTCTGCGCGTGTGCCGCCTTCCGTGTGAGCCCTGTCCAGGCGTTTCACTCTGCTTCTCTGCGTTCCGCGTCCAGCTGTTCGCCTACCGCGTCAGCGGCGCGCCTTCGTCCGGGCCAGTGCGGCGACGCCCAGTGCGGCGAGGCCGATCTGGATGAGCCACTCGATCCAGTCGACGCCGTCGGTGTCGGCCACGTCGAGGCCGGCCGCGAGCGCCGAGCCGAGCAGTGCGGCCACGATGCCGACGAGGATCGTCCACAGGACCCCGATGCGCTGACGGCCCGGCACCACGAGGCGCCCCAGCACACCAATGATGATGCCGATAATGATGGCACTGATGATGCCTGAGATCTCCATTTCGCCCCTCTTCCTCCTGTCCCCCGCAATAAGTCGAGTTCCCCTTGGAGGGAGGGACAGTCCGTTCCGCTTCAACCAGCGGTGGACGCCGGACGCCTCGCCGCTCCGGCGCTGCCCGCGATCTCCGTGACCCACCCGGTGGCGGCCACCACCTCCGCCGCAATGTCGATCACCGGGCGGCCGTCGGTCACCACGCGCACGACGTCCGCGGGCGCCCGCTCGTCCAGGAGCCGTGCCTTGCGGGCGCTGCACCGCACCTCGTGCTCCAGCTCGGAGCCCAGTTCGCGCCCGGCCAGCCGCTGTTCGGCCGTTACGTCGGTGGCGGTGAGCAGAACCCGTACGAGCCGTACGCGCTCACCCATGGCCCGGCGGAACATGGGCGCCGCCTCGTCGAGCACACTGACGGTGTTCGTGTAGACGAGACGCCGGTATCCGAGCTCGGCGTAGTTCCCCCACACGGCAGCCAGGTTCCGCTCCGTGATGGCGGACCGGGGCGCGTCCCCGGCCGGTGCCGGATGGACGGCTCCCATGAAGTCGCCGTCGATCACGGCATGCGCGACCTGCGCGGCCCGCAGCCGGGCCGAGACCTCCCAGCCCACCGTGGTCTTGCCGGCCCCGGCCCGTCCTCCGATGAGCAGTGCTTCCGCATGATCCATGTGAGCAGCGTCCCCGGGCGGGGGCATCCTTGGCGAGTGGTTTTGGGTCGTGTTCCTGCTGATCGGCGGAGGTGCGGATGGGGGAGTGGGAGCTCGGTGGCGGGGCCGTCAACGAGGTCGTGCGGGTGAGGGCGACCGTACGGCGTACGTCGCACGAACGGTCCGGGTATGTCCGGGAGCTGCTCGCGTTCTTCGAGGGCTGCGGCTGGACCGGGGCGCCGCGCCACCTGGGGACGGACGAGCGGGGCCGGGAGGTGTTCGAATACCTCGAGGGGCGGGCGGCCGTCACTGCCCGGGAGCGGGCGGTGGCGTGCACCGACGCGGCGCTTGTTCGCGTCGCTCAACTCGTCCGCCGCTTCCATGACTTGACGCACGGAACGTCACTGGCGGGCGGCCGGGACGTCGTGTGCCACAACGACCTTGCCCCGAAGAACACGGTGTACGCGGTGGACGGCGGCGAGTGGTGGCCGACCGCCTTCGTCGACTGGGACCTTGCCCGGCCCGGCGAGCGCGTTCATGACCTCGCCCATGTGTGCTGGCAGTACCTGGATCTGGGGCCGGGCATCACCGATGTGTCCGAAGCCGCCCGGCGTATCGCGCTCGTGTGCGACGCGTACGGGCCGGGCGGCGGCAGTGGGGGGATCGTCGACGTGATCCTTTGGTGGCAGGGCCGCTGCTGGAGGGGCATCGAGGCCGGCGCGGAGCGCGGTGAGCCCGCCATGGTGGGGCTGCGGGAACGCGGGGCTGTGGACGAGGTGCGGAACGCGTACGCCTGGGTGGCGGAACACCGACGAGGGCTGGGCGCCTTCCTCGGCTGATCCGATTGACATGCAGGTAATTGCCTGCATAACGTTGAGTGTGCGATCAGAGAGTGACTCCGGGATGGACAAGGTCTTCAAGGCGCTGGCCGACGACACGCGCAGACGGCTCCTGGACCGTCTGCACGAGGGCAACGGGCAGACCTTGGGGGAGCTGTGCGCGCGTATCGACATGGCACGCCAGTCGGTGACCCAGCATCTGGCCGTCCTGGAGGCCGCCAACCTGGTCAGCACGGTGCGGCGAGGGCGGGAGAAGCTGCACTACCTCAATCCGGTCCCGCTCCACGAGATCCAGGAGCGGTGGATCGACAAGTTCGAGCGCCCACGCCTGAGCGTGCTCGGCGCCGTGAAACGACGAGCCGAGGAAGCCGTGACCGACAAGCCCACATTCGTGTACGTCACCTACATCGAGAGCACGCCCGAGAAGGTATGGGACGCGCTCACCGACGCGGACCTGACCGCCGCCTACTGGGGCCACAGCAACGTCTCGGACTGGCGGCCCGGATCCCGCTGGGAACACGTGCGTACGGACGGCTCCGGCATCGCCGACGTGGTCGGCACCGTCGTGGAGAGCGAGCGCCCGAGCCGCCTGGTCACCACCTGGGCGGCGCCGGACGAGGAGGGGCAGCAGGACAAGCACTCCCGGGTCACCTTCGACATCCAGCAGCACGCCGAGATCGTCCGCCTCACCGTGACCCACGAACACCTCCCGGACGAGAGCGCGCGCGCCGATGTGTCGTCCGGCTGGCCGGCGGTGCTGTCCAACCTCAAGTCGCTCCTGGAGACCGGCCATGTACTGCCTCAGGAACCGTGGCTGATGCCGGCTCGTTGAGCGAGGCCGCAGTGAGGGGGTGCGAGAGGGCGGTCCGCGGGTGCGGACCGGCCGGCGTGGCTTCCTCTCCGCTGAGCCCTTACGGCCTGGTGGTGCTCCTCGCCGCCGTACCGGCGCAGATCATCCCCAGGACCACGGCCAGTGCGCCGATGATGATGTTGTTGAGGACCACACCCGCGTCCGGGCTGTCGCCGACGATCCACGGTGCGATGATCATCCAGGTGCCCATCGCGCAGAAGGCCCAGCTGAGGCCGTACATGCGTTCCGGGGCCCGGGTGAACCCGAGGGCCAGCAGGCCGATCGCGATGCCCACGATCAGGTTGTGGGTCACGAGCGGGGGCTGGCTGGTCGTGTAGTGGAGTATCCAGGGGGACACCGCACAGTACAGACCGAGCAGGAACACCGGTCCGTCCACGAGTGCCACGTCACGACCGCCGAGCATGCGGTCGTAGCGTTCCCGCATTTCGGATACATCGGGGTGGCCGGTTATGTCACCTCTGGTGGGCTGCACGTTGGCCATGACTCGTCTCCTTTGACTTGCAGGCCTGACCGCGTCTGGTGCGGTATGCGGTAAGCGCCGCCTAGAGGACATTTTGCGCTTATTTTTTCTTTATGTGTAGAGCTCGTCGGGTTCATGGCGATGTAAGCGCGGTCGCCGTCCGTGAAACTCTCCGGTGTCGGTCGGCCGGGTGTCGATCCGAGGGCGGGCCGTTCGTGTAGGAGGTGAGAGAGCGCCACAGAGGGACGCTCCGACGCCAAGGAGGCTGTCATGAAGTACTACCTGCTCAGCGTGGTGCAGCCGGTGGGTGACGAGCTGCCCCCGCCGGAGGTGCTCGCCGAGATCGGCAAGAACCTCGATGTCTTCCACCAGGAGCTCAGGCAGGCCGGTGCCTGGGTCTTCGCGGGGGGACTGCACGGCCCGGAGTCGTCCACCGTGCTGAGGCCCAGCGCCGGCGACGTCCTGATCACCGACGGACCGTACGCCGAGGGCAAGGAGATGCTCGGCGGGATCTGCCTGATCAAGGCGCCCGACCTGGACGCGGCCCTCGAATGGGGGCGCAAGGCGGCGCTGGCGACCACGCTGCCCATCGAGGTGCGCCCGTTCATGGGCGAAGCCGAGGACTGATGACGGCCCCGGACATCGAGGACGTCTTCCGTGCCGAGTACGGCCGCGCCGTCGCCGTCCTCGTCCGCTTCCTCGGCGACATCGACCTCGCCGAGGAAGCGGTCCAGGACGCCTTCACCACGGCGGTGCGCCGCTGGCCGGAGACCGGTGTGCCGCCGAGCCCGGCCGGGTGGATCATCACGACCGCCCGCAACCGGGCGATCGACCGGCTGCGCCGCGAGGCCAAGCGGGACGAACGGCACGCCGAGGCCGCCCTGCTGCACGCCCCCGACGCGCTGCCCGAGGAGGGCCCCGTGCGCGACGAACGGCTCCGGCTCATCTTCACCTGCTGCCACCCCGCCCTCGCCCCCCAGGCCCAGGTCGCCCTCACCCTGCGCCTCCTCGGCGGACTCACCGCCGCCCGGATCGCCCGCGCCTTCCTTGTGCCCGAGCCGACCATGGCCCAGCGTCTGGTGCGGGCCAAGGCGAAGATCCGCGACGCGCGCATCCCGTATCGCGTGCCTCGTGACGCCGACCTCCCGGACCGGCTGAACGGCGTCCTCGCCGTCGTCTACCTGATCTTCAACGAGGGCTACGGCGGCTCGCCCGAGCTGTGCGCGGAAGCCGTACGCCTGGGCCGACTGCTGTCCGAGCTGATGCCGGACGAGCCCGAGGTCAGCGGCCTGCTCGCGCTGATGCTCCTCGTGGAGTCCCGCCGGCCCGCGCGGGAGGACGCCGACGGGGCGCTCGTGCCGCTGCCCGAGCAGGACCGGGAGCGCTGGGACCGCGACCTCGTGGCGGAAGGACAGGCCCTCGTACGGCGGTGCCTGCGCCGGAGCCAGCCGGGGCAGTACCAGATCCAGGCCGCCATTCAGGCCGTGCACAGCGACGCGCCCACCGCCGAGGCCACGGACTGGGGGCAGGTTGTCCAGCTGTACGACCAGCTGATGGCTCTGGCCCCCAGCCCCGTCGTCGCCCTGAACCGGGCGGTGGCCGTGGCCGGGGTCGAGGGCGTGAGAGTGGCCCTCGACCTCGTGGACGGCCTCGGCCTGGACGGCTACCACGTCTTCCACGCGGTCCGCGCCGACCTGCTGCGGCGCCTGGGCCGGGACACGGAGGCGGTCCGGGCCTACGAGGCCGCGCTCGCCCTGACCGGGAGCCCGGCGGAGCGTGCCTGGCTCGAACGCCGGCGCCGCGCCCTCACACGCTGAGCGCCTCCCGCACCGCCACCTCGGCCTCCGCACCACCCTCGCCGAAGGACGTGACCCGGCCCGCCTCCAGCACGTAGTACCGCTGAGCCGCCCGCATCGCGAACCCGACGTGCTGCTCGATCAGCAGCACCGAGAGCCCGCCCCGCGCGGCCAGCGCGAGGATCGTCTCCTCGATCTCGGCGACCACCGACGGCTGGATGCCCTCGGTCGGCTCGTCGAGGAGCAGCAGCCGAGGATCCGTCACCAGGGCGCGGGCGATGGCGAGTTGCTGCCGCTGGCCGCCGGAGAGCAGACCCGCGCGGCGGTTGGACAGGGTCCGCAGCGCCGGGAACAGGTCCAGGGCCTCGGCGACCGACTCCTTGCCGCGCCTGCGCCCGTCCGCGACCAGCTGGAGGTTCTCGGCGGTGGTCAGGTGCGGGAACGACTGCTGACCTTGCGGGACGTACGCCATTCCGCGCGCGACCCGTTCGTGCGGCTTGCGGCGGGTGATGTCCTCGCCGTCCAGGCGGATCGTGCCGCTGGTCGGCGTGAGCAGTCCCACGGCGGCCCGCAGCAGCGTGCTCTTGCCCGCGCCGTTGTGCCCGAGCACGGCCGCCACGCCGTCCTTGGGCACCTCGACGGAGACGCCGTGCAGGACGGAGCTGCGGTGGTAGCCGACGCGTACGTCGTCGATCTGGAGCATCACGCCTCCTGTACGGCCGCGTCGGCGGTGACCTCGGCGGCCGCGTGCCCGAGGTACACCTCCTGCACCTTCGGATCCGCCTGCACCTCGGCCACCGTGCCCTCGCTGAGCACCTTGCCCGCGTGCAGCACGCTGACGCTGCGGGCGAAGGACCGCATGAAGTCCATGTCGTGCTCGATGACGACCACGGTCCGCTCCTCACTGATGCGTTGCAGCAGCTCGCCGGTCGCCTGACGCTCGTCGTGGCTCATGCCGGCCACCGGTTCGTCGAGCAGCAGCAGCCGTACGTCCTGCACGAGCAGCATGCCGATCTCCAGCCACTGCTTCTGACCGTGCGCGAGCGTCCCGGCGGGGGAGTCGGCGAGCTCGGTGAGCCCGACCGTCTCCAACGCCCTGGCGACCGGCTCGGGGACGTCCTTGCGCCGCCGCAGCATGGTCCACATGCTCCGGCCCGCGCCCGCCGCGATGTCCAGGTTCTGCAGGACCGTCAACTCCTCGAAGACGGTGGCGGTCTGGAAGGTCCGCCCGATGCCCGACCGGGCGATCCTGTGCACGCTCCGCCCGAGCAGTTCCTGGCCGCCGAACCGCACCGAACCCTGAGCCCTCACCAGGCCGGTCACGGCGTCGACGAGGGTCGTCTTGCCCGCGCCGTTGGGGCCGATGAGGAACCGCAGATCCCCGGGGCGGACGTCGAGGTCGACTCCGTCGACCGCGGTGAACCCGTCGAAGGACACCCGCAGTCGGCGTATCTCCAGGCCGGTCATGCTGCCTCTCCTACGCTGGTCATGCTGCCTCTCCTACGGGGATGACGGCCGCCTTCTGCTCGGCCGTGGCCCTGCGTCGCCGTACGATGCCCACCAGCGAGGCGAGACCGCCGGGCAGGAAGGCGAGCGCCACGATGAACAGCAGTCCCTGGAAGTAGGTCCAGGCCGCCGGGAACTCCTCCGACAGCGCCGTCTTCGCCCACGCCACCGCGACCGCGCCGAGCACCGCCCCGACCAGGCTGGCCCGGCCGCCCACAGCCGCGCCGATGACGAACTCGATCGACGGCACGATGCCGATCAGCGCCGGCGAGATGATGCCGACCGCCGGCACGAACAGCGCGCCCGCGAGGCCCGCCATGCCGGCCGCCACCACATACGCGACGAGCTTGACGTTCGCCGGGTCGTAGCCGAGGAAGCGCACCCGCTCCTCCGAGTCCCGTACGGCGACGAGGAGTTCGCCGTAGCGGCTGTGGATCAGCTGGCGGGCGAGGGCGATGAGCAGCAGCAGGGCGGCGGCGATGACGAAGTACACCATTCGCTGGTTGACCGGGTCGTCGAGGTCGTATCCGAAGAAGCCCTGGATGTCGGTGAGCCCGTTGGTGCCGCCGGTCGTGGCCTGCTGGCCGATCAGCCAGATGGCGAAGGCGGCGGCGAGCGCCTGGCTGAGGATCGCGAAGTACGCGCCCTTGACCCGGCGCCGGAAGATGAAGGAGCCGAGCACGGCGGCCACGGCCATCGGGAGCAGCACGGTCGCCGCGAGGGCGAACAGCGGATTCGCGAACGGCTGCCACCACCAGGGGAGTTCGGTGGCGGTGCCGTAGAGCTGCATGAAGTCGGGCAGGTTGCCGGGCCCCGCGTCGGCGATCTTCAGGTGCATCGCCATGGCGTAGCCGCCGAGCCCGAAGAACACGCCCTGACCGAGCGTCAGCAGACCGCCGCGGCCCCAGGCCAGACAGACACCGACCGCGACCATCGCGATGCACAGGTACTTGGCGAGCAGCCCGAGGCGGAAGTCGGACAGCAGCAGCGGGGCGAGGGCGAACAGCACGACGGCCGACCCCGCGAAACCGGCCGCGGCCCGGGCCGAGGGCCCTTTGAGCAGGTTCATACGAGACTCCTCGTCCGCAGCGTGTACAGCCCCTGGGGCCGCCACTGGAGGAACGCGACGATGCCGACCAGCACCAGTACCTTGGCGACGCTGACGGTGGTGGAGTACTCCAGCACCGACTGGAGCACGCCCAGCACGAAGGCGACGATGACCGTGCCCTTGAGCTGTCCGATGCCGCCGACCACGATCACCAGGAAGGCGTCGATGATCACGTTGGTGCCCATCGTCGGCCCGATCGGACCGACCAGCGTCAGCGCCACCCCGGCCACACCCGCGAGCCCGGAGCCGATGAAGAAGGCCGTACGGTCCACGGTCGACGTCGAGATGCCGGACACCTCCGCGAGGTCGCGGTTCTGCACCACGGCCCGGATCCGGCGGCCCAGCGGCGTCAGCCGCAACGTCAGCGACAGCGCGACGACCGCCGTGACCGCCAGCCCGAGTATGAACAGGCGGTTGTTGGCGACGGTCAGCGGATCGTCGCCGCCGAGGAGAGTGATGTTCCCGGTGAGGACGTCGGGCGCGCGCGTCTGCACGTTCGGTGCGCCGAAAATGTCCCGGGCGAGTTGCTGGAGCATCAGGGAGACGCCCCAGGTGACGAGAAGGGTGTCAAGTGGCCGTAGATACAGACGCCGTATCAGCAGCCATTCGAGAAGTGCGCCCAGAGCGCCCGAGACGAGAAATGCGACGGGGAGAGCGACCAGAAGTGAAATTCCGGCGCTAGAAATGGACTTCTGCAGGACGTACGTCGTGTAGGCGCCGGCCATGATGAACTCGCCGTGGGCCATGTTGATGACGTTCATCTGGCCGAAGGTGAGCGAGAGACCGAGCGCGATGAGCAGCAGAACGGCACCGATGCTGATGCCGGTGAAGGTCTGACCGAGGATCACGGTCATACGGCGGCTCCGGGGAGGCGGGGGAGCGGGGGCCGGGCTGGTGTGCCGGGCCCCCGCGTGACGAGCGGTCAGGACAGGCCGGAGGCCCAGGAGTAGCCCTTGAGGTAGGGGTCCGGCTTGATGGGCTTGCCGGAGTCCCACACCTGCTCGATCAGACCGTCGGAGCCGATCTTGCCGATCCGGGCGGTCTTGTAGATGTGCTGCGAGGCGCCGTCGATCGTGACCTTGCCCTCGGGTGCGTCGAAGGTGATGCCGTCCGAGGCGGCCTTCACCTTCTCCGGGTCGAAGGACTTCGCCTTCTCGACCATCGCCTTCCACAGGTAGACCGAGACGTACGCGGCCTCCATCGGGTCACTGGTCGGCTTGTCCTGGCCGTACTTGGCCTTGTACGCCTTCACGAACTTCTCGTTCGCGGCACCCGGCGTGGTCTGGTAGTAGTTCCAGGCCGTCAGCTGCCCGTCCAGGTACTGCGTGCCGATCGACTTGACCTCCTCCTCGGCGATCGACACCGAGACGACCGGCATGCTCTTCGCGCTCAGGCCGGCCGACTTGTACTCCTTGAAGAAGGCCACGTTCGAGTCGCCGTTGAGGGTGTTGAAGACCGCGTCCGCCTTGGACGCCTTCACCTTGTTGGCGATCGTGCTGAACTCCGTGGATCCCAGCGGCGCGTAGTCCTCGCCGAGGATCGTCATGCCGTTGGCCTTGGCGTACGCCCGGATCTCCTTGTTGGCGGTGCGCGGGAAGACGTAGTCGCTGCCGACCAGGTAGAGCTTCTTGAGGCCCTTGCTCTTGAGGTAGTCGAGGGCCGGGACGATCTGCTGGTTGGTGGTCGCGCCCGTGTAGAAGATGTACGGCGACTCCTCCAGCCCCTCGTACTGCACGGGGTAGAAGAGCAGCGACTTGTTCTTCTCGAACACCGGCTTGACGGCCTTGCGGCTGGCGGAGGTCCAGCAGCCGAAGGTGGCCGCGACGCCGTTCTCCTTGATGAGCTTGGTCGCCTTCTCGGCGAACGTCGGCCAGTCCGAGGCGCCGTCCTCGCTGATCGGCTTGATCTTCTTGCCGAGCACACCGCCGGAGGCGTTGATCTCGTCGATGGCGAGCGTCAGCGAGTTGCGTACCGTGACCTCGCTGATCGCCATCGTGCCGGACAGCGAGTTGAGCAGGCCGACCTTGACCGTGTCACCGCTGACGTCGATCTTCGCGGCCTTGTCGGACGAGCCCGCGGCGTCGGTCTTCGCGCCGCACGCCGAGAGCGCGACGACGGCGGCGAGCGCCGCGGTACCGGCCAGGAACCGGCGCCGGTGTATGTGGGGAACGCTGGACAATTGAACCTCCTTGTCCCCATGACGAGGACACCTGAAAAGGAAGGAATCAGCAGCCCTTCAGGGTCCCTGAAGTGCGGTCCACAGCCTCAAGTCACCCTGTTTCCACGGTGTTTCGAGATACTTTCCCAGCTGTATCTTCCGGCTCGCCGCAGGCAACGAAACGGGAAACAAAAAAGCCTCGGGACGAATTCCGTACCGGAATTCACAGTTCGCCCGAGGCATTCTAGATACTTCCTGTGGGAAGTATCTGGGTGTGGTGAGGTGCATGTCAAGGGTGAGCACCGTCGAGGTCGAGCTGGGTGAGCACGTCGAAGTCCACGCCGTCCGCCTGCGCGAGGTAGATGCGCTGCTTGACGTGGCTGTCCCTGAGCCGCAGCAACCCACGCGGTCCTTCGTACGACACCGACTCGGCGCTCGCGCCGCTCGCCGTCACGTCCAGCGTCCCGGCCCGGGCGATGAGCGCGGCGAGCAACAGCACGCCCTCGTAACACGATTCGCCGAGACTCCCGGGCGCCGGCGCCTCGATGCCGTACCGCCCGGCGTACCGGCCGTGGAAGTCGAGGGTGTCCTGGTTGGCGAGCGAGGCGAAGAACCCGGCGGTGCTGTAGAGACCGGCGGTCGCCGTGGGGCCGCTGGCCATCAGCATGTTCTCGTCCATGAGCGTGCTCAGGCGCAGGCACCGCTGGTCGAGGCCGGCCGCGGCGAACGCCCGGTTGAAGCGGACGGCGTCGTTGCCCACGAGAAGCATCAGGACGGCGTCGGCCTCGGACTGCTCGATCCGGCGCAGCACGTCGTCGAAGTCGTGGGTGCCGAGCGGCAGATAAGCCTGCCCGCAGATGCCGCCCCCCGACTCGTGCGCATACGTGCGCGCGGCCCGCGCGGTGCGCCGCGGCCACACATAGTCGTTGCCGACGACGAACCACCGGCGCACCTTGCGTTCCCCCGCCAGCAGCCGCATCGCGGGCCGCAGTTGATCGTCCGGTGTCTCACTGGTCAGGAAGACGCCCGTGGTGTGCTCGCCGCCCTCGTACAGCGCCGTGTACACATACGGCACCCGGTGCGCGATGCGCGGGGCCAGCGCCTGGCGCACCGAGGAGATGTGCCAGCCGGTGACACCCTGCACGACTCCCAGATCCACCAGCGCCTCGACCCGGTCGGCGATCTCACCGGGCTCGGCGGCGCCGTCCACCGGCAGCAGCCGCAGCTCCTTGCCCAGCACGCCGCCCGCGTGGTTGACCTCCTGGGCGGCGAGCTGAGCGCACAGCTCGCAGGTCGGGCCGAAGATGCCCGCGGCGCCTTGCATGGGGAACACGAGAGCGACGCTGAGCACGGAGTCGTCGACGGTGAACCAGTCGAGCGGATGGGGGTCGAGCTGGAACATGCGGTCATGATTCCGGGTCCGCACGGTGAACTCCAGTCCGTCTCGTGGGTCGGGCGGTGTGGAAGTAATGGGCGTCGACGGTCGGTTGTGGACACGCCGACGATGTGGCCGACCCAGGTGGGCAAGCGGCGCTTGTACGATTGACGGCACCCCGGGACCCAGGGAGCAGGATGTCCACCCCATCTCCACGTCAGCCCCAGGATCTGATGCAGTTGTTGACGCGCGCCGAACGACTGGCCGCGCGCCGGTTGCAGAGCGTGCTCGACGAGCACGGCTGCTCGCTCGACGCCTGGCGGGTGCTCTCCCTGCTCTCCGACGGCGAGGGCCACTACATGACGGCGGTGGCCGAAGCGGCCTTCCTGCCGCCGGCGACGCTCACCAAGCTGGTCGACCACCTCGTCGACCAGAACCTCGTGTACCGCCGCGTCGATCCGCTGGACCGGCGCCGCATCCTCGCCCACCTCACGCCGCGCGGCGAGACCTACTGGCGGCGGATCGGCCGCGAGGTCCGCGGGGGCCTGCCGGTGCTGAGCGAGGGCGACGAGGAACTGCTGCACGGTCTGCTCGCGCGACTGGTCGACACGCTGGAGCAAGCGCCGACGCAGAGCGCCACCTGACGTCGGCCGTGCGGCGGGCGTAGTGGCGAAACTGGTCTCATGTGCCAGAAAGTTGCAGGTCAGCGGCATGGTGAGGGTGACTCAGGTGGCGCAATGATTCAGCAACACCACTGAGCGGGCGGCGTCGGTATGGTCACCGCATGCCAGCCGAACGAACCCGCGAGCACACCGCGCCGCTCGCCGCCGCCCGCCGCCGACGGCTGCGTGCGGACCGGGCGCGGCAGCTCGCGGACCTGCTGCGGCACCTGGTGCTGACCGGGGGATTTCCCGGGGGCGCGCTGCCCCACGAGGACGTCCTCGCCGCCGACTACCAGGTGTCACGCAACACCGTCCGGCACGCACTGGACCTGCTGCGCGCCGAGCAGCTCGTGGAGCGGCTGCCCGGAGTCGGCACCGTCGTCGTAGCCGAGAAGTACTCGCACGGCCTCGACCGGCTGATGGGACTCGCGGAGACCCTGCGAGAACACGGCCGGGTCACCAACGAGGTACGCACCATGGGGCCCGTCGCCGCGCCCGCACCCGTGGCCGAGCGGCTGCGGCTGCCCACCGGCACCGACGTGCTCTACATCGAGCGGCTGCGCAAGCTGAACGGACTGCCGCTCTCCCTCGACCTCACCTACCTGCCCCTGGACATCGGCGGCGAGCTGATCGGCGCCGACCTGGAGAACACCGACGTCTTCCGGCTGCTGGAGCAGACCACCGGGCAGCCGCTCGGGCACGCGGAGATCACCCTGGAGGCCGTCAACGCCGACGCGCACTCCGCCACCGTGCTCCAGGCACCGCGCGGCACCGCCGTACTGATGCTGGAGCGCCTCACCCACCTGTGTGACGGCAGGCCCGTGGATCTGGAGTTCATCCGGTTCCGCGGGGACCGGATCGCGATGAGCGGACTGCTGCGCCGCTCCGTCTGAACGCCCGGCAGGCGTCACCTGACCCCACGCAGCACCGCTCACCCTTCGTAGCACCTCACCCTTCGCAGTACCTCACTGGAGACAGCCATGCCCTTGGTGCCCCAGCGGGCCGACGTGCCCGTGACCGTCGACGAGTCGAAGTGCATCGACGGCTGCACGCTCTGTGTCGACATGTGTCCGCTGGACTCCCTGGCGATCAACCCGGACAGCGGCAAGGCGTACATGCACGTCGACGAGTGCTGGTACTGCGGCCCCTGCGCCGCCCGCTGCCCCACCGGGGCCGTCACGGTCAACATGCCCTACCTGCTGCGGTGAAAGGCCCACTCCCGATGACACGTAAACGCACCACTCCTGCCGTCCTGCTCGCGACCGCCCTGGTCAGCACGCTCGTCACCGGCTGCGGCGGCGACGCGTCGGCAGGCGACGGCACGCACGTCACCGTCACCGTGGGCTACCAGTCCAAGACCATCAACACCGTCACCGCCGGCACCCTGCTGCGCTCGCTCGGCTACTTCGAGCGCGCGCTCGCCGCGCAGGGCGAACGGGACGGTGTCTCCTACAAGGTCGAGTGGCAGGACTACGCCACGGGCGCGCCCATCACGGCGCAGATGACGGCGGGGAAGATCGACATCGGGTCGATGGGTGACTTCCCGCTGCTCATCAACGCCGCCCGCGGCAAGCAGCTGAACCGCCCGACCCGGCTCGTGTCGGTCACCGGCTACAACCTGCGCGGCGCCCTCAACACCGTGGTGACGGCGCCGCAGTCGAAGCTCGGCTCGCTGAAGGACCTGCGGGGCAAGAAGGTGTCCACCAGCGTCGGATCCGCGGCGGACGGGACTCTCGTACGGGCGCTGCAGCGCGCCGGGCTCGACCCGGTGAAGGACGTCAGGAAGCTCAACCAGCAGCCAGCGGTGGGTGCTTCGGCTCTCCAGGCGGGCAGCGCGGACGCCCTGTCGCAGTTCGTCGCCTGGCCGGGGCTGCTCGTCTTCCAGGACAAGGCGAAGGCGCTGTACGACGGTGCGGAACTGAACCTGCCCACCTTCCACGGAGTGACGGTCCGCGAGGACTTCGCCGAGCAGCGGCCGAAGGTGCTCGACGCCTTCCTCACCGCGCAGATCGAGGCGACCCGCTACCTGAACGAACACCCCGTGCAGGCCGCCGAGAAGGTCGCCAAGGCCACCGGACTGCCCCCGGAGGTCGTCTACCTCTACAACGGCAGCGGCGGCATCGCCACCTTCGACCCGGCCCTCAAGCCACAGCTCGTCTCCGCGCTGAAGAAGGACGTCTCGGTGCTGCGCACGGCGGAACTCGTCGACGACGTCGACGTGGACGCGTTCGTCGACGACGGCCCGATCAAGCGCGTGTACGGGAAGGAGTACGCCGAGCGGCTCGCCGCCACCCCCGGGGCCTCGCGCAGCGAGGTGTGGCTCACCGGTGAGGACCGCACCCGCCCCTTCGAGTCGCCCACCGCACTGCTGACCTTCGTCGCCGGACACAAGAACCAGGTACGGGCCGCATACGTCCCGGACGCCACCACCGGCACCCGCTGGTTCGCGGACCGGGCCGTCTGGGTGCAGGACGGCAAGGAACTGCATCCCTTCGTCACCGCCTCCGCCGCCCGCGCGTACACCCAGGCGCACCCCGGCGCCCGTACCGTCTCCTACGCCACCGCACTGGAGCACGCGTCATGACCACGGTGACCGCCCCGGCGGCCACGAAGGCGTCCGCGCGGCCGGCACCCGCTCGGCGCGCGGCCCGCCTGCGGCCCGTCGTACGCGCCCTGTCACTGCTCGCGGCGCTCGGACTGTGGCAGCTGCTCACCACCCTCGACGTCCAACTGTGGCTGCGCTTCGACCAGTTCCCGTCCGTCACCGACGTGGCCCGTGAGTTCGGGCAGCGACTCGGTGACGGCGCGTACTGGCACGACGTGACCGACAGTCTGCGCAGGATCGTCACCGGCTTCCTGCTCGCGGCGGTGCTCGGCGTCGCGGCGGGCGTGGCCGTCGGCCGCTCCCGCTGGGCCGCCGATCTGATCGGGCCGGTGCTGGAGGTGCTGCGGCCCGTCCCCGCCATCGCACTGGTGCCGGTGGCGATCCTGCTCTTCCCCAGCAACGAGCAGGGCATCGTCTTCATCACCTGCACCGCCGCCTTCTTCCCGGTGCTGGTCGCCACCCGGCACGCGGTGCGCGCACTGGCACCGGTGTGGGAGGAGGCAGTGCTCACCATGGGCGGCGGACGGTGGCGGGTGCTCTCCTCGGTGGTGCTCCCCGGCGCGCTGCCCGGGATCTTCGGCGGGCTGTCGGTCGGGATCGGCGTCGCGTGGATCTGTGTGATCTCCGCGGAGATGATCTCCGGCGAGTACGGAATCGGCTACCGCACCTGGCAGGACTACACCGTCATCGACTACCCGGGCGTGTTCACCGGCATCGTCAGCATCGGCCTGCTGGGCTGGCTCACCTCCACCGTGGTGGAGTTCCTCGGACGCCGGCTGACGCACTGGCTGCCGCGGCGCGAGGGGAGTGCCACGTCATGAGCACCGAAACGGACATCCCCACCACCGCCTCACGGACCGACCTGCCCGCCCCCGGGGCACGGATCGGCCTCAGTGATGCGGGACTCGGACGGCCGGGCGCCGCCGTGCTGCACGGGGTGGATCTCGAAGCCGCCCCCGGCGAGCTCCTGACCGTCGTCGGCCCCTCCGGATGCGGCAAGTCGACCCTGCTGCGGACACTGGCCGGGCTGCTGCCCGCGCTCGCCGGACAGGTCACCCAGGACGGGCAGCCCCTCACGGGCCCCGGCGCGGACCGGGCACTGGTCTTCCAGGAGGACGCGCTGCTGCCGTGGCGCACGGCCCGCGCCAACGTCGAACTGCCGCTGGCCATCAGGGGGCTGGGCCGCGCCGAGCGCAGGGCCAGGGCCGAGCAGTGGCTGGAACGGGTCGGACTGGCCGGCCTGGAGCGCCAGTTGCCGCACCGCCTCTCCGGAGGCCAGCGGCAGCGGATCCAGCTCGCCCGTGCCCTCGCCGGGCAGCCCCGGGCCGTCCTGATGGACGAGCCGTTCGGCGCCCTGGACGCCCAGACCCGGGCCGGCATGCAGCAGTTGCTGGTGGAGGTGCTGCGCGGGACAGGCGCCACCGTCGTCTTCGTCACCCACGACGTGGACGAGGCCCTGTTCCTCGGCGACCGGGTCGCCCTGCTCGGCGCGGGCGGCCTCACCGGCATCCGAACGGTGCCGCACCCCCGCGACCGCGACGCCCGCACCGACCCCGCGACCGTCGCCCTGCGCCACGACATCCTCGAATCCCTCGGCCCCCGCACGTCCTGAGAGCCGCTCGGCCCTGGCACAGCCCGAGTCCCATGAGGCCAGTTCCATGTGCCCGAGCCCCGGGCCGTACGACCGAGCCTCTCCGGCCCGTACCTCCAAGCATCCCTCGGCCGCCCCGCCCGCCCTGAAAGGCACCCCTGCCATGACCCCCGCGCTCCTGACGCAGATCCCCGACCTCGACTCGGCCGAGGAGCTGAGCTGCGACGTCCTGGTGATCGGCGGCGGCACCGCCGGCACCATGGCGGCGCTGACCGCCGCCGAGCGCGGTGCCTCCGTGCTGCTGCTGGAGAAGGCCCACGTACGGCACTCCGGGGCGCTCGCCATGGGCATGGACGGTGTCAACAACGCCGTCATCCCCGGCCGCGCCGAGCCCGACGACTACGTCGCCGAGATCACCCGCGCCAACGACGGCATCGTCGACCAGTCGACGGTCCGTCAGACGGCCACCCGGGGCTTCGGCATGGTGCAGCGCCTGGAGTCGTACGGGGTGAAGTTCGAGAAGGACGAGCACGGCGAGTACGCGGTCCGCCAGGTGCACCGCTCGGGCTCGTACGTGCTGCCGATGCCCGAGGGCAAGGACGTCAAGAAGGTCCTCTACCGGCAGTTGCGCAGGCGGGAGATGCGCGAGCGGATCCGTATCGAGAACCGGCTGATGCCGGTGCGGGTCCTGACGGCGGGCGGCAGGGCGGTCGGTGCCGCCGCCTTCCACACCCGAACGGGCGCCTTCGTCGCCGTACGGGCGGGCGCGGTGATCCTGGCGACCGGTGCCTGCGGCCGGCTGGGGCTCCCCGCGAGCGGCTATCTGTACGGCACGTACGAGAACCCGACCAACGCGGGCGACGGCTACGCGATGGCGTACCACGCGGGTGCCGAACTCACCGGCATCGAGTGCTTCCAGATCAACCCGCTCATCAAGGACTACAACGGCCCGGCCTGCGCCTATGTCGCCAATCCGTTCGGCGGCTACCAGGTCAACCGGCACGGGCAGCGGTTCGTCGACTCCGACTACTGGTCCGGGCAGATGATGGCGGAGTTCGCCGCCGAGGTCGCCTCCGACCGCGGCCCGGTCTACCTCAAGCTCAGCCATCTGCCCGAGGAGTCCATCTCGGCCCTGGAGTCCATCCTGCACACCACCGAGCGCCCCACCCGCGGCACCTTCCACTCCGGTCGCGGCCACGACTACCGCACCCACGACGTGGAGATGCACATCTCCGAGATCGGCCTGTGCGGCGGGCACTCCGCCTCGGGGGTACGGGTCGACGACCACGCCCGCACCACCGTCCCCGGCCTGTACGCGGCGGGCGACCTGGCCTGCGTCCCGCACAACTACATGATCGGGGCGTTCGTCTTCGGCGACCTGGCGGGCGAGGACGCCGCGCAGTACCGGGCGTACGAGGGCGAGTTGCCGCGCGACCAGCTCGTAGCCGCCCACGAGCTGATCTACCAGCCGCTGCGCAACCCCGACGGCCCCACGCAACCCCAGGTCGAGTACAAGCTGCGCCGCTTCGTCAACGACTACGTCGCCCCGCCCAAGACCGGCGCCCGGCTCTCCCTGGCGCTGGAGCACTTCGAGCGGATGCGGGACGAGATCGCCGGCATGGGGGCGCGGACCGCGCACGAACTGATGCGGTGCGCCGAGGTCACGTTCATCCGTGACTGCGCGGAGATGGCGGCCCGGTCGTCCCTCGCCCGCACCGAGTCCCGCTGGGGTCTGTACCACGAGCGCCTCGACCACCCCCAGCGGGACGACTCGACCTGGCTGCACCATCTCGACCTGCGCAAGGGCCCGACCGGGGCGATGGAGTTCACGGCGCGCCCCGTCGACCCCTACCTCGTCCCCGTACCCGAGTTCACCCCCACCGGCGGGCCCGCCCGCCACCTGGGCGAGGTGCATCCGCTGCCGACGGCCACGGCCACGGCCGGGCGCCGGGAGGCACCGCCGGCGGGGGCCGCCGCGGAGCCGGGCGGTGCGGACCCGGGCGGTGCGGCCGAGTCCACGGGCCCGACGCACGGAGCCTCGGAAGCCACCCGGGAGCGGCTCCTCGAACTCGTCGCGCTCACCGAGGAAGAACCCGACCTCCAGGCCCTGGAGCCCTACCTGAAGGACCCGGACGCCGCCGTACGTCTCGCTGCCGTGAAGGCAATGACCGAGACGGCCCCGCCCGGCACGGGCCCCGCACTGGCCTCCGCCCTGACCGACGGCGACGGACAGGTGCGGGCCGCGGCCGCTGCCTCGCTGCGCGAGCTGGCCGAAGTCCTCACGGCGGAGCCGGAGTTGCGCGCCCCGCTGGTAGCCGCCCTGACGGCAGCGGATCCTACGGCCCGTAGCGCGGCCCTGGACGTGCTGCGCGCCCTGCGCCTCGGGGACTCCGCACTGTTCGCCGGGCGCTTGGCCGACCCGGACGTCGAGGTGCGCCTGGCCGCCGTACGCGCCCTGGTCTCGGTGGACGCCGTCGACGCCCTGTCGGAAGGGGCGGGGGACGCGGCGCGCGAAGTACGGGTCGCCGTGGCGCGCGGGTTCGCCGCCCTGGCCGCGCACCTCGAACGGGACCGTACGGCCGAGGCGGACGAAGGCACGCCGACCGCCCTGCACCGCCTGATCGGCGATCCCGACGTCCTGGTGCGTGCCGCGGCCCTGGAATCCCTGGGTGTCCTCGGCGTCCCCGACGCCCTCCTCACCACCGTGACGGCGGCGCTCGCCGACCCGGCCTGGCAAGTCCGCGCGGGCGCCGCGACCGCCCTCGGCGGGGCCGCACCGGACCACGGCGTGCCCGCCCTCGCCGAAGTGCTGCGGGACACCGACGCCGATGTGCGCAAGGCAGCCGTACTCGCTCTGTTGCGCCACACCGCGCACGACGGCGCCCGCACCGCACTGGCCACCGCGGTGCACGACCCAGACGCCGATGTCCGCGCGTACGCGGGCCGAGCAGGGCGATGACCGGCGCCTTGTGAACTCCCTCAGTCAACTCCCATGGATGGTCAACTCCCTCAGCCAACTTTCCGAGTTGATTAGTCCGGACCATTGACTGGTACAGACCAAAGCGGTTGAGTGTGTCTTCACACCCCCCACCACGGCCGCCCCCACGCCGTGGCCGACACGGTCGGCGCGTGCGCGGCAAGGCTCTGCTTCGCCCTGCCCTTGTCCGGGTGCGGCCGTGCTCCGCAAAGGAGTTGATCCCGTGTCGAGGCGCCGCATAGCCGCACTTCTGTCCTCACTCGCCCTGGGCAGCGCCGCGCTGCTGCTCCAGCCGGCCCCGAGCGCGTCCGCCGCCGGTTTCGTGGTGAGCGAGTCGCAGTTCAACCAGATGTTCCCGAACCGGAATTCGTTCTACACGTACAGCGGTCTCACCGCTGCCCTCAGCGCCTACCCCGGCTTCGCCAACACCGGCAGCGACACGGTGAAGAAGCAGGAGGCGGCCGCCTTCCTCGCCAACGTCAACCACGAGACCGGCGGCCTGGTCCACATCGTCGAGCAGAACCAGGCCAACTACCCCCACTACTGTGACTGGAGCCAGCCGTACGGCTGCCCCGCCGGCCAGGCCGCCTACTACGGTCGCGGCCCCATCCAGCTCAGCTGGAACTTCAACTACAAGGCAGCCGGCGACGCCCTCGGCATCGATCTGCTCAACAACCCCTGGCGGGTGCAGAACGAGGCGGCCGTCGCCTGGAAGACCGGCCTGTGGTACTGGAACACCCAGAACGGCCCCGGCACCATGACCCCCCACAACGCCATGGTCAACCAGGCCGGCTTCGGCCAGACGATCCGCAGCATCAACGGCTCCCTGGAGTGCGACGGCAAGAACCCGGCGCAGGTGCAGAGCCGCGTCAGCGCCTATCAGCAGTTCACACAGATCCTCGGGGTCTCCCCGGGCGGCAACCTGTACTGCTGACGCCCCCCGGTGCCCGAGGCGTGTGCGAGACTCCGCCGATGACCTCCGAAACGATCACCGCGGACGCCGCGGGCACCTGGAAACTCGGCGACCTGTCCGTGAGCCGCGTCGGCTTCGGCGCGATGCGGCTGACGGGCAGTGCCGCCTTCCACCACGGGACGCCGAGCGACCGGGGCCGCTCGATCGCCGTACTGCGCAAGGCCGTCGAGCTCGGCGTCACCCACATCGACACGGCCGCCTTCTACTTCTCCGCGCTCCGCTCGGCCAACGAACTCATCAACACCGCGCTGGCGCCGTACCCCGACGACCTGGTCATCGCCACCAAGGTCGGCCCCTACCGCGACTACCACGGGGAGTGGGGCACATCGGCCCGCCCCGACCAACTGCGCGGCCACGTCGAGGAGAACCTGCGCCAGCTCGGCCGCGACCACCTGGACCTCGTATACCTGCGCCGCATGGGACAGGACTCCGTCGCCGAGCACTTCGGCGCGCTGGCCGAGCTGCGTGATGCGGGCCTGATCCGGCACCTCGGCATCTCCGCCGTGGAGCCCCGGCACCTCGCCGAGGCCCAGGCCGTCGCACCCGTGGTCTGCGTACAGAACCGGTACGCGCTCGACCGGCCCGACCCCGAGGCCGACGAACTCCTGCGCCTGTGCGGCGAGCAGGGCATCGCCTTCGTGCCGTTCTACGCTGTGGCCGGCGACACGGGGGAGCGGGGCGCGACCGCCGCCCACGACGACGAGGTGCTCGCCGTGGCGCGGGCCCACGACGCGAGCCCCGCCCAGGTGCGCATCGCCTGGACCCTGCACCAGGGGCCGCACCTCCTCGCCATCCCCGGCACCGGCAACCCCGACCACCTGGTCGAGAACGTGGCCGCGGGCGCCCTCCGCCTCACCGACGACGAGCTGGCCCGGCTCAACGCGGCGCGACAGCAGACCGGTTGAGCCGCAGCCATCGGCTCATCGCTCAGCCCGCGTACCCGATCAACGGATAGTGGTCCGAGAGATTCGCGTACGTGAAGTCGGTGCCCCAGCTCGTCACCGTCCAGGGCGCGCTCTGCTCCTTGACGGCCTCGTTCTTCCAGAGCGTGGGACGGGCGTGACCCGCGCGGTGCAGGACGTGGTCCAGGTCCTCGCGCGGGTCGTCGGGGTAGCGGTCGCGGGCGATGGAGTTGTCCCGCGTGTCGAAGGAGTACGGGTGCCCGGTACGCGCGTCGGCGCCCACCAGACTTGCGTCGGCGAGCATCGAGGCGTACTCGGCGGTGCGCGAGTCGACGTTCAAGTCCCCGGCGACCAGGACCTGTTCACTCGCGGGGATGTTCTTGGCGTCCAGGAACGCGTCGATCGCCTTGAACTGCCGGCTGCGCATCGCGGCGGCCTCACCGGCGGCACAGCCCGGGTCGGTCGACTGGGCGTGCGTGCCGACGACATGCACCTTGGCGCCGTTCACGTTCAACACCACATACGCGAAACCCTTGTTGGACCACCAGTCCGCCCCGCACGCGTCCTTGAACACGTACTGCTCCTTGCGTAGCACCGGCCACTTGCTGAGGACCGTGACCCCACCGTCCTCGGGCGTCGTCGCCGAGTACGCCACGCCGGTCGCGTCCCACCCGTCCCTGCTCCGCCCCACCACTGGCGTCTGGTACGGATACTCGCCCACACCATCCCCGAACGCCGTGACCAGCAGGTCCATCGCCAACGCCGTGGCTGTAGCGGTGGCAGGCCCATCGGTATTGACCCGGCACGCTATGCCCGTAGGAACGAGGTCGAGCGCCTGATCAACCGGTTGAAGACCTACCGAGCCGTCGCCACGCGCTTTGACAAGAGGGCGTACGTCTTCCACGGCACCGTGTCCGTTGCTGTTGTACGTCTCTGGCTCCGCTCATGACACGCCGGACAGCCACTGGTCGCAGCCCCGCCGACTGAGGCCGAGGATGTTCTCCACCGTCGTCCCGCTCGTCCCCACCGTGCCACCCGCCGCTACCTGCACCTGGAGGACCCGGCGGTCGTGCCACACCGTGTCGGTAGCATCAACTGCCGCGGTGGGGCCTGGTGTTTGACGGGCCCCACCGAGAAGACCTGCAGCGTGTCTGCTGGCCTTCGACCGATCGGCGTCAGACGGGAAGCGGCATCAGGGCGCAGCGCACCGGCGCCGCGTGGGCGGGGTCGAGGGCGCTGAGGACCAGTTGGTACACGTTGGGGTCGTAGGAGCTGCCCAGGTGGCCGGTCAGGTCGAGCGGGCACACGTTCTGCAGCAGGATGTTGTGCACGGTGGCTCCGGGGCCGGCGGTGAGGTACTGGTTGGTGTACGGGGTGACGATGATGTCGGTCTTGGTGATGATGTTGGTGTAGGTGACGCCGGGTTCGGTGTCGCCTTTGGCGTACAGCTGCTGGAGTACCGGGGAGCCGACTGTCTGGTCCTTGGCCGCGGGGCTGTCGTAGCCGAGCGGCTTGCCGAGGTGGCCGAGCACGTCCAGTACTCCGTCGACGAGGTGGATCAGGCCGAGCATGGTGGTGCCGTGGCTGCTGGGGTTGATGCCCACCAGCTGGTGCACCTTCTTGGCGCCGCCGTTGAAGCGCAGGTACCACTGGGGCATCAGTCCGCCGCCTTGGGAGTGGCCGACCAGGTCGACCTTCTTCGCGCCGGTGGCGGCCAGCACCTTGTCGACGTAGGCGGCCAGTTGTTTGGCCGAGGCGGGGACCGGGCCGACTGCCTTGGCCAGGGCGTGGGGTTTGACCTCACCGTAGTTGAGGGCGAAGACGCAGTAGCCGGCGTTCTTCAGCACGGGGGCGAGCCCGCTCCAGTCGGTGTAGGCGTTGACGAAGGTGCCGTGGACCAGCACCACCGGGTAGGGGTGGGCGGCCGAGGGCTTGCAGGTGAAGTCGTTGGTCCCGGCCGGGGAGCGGTCGGGGTCGGGTACCGAGCCGAGCAAGGCCAGGCTGGCACTGGCCCCGCCCAGGTCGCCCGGGCCGCCCAGCGTTGTAGCCGATTGCGCAGACGAAGGAGCGCCGGTGGCGGCAGGGTGGGGCGTGGGGGGCGAGGCGGAGGCGGGGACGGCGGCGGTCAGGCAGGCCGCCGTGGCGAGAGCTGTGGCTGCGGCCTTGAGGAATCGGCGCATCGGGGCGCGGACCTCCTGGTGAGGGGTCGTCGGGGCATGGAGCGACCCCAGACTCGACACCCTCCGCGCCACGATCGCGCAGGGCGCACTGAGTGCACCCCGTTCAGAGCACACGCGGTCACCCGGGAGGGCGGATGCGCTCCGCTACCGGAGGCAGCATGTCCAGCCGTGCCGGGCCTCGATGCCACCTGGTTGATTTGGGTGGTCCTGTTCAACTTGCCGACGGTTCAAGCCTGTTACTTTCTTCGTGGCTCCGCGCCTATGTGGGTCGTTGCTGTGGACAGTGGGCGCCGGGCGGCAGCCTCACGACCCATCGGACAGCCCCTCGATCCGGTCAGGGAGGCCCTCGATGCCGCAGACGGTTCCGCCGTTCGCTGAGTTGCTCGCCGGGTGCCGTCGTTCCGCGGTCCACCTGGAGACGCGGGACTTGTACGGCGTCGAGGAGGAAGACGCGGACTTCGCGGCGTGGCTCAGCGGGCGCCGCTTCGACCTCGACGACCGCTCGTCATGGTGGAACGGATTCCACGACGTTGTGGCGGACGCTGTGAGCCGTGGTGTCGTGATGCGTCGTGCTCGTGTCGTCTCGGAGCCGGCGAGTGAGTACATCCGGTACGAGCACTCGTGTACGCCGCAGAACCTTGCGGCTGGCGAAGACGTGCGGTGGCTCCCGCGCAGACATGCGGTGGACCTACTGCTCCCGGGTAACGATCTGTGGATCTTCGACGACCGGCTGATCCGGTTCAGTCTGTTCGCCGGTGACGGCCGGTTCGTCGAAGACTTCATGGAGGACGCTCCCAGTGTCGTGAAGCGTCACGCGGAGGCATTCGAAGCAGTCTGGGAACGCGCCATCCCGCACGCTGACTACCGGATCTGAGTACCCGTCGACGATGCAGTCTCCCTACCCATCGACAGCCCTCGACGCCGCCCGTCGAGCCATTGCGGAGCAACTCCGCGAGATCCGGCGCGATGCCGGCCTGTCGGGTAGGGAGGTTGCGTCCCGCGCAGGCTGGCAACCGTGGAAGCTGTCGCGCCTTCAGAGTGCCACGACCCCGCCATCGGACGAGGACATCCGCGCGTGGTGCCTCGCGTGCGGCGCAGAGGACCGGATCCCGGACCTCCTCGCAGCCAACCGCACAGCCGACTCCATGTACCTGGAGTGGCGACGTGTCCAGCGCACCGGGCTCCGACGGCTGCAAGAGTCCCGCATCCCGCTGTACGAGCGAACGCGACAGTTCCGCGTCTACAGCTCCACCGTGATCCCCGGGTTCCTCCAGACGTACGAGTACGCATTCGCGCTCCTCGGGAGCATCGCGCGCGTCCACGGCACGCCGGACGACGTCGCCGACGCAGCAACCGCGCGAGTCGAGCGATCCCACATCATCCGCGAAGGCGACCACCGGTTCGCGATCCTCCTGGAGGAGTCCGTCCTCCGCCACGTCGTAGGCGACTCCGCCACGATGGCGGGGCAACTGGGCTATCTGCTCTCCGTCATGGCGCTGCCGGCCGTGTCCGTCGGCGTCGTCCCCGCGGGACGCCCGCGGAGCATGTGGACGCTGGAGACGTTCTCCGTCTTCGACGAGGAGCGCGTTCACGTCGAGCTCCTGACGGCAGCAGTGACTGTCAACACGCCGGGCGAGGTCGCTCAGTACACCCATGCATTCGAAGAGATGACGGCTCTTGCGGTCTATGGGGCGCCGGCTAGGTCCCTCATTTCCGCGGCGATTGACTCGCTCGACTGAAGTCGCATAGAACTTCATAGAACTCCGTGGAACGCACCCCCTCCGCGCACCTAGCTTCTAGCTATCGAAGTCGGTGGCGGAGGTGGAGGAATGGCGACTCGGACGACGCAAGAGAAACCGGTCGAGCTTCCGCATTCGATGTTGGACGAGCCGCGTCCAGTGTCCGGATGCGACGTCTGTGGGGCGTGTCTGAAGCAGTGGAAGCAGGCCATGGATCGGGGTAGCCCGGCGTATGACCCGTCGCATGCCACAGACCTTGCAGTCGAGATCCGGCGCCACCCGCATGCGTGGAAGAAGGCGCGCCGGTGACATCGCATCCGTTCCCCTTGATTCACTCACTCAAAGACATCGACGCACTGCGCCCGCGCATTTGGGTTGAGTGCACGAAGTGCGTTGAAATCCAACGGTCTGACGACCCCTTGGCGCCCGACATCTGGGCGTGGTGGCACCGGAAGGCCCACCCCGGGCACGACAAGTTCCGGACCGTCAGTCAGACGAACTTCAGCGTGTCGGACGACGGGCCGGTGCCGGGTGGCGACCCGAGCATCTGCGGGGCTACGACGAAACTCCCGGAAAGGCTCATCACCGTCCAGCGTGACGTAGTGGGAGCCGACTGGTCTGCAGTGGTGGTGACGTGCGCGAAGAACCCGCATGGCGACGATGAGCAGCACGGCGGACCGTTGGCCGTCGGTGCCCCTCCTCGCGGGGTCTACGTCTGCCCCGCACCCCACCCCTAAGCCCGCGGACTGGCGCCCGTGCGCCGGCTCGCGGTGGGGCGGCAGGAGCCTGTGAGGTCGGCACTTCGCGGCTCCTGCCCGCTCCGTCCCTCTCCGCCCGATTCAGCCACCCTCTCTTTGTGCCTTCAAAGCGTGTGGGCGGAGGGGGGAGCGCGCCACCCGCAAGGAGATGACCGACCTCGACCGATGTCGGCTAACACGTGAAGGGGAGGCAGCCATGCGAAGCAAGCTTGGGACCGTCGGGACGTGGCGGCCTGTGCCACCGCCGGACGGAGACCCGCCCACGCTCTCGCCCAACGACGTCACCGAGTAGAAGAGGTGTCATGGCTGCCAGCGGCCGGAGTCGCGTTCCAACTCCTCGTGATCTTGCGGAGGTTGAATGGTTGACGGATAAGGGCCGGGGGCGCCGATACTGCCCGCAGCACCCGTCGCAGCAGATGATTCCGATAGGGGTAGTGGACGCGTGCCCGCTGGAGCATGAGCAGCCGTCCGCCTCGGCCGTCGGCGGTCAGGCTGGCTGGCTAACACTCTGAACCCTCATCTCCGGGGGCCTGCCCGTCCTTCTTCGGCCCGGAGATGAGCCCCACCCAGTGCCGGCCCCGTCCGCAGGGGGGTTAGGCATTCTTGCTGAAGAGGAAGAAGTTGTACGACAGCACCCGCAGCGGCGGTGCCTGGTCGGCGGCCGTCGCGGCGGGGGCCGTGCCCGCGAGCCCGGTGGCGGCGAGCCCGGTGGCGGCGAGCGCGAGGGTGAGCACGGCTGCGCCCGGGGTGCGGCGCGGTGCGAAGAGCGTCACTGGAGCTCCCTGAGGGTGAGGGGGGTGAGTGGCGCCGCACATCAAACCACCGGCGATTACTCCCAGGTAACACCCGTGCGGGAAAAGAATGTCGGGCGGCAGTACGCCCGGCTCAGACCCTCCACACCCCGTCCCGCATGAGGTACCGGCCGCGCATCTCGTGCTCCCCGTTCCGTGCCTGGACCGTGCACGGACGTACCCGGAAGTACACGTACGGCAGGCTGTCCGCCCGGGGATCCCATCCCGTCTTCGCGAGGAACGCCTCGGCCGCGGCACCCGGCACCTCCTCGGCGGCGTACACCTGCGCGTCGCCGTCGATGAGGACGACGTCCAGCGTGTCGCCGAGTGCCAGCCGGGCCCGTCCGCCGTCGCGCAGGTTACGGCCGGTCGGCGTGGTCGGCCGCGTCGCGAGCCACAGGGACTCGCCGTCCCACACGAACCAGAGCGGGACCAGACAGGGCAGCCCGTCGGTGTCGGCCGTGGCCACCCAGACGTCCATCTCCTTCTCCAGCCGGGCCAGGAGATCGCGCTTGCGCTGTGAGGGGTCTCGGGGCGGTTCGGTGATCGTCATGGCCGGGACGGTACCGAGGGAGCGGGCGGTGCGGATCGGGCCCGGGTCCCGGCTCGGATCGGGCGTGCGACCTAGGCCGCGTGTCGAAAGTGGATCTTGAGGGATGAATGATCGTGGCTCATGGCGCGGGGAGATCTCACGGATGCCCAGTGGGCGGTGTTGGTGCCGTTGTTGCCCAAGGGAGCGAAGGCGGGACGGTCGCCGTCTGCCACAAGGTGCGCGACCTGATCGACGCACGCGCCTGGCTGACGGTGTTCACCGGGGTTAATCGGTTGCACGCCACCGAGACGGGGTGTCAGATTCCCGGCTATGACGATTGTGCTGAGTACGCCGGCGGCCGACGGGGTGCGCGAGGCTATGGCGGCGCTGCGGGAGTGGCAGCACGACGAAGCGCCGATGCAACTGCATTCCGGGGACATCGGCTGGAACTACCGGTTCGGAACGGCCGAGACGGCCGCGGTGGTCCGGACCTGGAGCCGGAACGGACGGATCGTCGCTGTCGGGATGCTGGATTCGCCGACGCTGGTGCGGATGACGGTCGCTCCCGACGCTTTCCAGGACGAGGACTTGGCGCGGCGGCTCGTCGAGGACTTCTCGCTGCCTGAGCGCGGCGTGCTGCCGGAAGGAGCGGTGTCGATCGAGGCACCGCGGGGCCTGCTGCTCCACGACCTGTTGACCAAGGAGGGCTGGGGTGTCGACGAGCCGTGGACGCCGCTCTTCCGCGACCTCGCCGAAGCGGTGGAGGACCCCGGCGTGCGGATCAAGGCGATCGGCCTGGGGCAGGCACAGGACTTCGCCGACGTCCTGGGGTCCGCGTTCAACACCACGAGTCCCACGCGCGAGTACCGGCACGAGATGTCCGCGGGACCGTTCTACGCCGACGCCCGATGCCTGGGTGCTTACGACGACCAGGGCAACCACACGGCGGTGGTGACGGTCTGGTCGGCCGGCCCGGGGAAGCCGGGACTGGTCGAGCCGATGGGCGTCCATGCGGACCACCGTGGCCGCGGCTATGGCCGGGCGATCACCGTCGCCGGGGCGGCCGCACTGCGGGAGATGGGCTCGTCGAGCGTGCGCGTGTGCACGCCGAGCTCCAACGTGGGCGGCGTCGCGACGTACAAGGCGGCCGGGTTCGCGGCGAGGCCGGAGATCGCCGACCGGATCCGGAAGGTCTGACGTCGAGGTCTGTGGACCTTCTCACCATGCGGCACACCTCGTAGGGCGGCCGTGCGCGGCAGAGCCTCGTGCGGCCGCCGTCGAGGTGCTCTGCTCTCAACTCGAGAGACCGTCTGCTGCTCCAACTCCGAGGGCGTCCGGCCGACGAGGACGGTCCTCGAAGCGCCGAAATCAGCAAAAGGCGCCGGGCAGTGGCCACGAGGTACGACAAGCTCTCCGTCCGCTACGAGGCAGGCGACTGCGCTGGTCGCAGCCGTGAACGAGTGGCTGTGACCAGAACCGTCGCAACGGCCCTCAGGCGATGTCGAATTCGTTGCCCTTGGGGTCCTGCATGGCGGCGGCGTAGAGCCCCACGTCCGGCTCATCCTTGATCCGCAGCACAGTGGCACCAGTTTTGACCAGCCGTTGCACCGTAGCCTCGACCCGTTGCGTGCGGACGTCCAGTGGGACGTCACGCCCCCGCCGACCTTCAGGCCGAAGTGCCACCGGTTCTTGGAGACCTCCGGCTCCGGAACCTGCTGGAACCACACCCTCGGCCCTCGTCCCTCGTCCCGCAGGATCGATGCCGGAACATCCCCGGCACCGGTTGGCAATTCCGCCTCGAGCACCCCCACCCCCACCGCCGCCCAGTAAGCACGCCACGTGGCGTGCCCGCCCGGCGGAGGCTCAGGCACGTAGGCCAGGGCCCCGGCCCAGAAAGTCACCATTCTCTGCGGATCGGAGCAGTCGATCCTCGGGCGACTGGCATCCGTCCCTCCAGCGACTGGCGTCAGCCAGGTTTTACGTATAACCTCTCCCGTCAATCGCACCTCCTGGAAGGCCCCGATGAGACGCATCGCCCTGGTCACCCTCGTCGTCGACGACTACGACGAGGCGATCCGCCACTACACCGAAGCCCTCGGCTTCCGGCTCGTCGAGGACACCCCGCGCCCGGACGGCTCCCGCTGGGTCGTCGTCCAGCCCGGCGACGCGGGCACCGGTCTGCTGCTGGCCCGGGCCAAGGGCGACCAGCAGCGCACCCGGATCGGTGACCAGACCGGCGGGCGCGTCGGGTTCTTCCTGCACACCGACGACTTCACCCGGGACCACGCCCGGATGCTCGCCGCCGGCGTGACCTTCCTGGAGGAGCCCCGGCGTGAGCCGTACGGCTCCGTCGCCGTCTTTCAGGATCTGTACGGCAACCGCTGGGACCTGCTCCAGCCCGTCGGCTGAACCGCCTCCCGCTCCTTCTCCCCGCCGCTCCAACACCACCCCGCTCAAGGCTCAAGGAAAGACCCGCCATGACTGCTACGCGCGTAGACGCCGAAGTGATCCGCCGCCTCCCCAAGGCCGTCCTGCACGACCACCTCGACGGCGGCCTGCGCCCCGCCACCGTGGTGGAGCTCGCGGAGGCGGTCGGCCACACCTTGCCCACCACCGACCCGGACGAGCTCGCCGCCTGGTACTTCGAGGCCGCGAACTCCGGCGACCTGGTCCGCTACATCGCCACCTTCGAGCACACCCTGGCCGTCATGCAGACCCGCGAGGGCCTGCTGCGGACCGCCGAGGAGTACGTCCTCGACCTGGCCGCCGACGGTGTCGTGTACGGCGAGGTGCGCTACGCCCCCGAGCTGAACACCAACGGCGGGCTGGCCCTCGCCGAGGTCGTCGAGACGGTCCAGGAGGGCCTGGCCGCCGGCATGGCGAAGGCCGCGGCCGCCGGTACTCCGGTGCGGGTCGGCACCCTGCTGTGCGGGATGCGGATGTTCGACCGGGTGCGCGAGGCTGCCGACCTGGCCGTGGCCTTCCGGGACGCGGGTGTGGTGGGCTTCGACATCGCCGGCGCCGAGGACGGCTTCCCGCCCGCCGACCACCTCGACGCCTTCGAGCACCTGCGCCGCGAGAGCGTCCCGTTCACCATCCACGCCGGTGAGGCGCACGGCCTGCCCAGCATCCACCAGGCCCTCCAGGTGTGCGGCGCCCAGCGCATCGGTCACGGCGTGCGCATCACCGACGACATAGTGGACGGCAAGCTCGGCCGCCTCGCCGGCTGGGTGCGCGACCGCCGTGTCGCGCTGGAGATGTGCCCGACCTCCAACCTCCAGACCGGCCCCGCCACCTCCATCGCCGAGCACCCGATCACCGCGCTGAAGGAGCTCGGCTTCCGCGTCACCCTCAACACCGACAACCGTCTGGTGTCCGGTACGACGATGACGCGCGAGATGTCCCTGCTGGTCGAGGAGGCCGGCTGGACGGTCGAGGACCTGCGCACGGTCACGGTGAACGCCCTGAAGAGCGCGTTCATCCCGTTCGACGAGCGCAAGGCCCTCATCGAGGACGTCGTCCTGCCGGGGTACGCGGCCGCGCTGTGAAGCGGCTCGCGGGCTAGGAGCTCTTCAGCAGCCCGCGGAGGTAGGCGGCCTGTCCGACGTGCTGGAGATCGTCGGACAGGACGCTGACCAGCCGTACGCCCAGGCTGACCGGCGGATCCCAGCGCTCGTCCACGATGCGCTCAAGATCCTTGGCGGCCACCTCGCGCAGCGCCCCGAGGGTCTGGGCGTGCACGGCGTCGTAGTAGCGGGTCAGCAGGTCACCGGAGTCGACCCGCACCTTGGCGACCTTGGCGGGGGTGTGCCCGTACCCGGTGTCATGGCGTGGCAGGTCCAGCCCGAAGGTCTTCTGGAAGTCCTGCGTCAGCCACACCTGGTCGAGCTCGAAGGCGTCGGCGATGTGGTCGTCCTGGACGCGGGTGAGGTGCCAGATCAGCCAGGCGATGGAGTTGGTGCCGTCGGAGGGGCGGGCGTGCAGGTCGCCGGGGTCGAGGCCCTCGACGGCGGCGTGGACTTCTTCCTGGATGCGGTTGTACCCGTCGATGAGGATGTCCTTGGCATGCATGGCTCCACCATCGCGCAACAGGGCGTCACGTGCCTTCCGTTTCCAGCAGCGCCATCAGCGCCCGGGCCGCCGGGCTCGTCGCCTGCGCGCGCGGCAGCAGGGCGACCGTCTCGTAGACCCTCTCGCCGGTGCCCTTCACCGGCAGTGCGGTCAGTGACTGCCGCTTGTGCCGGAAGTGGCGCGGTACGACGGCGATGCCGAGGTCCTCGTCCACCAGGTCCAGGAGGCTGTGCACGTCGTTCACCTCCAGGGCGACACTCCGCCGGACCCCGGCCGCGGCGAACGCGGCGTCGGTGGTGCGGCGTGGCCCCCAGTCCGGGTGGAAGTCGACGAAGACCTCGCCGCCCAGCTCCTCGGGAGTGACCGGGGCGCCGGCCGCCGCGAGCCGGTGGCTCGGATGGCACAGGACGGTCATCGGCTCGCTGGTCAGCGGTACGACCCGCAGCTGGTCGATGTCCTCCTCGGCCGTGCGTACCGCGAAGGCCAGGTCCAGGCGCCCGGCCGCGACCTCCTCCGCGAGGGCGCCCGACCCTGCCTGGCGCAGGCAGATCTCCACGTCCGGGTGCTGCCGCCGGAAGGCCGCGAGCAGCCCCGCCACATGCACCCCGGCGATGCACTGCTCGGACCCGAGCGCCAGCATGCCGCGCAGCACGCCCTGCACCGCGGCCACCGCCTCGTGAGCCGCCCGCACCTGCGCCAGGATCCGTTCCGCCTCGCCCAGCAGCGCCCGTCCGGCCGGGGTGAGCGTCACCCGGCGGGTGGTCCGCACGAACAGAGGGGTCTGCAACTCCCGTTCCAGTGCCCGGATCGACGCCGACAGGCCCGACTGGGACACCATCAGGCGTTCGGCCGCCCGGGTGAAGTGCTGGTCCTCGGCGACCGCCACGAAGTGCTGGAGATGGCGCAGTTCCATGATTGAGCAGCGTAGCCGCTGAATCCCATCGGATTTACCTGTTGGACCACTGCCCGCAGGTCACGACAGAGTGGGTGGAGACTGGAATACCGGTCGCCCACCGGTTCTGCGGAACCGTCCTCACGTGTGCCAACCCCTCTGGAGTCGCGTTGTACACCGCACACACCGACCGCTACGCGGACATGCCCTACCGGCGCACCGGACGCAGCGGCCTCAAGCTCCCCGCGCTGTCGCTCGGACTGTGGCACAACTTCGGCCCGGACCGCCCCGTCGAGACGCAGCGGGCCATCCTGCGCCGCGCCTTCGACCTCGGCGTCACCCACTTCGACCTGGCCAACAACTACGGTCCGCCGCCCGGGGCCGCGGAGTCGGCGTTCGGTGAGGCCCTGAAGACGGACTTCGCGCCGTACCGGGACGAGCTGATCATCTCCACCAAGGCCGGCTATCTGATGTGGCCCGGCCCGTACGGCGAGTGGGGCTCGCGCAAGTACCTGCTGTCCTCGCTCGACCAGAGCCTCACGCGGATGGGCCTGGACTACGTCGACATCTTCTACTCGCACCGCCCCGACCCGGACACTCCGCTGGAGGAGACGATGGGTGCCCTGCACTCGGCGGTGCAGCAGGGCAAGGCGCTGTACGTCGGTGTCTCCAACTACTCGGCGGAGCAGACCCGGGAGGCGGCCCGCATCCTCGGCGAGCTGGGCACCCCGCTCCTCATCCACCAGCCGCGCTACTCGATGCTGGACCGCCGTCCCGAGGACGAGGGGCTCCTAGACGCGCTGGACGAGCTCCAGGTCGGCTCCATCGTCTTCTCCCCGCTGGAGCAGGGCCTGCTGACCGGCCGCTACCTCGACGGCATCCCGGAGGGATCGCGGGCCGCGAGCGACAGCCCCTTCCTGAACTCGGACGCGGTCACCGAGGACCTGGTCGGCAAGCTGCGCGCCCTCGACGACATCGCCAAGTCCCGCGGCCAGACCCTGGCCCAGCTGGCCCTGGCGTGGGTGCTGCGCGGGGGCCGGGTGACCTCGGCGCTCGTCGGCGCGAGCAGTGCGCAGCAGATCGAGGACAGCATCGCCGCCGCCCGCAACCTCGACTTCGACGCCGAGGAACTGGCCCGGATCGATGCGGTGATCAAGGGCTGAGCCGTTCCGTCAGGTGAACGGTGACGGAGTCGCCCTCCTGCTTCCCGATGGCCTTGCGCACATCGGCCTTGACGGGGAGCTTGTGGGTGCCGTCTCCGAGGGCCATGAACGAACTCTGGATCGGATGTCCGTCGACGGTCCCGCGGATCTTGACCAGCCCGCGGGTGCCGAAGAATTCGGCGGACTCCGGCCAGACGACATAGGTCCAGCCGCCCTTACTGGGGCTCTTGCGCAGGACGGCGGTGAATTCCGCGTCCACTTTCCCACCGGTGATCATGGCGTCCTCCCGTTCGCGACGGTCCTCCCTGACCTTCATTGGTCAAGCGGCTTTCATTGGTCAAGACCGCCGCGCGGCGTAGAATTCATCGCTGCGGAATTCATCATTCATTCCCCCGCGAGCACCCGGTCGAGGAATCCCAGGACGGACATGATCCGTCCCTCGGCGTCCAGGGTGATCACATCGGACCCGGCCACCGGCGCCGACCCCACCCCAGAGGGGGTACCCCCGGCCTCCCGCACCAGCTCCCAGGCGAAGCGCGCCGTGTCGTGGTGGCCGTCGACGGAGCCGGTGAGCCGGAAGGCGAAGCCGGGGAAGCGTGCTTGCGCCGCCGCGACGACGGCCACGATCCCCTCGTGTCCGCGGACGTCGGCGAGGGGGTCGGTGTAGCCGCCCTGCGGGGCCCACGCGGTGGCGACCGCCCGGGCCAGGGCACGGGGCTCACGGGCGTTCCAGGCCTCGAAGTAGCGGGCGACGGCGATGTCGTAGCGGTCGGTCGATGCGGGCATGGCGGTCAGCCTCCAACGAGGTCGTCACTGCTGGTCGGAACCGGGGTCCCGCTCGCGGCGACCCGGTAGCGCAACAATGCCCGCCCGCTCCGGAAAGCTCGATTACGCCCGAGGTAATGCACCGGCCATTCCCCGAGTTTGACGTGCACCCGCTGCATTTCGGCCAATACCGGCTGTGAATATGCCAGGAGACTGGCCGGAAAGTCGTGGTGACAGTGTTTCAGTAGTGAACATACTCAACTACGAGGGTGCCTCACATGGGGCGACGGTGCCCTTACACACCGCTCACGAGCCGCATGGAAAGCGAGGTCCGCCGAGAGGCGAACACGGCAACACGGGGGAGGCTACGTGCACGACGAGTTCCTGTGCCATGTCACCGCATACGGCGTCTGCGGCGGACGGCGCATCGGTGTACCCCTGGGAACCTACCGGGCGCCCACCTTGGCCTTGGCCCTGTGGTGGTTACGCGACCGGGCTTCCTGGATCGCCGAGCGATTAGACCCGCAACCCGACGCCGAGCACTTCCCGCCCGGCGCGCTCGTCCCGGTCGCCGGCACCGTGCCCGACGTGCCGACCGTGCTGCGCACCTGGTGCGGCGACGTCGGCCAACAGGAGCTGGTCGCCGACGAGTTGGCGGCCGGGCGGCTGGTGAGGATCGCGGTGAGCGACGAGACCACAGAGTACGAACTGCTCGCCGAGTCGGTGGACGCGCTGCGTATGCAGCGGACCGTCCCGGCGCTGGTCGTGTCCGTCGGGTGAGCCCGTCGCCCCGAATGTGATCTCTGCCCCGAGTGATCTCTGCCCCGGGTGGTCCCGGTCCCGGGTGATCCAAGCCCCCCCCGCTCGGGCGGGCACATAGCCCAGGCAGGCACATATATGGGCAGATCGATAGAATCTTGTCATGGCGGAGCGTTCGGTCGCACCGACTGCGCCCGTACTCGGTGTGGAGACCGAGTCGGGCCCCACCGTGATGACCCCGGTCCGTGACTACCACGTAGGACGCGACCCGCTCGGCGACATCGTCATCGACGACGCCCGCGTCTCCTGGCACCACGCGGTGCTGCGCCCCGAGGCCGACCACCGGACCCTCGAGGGCGACGACAGCACGAACGGCACCCGCACCGAAGACCGCCGCATCCACGCGTGGGACTCCGGCCCCGGCCCCGTCGTGATGCGGAAGTAGGAGGTCCAGGCGATGGCGTCCCCCGGCTTCCGGCCCACCCACGTCGTCCCCCAACACGGCATGCCCGCCTGGGAGGCCCCCGATCCCGACCGGCGTACCGTGTCCCTCGACCCGTTCCTGCCTGTCCAGCTCGTCGAACGCCGCGGCGACTGGGGGCACATCGTGTGCCACAACGGCTGGTCGGCCTGGGTCGACGGCCGCTTCCTGGTCGCCGTACCCCGGGACCCGCCCACCGCCGGCGGCGGCCCGCTCACCCGCACCACCGACCCGCGCCCACTGCTCTCCCGCGCCGATCGGGCGCTGACCGCCTACCGGTCCGCGGTCGAGGACCTGGCGGGCGGCGACGTGGACGGCGAGACCTTCCGCGTCCGCACGCGGGGACTGCGGATCGGGGTCGTCGTCGACGGGGAGTCCGTGTGGCTGTACGACGCCGACCGCGGACGCTGGGTGTACGCGCAGGGCAACCGGCTGAGCACCTACGCGACGGACGACGGACCCCGGGCCAACGCGGACGAAGGACCCCGCGCCACCGCGGACGAAGGGCCCCGCGCCACCGCGGACGACGGATACGCCGAGACCCGGATCGTGACGACCGATGACCCATGACGCGAGCCTCTTCTCGGGCCGGCCCTCCGAGCTGATCGGCCGGCAGGTCGCCGGCTACCGCATCGAGCGTGAGATCGGCCGGGGCGGCATGGCCGTGGTCTACCGCGCCCGGGACCTGCGCCTGGAGCGCACCGTCGCGCTGAAGCTCCTCGCCCCCGAACTCTCCCGCAACGACACCTTCCCCCGCCGCTTCAGCCACGAGTCCCGGGCGGCCGCCGCGATCGACCACCCCCACATCGTGCCGGTCTTCGAGGCGGGCGAGACGGACGGCGTCCTGTACATCGCCATGCGCTACGTCGAGGGCAGCGACCTGCGTCATCTCCTGGACCGCCAAGGCCCGTTGCCGCCCGCGACGGCCCTGCGCATCGCCGTACAGGTCGCCTCCGCCCTCGACGCGGCGCACGAGCACGGGCTGGTCCACCGGGACGTCAAACCCGGCAACATCCTCGTCTCGCGCGGCACCGACAGCGACCACCCCGAGCACGTCTACCTCACCGACTTCGGCCTGACGAAGAAGTCGCTGTCCCTGACCGGCTTCACGAGCGTCGGCCAGTTCGTCGGCACGCTGGACTACGTGGCCCCCGAGCAGATCTCGGGCAAGCCGGTCGACGCGCGCTGCGACGTCTACGGACTTGCCTGTGTGCTCTACGAGTGCCTGGCCGGCCGCCCGCCCTTCTGCCGCGACGACGACATGGCCCTGCTGTGGGCCCACCAGTACGACGAGTCGCCACCCCTGACCGAGGCGCGCCCGGACCTCGCCGCGTCCGTGGACGCCGTGTTCGCCACCGCACTGGCCAAGAACCCCGACGACCGGCAGGACTCCTGCCTCGCCTTCGTCGCCGACCTGCGCTCCGCCGTCGCCGGTGGCACGGAGACGGAGCACGTGCAGACGGAGCACGTGCACACGGAGCGCGTGCAGACGGAGCGCGTGCAGACGGAGGTGAGCCTCAAGGACGAGGTGGGCCTCAAGGCCGTAGCACAGGCGAGGAAGCCCGTGCAGGACGTCCCGAAATCACCACCCCGCTGGGCCGAGCCGGTCTTTCGACGGTGAACACGAGCCCGCCCTTCGCTGCCACAGCCATTGAGCGGACGTCATCGTTCCCAGAGCGCCGCGACCGCGCCCCTGTGCCGTACCGGCCGCGCCAGCAGCCCGCCGAGGAACCCGGCGACCAGCCCCCACAGCAGCGCCAGCCCGAACGCGGTCCACACCTCGGGCCTCAGGAACAGCTCACCGCCCAGGTCCCCGCCCAGGTCGCCGATGCCCAGGACCGACAGGCCGTAGTGCGCGGAGATCCGGCCGGTGAGGCAGATCATCAGGACCGTCAGCGCGAGCGCGACCGCCATGTGGACGGCGTGCTGCCAGGCACGCATCCGGGCCGGTGAGCGCCGCGCCATCACGAACGCGACGGCCAACAGCAGCACCGCGTCGACGGCGACCAGCCACCACACCCTGCCGTCGTGCTCGGCGAGCGTGCCCAGATTCAGCTCGGCGACCTCCCGGCCGCGCAGCACCTCGTCGAGGACATGCGGCATGGGCAGCCCGAACGGCCCCTCCACCTGCCCGTTCCATGTCGCGCCGAGTCCGATCGTAAGGGCGAGCCACACCAGGTTCGGCATCCCGAGCAGGATCACCGCGAGGGTCTCGACCGCATGCCCGCGTGTCGCCGCGACGACCAGGCCGATGACGACACCCAGCCCGACCCAGGAGAGCAGCAGCACGACCATGGCGTACGCGGCCGGCCGTACGGCCTCCTGGAAGCGCAGCAGCCGGCCCGGCAGCGGAGCCCCACGCGAGACCAGCAGGGCCAGCACCAGCACGCCCGCCAGCCACAGCACGCCGAACAACACGGTCAGCGGGACGTCCGTTTCGAAGCCGACCTCCGGTGAGATGCCGAACAGGGCACCGAGGTCACCGAGGGCGTCCTCCCCGAGGTCGCCGAGGGAGAGGGAGAAGGTCTGGCGGGCGGCGTAGGCCAGCGCCAGCAGCCCGCCCAGCCACAGTACGGCGATCCTGGCGGCCCATCCGGCGAGCTCCCCGGCGCCGGCGACCGCCCGGTGCCGCAGCGGCCGCAGGAAACCGGCGGCCAGGACGAGAGCTCCGACGAGCGTGACGGACAACGGGATCACGGTCAGCCCGGCGTCGGACTCGGCCAGCGCGCCGGCGTTCCCGGACAGCTCGACCGTGCCGCCGACCGCCGTGACCACGGTCGCGGCGACGACGCGCGGGAAGGCGTTGTCCGGGAGCTCCGCGGCCCCGGCCGCCCACAGCCCCAGCGCTGCGACCACCCCCATCGAGACCAGCCCGGCCAGCACCGCGGAGAGGGCCTGCACCCAGCCATGCCTCGCCACGGCCGGGCGAGTGGGAGTCAGCACGCTCACGCCGCCCACGCTAAGCAGCGACGCCGCGGCCCGCCCGCCGGGAGGTCCGTCCGCGTCGGCTTGCGGGCGGTGTGGAACCGAGGCACAGAATGGGAAAACCACTAAAAAGTGATAAAAGCTGCAGAAAAGAACAATAGAGAAAGAAAAAGAGGAAGAAGGCTTCGTGAGCGTCGAACCCCCGTCCTCAGGCCGCCCCACAGGACCGCCCTCGGGCCCCCTGTCGCCCGAACCCCACCCCCCTTGGTGGAAGTCCGTACCCCGCATCGCGGTGCTCACCGCCGTAGTGGTGGCCGCCGTGGTCCTCGCCATCGTCTTCTCGCGAGGCGGCGGCGACACCAGCCCCGTGGCCAGTGGCGAGGTCTTCGGCCAGCCCAAGGACGAGCAGGGCCCCAACCCGTTCACCCGGTCCACGGCGCAGAACACCTCCGCCGCGCCCGTCACCCCGTCCCCGGCCGAGTCGGCGCCGACGAACGCCGTACGGCGTGTCAACGGCGGCGAACCCGGCCTGTACGGGGGCAGCCGCAACGTGGCCAGCTGTGACGTCGACAAGCAGATCGAGTACTTCCAGGCGGACCCGGAGAAGAACCGTGCGTTCGCGTCGGTCGCCGACGTCGACCCGTCCGGCGTCGCCTCCTATCTGCGCTCGCTCACCCCCGTCCAGCTGCGCATGGACACCCGCGTCACCAACCACGGCTACCGCGACGGCGCCGCCACCAGCTACCAGGCCGTCCTGCAGGCCGGCACGGCGGTCCTCGTCGACGACCGCGGAGTGCCTCGGGTGCGCTGCGCCTGCGGCAACCCGCTGACCGATCCGGTCGCCCAGCAGGGCACGTTCAAACGGACGGGTGACTTCTGGCCGTCGTTCAGCAACGCCAACGTCGTGGTCGTCTCGCCCTCGACCACGATCGTCAACGTCTTCGTCATCTTCGACGTCGAGCGTGACGAGTGGATCTCCCGCCAACGCGGCCACGACGTCGAGAAGGACAAGAAGACCCGCCCGCCCGCGAGGCCCTCCCCGTCGGTGAGCGTGTCGACGCCGACGTCGTCGAGCTCCCCGTCGAAGTGCGTCCCGCTGCCCGACGACGCCACGGAGATGCCCCCCGGTTCGGGGACACCCTGCCCGCCCACGTCGACCGGGCCGTCCTCGCCGTCCTCGCCGTCGACGAGCCCGCAGACGTCGACGAGCGAGCCGACGACCACGAAGCCCGAAACATCCGAGTCGCCCGAGACGTCGGCTTCCACCTCCCAGCCGCCGTCGGACGGGAGCACGACCGCGACGTCACAGTCGGCGTCCACCGCGAGCGGGAGCGAGAGCGTGTCGGGCTCGCCGTCGCTGTGACGTACAGCGCCACCTGCAAGGAGACTGCGCGGCTCCGCTCTGGGTACGAGGACTGGTGCAGCAGCGTCCGGCCAGTCCGGCTTCCGAGAGAGAAACGCATGATCGAGCACGTGGACGGGGCAGTGATTCCGACTGGTTTCGACGTGCCCGTGGAACCGCTTCGGCGGGCGGCGCACTACAGCGGTGAACCGGGATGCATCGCCGAGGCGCGGTCGTTCGCCGCGCTGTTCCTGGGCCGACTCAGGACCGAGTGGTGCGCCACGATCGGCGAGCCCGCCGAGGACAAGGTGCTCCTGGTGGTCAGCGAACTGGTCACCAATGCCGACCGGCACAGCAACGGCCCGTACATCCTGGACCTGGAGGGCACGGACGACGCCGTCACGGTCTCCGTGTACGACAGCAGCTCCGCCCTGCCCCGCCGCTACCCCAAGGACCCGGAGCGCGTCGGCCGCCACGGCCTGGAGATCGTGCACGCGCTCGCGGCGGAGGTCGCCGTGGAAAAGGTGCCGGTCGGCAAGCGGGTCCGGGCGCTGATGTGGCTGACCGAGGAGTGACGCAGGCGGGAGACGTCGACAGGCGAACCTCGTCGGCGTGAGGGTGAGTTGGTGATTCTCCCCAGAGCAGAACGCCGTTGCCTTCCCACGAGGTTCAGGGAATCTAGGCTGAACAGGTGAGCAACCAACTGCCGAACGAAGCCCGCGTCATTCCGCTGCGCCCGCCTGCCGCGCGCCCGGCCGCCGCTCCGTCACAGCAGGGGCAGACCAGGGAACCCCTGTGGCGCGACCTGGTCGGCGACGTCCTGCGCCGCGAGCGCCTGACCCAGGAGCGCACGCTCAAGGACGTGGCCGACGCGGCCCGGATCTCCACGCCGTATCTCTCGGAGGTGGAGCGGGGCCGCAAGGAGGCCTCCTCGGAGGTCCTCGCGGCCGCCGCCCACGCCCTGGGGCTGGGCCTCGGCGACCTGCTGTCGCGTGCGCAGGGCGAGCTCGTGCGGATCACCAGCCGCCGGGTGCCGGGCGCCGGGCGCAGCAGGGCCGGTTCGCCGTACGACGGGATGTGCCTGGCCGCGTGAGGACGCGCCGGCGCCTCAGACCCGCACGAGGCGCCGGCTCACCACCTCGTCGGCCAGCCCGTACGCCACCGCTTCCTGCGCGGTGAACACCTTGTCGCGGTCCATGTCCGCGCGCAGCGTGGCGATGTCGTGGTGCGTGTGCCGGGCCAGTACCTCCTCGACCTGCGAGCGGATCCGGACCATCTCCTTGGCCTGGAGGGCGAGATCGGACACCACGCCCCGGCTGCCGCCGCTGGCGGGCTGACCGAGCAGCACGCGCGCGTGCTCCAGCACGAACCTCCGGCCCGGGTCCCCGCCGGCCAGCAGCACGGCCGCCGTCGAGGCCGCCTGTCCCACGCAGAACGTGGAGATCGGCGCCTGCACGTACGTCATCGTGTCGTAGATCGCCATGAGCGAAGTGAACGAGCCGCCGGGGGAGTTGATGTAGATCGCGACCTCGCTCTCCGGCGACGCAGACTCCAGATGGAGCAGTTGCGCGATGACGACGTTGGCGACGCCGTCGTCGATCTCCGTGCCGAGGAAGATGATCCGCTCCGACAGCAGCCGGCTGAACACGTCGTAGGACCGCTCACCCTGCGGCGTGCGCTCGACGACGTTCGGAATCGTGTAGGTCCCCATGTCACAGCCCCATCCGTCGTCGGGAGGAAGCCGGGCGGACGTCCGTGAGGGACTCCACCACCCGGTCCACCATGCCGTACTCCCTGGCCTCCTCGGCCGTGAACCAGCGGTCGCGGTCGCCGTCCCGGGAGATCGTCTCGGGACTCTGGCCGGTGTGCTCCGCGGTGATCCGCTCGATGGTCTTCTTGGTGAACTCCAGGTTCTCCGCCTGGATCTCGATGTCGGCGGTGGTGCCGCCGATGCCCGCCGACGGCTGGTGCATCATGATCCGCGCGTTCGGCAGCGCGTACCGCTTGCCCTCGGCGCCGACACTGAGCAGGAACTGGCCCATGCTGGCCGCGAAGCCCATGGCGAGCGTCGACACGTCGTTCGGGATCAGCCGCATCGTGTCGTAGATGGCGAGGCCGGCGTGCACCGAGCCGCCGGGGCTGTTGATGTACAGGGCGATGTCGGTGCGCGGGTCCTCCGCGGACAGGATCAGCAGCTGGGCGCAGACCCGGTTCGCGGAGACCTCGTCGACCTGGGTGCCCAGCAGGACGATGCGCTGTGCCAGCAGCTGGGACGCGAGCTGGTCGTCGAAGCGGGTGGGAGGGGTGTCGCCCTCCTCCGCCCGCGGAGCGAGCGTGGTCAGTGGTGTCATCGGTTCTCCTCGTCGTGGCGCGGATGCCGTCGACTCCACTGTTGACCGCGGACGGGGCCGGAACGCGGTTTCTCTGCCCGCGGCAGATTCGCTACGGGCAGAGCGCCGGGTCAGCCCTTCTCGCGCAACTGCCGGAAGAACGCCCGTACGTCGTCCACCAGCAGGTCGGGCTCCTCCATCGCCGCGAAGTGCCCGCCCCTGTCGAGCTCCGTCCAGCGCACGATGTTCTCCGTCCGCTCGGCCTTGTGGCGCAGCGGGATCTGCGGATCGCCGGGGAAGGAGGCCACCGCGGTCGGGGCGGTCGAGGGCTCGTGGGGAGCGGCGATCCTCTCGCCCGTGGCGTGGGCGCGCTCGTAGTAGACCCGGGCGGACGAACCGGCCGTGCCCGTCAGCCAGTACAGCATCACGTTCGTGAGCATCAGATCCCGGTCGACGGCCTCCTCGGGCAGCTGCTCGGAGTCCGTCCACTCCCTGAACTTCTCGACGATCCAGGCGAGTTGGCCGACGGGCGAGTCGGTGAGCGCGTACGACAGGGTCTGCGGCCGGGTGGACTGCACATGGAAGTAGCCCGTCCCGTCGCGGAACCATGCGGCCCACCGCCGCCACGAGGTGAGCGTGCGCTCGCGCTCCCGCGGGCTCAGCGTCTCCAGCTCCTCGGGGGTCGGCTCGGTGGCCGCCTGCGCACCGGGCAGCAGGTTGAGGTGGATGCCGATGGCCCGGTCGGGGTGGACGCGGCCCAGCTCGCGGGAGATGCCCGCGCCCCAGTCGCCGCCCTGGGCGCCGAACCGCTCGTAGCCGAGGCGCGTCATCAGCTCGACCCACGCGTCGGCGATGCGGCGCGCCTCCCAGCCGGTCTCCCGGGTGGGCCCGGAGAACCCGAAGCCGGGGATGCTCGGCAGCACGACGTGGAAGGCGTCGGCGGGGTCACCGCCGTGCGCGGCCGGGTCCGTCAACGGGCCGACGATGTCGAGGAACTCGACGATCGAGCCAGGCCACCCGTGCGTGACGATCAGCGCGGTGGCGTCCGGCTCGGGGGAGCGGATGTGCGCGAAGTGCACATGCGCGCCGTCGATCTCGGTCGTGAACTGCGGCCACTGGTTCAGCCGTGCCTCGGCGGCCCGCCAGTCGTAGTCGTGCCGCCAGTACCGCACCAGCTCGCGCAGATACTCCGACGGAACCCCGTACGCCCATCCCACCCCGGGCAGTTCGTCCGGCCACCGGATGGCGTCGAGGCGACGGTGGAGGTCGTCCAGGTCGCTCTGAGGAATGGCGATACGGAAGGGATGGATGCCGCTGTCGGCGGGCGAAGACGTCATGTACGGGGATGCTAGTGCGGAAGGGTGTAGCAGCCATCTGGATTAACCGGCCACGCGACCGATGAGTTCCGGGGCGAGGATCGGTCGACACAGGTGACAGGGTTCCGCACGCCCAGGAGGTACTCATGGCAACCGACGGATTCACCACGTGTCTCTGGTTCGACGGCCAGGCCGAGGAGGCCGCCCACTTCTACGTATCGATCTTCAAGAACTCCAGCGTCGGCAAGCTCGCCCGCTACCCCGAGGGAGCGCCCCAGCCCGCCGGCAGTGTCATGACCGTCGAGTTCACGGCCAACGGCCACAAGTTCCTCGGGCTCAACGGCGGCCCCGAGTTCAAGTTCACCGAGGCGACCTCCTTCATGATCTTCTGCGAGGACCAGGAGGAGATCGACTACTACTGGGCCAAGCTCACCGAGAACGGCGGCGAGCCCGGCCCGTGCGGCTGGCTCAAGGACAGGTACGGCGTGTCCTGGCAGGTCGTCCCGGACCGGCTCCAGGAGATGATCACCGATCCGGACCCCGCGAAGGCGGCCCGCGTGACGGAGGCGTTCATGGCGATGAGCAAGTTCGACATCGCCGCCCTGGACAAGGCCTACGCGGGCGAGTGAGCCCGGCCTACGACTTCTCGCGGATCGCCCGAGTGATCTCCAGGGTGATCCGCAGGATCCCGGGGGAGCGGACCGGACAGGGCTTCGGTGTCGAGGTCGTGGGCGCCAGACAGAAGTGCAGGTAGTCGTCGTCGCGGTGCAGCGCCGTCCGATCGCGGTCCGGCTGAGTGCAGTATCCGGGGTGTTCGCGCTCGTACGCCGTGCACGCCAGGTACTGGACCCAGGAGTAGCGCGCCCCGGCCGCACTCACCGCCTTGCCCGCGTCGGCGACCAGGCCGCCCGAGCCGGCGGCCTGCTCCTCGTAGAGGGCGTTGACGCGCCGGACCCGGTCGGGAGTGATCGGGTCCGGTCCCTGCGAGACCCAGACGATCCGTGCGTCCCCGGCAGCGCCGATCTGGTCGGCGAGCCGCTTCATGTCGGCCGCGTACCGCTCGAAGTACTTCTCGGGGGAGGCGTCGTACGTGATCCCGTCCATGCACGGTGTGTAACCCCACGCATTGCCCCAGAACTGCAGCACCACGAAGTCAGGGCGCAGCCGGCGCACCAGGGCCGCCGCCTTGTCCGCCACCGGGACGAGGGACCGCTTGCCCGTGCCCTCCAGGTAGTCGCACAGGGTGGTTCCCGAGTACGGGGCGCTCGTGTACGTCGCCCGTAGCTCGCGGCGCAGCTCCTGCCCGAGCACCTTCTGCGCCTCCATCGCGAGCGAGTCGCCCAGATACAGCACGGAGGGCGCCTTCGCGGCGGGCGCCTTCGCCGAGGTGCCGGGCGAGGCGGGCGCCCGCTGGTGGGTGGTGGCCGAGGTCTCCGGCACCTCGGGCGGCGCGGCGGCCTCCGGCCCGGAGACCGGGTCTCCGCACGCCCCGAGGAGCACGGCGGTCAGCAACAGCCCGACGATCCACGGCTTGCGCATACGGCAACTCCCGCCCCGGACACCGAAAACGGCTCCCCAGGCAAGCACAGCCGGGACCACGGGGGAAGACCCGCGTCGGCCACGGAACGCCCGTGGCCGACGCGGTCCTGACGGTTGTTCAGACGCGGTCCGCCGCGATCAGCAGATACTGGAAACTGCCGTTCTTGTACGCGGTCAGGAACGTGTCCTCGATGCCCGTCACCAGGTGCTCGGCCTCGCGACGCAGCTCCCAGTAGGGGATGGTCGCCTCGGTGAGGTCCTCCACATGGACCGGGACCAGCCGGTTGCGGGCCATGGCCCGGAAGTACGCCGAGCGTGGGTGGATGTCGCAGATGTAGTGGGCGTTGATGAGCGACACCTCGCGGGAGGCGCGCCCGTAGGTGTCGTTGTAGCAGCCGGTGATCACCGCATAGCGGCCGCCGCGGCGCAGCAGCCGGGAGTGCTCGGCGAACAGCAGGTCCAGCTCGACGTACATCGTGGACTCGTTGTTCCACGACGCCGCGAACTCCCCGGACGGCAGCCCGGTGTCGAGCATGTTGCGGCAGTGGTAGCTGACCCGGTCGTCGATGCCCCGCTTGCGGGCCTGCTCGTTCGCGAACTGGGCCTGCTTGGCGGAGAGCGTGACGCCGTCCGCCCGGCAGCCGTAGCGCAGATGCGCCACCACGCTGCCGCCGCCGCGTCCGCAGCCGGCGTCGAAGACACGATCGGTGGGCGTCAGCGGGCCCAGGTGGGTGGCGAGCAGTTCGGCCTGGGCGTGTTCCAGCCGGTGCAGTTCGGCGGTGATGCGTTCGCTGCGCAGACCGGGATCGGGCTCGTCGAGCACGGAGCGGTCGGCGTGTCCGATGCCGTAGTGGTGGTGGTACAGATCGTCGATCTTTCCGAGTTCGAGGTTGACCGGGTTCTCCTCGGCGTTCCAGTAGTCCGCGACGCGGGTCTGGTACGTGGACTGGGAGGGCACCGGGACGGTCTTGGTGCCGGCTTCGGGGGCGATGGTCAACGGTGACTCCTCGTGCCGTTGTATCTGACGTTCTGTCATTCAGTCGCGCTCTACCAGTAGTTGGGCAGGTGGTAGCGGTGGGAGTTGGTGGCATGCCACTCGTGGTTGCCGGCCACCCAGTCGGACAGCCCTCGCGAGTAGCGCTCCACGAGGGGTGACGTGGCGGACAGCAGGGCCGACTCCTCCTCGAAGGCCTCCATGATCCGGTTGTGGATCTCGACGGCCTTCAGATACGCGGCCTTGAGCCCGCATCGCTCGTTCGCGGCGATGACCTGCGGCAGGTTGAGATGTGTCGGGTCGCTGGCCAGTTCCTTGGTGAAGGAGTACAGGTCGTTGACGATCGTGGTGGCGTTGGCGGCGAGCGCGGTGATGCGCTGGATCTCGGGGCGGGCGTAGACCGCCTCGGGCAGCTCGTAGCCGTCGATGGCGTCGACGATCGACAGACAGGGACGGAAGTTGTTGAACTGCCGCATCACCAGGTACTCCCACACCTGGGGCGTGTACCGGGTCTCGCCCCAGGCCGCCTCGGCCACGTAGCCGAGGTGCAGCCGGGCGAGATCGTGCACGAGCCGGTCGGTCTGGCTGGGCGTGGCGACGACGGCGTAGTCCTTCAGGGCCCAGTGGTACGACCGCAGCGGGCCGTCCCGCTGTATGCCGTGCAGCCACTCCTCCTGCAGCTCCGGTGTGCCGTGGTACGGGTCCAGCGCCGACTGGGCCATGATCAGCCGCCCGCCGAGACCGCTCCTCGACCCGCCCTTGTCCTCGTCCTCCTCGCAGTAGCAGTTGTCGACGATGTTCTCGGCCAGCAGCAGCTTCCCGGCCGCCGTCAGGCGCTCCAGGTCGGCCGCGGCCGGGTGCTGGAGCACCACCGCCCGGCCGAACTGGAACCCCGAGAAGTCCCCCGACCAGGCCTGCGGGAACAGGTCCAGGCGCCGGGCCCAGGCCTCCAGCCTGCGGTCGATCTCCTCGACCTTCTCGGGATCCGCGGGGGCGACCGACCGGTATCTGAGGCCGGGGATCGCACCGCCGCGCCGGGTCCGCACGGTGCGCGCGAGGTTGGGCGGACCGGGCAGCGGCATCGGGGAGGTGGCGGTGGTCGGGGCCGTGCTCATCGGGTGCTCCATGCGGTCACTCGGGGATCCGGCCGATCTGGGCGTTCTCGAGGACTCCGACCGCGTCGGGGACGAGGATCGCCAGTGAGTAGTAGGCGGTGACGAGGTAGCGGATGATCGAGTTGGTGCCGATGCCCATGAACCGCACGTTCAGACCCGGCTGGTGCTCCTCGGGGATCCCGGTCTGGTACAGCCCGATGGCCCCCTGGTCGCCCTCCCCGGTGCGCAGCGCGATGATGCTGCTGGTGTGCTGCGGGCTGACCGGGATCTTGTTGCAGGGGAAGATCGGGACACCGCGCCAGGCGGGGATCTCGTGGCCCTCGACGCTCGCCGTGCCGGGCACCAGACCGCGCCGGTTGCACTGCCGGAAGAACGCCGCGATCGCCTTCGGATGCGCGATGAACAGCTTGGTCTTGCGGCGCATCGACAGCAGCTCGTCCATGTCGTCGGGGGTCGGCGGACCGGTGAAGGTGCTGATGCGCTGCCCGTAGTCGGCGTTGTGCAGCAGCCCGAACTCCCGGTTGTTGACCAGCTCCCACTCCTGGCGTTCGCGGATCTCCTCGATGGTCAGCCTCAGTTGCTGCTCGGTCTGGTTCATCGGGTTGTTGTAGAGGTCGGCGACCCGGGTGTGGACGCGCAGCACGGTCTGGGTGAGGGACAACTCGTACTCGCGCGGGGCGAGGTCGTAGTCCACGTAGCCGCCGTTGAGGGTCGGCTCGCCGATGTGGCCGGCCTGCACCGGGACGTCGGCCTCGCCCTTGCGGTTCATCGGCAGCCTCTGCCGCTCGGCGAAGGCTTCCAGGTGCGCCGCGAGGGACGGCACCCGGTCGGTGAACTCCGTGACCACCGTCCAGGGGAGCACGAGCAGCACGCCGGCGGTCTCCGCCCGCACCGAGCTCAGCCACAGCGGGTCGGGCTGGCCGATGGCCTCGTCGCCGAGCTGGTCGCCGTCGGTGACGACCCCGAGGATCTCCTCCTCGCCGTACTTGCCTTCCGTGAAGCGGGTGAACCGTCCGTGCACGACGAGGTAGGCCTCCGTGACGGGTTGCCCGGCCTCGACGAGCACCTGGCCGGCGCGCACCTCCCGGACCCGGAAGCGGGTGGCGACCTCCCTGAGGACGCCGGTGTCGGAGTAGCCGCGCAGGACCGGCAGTTCGGTGAGTGTCTCGGGGATGACCTTGATGTCGTCGGCACCGTTCTGCTCGAACTGCACCCGGCCGCGGCCGACGCGCAGCTGCAGTCGCCGGTTGACCCGGTAGGTGCCGCCCTTCACGTCCACCCAGGGAAGCATCCGCAGCAGCCAGCGCGAGCTGATGGCCTGCATCTGGGGTTCGGACTTGGTGGTCGTGGCGAGCTGCCGGGCCGCCTGGGTGCTGAGGCTGGTGAGTTGACCGTCGGACTGGGGTTCGGGGTCGGGTTCGTCGATGGTGGGACCGGTGGCGCTGTCCGGTGTGGACACATTTTCTCCAGGGAGGTGAGCGGGCTGGCCATGCGCGTGAACCAGCCAACAGCCGCAGAGACGCCCGGGTCAGGGCGTGAACGGGGCGGCTTCAGGCTCTGGAGGTGACAAACCTGTCGTACGAGGCAGTGGGCACACCGTGAGTGATCCCGCTCCCCTCCCGTGCTCCCACACGCTGCGGCGGGGCGCTCAGGACAGGTCGTTCACCAGCACCGCCGCCCCGTCGAACCGCCCGGCCTTGAGATCCCCGAGCGCCTGGTCGGCCCGCGACAGCGGATAGGGGTGCGTCGTGGCGTGTACGGCGTGCTCGGCGGCGAGCGCCAGGAACTCCCGGCCGTCCTCGCGCGTGTTGGAGGTGACGCTGCGCAGCTGCTTCTCGTAGAAGAGCTCGCTCTCGTAGCGCAGCGCCGGGATGTCGCTGAGGTGGATGCCGGCGATCGCCAGCGTGCCGCCCCGGTCGAGGGCCCGCAGCGCGTACGGCACCAGGTCGCCGACCGGCGCGAACAGGATCGCGCTGTCCAGCGGCTCCGGCGGCATCTCGTACGCGTCGCGCGCCGAGGCGGCCCCCAGGTCGAGCGCCAGCCTCCGCGCGGCCGCGCCCCGCGTCAGCACGTGCACGGTGGCGCCCTCGGCCAGCGCCACCTGCGCGCACAGATGGGCGCTGCCCCCGAAGCCGTACAGTCCGAGCCGTCCGCCCGGCGGCAGTGCCGAGCGCCGCAGCGCGCGGTGGCCGATGATCCCGGCGCACAGCAGCGGCGCGCACGTCACGTCGTCGAGGCCGCCCGGCAGCCGGTAGGCGTACGCGGCCGGTACGGTCGTGTACGGTGCGTAGCCGCCGTCGGCGTCCCAGCCCGTGTACCGCGAGGCCGGGCACAGGTTCTCGGCGCCGCGCGCACAGTAGGCGCAGGTGCCGTCGGTGCGCCGCAGCCAGGCCACCCCCACCCGCTCCCCGACCTCGAAGCCACGCGCCGCCGCCCCGCACCCGGCCACCACGCCGACGACCTGGTGCCCGGGCGTCACACCCGGCCGGTGCACCGGCAGGTCTCCCTCGGTGACGTGCAGATCCGTGCGGCACACCCCGCACGCGTGCACCCGGACCAGCAGCTCCTCGTCCCCCGGCACCGGCACCGGCTTGTCCACCAGCCGCAGCGCCCCCGTCTCGACCGGCCCCGGCGCCACCACCGACCACGCCCGCATCGTCCCGTCCGCCATGCCGTGTCCCGTTCGTCGACCGGCCACCGTCCCGGCCCTTTCCAGTCTGGAGCGGAACGCTGCATTCGGCGCGCGCCCGGCCATTCGGGTGGTTAGCGTGATAATCCGGATAAATCACCGATCCGGAAGAGGGCCGCAGTGATGGCCGTACAACCTGAAGGAACCCCCTGTTGGGCTGACGCGATGTTCAGCGACGTCGAGGGAGCCAAGAGCTTCTACGGTGACGTCCTCGGCTGGACCTTCGGCGAGGCGTCGTCGGAGTTCGGCAACTACACCCAGGCCTACGCGAACGGCAAGGCCGCGGCTGCGGTCGTCCCGCCCATGCCGGGCCAGGAGGTCCAGTCGAAGTGGTGCCTGTACTTCGCCTGCGAGGACGTCGCCGCGACTCCCGCCAGGATCCGTGAGAACGGCGGCGAGATCCTGATGGAGCCGATGGCAGTCGGCGAGTTCGGCAGCATGTGCCTGGCACACGAGCCCAGCGACGCCGTCTTCGGCCTCTGGCAGGCGGGCACCCACGAGGGCTTCGAGGCACCGTCGGACCAGCCCGGCGGGTACTGCTGGGCCGAGGTCTTCACCCGCGAGCCGGAGAGGGCGGACTCGTTCTTCAGCGCCGTGTTCTCCTACAGCCAGCAGCAGATGGAGGACGACGCGATCGACTTCCGCATGTACAACCTCGGCGAGAGCACGGTCCTCGGCCGGATGCGGATGACCGACGAGTTCCCGCCCGAGGTGCCGTCGTACATCAACGTCTACTTCACCGTCGCCGACTGCGACGAGGCCGTCGCGAAGGCCACCAAGCTCGGCGCCGTACTGCGCTTCGGCCCGATGTCCAGCCCCTTCGGCCGGTTCGCGGCGCTCAGCGACCCGCAGGGCGCCAACTTCTCGGTGATAGACGTCACGACGACCGAGGGTGAGATGCCGAAGGTCACGGACGTCCCCTGAGGCATGACCGGACGGCCCGCCGGCCCATGGCATGATCGACGCATGCGTGAACGATTGGTGGCCGCGTGCGACGGGGCTTCGAAGGGAAACCCCGGGCCGGCGGGCTGGGCCTGGGTCGTCGCTGACGAGAAGGAGACCCCGACTCGCTGGGAGGCGGGCCCGCTCGGCAGGGCCACCAACAACGTCGCGGAACTCACCGCACTGGAACGCCTGCTCACGGCGACCGACCCCGGCGTACCGCTGGAGATCCGGATGGACTCGCAGTACGCCATGAAGGCCGTCACCACCTGGCTGCCGGGCTGGAAGCGCAACGGCTGGAAGACGTCCGCCGGCAAGCCGGTCGCCAACCAGGACCTGGTCGTGCGCATCGACGAACTGCTCGACGGCCGCACCGTCGAGTTCCGTTACGTCCCCGCCCACCAGGTCGACGGCGACCCGCTCAACGACTTCGCCGACCGCGCCGCCAGCCAGGCGGCCACCGTGCAGGAGCCCGCGGGCAGCGGCCTCGGCTCACCCGAGCCGCCGCCCTCCCCGGACACCCCGTCGGCCAAGGCCCCGCGCCGCAAGGCCGCGGCGCCCCGGAAGAACGGCACTTCCTCCCACACCATCAAGGCCAAGTTCCCCGGCCGCTGCATCTGCGGCCGCAGCTACGCGGCGGGCGAGCCCATCGCCAAGAACCCCCAGGGCTGGGGCCACCCGGACTGCCGTACCGCCGAGGCCTGAGGGCCGGTCAGGACGGGCGGTCCGCACGGGCGGTCCGTACGGCGTCTCAGGCCGCGTCGAAGGTGTAGTGCACGGTGTGGTCCAGCAGGTCGGCGGGACGCACATCGTTCCAGGGCTTCATCGTGTCGTTGAGGTCGACCACGTTCGGCGTCCCGGCGGCGGGCACATAGCCGGAGCCGGGGTGCCGCCGCTGCCACTCGGCCCACAGCTTGTCGATGTAGGCGTGGTGCAGCCAGAACACCGGGTCGTTGGGCGACATCCCGGTCGCCATCTGCCCGCCGACCCAGACGTGGACCCGGTTGTGCAGATTGACGCCGCGCCAGCCTTCGAGGTGGTTGCGGAAACCGTCCGACCCGCTGTTCCAGGGCGCCATGTCGTACGTCGGCATGGCGAGCACGGACTCCACCTCGGCCCGGGTCGGCAGCTCCCGTACGGCCGTGCCGAGCGAGCGGCGCAGAAACGTACGGCCGTCGACACGCACATTGATCGGCCAGTTGCCGGTCGACGCCGCGAACGGCCCGTCCATCACCTGTCCGTCGCGGCTGCGCCCGGTGCCGCCGAGGAAGTCGGGCGCCCACAGCGAGGACCGTATCGAGCGGTCGGTGCTCCAGTCCCAGTACGGCAGCGCGACCGAGGCGTCCACCTCCTGCAACGCGCGCTCGAACTCGAGCAGGAATCTGCGGTGCCAGGGAAGGAAGGATGGTGAACGGTGGCCGACACGCTCCCCGTTGTCGGTGTCGCCGACGATGAAACCGTTGTGCGTCGTGACGAACGTGTCGTAGCGACCGCTGCGCTTCAACTCCAGCAGGGCGGCGACGAACCGCCGCTTCTCGTCGGCGGTCAGCAGGGCCTGGTTCTTGCGGACAGTCATGAGGTGCGGGTGCTCCAAAGTGCCGGTGGGGCAGGTCAGTTGGCGGGGAAGGGCAGCAGTGCGGCGCCCTGCAGCTCGTCCACGGCGGCGCGGGCGGCGGCGCGCGGGGTGGGCACCGGGTCGTAGTGGCTGACGACGCTGATCCAGCTGCCGTCGGCGTTGCTCATCACATGCAGCTCCACTCCGTCGACGAACACGGCGTAGCCGGCGCCGTGATGCTGGTGGCCGCCCTCCGAGGACGGCCGGCCCTGTATTCGGCGGCCCTTGTAGACCTCGTCGAAGGACGTCGGGGCGTGGTGGTCGTGCCCGGCGGCGGACGCGCCGGCGGCGGACGCGCCGGGTGTGGTGAGCGTCTGGACGCCGGCCGCGGTGGCGAGGGCGGCCGCGGCGGTGAGCGCGCGACGACGGCTGAGTTCCGGCATGCGGACCTCCTGAGTTCGTTCGGTTGACGACTCCGCATGCCTATCGGGTCGGACGAGAGCGGGAGAAATCGGTCGGGAGTGGTTGGCTCCGATCCGGACAAGTCTGCACATGTCGTGCAGAGTTGAACGAAGATGATCTTCCCGTGCGCAGTGCCTCAGGGGGTCGGAAGGGGGAATTCCTTCTCCTGGGAGTCGCGTTTCGGGTGATCCTTCGCGGGCGGGTGTGCCGCCAGTGGCCTGGCTCACCGGTCGAAACTGGCGCGATTCGAAATGCCGCGGCCGAGCCGCTCCGCCTTGCTACCCTGCGAAGTGATATGACCGTTTTAACCCATTACTAGGGGTATGTGTGAAGGTTGCCTGCGTCGGAGCCGGGCCTGCCGGCCTGTATCTCTCGATCCTGCTGAAGCTGCGGGACCCGTCCCACGACATCACCGTCTACGAGCGCAACCCGGAGGGCTGCACCTACGGCGGGGGTGTCACCTACTGGCACGGACTGCTCGACAAGCTGCACAAGCACCACCCCGCGTCCGCTCGCGCCATCGAGGAGAGCTCGATCCGCTGGAACGAGGGCGTCGCCCACGTCCGGGGCCGGACGGCCCGCTGCTCCGGTGACACGGGGCACGGCATCGGCCGCCACCGGCTGCTGGAGATCCTCGCCGGACACGCCCGCTCGCTGGGTGTACGGCTGGAGTTCGAGCGCGAGATCTTCCCGGAGAAGCTGCCCGCCGCCGACCTGGTCGTGGCGAGCGACGGCATCCAGAGCACCCTGCGCACCCAGTACGCCGACCACTTCGGTACCCAGGCCAGGCGTGGCCGCAACCGCTACATCTGGCTCGGCACCAGCAAGGTCTTCGAGGCCTTCACCTTCGCCTTCGTCGAGACCGGCCACGGCTGGATCTGGTGCTACGGCTACGGCTTCAGCCCCGAAGGCAGCACCTGTGTCATCGAATGCGCCCCCCGGACCTGGACCGGCCTCGGCCTCGACACCGCGAACGAGGCCGACGCGGTGGCCCTGCTGGAGAGGGTCTTCGCCGGCGTCCTCGACGGCCACCCCCTTGTCGACGGCCACCCCCATGTCGGCGGCTCCGGCGCCGACGGCGGCGCCCAGTGGCGGACCTTCCGCACCCTCACCAACCGCACCTGGCATCGCGACAATCTGGTCCTCATCGGCGACGCCGCCCACACCACCCACTACTCCGTCGGCGCCGGCACCACCCTTGCCCTGGAGGACGCCATCGCGCTCGCCGACGCACTGCACGAGCACGCCGCCCTCCCGCAGGCCTTCGCCCGCTACGAACAGGAGCGCAAGCAAGCCCTGTTGCCCGTCCAGAGCGCGGCCCGCTACAGCGCCGAGTGGTACGAGAACCTGCCCCGCTACATCCACCTGCCCCCGCAGCAGATGTTCGCCCTGCTCGGTCAGCGCCACTCGCCCCTGCTGCCCTACGTGCCGCCCCAGCTGTACTACCGGATCGACAGGGCGGCCGGGCAGGTGGAGGCGTTGCGGCGCCTCAAACGCCGGCTCGGGCCGAAGGTCGCACGCACCGTGCAGGCCAGGGCGCTGGCCTCCCGCAAATAGCCGCACTCACCGGAACAACCGGTCGAGGAAGGCGTTGCCGAACACGCCGTGCGGGTCGAGCCGGTCCAGTACCCCGGCCGCCCGCCCCCACACGTCCTCCCCGAAGGAGCCGGGCACGACCGCATCCAGCACCTCGACGTCGCTCCAGGCACTGTCCCGCGTGTAGGCCCAGCCCTTCGACCACTCGACGCGGGTCATGGCGTACTCGCCGTCGAAGGTGCGCAGCAGGAACCGCTCGATCTGGCTGAGGAAAGCCTCCGCGTACGGCGTTCCCGGCAACGACAGGATGTTCAGCCACACGACCGTGTCCCACTCGGGTCGGTCGTCGCGCGGCCCGAGCGCCGACAACAGTGGGGTCCGCGCCCCGTCCACGCCGACGTCCGCCGCGTCGTCGAGACCGGTGATCCGGATCTCCACCGAGCCGTTGACCGGGAATCGGCCCCGGTCGGCGTACGCAGTGAGCCGTTCCCGGTAGAAGGCGGTGAACTCGGCGACGACGCGCTGCACTTGGGCCCGGCTGGTGAGCACCGCGTACCCGTTCGTGGCTATCCTCAGCGTCGTCGGCCGCAGGTACAGCAGCGTGTTCTTGGACGGCCCCCAGATGTCCGCCGACAGCGTCGCCACCAGCCCGAGCGCGGCCACGTCGTACTGTGCGTTGCCGAGCACCGGCGCCAGATACCAGGCCCCCTCCGACACCATGCGTCCGACCAGGTCCGCCACCGGGGTCGGGACATTGTCGGAGAACGGGTAGTTGTACGGCGTCGTCACGTGCCGCGAGGTCAGCGGCCGGGTGGGGGAGACGCTCCACACCTTCAGCCACGGGAACTCGGTGAAGGCGAACCAGATCGCCTCGACGCGCCCGGCCCGGTCCAGGAAGCTCGCCAGGGTGCGTCCGCCGGTGCCGGGCGAGGCGAAGAGTTCCCCGGCCGGGATGTCCGTACGGCTGACGCACCGCAGGCCGGTGTTCGCGCCCGCGCGCAGTACGACCTCGGTGACCAGGGAGCGGCCGAGATGGGTGAGCAGCGCGGCGCAGTCCGCCTCGTCGCGGTCGTACGTCCGCAGCACGTAGGCGCCGCTGTCCTCGTCCCAGACGACGGCCGTCAGCGACAGCACGAGATTGCTCAGCGAGCCGTACGTGTGCCCGGTCGGCCGCTGTTCGCCGCGCGCCGGTACGGCGGTGCCGTGCGCGCCGATGGCGAGGGCGCCGCCCAGGGTGAGGTTGCCGGGAGCGGGCGCGGCGGTGACGCCGAGGCCGTGCTCCTCCAGGTAGGTGAGCAGGGCCTCCAGGGTGACGCCGGTGCCGGCGCGTACCGAGGTCGGCGACTCCAGCGACAGGCCGGTGAGATGAGAGGCGGTGTCCACGAGGAGGACCGGCGCGTCCGACTCCGTGCCCTGCGTGACCGTCAGCGGTGACCAGCCGTGCGAGGCACCCCGGGCGCGGACTCTCCAGCCGTGCCGCCAGGCCCAGTTGACGACGGCCACGGTCCGGGCGGGGTCGGCCGGTGCGCAGGCCCACAGTCCGGCGGCGGTGATCTCGCCGACCCAGTTGCGGTACGCGGAGCGGTACAGCGCCACATCCGCCGGGAAATCCGGCAACTCCTGTGCCGCGACGGCCGGATCCGCCGGGAGGAGAGTCGGTACGGCGGCCATGGCGGCGGCGGTGCGGAGGAAGCCCCTGCGGCTGAAGTCGTCGGTCACGGGTTCACGCTAGGTACGGGCTTGACAGACGCCACCGGCCTGTCGAGGCGATTCACTCGTGTGAGTGAAAGATTCACAGGTAACCACGCGGAGGGGCCCGTTCCGCGCACCTGCATGACGGATGACACACTGACGCCATGGACGAGCGTGTAATCGGTAGGTCGGGTCAGCGGGCATCTGTCGTCGGTCTCGGTACGTGGCAGCTGGGCGCCGACTGGGGAGACGTCGACGACAAGGAAGCCCTGGCGGTGCTGGAGGCGGCGGTCGAGTCAGGGGTGACCTTCTTCGACACGGCCGACGTGTACGGCGACGGGCGCAGCGAGCAGACCATCGCCACGTTCCTGCGCGCCAGGCCCGAGCTGGACATCTTCGTGGCGACCAAGATGGGCCGCCGCGTCGACCAGATCCCCGAGAACTACGTTCTCGACAACTTCCGCGCCTGGAACGACCGTTCCCGGCGCAACCTCGGCGTGGACCGCCTCGACCTGGTCCAGCTGCACTGCCCGCCGACGCCGGTGTACTCGACGGACGAGGTGTTCGACGCGCTGGACACCCTGGTCGAGGAGGAGCGCATCGCCCACTACGGCGTCAGCGTGGAGACCTGCGAGGAGGCGCTGACCGCGATCGCCCGCCCCGGCGTCGCGAGCGTGCAGATCATCCTCAACCCGTTCCGGATGAAGCCCCTGCGTCAGGTGCTGCCCGCCGCCGAGCAGGCGGGCGTCGGCATCATCGCCCGTGTCCCGCTGGCCTCCGGCCTGTTGTCGGGCAAGTACACCAAGGACACCGTCTTCGCCGCGAACGACCACCGCACCTACAACCGGCACGGCGAGGCCTTCGACCAGGGCGAGACCTTCTCCGGCGTCGACTACGCGTCGGGTGTGGAGGCGGCCGTCGAGTTCGCCGCCCTCGCCCCCGAGGGCTTCACGCCGGCCCAGCTGGCGCTGCGCTGGATCATCCAGCAGCCGGGCGTGACCACGGTGATCCCGGGCGCCCGTTCGCCCGAGCAGGCCCGCGCCAACGCGGCCGCCGCCGCGCTGCCGGAGCTGTCCGACGCGACGCTCGCCGCGATCGAGGACCTCTACGACCGGCGCATCAAGGACCAGGTCGAAAACCGCTGGTAGACCCGTACGGCTCCGGGGGCGGCCACCCCGGAGCCCTGGGGCCCGCTCGTTTGAGTGTTCAGCGCCGGGGTTACCCGGCCCGCATGACCGAGAAGGAAAGACGGACCGGACGCGACGAGACCGAGGACGAGCGGGCCGACCGTATGTGGGGCGAGCTCATCCAGGAGGTCCGGGTGGCCCAGATGGGCGTCCAGATCCTGTTCGGCTTCCTGCTCACCGTCGTCTTCACGCCGAAGTACGACACCCTCGACGACACGGACCAGTCCATCTACATCGTGACGGTGGTGCTGGGTGCCGCCGCCACCGGCGCGCTGATCGGCCCCGTCTCCCTGCACCGCCTGGTGTCGGGGCGGCGCATCAAACCGAAGGCGGTGGAGTGGGCCTCCCGGCTGACCTTCGTCGGCCTGGTCCTGCTCCTCGCCACGACGGCGTGCTCGCTCCTGCTGATCCTGCGGGTCGCCACCCACGACGGCTTTGTGCCCTGGCTGGTATCGGGGGTGGTCCTCTGGTACCTCACGTGCTGGTTCGCGCTGCCGCTGTGGACACGCCACCGCTACACAGAGTGAGCGGTGGCGTGTCGGCGGAGCGGCGTGAGCGCGGACGGGGCTGCCGTCGGCGGTACGAGGACGGCTACTGCTGCCGCGCCGTGCCTCCCTGCGCCCCGCGCAAGGCCGCGATGCACGTGGAGATGGCCTGCTGGAGCTCCTCCAACTGCTGGACCATGTCGTCCTCGACGAACTCCTGCACATCGTCGAAGGTCAGCTCCTCGAAGACCTTCGTCGCCTTCTGCAGGCTGCTGTAGAACTTCGTCCGCTGCTCCTGCACACGCAGCTCGGGGTCGGCCTCCACCGCCTCGGCGACGAGCGACTTCATCGCGCCGTAGGCCTCGGTGGCCCACTCGCCGGTGTCCTCGTCGTCCTCCAGCTCGTCGATCAGCGACAGGTGCCGCTCGGCCTCCTGGCGGAGGTCGACGGGCGCGTCGACGGTCTGCCCCGCGGGGGTCTTGATCTGGCCGGACTCGGCGATCTGGCGGACGTAGTCGATCCGGTCGACCGCCCGGCTCTCACTGGCGACGGCCTTCTTCAGGTCGTCGGTGCGTACGACGTCCCGCGCCAACTCGGCCTGAAGGTCGGGGTCCTCGAGGACCCGGTCGAGGAGCGCCTGGCGGGCCGCGCGAGCGGTCGAGGGGTCGGCGAGGATCGCGGCGCGCAGCGCGGTGGGGTTCTCGGCGACCTCCAGGGCCTTCGTCGGGCGGATGCCCTCGGCCTCGGCGGCCTCGGTGATGGCGGTGCCGCGCTCGGAGGTGGCGCTGTTGCGGGAGACGTAGTAGCTGAGCCACACGTCGGCGTCCGGCAGCTCCACCTCCTGGCCCGGCGCGAGCGCCTCGAACTGCGGGACGAGGCCGTCGTCGGCGGCCCGGTCCCAGGCCTTGTAGTAGCGCATGACGCGCTCGGGGGAGCAGCCGGCGAGCTCGGCGAACTCCTTCGCGGACACCTTCGGCGTCTCGCCCGCGCTCTGCCCGCCGGGCCGCACGCTGCGCGCCACCATCAGGCCGAAGGCCCACCCTCCGGTCCGCGCGTAGACCCCGAACTCGCGCGCGTCGCGCGCGACGAGATCGGACAACGGGGCCTCGGGCGTGGGGGACGTCTCGGGCGGGACGAACGCCAGTGTCACGGATGACTCTCCTGTAGGGACTGCATGGAGCGACTGCTTGGGCGGCAGAAGTGCAGACCAGCAGCCTATGGCACCCGCGGACCTCGCTCTCGAGGTCTGCGGCGTCACCCGGTGCGGTGCGCGTGCGGTCAGGCGAGAGCGTCCCGCAGCGCGGGCAGCAGCGTCTTCTCCGCCCAGTCGAGATACGGCAGCTGCGTCTCGCCCCCGATCTGGACCAGGGCGATCTCGGTGAAGCCCGCCTCGGCGTACGGGCGGACGGCCTCGACGAAGGCGTCCGGGTCGTCGCCGCACGGGATCGAGTCGGCGACGTCGTCCGGGGTGACGAACTGGGTCGCCGCCTCGAAGGAGTCCGGGTGCGGCAGCTCCGAGTTGACCTTCCAGCCGCCGCCGAACCAGCGGAACTGGGAGTGGGCACGCTTGATCGCGGTGTCCCGGTCGGGGTCGTAGCACACCGGTAGCTGCCCCACCCGCGGCTTGCCCTCGCCGCCGTGCCGGTCGAACGCGGCCAGCAGCTCCGCCTTGGGCTCCGTGGCGATCACCAGGTCGCCCAGCCTGCCCGCGAGCTCGCAGGACTGGTCCCCGGAGACGGCGATGCCGAGGGGCGGCGGCTGGTCCGCCAGGTCCCACAGGCGGGCCGACTCGACGTCGAAGTGCGTGCCGCGACGGTTCACATGACCGCCCTTGAAGAGCGCCCGGATGATCTCCACGGCCTCCTCGAACATCTCGTGGCGTACGTCCACGGACGGCCAACCGCCGCCCACGACATGCTCGTTGAGGTTCTCGCCCGAGCCGAGCCCGAGCCGGAACCGGCCCTCGGACAGCAGCTGCATCGTGGCCGCCTTCTGCGCCACCACCGCCGGGTGGTAGCGGAACGTCGGACACGTCACGTAGGTCATCAGCGGGATCCGCGACGTGGCCTGGGCGGCCGCGCCCAGCACACTCCAGGCGTACGGTGAGTGACCCTGTGAACGCAGCCACGGAAAGTAGTGGTCCGAGGTCACGGAGAAGTCGAAGCCCACCTCCTCGGCGCGGACCAGGTGGTCCACCAGCTCACGGGGGCCGGCCTGCTCGGTCATCATCGTGTATCCGATCTGCACCATGGGGGCCGAGTCCCCGGACACGGGTGTTGAAAACGGGACGGACGGGGCGGGGCTCCAGCTGACCGCGAGGGGCAGGGTGCACGGTCCTGAGGGACAGGGTGCACGGTCCGGGGTGCCAAACGTCTCGATCATCGCCCGGGCATCGGGAGAGGATGCGCGTATGTCTGCCCGCCCGTTGCCCTTGAGCCCCCCCGCCGCCCAAGGCGTCGACGCCTCCGGTGTCCTCGCCTTCCTCGACGCCCTCGACGCCGCCCCCGACATCGAGCCGCACAGCCTGATGATCCTGCGGCACGGCCACCTCGTGGCCTCCGGCTGGTGGGCGCCGTACGCCCCCGAACGCCCGCATCTCCTCTACTCGATCAGCAAGAGCTTCACCGCCACCGCCGCCGGGATCGCCGCAGGCGAGGGCCTGATACGGCTCGACGACCCGGTGATCTCGTACTTCCCCGAACTCGAGGCCGACATCACCCATCCGCGCAGCCGCGCGATGCTCGTGCGGCATGTGGCGTCCATGGCCAGCGGGCACGAGACCGACACGATCCTCGCGGCGCGCGAACTCGACCGCGAGGACCTGGTCCGCGGGTTCCTCCTGGTACCCCCGTCCCGCGACCCAGGCACCGTCTTCGCGTACAACCAGACCGCCACCTTCACGCTCGCCGCCATCGTCCAGCGCGTGAGCGGCCAGTCGCTGACCGAGTACCTCCGGCCCCGCCTGCTCGATCCGCTCGGCATCGGTGAGGTCGCGTGGCTGTGTGACCGCAGCGGCCGGGAGCTCGGCTTCAGCGGACTGCACGCCACCACCGACGCGATCGCCCGGCTCGGCCAGCTGTATCTGCGGGGCGGGGTCTGGGAGGGCGAACGGCTGCTGCCCGAGTGGTGGGTGACCGAGGCGACGAGCCCGCAGATCTCGAACGCCGGTGTCATGCCCGGGGGCGACTGGCAGCGGGGCTATGGCTTCAAGTTCTGGATGTCCCGGCACGGTTACCGCGGTGACGGTGCGTTCGGTCAGTTCTGTGTGGTGCTGCCCGAGCAGGACGCCGTGATCGCGACGACCGCGGACACCTGGGACATGCAGGGCCTGCTGAACCTGGTCTGGGAGCATCTGCTGCCCGCGTTCCGGCCCGCGCCCCCGACCGGCGGCGGGGAGGCGGACGTGGCCCTGGCGGAGCGGCTCGCGGGCCTCGCGCTGCCGCCCGCCGTCGGCAAGCCCGCACCTCCCGAGCGGGCGGAGCAATGGTCCGGAGCCGCGTTCACGCCGGACGACGGTGTCCGCGCGCACCTGCCCAAGCTGACCGCGATCGACCTCACGCCCGGCACGGACGGCTGGATGCTGACGCTCACCGAGGACGGTCACCCGCTTCGGCTGCGACTCGGGGACGCCGACTGGACCGTCACCGAGGAGCCGGTGCCCACCGCGCTCAGCGGCGGCTGGACCGACCCGGACACCCTCGTCGTGGACATCGCCTTCCTGGAGACCCCGCACCACCTGGACGTGACGTGCTCGCTCAAGGACCGGACGTTCACGGCGCGTTGGCGCACCACCCCGCTGCACCGCCGGCCCCTGCGCGCGATGGGCGCACCTCGCGCGTCGGCCTGATCAGTGCTCGGGCACCCGGAAGGTCCGCAGGAAGACGTCCAGGGCCTCCCGGTTGGCGGGGTCCTCCCAGTCGGCCTCCGGAGTCGTCCAGCGCAGTGAGTAGCCCCGGTGATCATCGATGAGGAAGCCGCGGCCGAAGGTGCGGACACGGACGCCGTCCTGGTCCGCGAGCCACTCCATGTCGGCGGCCTCGTATCCCTGGTACGTGGTCGCCTCGATCTCGCCGATCCGCTGGAACCCGCCCTGCTCCTCCAGGTCGGGTTGGACGTCGTCGCGCCAGATGGCGACGGGGTCCGATCCAAGCGCCTCGCTGTAGGTGACGGCCAGCTTGCGCGCATCGCCGTCGGCGCTGAAGAAGACGCGGTAGGCCAGGTCCGAGGAACGCTGGGTGCGCAGCGGCTGCCAGTCCTCGGGCAGGGCGACGGAGAAGCCGTCCGGTGACTTGTACGTCGCGTAGCCGGGCGGCGGGGCCGTGCCCGACGGGGATGCGGTGGGCGTCTCCGCCTCTGTCGCTTCCTTCGTAGGGGACGAGCTGGGGGACGAGCTGGGGGGCGAGCTGGGCGCTGAGCTGGGCGTCGAGCTGGGCGTGGCAGTGGGGGGAGGACCGGTGGGCGCCTCGGTCGAGGCGGACGGGCCGGGCGCCGTGTCCGCCGCCGACGAGCCCGAGTCGTCCGGTCGGCTGTTGGTCACGACCAGGACGGCGGCGGCGACGGTGACCACGGCGAGGGCGGTGCCGACGACCATGGCGCGTCTGCCCCAGCCCGGTCCCGCGGAGTACAGACCGCGCAGGCGGGGGCCTGACTGCGCCCGCAGGGCAGCCTCGGGCTCCTCGTTGAGCACGCGAACGAACGCGTCGCGGACCACCGGTCGGCTCAGCCGGTCCCGTGAGTCCTTGCGCAACAGCCCCTGCACGGCCTGGGTGAGCGGCCCGGCACGCACCGGCGCGCGCAGCGGAAGCCGGTCCACGCCCTTCAAGGTGGCCTCGGGCCGGTCCCGTTCCCGATACGGCGGGCGGCCCTCGACCATCGTGTAGAGGATCGCGCCGAGCGCCCACAGATCCGACGCCGGCCCGATGCGCTCGTCACGGGCCTGTTCCGGGGACGCGTACGACGGTGCCGCGACCCGGGGTGCGAGGGTCGCGCCGGCCAGTCCGAAGCCGGTGACCACGACGGAGCCCTCGTCGCTCACGAAGACTTGGCCCGGGCTCAGCTCGCCGTGGGTGATGCCCGCGACGTGCGCGGCCTCCAGCACGTCCAGCAGCTCGAGGCCGATGCGCGCCGCCCGCACATGGTTGAACGTGCCCTGCTGGGTGAGGAGTTCGCCCAGGGGCGTGCCGTCGATCCACTCGGCGACGATCCACAGGCTGCCGGACTCCTCGACGGCGTTCAGGACGCTCGCGACCCGGCCCGGACGCAGCAGCCCCATCCGCTCGGACGCCCGCAGGATCCGGGAGGTGGCCCGGCGCCCTTCCTCGGGGCATGGGTCGTCGGGGAGCCCGATCTGGGTGAGGAGGCATGGACGTTGGGTTTCGATGTCCTCGCCGTAGTAACTGACGCGGTTCGTCTCGCGATGGACGACATCGACGAGCCGGTACCTTCCCGCGACCAACTCGGCTGTGGAGACACGCGCCTTGACCATGGTCATCCCTCGCTGAACCCCTGGCTCTCATTTCTCACAGGAAGTACGAGAGGTGCGACGGGAAGCGTTCAACGAAAACCTCAACTAAAGGGCCTTTCTTTCCCTTTGCTTCTTACGCGTGAGTAAGAATCCGGAAAACCACGGAAATTGAGCCAGCGGGCTTCAGAGCAGACCGAAATCCGTCGCCCAGCGCAGCACGTCCCCGGTCGTCGCGTTGCCCCCGCACACCACCAGCCCCAGCCGGGCGCCGTCCCCGACCCGCTCCACCACGCGCCGGGCCGCGGGCAGCAGACAGCCGGCGGCCGGCTCCGCCCACACCTTGGCGTGTTCGGCGAGGTCGAGCACGCCCCGCACCGCCTCCCGGTCCGGGACCACGAGCACCTCGTCGACCAGGGCGGACACATGGTCGTACGTCAGTTGCGACACGGCCGGCGCACTCAGCGTCGACACGATCGACGACAGCGCCACCGGCACCGGCCCGCCCGCCGCCAGCGCCTCGGACATGGCCTCCGCGCCCTCGGTCTCCACACCCCAGATCCGCACGTCGGGACGTCGGGCCCGCAGCGCCACCGCGACGCCGGCGATGAGTCCGCCGCCCCCGACGCTGACGAGCACGTCCGTGAGGTCACCGGCGTCGTCGGCGAGCTCCAGCCCGACCGTGCCCTGGCCGGCGATCACCAAGGGGTCGTCGAAGGGGTGGACGAGCGTCAGCCCCTCGTCGCGCAGCCGGGTGACGAGCGAGAACGCGCCGTCCATGTCCTCCGTCAGCCGCACCGACGCCCCGGCGTCCTCGACCATCCGGATGGAGCGGGCGGGCGCTGTACGCGGCATCACCACGGTGGCCTTCACATCGTGGACGGCGGCCGTCATCGCCAGGGCGATTCCGTGATTGCCGCCGCTGACCGCCACGACCCCGGCGGCGCGCTGGGTGTCGCTGAGCGACAGCAGCTTGGCCGTAGCGCCGCGGGCCTTGAACGAGCCGGTGCGCTGGAGGAGTTCGAGTTTGGCCGTGACCGGAACGCCGAGGAGGGCCGACAGGCCGGGGCTGGGTACGGTCGGGGTGAGTACGACGTGTGCGGCGATGAGGTCGGCCGCGGCTTCGACGTCCGAGATCCCGATCAAGGCAGTCACCTTTCCGGCGTGGGGGTGCGACGGACCACGCCGCTTCGCACACTGACGCGGCTGGTGACGCCGGTCAACTCGGTTTCGCTGCGAGCGGCATGGCGACGCGAAGTTCACCACCGTACGGCTGTGAACTGTGCCTTCACAGATCGCGTCGTACGAGGAAGTCGAGCAGCGCCCGCAGCTCCCCGGCGGCTCTCGCCTCCAGCGGTACCTCGGCGAGGGCCGCCTGCACGGCGGTCACCTGGCGCCGCGCCTGCGCCAGGGCGGCCGAGCGGCCCCCCGACTCCTCGATCAGCGCGGCCGCCTCGGCGGGGTCGGCGTCCGACTCCAGGAGCGCGCTGAGACGATCGGCGGCGGGGGAGTCGAGCGCGGCCAGCACGGGGAACGTCTTCTTGTGCTCCCGCAGATCGCCGTACACCGGCTTGCCGGTGACGGCGGGGTCGCCCCAGATGCCCAGCAGATCGTCGACCACCTGGAAGGCGATGCCCAGATGCCGGCCGGCCCGGTCGAGCGCGGCGACGGTCGCGGGCGGTGCACCGCCGAGCAGAGCGCCCAGCGCGGCCGCACAGCCCAGCAGGGAGCCCGTCTTGTGCTCGGCCATCGTCCGGTACTCGTCCGGCCGCACCCGCTCCGGTCCCGTCCAGGGACGCGTGGCGAACAGCAGGTCGTCCGCCTGCCCGCGCACCAGGTCCTGCAAGGCGACCGACAGCAGCCGTACGGCCTGCGGGCCCGCCGCTTCCACGGCGAGCGTCTCGACCGCGAGCGCGAACAGCGCGTCCCCGGCGAGAACCGCCGGTCCCGTGCCGTACGCCGCCCACACGGTGGGGCGGCAACGCCTGGACGTGTCGTCGTCCATGATGTCGTCGTGCAGCAGGGAGAAGGCGTGCACCAGCTCCACCGCGACCGCCCCGGGCACCGCGACACTCCCGGGCGCACCGGACGCCTCGGCCCCGAGAACCGCCAGCGCCTGCCGTACGCCCTTCCCGCCGGACGCCGCGGCCGGCGCGCCGCCCACCTCGCACCAGCCGAAGGAGTACGCGGCCATCTCACCGACCCACGGATGCGTCCGCCCCACCGCCTCCCGCAGGGCGGGCCGCACCAAGGCGCGGCAGCGGTCGAGGACTTGGCGGGCGTCCGCCGGCGCCTGTACTGCGGAGGGGAACGTCGTCACCGTACGGACACCGCCCCGGCGCCCACCTCGGCATGCTCGGCAGGGTTTTCCGCATCCTCCATGGCGCAGAACTCCTCCTGCGCCCGCGCCACCATCTCCCGGGCGTGCCGCAGTCCGATCCGCTCCAGCACCCCTGCCAGTTCGGCCAGTTCGGCGGCGGTCTCGGCGCGGTCGCGTCCCAGCCGGGCCCGCGACTTGGCGAGCCCCAGCCGCGACAGCGCCTCCCCGCGCGGCTCACTCATGGCGCGGAACTCCGCGAGCGCCTGCTCGTACAGGTCCCGGGCTTCGGCGTAGCGCCCGGCGCGGTAGAGGACGTTGCCGCGCATCTTGTGGTTGTAGGCCAGCGCGCTGGAGAGCTTCATCGCACGGCACGTCGTCTCCGCCTCGGACAGCAGGGCCAGCGCCCGCTCGGCGTCGCCGTCGCGCACCGAGACGATGTCCGCGAGCCCACGCAAAGCCCAGGCGTGGCCACGCCGGTCGTCGGCACGCGCGGCGATCTCGGCCGCCTCCTCGAACAGGGCGTACGCGGTGTCGTACGACCCGGTGTTGCGATGGATCTGGGCTATGCCCTCCAGCGCCCACACCGTGTGCCGCGCCTCGCCACGCCGCCGGGCCTCGGCCAGCAGCTGCTCGTGCAGCCGGCGGACGGCCTCGTAGTCGCCCTGGATCCGGCCGGTCTCCGCCAGACCGGCCAGCGAGTAGCCGCGTACGACGATGTCGCCGCCGCGCTCGCCGAAGTCCGCCGCGAGCTGGAGCAGCCGCCGGGCCAGCGGGAACGCGCCGCGTTGCCGGGCCAGCGTGCCGCCGCTCCACAACGCCCACGCCATCGCCGCGGTGTCGCCGGCCTCCCGGGCGGCGCGGTAGCTCGCCTTCCACGCCCGGTCCGCGTCCCCGACCTGCCCCAGCCGGCGATGCGCCTCGGCGACCGCGAGCCCCGAGCGCGCCGCCTCGCCGTGCTGCCCGGTCCGCTCGGCCGCCTGCAACTGCTCGGTACCGGCGGCCAGTACGTCGGTCAGCGAGGAGTTGACGGACAGCGTGGTCAGGGCGCCCTGATACTCCGGGGCGAATGCCTTGCCGTACATGGATTCCTCTCGATCCGGTATACACGGCATCTATACGTGATGTGTATACATGGAGGGTATAGTGCGTCGGAAATCAGCCCCGGCCCAAAAGGCCAGGGCGTTATCCCAGGTCGGTCACCTGATGTTGTTCAGCTGTTGCCGATCAAGACGCCGGCGGGGCGGGCGGGGTTGCTCGTGAGGCGCACATCACGTCGCGGGACCCGAGGCCTTCGGTGGGGCTCAGTGCTGCTGGGCCTTCTGCGGCGTCACCTCGCTCGGCCGAACGACGACATGGCCCTGACCCTGCAGCATCAGCTGCACGGCCTCCCCGGAACCGCCGCGCAGCATCGAGCCGAGGGACTGCGAGCGATGCAGCGAGGTCTGCAGTCCGGCGGTCCAGCCGACCACCGCGTCGGTGTCGACGAACACGGGGAACTGCGGCGAGACCGGTATGACCAGGGGGTTGCCCTCGCACACCAGGCCCAGCCGGCCGTGCCCCGTGAAGACGCTGTTGAACAGCCCACCGCCGGCGATGCCCGCGCCCTTCACTGTCGCGATCCGGTACGACAACGAGGCGTCGAAACACAGGACGTTGCGGCCGTTGACCGTGAACTCGTCGCCGGGATCGACCTCGACGACGAAGCAGTTCTGCGCCTCGTGCGCGAACCAGGCCTCGCCCTGCCCGCGCACCGCCATCAGCGGCAGTCCCTCACCGGTCATGGCCCGCTTGAGCATGCCGCCCACGCCCTGGCCCTTGCGCTCGAACTGGAGGTTGCCGCGGTAGGCGATCATCGCGCCCTGGCGGGCGTGCATCTCGCCGTTCACCGCGTACTTGATGCATTTGGCGTTCTCGACCGTCATGCCCGGCACGGAGGCGGGCTGGACAATGTGCTCGCTGGAAAAGAGGTCACCCTTCATGCGGGCATCCTGTCCCGGACGGTCCCGTTCCGACCAGATCGCGGCATGCCGCTGTCCTGCGGCCGTCAGGCACCGAAGAGTTGCGTCCAGTACGTCCCCGCCGGTCCGCCGCCCGCGAAGCCGATGCCTATGTGGGTGAAGTCGCGCTTGAGGATGTTGGCGCGGTGGCCCGGACTGTTCATCCAGCCCTCCACGACCTCGGTGGGGGAGCGCTGGCCGCACGCTATGTTCTCGCCGATCGAACGCCGCGTGGAGCCCGCGGCGGCGGCCCGGTCCCAGGGCTGACTCCCTTCGGGCGAGGTGTGGGAGTAGAACGCCCGGGCCGCCATGTCCGCGCTGTACGCCTGCGCGGCGGTGGTGAGCACGGGGTCGACGGACAGGGGACGCAGCCCGGCCCCGGTCCGCTCCCGGTTGGTGAGCTCGACGACCTCGGCCGCCGTGCGGGACAGGTCGCCCGGCGTGAGCGGCCTGGCCCACAGCGCGGTCCAGTAGGTGTCGCCCGAGCGGCCGCCCGTGACGTACGCCAGAGCGGCGTGGGTGAAGGCCGGGTCGTGCAGCGTGCGGCGGGGGTGGTCGGTGCGCAGGCAGTACGCGACGAACTCGGCGGGTGTGCGGGGGCCGGAGACCAGGTGCTCGCCGACGGTGAGATACGCGTACCCGGCGCCGGTGACGCGCTGGTACACGGAGACGCCGTCCGGGCCCTCGACGCCGAGCCGTCCTGCCGAGGCCATCGCCAAGGCGTGGGCCTGGGCGGCGGAGGCGAGGCGGGCGTCCAGGGTGACCGGCGGCGAACCGACGTCGGTGCGGGCGGAGTTGACCAGATCCAGGAAGCCGTCGCGATCGGGGAGCGGGGCGTGCGGGGTGGTGACGGCGGAGAGGGTCCGCATCGTGGGCCGTGCGGTAGGCCTCGGGGGAGCGGTGGGCATGGCAGGAGCGGTGGGTGGGGGTGCGGGTTGCGCGACGGGCGACGGCGGGACCGGTGTCGACGGGACCGGGACCGGGACCGGGGACGGTGTCGCGTCCTCGATGACGTCGACCCCGAAATCGCGCGCGAGCCCGGCCAGCCCGTCCGCGTACCCCTGCCCCAGGGCCCGCAGCTTCCAGCCGCCGCCACGACGGTAGATCTCCGCGACAAGCAGCACGGTCTCCTGCCGTGGGCGCGGCGGGGCGAACCGGGCGATCGGGTGGCCGCCCGGGCCGGTGACCTGGAGCGTGGGGGAGGGCAGGCGGCTCAGGGGAGTGCCGGGGTCGGCGGGGCTGACGACCACTGTGACCCGGGTGGCCCCGGGGCGCAGTCGCGGTGGGTCGAGGGTCAGGGTGTCGCCTTGGAGCCGGGCACCCGGGGCGGACGGCTGGTTGTAGAACACGAAGTCGGCGTCGCCCCGGACCTTGCCGCTGTCGTCGGTGACGAGCGCGGACACGTCGAAGGGTCCGGGCACCCGGACGCTCACGCCGCCGCCCGGGAGGGGCAGATTGCCCCCGGGAACCAACTCGCTCATCGTGCCGTCCTGGTGGGTGCTTCGAGATCCGGTGGGGATGTCCGGAAAACGTCCACCGGACCTCGTGGGTTCCCGCCGGCCCGGATGGCGGCGTGCGGCTTTGCTCAGTTCGAGTTCGCGTCCAGGGGGACCCCGGGCGCGACGTCCTCGTGCCGTTCGACGGGCGCGGAACGCCGCTGCGCCTTCGCCGGCTTGCCGCAGAACGCGGACTCCAGCGTGCCCAGCATGGAGTTGAGGACCGTGCCGTTGTTGGAGGTGTTGGCGACCGCGGCGAGGCTGCGCCTGCCGTCCTTGGACGCGAACGCATACGTGTAGTAGCCCTGGACGGCGCCCGTGTGGCCGTATACGGAGATCCCGCACGACAGGTCGCGGCGCCGCAGCCCGAGCCCGTACGCCTGCGCGGTGCCCGCCGGCACCCACCGCTCCATCTGGGCCAGTTGCGCCTTGGAGGTCAGCCGTCCGCCGAGCAGCGCCGACAGGAAGGTGTTGAGGTCCCGCGTGCTGGAGATCATCGCGCCCGCACTCTGAGCCCAGGACACCGTCTGCTCGGTGGAGTCGACGAGTGCCGCTCCGGCCGCGTCCGGGGTGAGGTAGCCGCGGGCGTGCCGGCCGGGGATCTTCGTGCCGGGGTGGAGATAGAAGGTGTCGCGCAGCTTCAGCGGGCCGATGATCCGGTCCTTGTACTCGGTCCCCACGGAGCGCCCGGTCAGTTTCTCGATGAGCATGCCGGCGACGACGAAGTTGGTGTTGGAGTAGGAGTAAGCGCCGCCGGGCTGGGTGGTGCGTGGCTTGCTCAGGGACCGGTTCACCAGTTGCCGGTAGGTGAACACCTTGGTGCGGACCGCCTCGAAACCGGGAACCGTCCGCGCGAACATCTCGTTGGTGTAGTCGTGCAGGCCGCTGCGGTGGCTCAGCACATGCCGCACGGTGATGCGGTCGTCGGGCAGCAGCCCCGGCAGATAGCGGTTGACCGGGGCGTGAAGCTTCAGCTTCCTCTCGTCGACCAGTTGCAGCAGGACGACGGCCGAGAAGACCTTGGTGACACTGCCGATGCGGATCCGGTCGGCGTTGCTGATGGCCCGTCCGGACTTCCGGTCGGCGACACCGACGGCCGCCCAGTGGATCGTGTCGCGGTCGTCGAGGCGCGCCATCGCGCCGGGTGCGCCCTGCCGCCGCACCGTGTTCAGGACGTTCCACACGCCCGTGACATCCGGTTCGGCCAGTGCGCGCGCCGGGGCGTCGGCCGTGGTGGTGCCGGGTTCCCGGGTGGCGGCGTGTGCGGGAACCGCCAGGAGCGACACCAGGCCCGCCGCTGCCGTCGTGCCTCGGACCACCGTTGCTGAGACCATCCGGATTCCTCCCAGTTTCTGCCGATGTGCTGCTGATACGAGAACGATCACCTTCGTGCGGGGCAACGTTCTCGCATCCCGTCACATCGCCACAGACGGCGCACAGTTGGACGACAGGGGATCACCGGGAGGGAGTCCTGCAGCGAATCCTGCTTCTTTTATTGACGGCGGAAAATAAGGGCTCTAGGTTCCGGGCATGTCCTCGACCCGCCGCGCCGAGACGTTCCCGGCGAACACGCCGGCCGCCTCGCAGATCTTCACCACGGTCCTGTCCCACGGGCCGCTCACCCGCCTGGAGGTGGCCCGGCGGGCGGGACTGTCCCCGGCCGCCGTCACCAAGGCGGTTCGGCCCCTCATAGAGGCCGGCTACCTGGTGGAGGACGCGGACGAGCCGGCCCGCCCCGCACTCGGCCGCCCCGCCAACCCGGTGCGGGTCGACGGGGGACGGGCGCTGTTCATCGGCGTCAAGGTGACCGGCGACGAGATCATCGGCGTGCTCACCGACTTGTGCTGCCGCATCCGCGTCGCCCGTCACGCGCCGCTCGGGGACCGGGAACCGAAGGGCGTGCTGGCCTCGGTCGCCGAGCTGGTGGGCGAACTGCTCGCCGAGGCAGGCGACTTGGGCGTACCGGTCCTCGGCCTCGGCATCGCCGTCTCCGGCGACGTCGACCGAGGCGCGGGCGTCGTCCGCTACTCGCCGTTCCTGGAGTGGCGGGACGTGCCCCTCGCCGAACTCGCCGCCGTGACCACCGGGTTGCCGGTCACCGTCGACAACGACGTACGGGCCCTCACCGTCGCCGAGCAGTGGTTCGGCGCCGGTGTGGGGCTGTCCGACTTCGCCGTGGTCACGGTCGGGGCGGGCATCGGCTGCGGCCTCGTGGTGCACGGCCGGGTGGTCGCCGGAGCGCACGGCGTGGCCGGCGAGATCGGGCATGTGACCGTCGACCCGGCCGGCCCGCCCTGCCACTGCGGCAACCGCGGCTGCGTGGAGGCGATCGCGGGGGACGCCGCGATCGTCCGGCGGATCCGCGAGACCACGGGCGTCCAGGTCACCGACACCGCCGAGGCCGTCGAGTTGGCCCACCGGGGGAACGCCGGAGCGCGTGAGGCCTATGCGCGCGCGGGCGAGGCGATCGGCCGGGGCATCGCCACCGTGGCCAACCTGCTCGGCCCCGAGCGGGTGATCATCTCCGGCGAGGGCCTCGCCGCCCACGACCTGTTCGCCGAACAGATCCGCGACGCCTTCGCCGCCGCCGCGTTCGGCTCCGCCGCCCACTGCGACGTACAGATCCGCCCGCTGCCCTTCGAGGAGTGGGCACGCGGGGCCGCGGCCACCGCGATCCAGTCCTTCATCAGAGCCGACCAGCAGCAGTAGAGCCGCTGAAACGACACCTGGAGGTACGACCCATGCGGTCATCCTCGTACTCCGTCATGCCCGCACGCACCCTGAGAGCGGTGGTGGTCCTGGCCCTCGCCGCCGGTGTCACCCCCGCCGCACCCGCCGCACCCGCCGCGCAGGCCGAGACCGCCGCACCGGCTCTCGCCGCCAAGCCCTACATGGGCTGGTCGAGCTGGAGCATGCAGTCCTCGAAGTATCCCGGCCTGAACCCGGACGGCGACTACAGCTACCTGACCGAGGCGAACGTCCTCAAGCAGGCCGGCGCCATGGCCGCCAAGCTGAAGAAGTACGGCTACGAGTACGTCAACATCGACGCCGGCTGGTGGCGCGACAAGACCTGGAAGCCCGGATTCGACCGGTACGGGCGCCAGCAGGCCGACCCGGTCCGCTTCCCCAGCGGCATGAAGGCCGTCGCCGACCGCATCCACGCCAAGGGCCTCAAGGCCGGCATCTATCTGCCGGTCGGCCTGGAGAAGGAGGCGTACGGCGACGGCGAGGTGCCCGTCTGGAACGCCGACGGCTGTACCACCGCCGACATCGTCCACGACGACCTGCGCACGACCAACGGCTGGGACAGCGCGTACAAGCTCGACTTCTCCGACCCCTGCGCGCAGAAGTACGTCGACTCCCAGGCGAGGATGTTCGCCGACTGGGGCTACGACTTCCTCAAACTCGACGGCGTCGGACCCGGCTCCGGCAAGCACGGCGACCAGTACGACAACGTTGCCGACGTGGCCGCATGGCAGAAGGCCATCGCCGCCACCGGCCGGCCGCTCCACCTGGAACTGTCCTGGTCCCTCGACATCGGCCGCGTCGCCGACTGGAAGAAGCACTCCCAGGGCTGGCGCATCGACACCGACGTCGAGTGCTACTGCAACACCCTCGTCAGCTGGGAGAACTCCGTCGACGACCGCTGGGACGACGCCCCCGCCTGGACCCGGCACGCCGGCCCCGGCGGCTGGAACGACCTCGACTCCCTCGACGTCGGCAACGGAGACATGGACGGCCTCACCAAGGCCGAGCGCCAGAGCTACGCCACCCTGTGGGCCGTAGCCAAGTCCCCCCTCTACACCGGCGACGACCTCACCCTCCTCGACTCCTACGGCCTGTCCCTGCTCACCAACCGCGAGGTCATCGCCGTCAACCAGGCCGCCACCGCACCCGCACGCCCCGTCACCCCCTCCGACCCCCAGCAGGTGTGGGCCGCGAAGAACCCCGACGGCACCTACACCGTCGCCCTGTTCAACCTTGCCGACGCCCCGGCCGCCGTCACCGCCCACTGGGCGTCCCTCGGCTTCACCGGACCGGCGGCGGTGCGCGACCTGTGGCACCACGAGAACCTCGGCAGCCACCAGAACAAGATCACCCAGGCCCTGCCCGCCCACGGCTCCCGCCTCTTCACCGTCACGCCACGCGGCAGGGCGCTCACCACGACCGCCTATGAAGCCGAGTCCGGGGCCAACACCCTCGGCGGGAACGCCTCCGTCGCCGACTGCCCGGCATGCTCCGACGGCCGCAAGGTCGGCAACCTCTACCTCGGCGGGACGCTCCGCTTCAACGACATCGTCGTGGACCAGGCCGGCACCTACCTGATCAAGGTGGCCTACGTCAGCGGTGACCCCCGGTCGGTCGACATCTCCGCGAACGGCGGCGGCGCCACCCGGCACAAGTTCCCCTCCACCGGCGACTGGGGGACCGCCGAGACGGTCAGCGTGCCCGTGACCCTCAAGGCGGGTGCCAACACGGTCACCTTCGACAGTGGCGCCGGCTACGCACCGGACATCGACCGGATGGACGTACCGAAGCCGTCCTGAACGAACCCTGTGCGCCCGCCCACGACTGCCAGGAGCCCGCCATGGACACCACCCCGTCCGACCGCCTGCCCAGACGCACCCTGCTCGCCCTCGCCGCGGCGACCGGAGCCCTCACCACACTGCCCGCCTTCACCGCGGCGGCCGCACCGCAACGCCGCCTCGACTCGCCTGTGGGTGTGAGCAGTTCACGCCACCAGCTGTGGTGGCAGGCCCCCGCCGACGAGCACTCCATGATCGAGCAGGGCCTGCCGGTCGGCAACGGCCGCCTCGGCGCCCTCGTCGGCAACGACCCCGGCCGCGAACTCCTCCTGATCACCGACGCCACGATGTGGACCGGCGGCCGCAACGACACCCTCGACACCGACGGCCAATTCCCCTACGGCCGTGACGACTTCGGCTCCTTCACCCTCCTCGCCCGCCTCACCGTCGACCTCCCCGACCACGACCTGTCCGCCGTCAACGGCTACCGCCGCACCCTCGACCTGGCGCAGGGGCTGGTGACCACGTCGTACACGCGCTCCGGAGTGACGTACCGGAGACGGATCTTCGCCAGCCGGCCCGACGACGTGATCGTCCTGCACTTCACGCAGAGCGGCGGCGGCCGCCACACCGGCACCGTCGTGCTCGAGGGCACGCACGGCGAGGGCGCCGGGGAGTCCTTCGGCGCGGCTTTCCCGAACGGCCTGCGCTACGGGGCCGCCGTCACCGCGTACGGCACGGGCGGCCGGGTCACCGTCAGCGGCTCGCGGATCGATTTCGCCGGGTGCCGGGAGCTGACCGTGGTCGTGAGCGGCGGCACCGACTACGCGCCCGACGCTGCCCAGGACCACCGCGATCCGTCCCTCGATCCGCACAAGCTCGCCCGCACCAAGGTCCGCGAAGCCGCCGCCCACTCGGCCGACACCCTGCTGGGCACCCATGTCGCCGACTACCAGGGCCTCTACGGGCGCATGGACCTCGCACTCGGCACGTCGTCCGCCGAACAGCGCTCCCTGGACACCTGGGAACGGCTCCGGGCGCGCGCCCGGGACGGCGTACCCGACCCCGAACTCGAAGCCGCCTACGTGCACTTCGGCCGCTACCTGATGATCTCCGGTTCGCGCGGGAGCCTGCCCCTCGCCCTGCAAGGGCTGTGGCTCGACGGCAACGACCCGGACTGGATGGGCGACTACCACACCGACATCAACCTTCAGATGAACTACTGGATGGCCGACCGCACGGGCCTGTCGCCGTGCTTCGACGCCCTCACCGACTACTGCCTCGCCCAGCTCCCGTCCTGGACCGAGCTCACCCGCCGCCTGTTCAACGACCCGCGCAACCGCTACCGCAACTCCACCGGCAAGAACGCCGGCTGGACCGTCGCCATCTCCACCAACCCGCACGGCGGAGGCGGCTGGTGGTGGCACCCGGCGGGCAGCGCGTGGCTGTGCACGACCTTGTGGGAGCACTACGAGTACACCCGGTCACGGGAACTCCTGGCCAGGATCTACCCGTTGCTCAAGGGGGCCTGCGAGTTCTGGGAGGCCAGACTGCTCAGCACGACCCTCTCCGGCACCACACGCGAGGTGTTGATCGCCGACAGCGACTGGTCGCCCGAGCACGGCCCGCTCGACGCCAAGGGCATCACCTACGCTCAGGAACTGGTGTGGGCGCTGTTCGGGAACTACTGCACCGCGGCGGCCGAGTTGCGGAAGGACATCGACTACGCGGATACGATCGCCGCACTGCGCAGAAAGCTCTACCTGCCACAGGCGAGCCCGAGCACCGGCTGGCTGGAGGAGTGGATGTCCCCCGACAACCTCGGCGAGACCACGCACCGGCACCTCTCCCCGCTCGTCGGCCTGTACCCCGGCGACCGGATCCGCCCCGACGGCTCCACCCCGGCCGACATCGTGGCGGGCGCCACCGCCCTGCTCACCGCGCGCGGCACGGAGAGCTTCGGCTGGGCCAACGCCTGGCGCAGCCTGTGCTGGGCCCGCCTGAAGGACGCGGAGAAGGCCTACCAGCTGGTCGTCAACAACCTTCGCCCGTCGATGGGCGGCAGCAACGGCACGGCACCCAACCTCTTCGACATCTACGAGGTGGAACACGGCCGGGGCATCTTCCAGATCGACGCCAACTTCGGTACTCCGGCCGCGATGGTGGAGATGCTGCTGTACTCCCGGCCGGGGCACATCGAACTCCTCCCGGCGCTTCCCGACGCCTGGGCCGGGTCGGGCTTCGTCAGGGGCGTGGCCGCGCGGGGCGGCTTCGAGGTGGACCTGCGCTGGCGCGACGGCAGACCGACCGAGGTCAGGATCCACAGCGTCGGCGGCCGCACCACGACGGTCGTATGCGGCGGTGTGTCGCGCACGGTCACCCTGACGCCCGATGCCTCCGTCACGTTGAAGGACTTCGCCCGGTGAAAGCCAAGCTCCCACTCGCCGCCGTCCTGTTGACGATTGCCGCCTGCCAGTCCCCGCCCGCCGGGGCGACCGGCGACCTCAGTGGCGTCGTCACCTGGGCGGCGAGCGCCGACCGGATGGGCGACGGTGTGGCCGGCCGCGGCTACCGGCTCGTCGTGCACACCAGCACGGGCGGGACCGGCCTGCGGATCCGGCTCTCCAACGCCTTCGGGGACCGGCCGCTGACCTTCGACAGCGTCTACGCGGGCATCCAGAAGCAGGGCGCCGAACTGCGGCCGGGCAGCAACCGGCGCCTGGCCTTCGGCGGGGCGCACACGGTCACCGTGCCGGCGGGCAGCACCGTGTGGAGCGACCCGCTGCCCGGCAGGCTGCCCGCCGCGACCGACCTCGTCGTCAGCCTGCACAGCCCGGACGCGGGCGGCCCCGCCAGCGGCCACTGGATGGCCCTGCAGTCGTCGTACGCCACCCAGGGCGACCACACCGCCGAGGAGAGCGGCTCCGCCTGGACCATCCCGACCGGCTCCTGGTTCTACCTCGACGCCGTCTCCGTGCGCGCCCCCGCGGGCACCGGAGCGGTGGCCGCCCTCGGCGACTCCATCACCGACGGCTGGGAGTCGACCGCCGACCTCAACCGCCGCTGGCCCGACTACCTGGCCCGCCGCCTGCAACGGGCGGACACGGCGGTGAAGGGCGTGGCCAACGAAGGAATGTCCGGGAACAAGGTCCTCGCCGACAACCCCGGCCAGAGCGCGCTGAACCGGCTGGAGCGGGATGCCCTGGCCAAGCCGGGGGTGCGGACCGTGTTCCTGCTCCAGGGCGTGAACGACATCAAGGCCCATACGGGCGTCACCGCCGAGGACCTGATCGACGGCTACCGCGAGATCGTCGACCGGGCGCACGCGGCCGGCAAGTGCGTCGTCGGCGCGACCGTCGGCCCCTTCAAGGGCTGGCACGAATGGGACCCGGCCGCCGAGGCCGTGCGCCAGGAGGTCAACGCGTTCATCCGCACCAGCGGCGAGTTCGACGCCGTCACCGACTTCGACCGCATCCTGCGCAGCCCCTACGACCCGGCACGGATGCTTCCGGCCCTCGACGGCGGCGACCACATCCACCCCAACGACAAGGGGATGCAGGCGAGGGCCGACGCCGTCGCCCTGACCGCCCTCGACTGCGACACCAGCGGATGGACCACCGGCTGATGAGCACGAGGGGGAGTCAGCCGACCCTTTCCTCGCGGGTGATCAGGCCCTCCCGATAGGCGATCGCCACCGCCTCCGTGCGGCTCGCGGCACCCAGCTTGGCGAGGATGTTGGAGACGTGGACGCTCGCCGTCTTGCCGGTGATGTACAGCTCCTCGCCGATCTGCCGGTTGCTGCGGCCGAGGGCGAGGAGGAGCAGCACCTCCTGCTCGCGGGCCGTGAGCGGCGAGGAGCGGTCGGTGGAGGCTTCCGCGAGGCGGCCACGGCGGATCAAGGCGTCCAGTCGCTCCAGCAGGAGCGTCGCGCCGAACCGGACCGCCGTGTCCCGCGCCGCCCGGGCCTCGGTGGCCGCCGCCGCACGGTCGTCCGCCGCCAACAGGGCCTCGGCGTGGCGCATGCGGCACCGCGCCCGCTCGTACTCGTCGCCGTAGTCGGAGGCGGCCACCGCCTTCGCCCACGCCTGCACGTCAGGCCCGGCCACCGCACGCACCCACTCCGCCTCCGCACGGGCCAGCCACGCCATGCCTTCCGGGCCCTGCGGTGTGCCGCGCTCGCCGTGCACGGCCGCCGTCCGAGCCAGCTCGACCAGCTCGGTCGCCGTGTCCGCCCAGCCGCGCACCCCGGCCTCGTCGCCGGTCAGGCGCAACTCGGCGGCACGGTCGGCGACCGCGGCCAGCGCGAGGGCGGCGAGCCGGACCGTGGAGTCGGGCAGTGTGCCCGCCTCCACGGTGAGAGCCGCGACCGTGGACCGCATCCGCTCCACCGCCTCCTCCGCGTCACCGCGCAGCGCGGCGGCGTCGGTGAGCGCGATGCCCGCGACGAGCGTGCCCATCCAGTCGAAGGGCCCCTCCAGCAGGGCGCGAGCCTGCTCGGCGGCCGCGAGGTCGCCGCGTGCGAGAGCGACGTACAGCGCCGGACCGGCCGCATATCCGCCGGTCGCGGGCAGCACCTCGGTGTCTGCCGCGGCAGCCCTCACGCACTCGTCCCAGCGGCCCAGCGTGTACAGCACCAGCAGCCGCAGATACCGCATGGCCAGCGGATACATCGAGGACAGCAACCCGGCACGCCGGGCCCGGTCCAGCCCCTCCGTCAGCCAGGCCAGACACTCCTGAAGATCCCCGGACTCGAAGCAGCCGATGGCGAGGTTGAACAGCGCGCGCAGCTCCACCGTCGCGTTGCCCGCACGCCGCGCCAACTCCCGGGCCTGGCACATCCGTTCCCGGCCCTCCGGCGTGCTGCGGCTGCCTCCTTCGAGTCCGGTCAGAGACATGAGCAGGTCGGCCTGGGCATCCGTCACCTGCAATTCCTCGGCCGTGCGCAGGGCCTCGCGGCCGACCCGCAGCGCGGTCTCGTTCTCCCCGACCTGGCGTGCCGCCAGGACATGCGTGGCCGCCGCCCACGTCCACGTCCGCGACGGTGGCTCGGCGGGGATCAGAGCGAGCGCCTCGCTGCTGTAGGCGAAGGCCGCAGCCAGGCTGTCGACGCTGAGCAGATTGCCCGCAAGGGTGTAGCGGACCCGGGCGGCGAGTTCGGCGTCCGTGTCCTGGCCGACGCCCGCGAGCGCGGAGCGGGTGAGAGTGACCGCGCGGTGCGAGTCCCCGGCGTGGGCGCCCCCCGCCGACGCGCGCAGCGTGAGCGTCACACGGTCGTTGCCCTCGCCCGAGGGCCGCGCCGACGGCTCCACCGACGACCACAGGTCCAGGGCGGCCTCCAGGTGCCGTAGCTCCTCGGCGGGCGCGCCGACCCGGTGCGCGTGGTCGGCGGCCTCCAGCGAGGCGGCCAGCGCCTCGGCCAGGTCGTGGCTCTCGCGGTAGTGGTGGGCGCGCCCCGCCGCCGTCTCGGCGGGACGGCCGCGTCCGGTGAGCAGCCGGGCGAACGCACCGTGCAGCCGGGCTCGTTCACCGGGCAGCAGATCGGCGTACACCGCCTCACGGGCGAGCGCGTGCCGGAACGCGTACGTGTCGCCGTCGCCGGCCACGAGCAGCTGTCGCCCGATCGCCTCCCGCAGCGCCGCCTCCAGCTCCTCCTCCGGGATACCCACGGCGCCCCGCAGCAGCTCGTGTTCGACACGGCGCCCCGCGACGGCGGCCGTACGCAGCACCTGCTGGGCGGTGTCGGAGAGCTGCTCGAACCGTATGAGGAGAACGTCGGCCAGCCCGCTGGGCACCCCGCCGGCCTCCGTGTCGGTCGCCGCGACCAGCTCCTCGGCGTAGAAGGCGTTGCCCTCGGCCCGCTCGACGATCCGCCGGACCGTGACGTCCGACAGCGGCAGCTCCTGCACGGCCCGCACCAGACGCGCCACCTCGGCGTCCGCCAGCGGACGCAGTTCGAGCCGCTCGACGGCGGGCAGCCGCACCAACTCGGCCAGCAGCGGCCGCAGCGGATGACGTCGATGCAGATCGTCGGCGCGGTACGACGCCAGCACGGCAAGCCGATGGGCGGGCGCCCCACCCGCAGGGCGTTGCAAGATCCCCCGACTCAACAGGAACCGCAGCAGATCCCTGGACGACTGGTCGGCCCAGTGCAGATCCTCCAGCACGAGCAGCACGGGCGCGACGTCCGTCAGATCGGCGAGCAGCCCCGCGATGCCCTCGAACAACCGCAGCCGGTCCCTCACGGCGTCCGTCCCGCCGCCCAGCAGCCCTTCGACCACGGGATGCGCGGCGAGGACCTCCGCGAACCGCTCCTCACCGGCGAGCACTCCCAGCACCTCGGTGAACGGCAGGTACGGCAGCCCGACATCGCCGAGATCGACACAGTGCCCGGTCAGGACGGTCATCCCGTCCGCACCCGCCCGCCCCGCCACCTCGTCCAGCATCCGAGTCTTGCCGACCCCGGCATCCCCGGCGACCAGGACGGCCCGGCTCTCACCACCGCGGGCACGCTCCAGCACACCGGAGAGCCGGTCAAGCTCGTCTTCCCGCCCGATCAACGGCGTGCTGAATGAGGTCTGCGACACGCCTACATCCTGTCACTCACCACTGACAGCGCCTGCGCCGACCTGCTCTTCAGGCACGCAACGTCTTCGCCCAGTCATCCGGCACCCGCCCCGCGGGCCCCGGCGCCGGCTGCCCAGCCGGATGACTGACCGGCGGGGTCAGCTCGGGCCCCGATTCGTACAACTCGTTCGTCTCGAAGTTCCAGTACCAGTTCTCATCCGGCTCGAAGCTCTGCACGAAGGGATGCCCGGTGTCCCGGAAATGCCCCGTCGCATGCTTCGCGGGCGAACTGTCACAACACCCCACATGCCCGCACTGCGCACACCGCCGCAGATGGAACCACCACCCCCCGACCGCCTCGCACTCGGCACACCCGCTCCCGCTCGGCGGAACGCTCGGGTCAATTCCGTTGTCGCTGCTCATGCTGACTCCTCCTCGACCGATGTGAGCGGCAGCAGCACCTGGAAGCGAGTGTCACCCGGCTGCGACTCCACCTGGATGCTGCCGTGGTGCTTGTTGACCACGATCCGCCAGGAGATGTCGAGGCCGAGCCCGGTGCCCTCACCCACCGGCTTCGTCGTGAAGAAGGGATCGAAGATCCGCCCCCGGTGCTCCGGCGGAATCCCGACCCCGGTGTCACGGAACTCCACCAGTAGCCGGTCGTGGTCCGGTGCCGTCCGCACGGTCAGCGTCCCTTCCCCGCCGGTGCTCTCGATCGCCGCGACCGCGTTGTCGATCAGGTTCGTCCACACCTGGTTGAGCTCCGCCGGGTACGCCGGAATCCTCGGCAGCGAACGGTCGTACTCCTTGACGACCTTGATCTGCCGGCCGATCTTGCCGGACAGCATCAGCAGGGTGCTGTCGAGGAGTTCGTGCACGTCGGCGTTCTGGAAGGGCGCGCGGTCGAGCTGGGAGTACTGCTTGGCGGCGTCGACGAGGTGCGAGATGCGGTTGGTGGAGTCGTTGATCTCGTCCATCAACAGCTCGGTCTCGACGGTGTAGTTGAGCCACCCGATCGCGTTCGGCAGGATCTCCTCGTCCACGGCCGCCGCGATCTGGTCCAGCCAGTCCGCGTCGAGACCGGCCTGCACGAAGGTGGGCGCGATCCGCCAGCCTTCCTGGATCCCGTGGTCGTCCAGCCAGTCGGTGAGCTCGTCCTCCCGGTCCGAGGCCTCCAAGGGGCTCAACGTCGGTGCCTTGGCGACACGTTCGGCCGTGCGCTCCTGGATGTCGACGAGGTTCGCGATGACCTCGGGGGAGTAGGAGCCCTGCGTGATGACGGCGAGCTTGTGCCGCATCTTCGCCACCCGCTCGCGCAGCGTCGCGGTCGCCCGTACGGCCGCCGCCGCGGGATTGTTGAGCTCGTGTGTGAGCCCGGCGGACAACGAGCCGAGCGCCAGCAGTCGTTCGCGCTGGTTGATGGCCGACTGGGTGCTCTTCTGGCCGAAGAAGAGGCCCTCCAGCAGATGCAGGGCCATCGGGAACCATTCCTGGATCACAGCCGCGAAGGTGTCGGCGGGCAGCACGAAGAACCGCGTCGGTTCCGTGACGCGCATCGAGCTGTTGTAGACCTGCGGCACGCGGTCCCCGAGGTAGGCCTGCCAGGCCCCGGAGTACACCCCGCTCTGGGAGGTCCGGGTGCCCTCCACGTCGTCCCCGCCGACCCGCCGGGACAACACGACGGTGCCTTCGACCATGACGTAGAAGCAGGTCGCGGGATCGCCCTCGGCGTACACGGGACCGGGCTGGAACAGCTCCACCCGGCCCTCGCTGCACAGTCTGCCGAGCTGCTCGGGGGTGAGCTTCTCGAACAGGAACAGCGACCCGATCTCCGCCGGGCTGCACGGCATCGACTGCCCGCTCATGACTGCTCCAGATAGCGGTGGACGAGCATCACGGCCATGGCTCCCTCTCCGACGGCGGACGCGACGCGCTTGGCGGACTCGGCGCGCGCGTCGCCCGCCACGAACACGCCGGGGACATTGGTCTCCAGGTGGTACGGCGGCCGGTCCAGCTCCCAGCCGGCCGGCGTCCGCCCGTCGGACGTCAGGTCGGGCCCGGCCAGGATGAACCCGCGCTCGTCCCGCAGCACCGTCTCGCCCAGCCAGTCGGTCAGCGGGGCGGCGCCGATGAACACGAACATCCACTGCGCGTCGACGAGTTCCGTCCGCCCGCTCTCCACGTCGCGCAGCGTCAGCTGCTCCAGGTGGTCGGAGCCGTGCGCGGACTCGACGACCGTGCCGGTGCGCACCGAGATGTTCGGTGCCTCGTCGATCTGCTGGATCAGGTAGTGCGACATGGACGCCGACAGCGACACCCCGCGCACCAGCAGCGTCACCGACTTGGCACCCCGCGACAGATACATCGCCGCCTGCCCCGCGGAGTTGGCGCCGCCGACGATGTACACGTCCTGGCCCTGACAGGACGGCGCCTCCGTCAGCGCCGACCCGTAGAACACCCCGCAGCCGGTCAGGTCCTCGCAGCCGGGCGCCGCCAGCTGCCGGTACGACACGCCGGTCGCCAGGATCACGCTGTGCGCGGCGACCGCCGAGCCGTCCGAGAACCGTACGGTCCGGGCGGCGCCGCTGACCTCCAGTGCCGTCACCTCGCGCGCGGTGAGGATCTCGGCGCCGAACTTCGCCGCCTGCCGCCGGGCCCGGTCGGTGAGCTGCGCCCCCGACACGCCGTCCGGGAAGCCGAGGTAGTTCTCGATCCGGGAGCTCTGCCCGGCCTGCCCGCCGGTCGCCGACCGCTCCACCAGCACCGTCCGCAGGCCCTCCGAGGCCCCGTACACGGCCGCACCGAGCCCGGCGGGTCCGCCGCCGATGACGACGAGGTCGTAGAAGTCGGCCGTCGGCATCGTGGCCAGCCCGACCTGTGCCGCCAGCTCGGGGGCCTCCGGGGCGACCAGCGGCGTCCCGTCCGGCGTGATCACCAACGGCAGCCGCTGACCGTCCTGCTCGGCCGCGGCCAGCAGCCGCTGCCCCTCCGGCTCGTCGGCGGAGTACCAGCGATACGGCACCTGGTTGCGGGCCAGGAACTCCCGTACCTCCGAGGAGCGCGCCGACCACCGGTGTCCGACCACCTTGGTGCTGGGCACCGGCCGGTAGTCGCTGCGCCGCCACGCCTCCAACAGGTCGTCCAGGACCGGGTAGAGCTTCTCCTCGGGCGGATCCCACGGCTTGAGCAGGTAGTGGTCGAGATCTACGACGTTGATCGCGTCGATCGCCGCGTTCGTGTCCGCGTACGCGGTCAGCAGCACCCGCCGCGCCCCCGGATACACGTCCAGTGCCTGTTCGAGGAACTCGATGCCGTTCATCTGCGGCATGCGGTAGTCGGCCAGGATCACGGCCACGAGATCACCGCGCAGCTTCAGCTCCCGCAGCGCCTGAAGCGCGGACTCGCCGGACTCGGCCCGCACGATCCGGTGCGACGCACCGTAGCGCCGCCGCAGATCACGGGCGACCGCCCGGGACACCCCCGGATCGTCATCCACGGTCAGAATGACGGTCCGCGCTGCGTCGGCGGCCTGTGCCATACGTCTCCCACCCCGAGGGTCGCGTTCTCGCCGCGGCGATCGCGTCCGGTGGCGCGTCCGTCACGTCGACTCTGAGCCATCGTATGTTCGATCGTCCGGCTGCGCTCAGGTATGCATGAGCCCGTCGGTTTTCAGCCAGCAGGGCGCTCGGTGGCTGAAAGAGAACTTCTCGGCCTTGAGGGGATCAGCCGCGTCGCGGCCCCAGTACACAGAACTCGTTGCCCTCGGGATCCGCCAGCGTGACCCAGGGCTCCTCGCCGGTCTGACCGACGTCCGCGTGGCGTGCGCCGAGCGCGAGGAGGCGGGTGACCTCCGCGTCCTGGTCGTCGGGACGGAAGTCCAGGTGGAGGCGGTTCTTGACGGTCTTGCCCTCCGGTACCGGGGCGAAGAGCAGGCCCGGCAGGCGGTCGGGCTCCGGCCGGATCTCGTACTCCTCGGCCGAGTCGTTCACCACGACCCAGCCGAGCGCCTCGGCCCACCAGTGCCCCAGCGCCGCCGGGTCGGCCGCATCCACGTTCACTTGTTCCCATTCCAAGGCCATGGGCGCAGCGTAGTGAAGACTGGGCCCGAAGGACGTGACCACGGCACTGGGAGGCATCCGGCATGACGCGCCCGATCACGGCAGGGGTGGACGGATCGGAGGAGAGCCTCGCCGCGCTGGCCTGGGCGGCGAGGGAGGCGGTCCGGCGCGGGCTCGCGCTGCGGGTGGTGCACGCCTGGCGGTTCCAGCCGCACGACGCGATCGACGTGGGGGATCGGGACACCCAGGCGCAGTGGGTGCGGGAGGGGCTGGAGGAGGCCACCCGTACCGTGACCGAGCGGCATCCGAACCTTGAGGTGACCATCGATGTCCTCGAGGGCGGGGCCTTCGAGACACTGGTCGCCGCGGCGGCGGAAGCCGAGATGGCGGTGCTGGGATCGCGGGGCCACGGCGCGGTCGTCGGGTTCCTGCTGGGCTCCGTCGGACAGCAGGTGATCGCCGAGGCCAAGAGTCCGGTCGTACTCGTACGGGCCGAGGACCAGGCGTCCGCCGAGGCAGCCGGACGCGAGATCGTCGTGGGCCAGCAGGGCGACCCCGAAGACAGCGCCGCCGCGCTGCGGTTCGCGTTCGAGACGGCCGCGGCGCGCGGCGCGACCGTGCGCGCCGTACGGGCGTGGACCCTGCCGCCGCTGTTCGCCTACAGCCCGGCCTCCCTCAAGCTCCTCGACGAGGCCGGGGGCCTGGAGCCGTACGAGAAGAAGGCGCTGGGTGAGGCGCTGCGGCCGTGGCGGGAGCGCTTCCCGGACGTCCATGTCGTCGAGCACGTGGAGATGGGCAGCGCCGGCCAGGTGCTGCTGTCGGTGGCCGGGCGGACCCAGCTGTTGGTCGTCGGGCGGCGCGCCCACCGGACCGCCGTGGGGGCCCGGATCGGGTCGGTCGCCCACGGCGTGCTGCACCACGCCGACTGCCCGGTCGCGGTCGTGCCGCACGACTGAGTCAGTCGGACGCCGTCGGCTGCAGCGTCTCCCGGGCCGTGGGCAGGATGTTCTTGATGTAGTCCTCGACAACCGCGTCCAAGCCGATGTCGTGCTGCGCCCGCTCGGACAGGTACCAGCGGTGTTCGAGCAGCTCGTGGTAGATCTCCGCCGGGTCCATGGAACCGCGCAGTTCCAGCGGTACGGCCCGCACGGTGGGGCGGAAGACGTCCCGCACCCAGCGGTGGGCGAGGACCTCCGGGCGGGCGCCGAGCGGGTCGCCCGGGGCGTAGTCGTCCTGGGTGGCCATCCAGCTCTCCAGGTCGTTCAGGAGCCGGGGGGCCTGGTTCTCCTCGGCGTCCAGGCCCGTCAGACGCAGCAACTGACGCTGGTGGTGGCCGGCGTCGACGACCTTGGGCACGAAGGTGACCGTGTCGCCGTTGGTGGCGTGCTCGATCTGCATCTCGGCCACGTCGAAACCGAGGTCGTTCAGGCGGCGTATGCGGCGCTCTATGTAGTGGTACTTGCCCGCCGGGTAGACCGAGGTGCGGGTCAGCTCCTGCCACAGGCTCTGGTAGCGGGCGCAGATCTCCATGCCGAACTCGATCGGGTCGACGGACGGGTGCAGCGCCCCGGACGCCTCCAGATCGAGCAGCTCACCGCTGATGTTGACCCGGGCGAGGTCGAGATCGTAGTCGCGCTGGCCGTCGCTGAGCTGCGGGTGCAGATCGCCCGTCTCGGCGTCCACCAGGTACGCGGCGTAGGCGCCCGCGTCGCGCCGGAACAGCGTGTTGGACAGCGAGCAGTCGCCCCAGGCGAAACCGGCGAGGTGGAGGCGGACCAGCAGCACGGCCAGCGCGTCCATCAGACGGTGCATGGTCGCCGGACGCATCGTCGTCTCGAACATCGAGCGGTACGGCTGCGAGCCGCCCAGGTGCCGGGTGACCAGCACCGACTCCAGCGGGCCGCCGGCGGTGTCGGTGCGCCCGGTGACCACGGCCAGCGGATCCACCGACGGGATGCCGAGCCGGTCCAGGTCGCGCAGCAGCTCGTACTCGCGCAGTGCCGGGCGCTCGGCGAGCTCCTTGACGGCTATCACCTCGCTGCCGGCCCGGGCGTACCGCACGACGTGGCGGGAGATACCGCGCGGCAGCGGGACCAGGACCTCCTCCGGCCACTCCTCCAGGGGCAGCTGCCAGGGCAGTTCCAGCAGGAGCGCGGGGTGCTCCGGGTTCGTCGCGCTGATCTGCAGTGCCATGGGCCGTTCGTCCTCGCCTCGCCGGTGATCGTCACCTCACCCTAGAGCGCGCGCTCCCGCGCCTGAAGAGCAGCTTCTCGCACCGACCCCCGGTGCAGGGGACCGTGGCCGGGCAGCAGCAGGTCGCCCCCCAGTCCTTCGAGCACGTCCAGCGAGGCCACGGCACGAGCCCGCTCGTGGTGGAACATGTCGGGCAGCAGCTGCGGTCCCTTGATCCGCGAGGTGGGGTGCCCGCTGACCAGGGCGTCCCCCGCGATCACCACACCGGCGTCGGGCAGGTGGTAGGCGCAGTGTCCGCCGGTGTGGCCGGGTGTGTGCACCGGGACGGGCCGGCCGGGCAGGTCGAGCGGGCCCTCCGACGGGTACGGCTCGGGGGCGGTGACCGGGACGTGCGCCGTGCCGCCGGAGCGGATCGCGTGTACCGCCCAGGGCAGGACGCCCGGCCGCCAGCCGTTCTTCAGGACCGTGCCGACGCTCACCTGGTGCAGGAACTCCCGGCGAGCGTGCGGAAGTTCGGCCTCGTGGAGGTATATGGGGGTGCCGTGGGTGGTGCGCAGGTACTCGGCGTTGCCCAGGTGGTCCGTGTGCGCGTGCGTGATCAGTACGGCGCTGACGGCCTCCGGTGAACTGCCCACCTCCGCGAGCGAGGCGAGGAGCCCCGCCCGGTCCCCGGGGTAGCCGGTGTCGATCAGCGTGACCGCGTCCCCCTCGGTCAGGATCACCCAGTTGGTGTTGCTGCCGTGCACAAGGTAGGTGCCGTCCGCTACTTGCCGCACATCTGCTCGCATGATCGTCCCGCGTGCTGAGGTCCGTGCCCGACGGACACAGCAAAGCAGATCATGAGGACGGTGTGACCGGCGGGTCGGTGCGCATCCCGAACAGGAACCGCGTCACGCGCGTCCTGCGCACCAGGAACTCGTACACCGCGAGGATCACCGCCAGTGAACCGGCCACGATCACGGCGTACTTGACCACGATCGGCGCCGGCCAGCCCACCACGCCGTACGCGAAGGCGACCACCACCGGCTGGTGCAGGACGTAGAGCGGCAGGGCCGCGACCCCGAGATACGCCATCGTGCGCGACGGCGGCCGCCCCTCGTGTGGCCGGCCCTCGCGCGGCCGGTCCAGCAGCCCGAGGATCGCCACGACCCAGCACCAGCCCGCCGCCCCGAACACCGCCCTGGTCACCAGGGCCAGCGGGCCCCGCTCGGTGAACGGGTCGTCCAGGGCGAGGAACCCGGGCGCGGTCCCCGCGAACAGGACGATGCCGAACACGCCCACCGGGACGGCGAGTCGGCGCAGCCCGGCACGCACCCGTGCGTCGTCGGCGAGGACGTAACCGAAGAGGAAGAACACCAGGTACGCCCAGCGGTTCCAGCCCGCGAAGCCCTCCTCCATGCCCAGGAAGGCGTTGATCGCGGCGAGCGGCAGGGCGGGCAGGAGGAGCACGGCCGGGTGCCGCGCCACCACCTGCCCGACGGGCTCCGTCCAGGCCGCGAGCGGCTTCGCGACCGGGGCGAGGAGCAGGCTGAAGACGAGGAGCAGGACGACGAACCACAGATGACCGGTCTCGAAGTGCTCCCCTTCGAGAACGAAGGGGAAGTCGGCCGCATCCAGGCGGACGGTGAGGAAGCGCGGCCAAAAACGCAGGTACGACTCGTGGTGGCCCGGGTCGGCGGCCCGCAGCCGCAGCCACTGGGGGAGCGGGCACAGGACGAGCGTCGCGAAGACCAGCGGAACACCCAGGCGCAGCAGGCGCTCACGGGTGAAACGGGCCGGCCCGCGGCGGCGGACCGAGTATCGCGAGCCCAGCCCGGCGACCAGGAACAGCACGGGCATCGCCCACACGACCCCGAGCCCGGCGAGCACGGTGACGACGTCGGTCGTCTCCGCGTTCTTGACGTAGAAGTCGTCGTCCGGGGAGAAGACGAGGGCGGAGTGGAAGAAGACCAGACCGAGGACGACGAAGATCCGCAGCGTGTCCAGCTCGCCGCGCCGGGGAGCGGTGGCCGGTGCCTGCGTCCGAGCGCTCACCCGGACCAGTGTGGGGGTGCGGCAGGGCTTCGCCCAGAGGAAGGGCTGCCTCCGGCACCGTCCGCCGGAGGCAGCCCCCGCGTGCACCGGAAGCAGCCGCCTCCGGAGCCTCAGTGCACGCCGTGCGGACGGAACTGGACGCTGATGCGCGGCCCCGTGGCGCGCGTGGTCTTCGGTACCGCGTGCTCCCAGGTCCGCTGGCAGGAGCCGCCCATCACGATCAGGTCGCCGTGCCCCAGCGGACGGCGCACGGTCTCGCCGCCCCGCATCGGGCGCAGCAGCAGATCCCGGGGCGCCCCCACGGAGAGGATCGCCACCATCGTGTCCTCGCGCGCACCCCGCCCGATCCGGTCCCCGTGCCAGGCGACACTGTCCCGGCCGTCGCGGTAGTAGCAGAGCCCGGCCGTGGTGAACGGCTCGCCCAGTTCCTCGGCGTAGTGCGCGGACAGCGCGTCGCGGGCCTGGGCGAGGACGGGATGCGGGAGTGCGTCGTCGACGCCGTAGAAGGAGAGCAGCCGAGGTACGTCGACCACGTGGTCGTACATCGTCCGCCGCTCCGCACGCCAGGGAACCTCGGCGGCGAGCTGTTCGAACAGGACGTCGGCCCGCTCAGCCAGCCGGGCAGGACGTCGATCCAGGCGCCGTGGCCGAGCCGGGTACGGCGGATCCCGGCGAGAGGCCCGAGCCGCAGCTCGTCGGTCTGGTCGAACAGGGAGCCCTGGAGGTGCGTGGCCATGGTTCCAGCGTACCCCTGATTCGAAAATCTGTTCCCATTAAATTTTCGACCGAGTTTCCGGCCTCCCTATGGATACGTTCGTGTATCGGATACATTTGCGTATCGAACGGAGGCCGGGGACATGGTGGTGAAGGAAACGACCGGGCGCGTCACCAAGCGACGCGTGCGCACGCGCGCCAACCTGCTCGACGCCGCGTTCGCCGTGTTCGCCGCCAAGGGGTTCGGCCGGGTCTCCATCGAGGAGGTCTGCGAGGCCGCCGGCTACAGCAGGGGCGCCTTCTACTCCAACTTCGACAGCCTGGACGAGCTGTTCTTCGCCCTCTACCAGCAGCGCGCGGACCTGATCGCGGAGCAGGTGTCCGGAGCGCTCGCCCTCGACGGGCCGGACCTGGACGTGCCCGCCGCCGTGGACCGGGTCACCGAAGTGCTGCTCCTGGACCGCGACTGGCTGCTGGTGAAGACGGACTTCCTGGTCCATGCCGCGCGTGACCCGGACGTCGCGCAGAGCCTGCTGGAACATCGCGCACGGCTGCGCGAGGCGATTGCCGACCGGCTCACCCGGGTCCGGGGGCACACCGAGCTGCCCGTCGTGCTCGGTGACATCGAGGGCGCCGCCCACGCCGTGGTCGCCGCCTACGACGGAGTCACCACCCAACTGCTGCTGGACCGGGACGTCGAGCACGCTCGCGGCTGGCTCAAGCAACTGCTCACGGCGCTGCTCACCGACGGCAGCGGCACCACCCGATAGCGACATCACCGAGTAGCGACATCACCGAGTAGCGCCACCACCGAATAGCGCCACCACCGTATGAGGAAGGGACGGTCGCCATGGATGCCGACGTCATCGTCGTCGGAGCGGGACTCGCGGGCCTGGTCGCCGCGAGCGAACTGACCAGCCGGGGCCGCAGGGTCGCGCTGGTGGACCAGGAGAACGCGGCCAACCTCGGCGGGCAGGCGTTCTGGTCCTTCGGCGGGCTCTTCCTCGTCGACTCCCCGGAGCAACGGCGCCTGGGCATCAAGGACTCCCTCGACCTGGCCTGGAACGACTGGCGGGGCAGTGCCCAGTTCGACCGGGTGGACGACGAGGACTCCTGGGCGGTGCGCTGGGCACGCGCGTACGTCGAGTTCGCGGCCGGCGAGAAGCGGGCCTGGCTGGACGGACACGGCATCAAGTTCCTGCCCACGGTGGGCTGGGCGGAGCGCGGCGACCTGCGCGCCGACGGCCACGGCAACTCCGTGCCCCGGTTCCACGTCGCCTGGGGCACCGGCACGGGCGTGGTGGAGCCGTTCGTCCGGTACGCCAAGCAGGCCGCGCGCGACGGCCTGCTCACCTTCTGCCACCGGCACCAGGTCGACGAGCTGGTCATCGAGGACGGCTCCGCAACCGGCGTACGCGGCACGGTCCTCGCCGACGACCACTCGCCCCGGGGCGTCGCCTCCAACCGCGACCGGGTCGGCGATTTCGAGCTGACCGCCCAGGCCGTCGTCGTCACCACCGGCGGGATCGGCGCCAACCACGACATCGTCCGCCGCTACTGGCCCGAACGGCTCGGCACCCCGCCCGCCGAGATGGTCACCGGCGTCCCCGCCTACGTCGACGGACGCATGCTCGACATCAGCGCGGAGGCGGGTGTACGCCTGGTCAACCGCGACCGCATGTGGCACTACACCGAGGGCCTGCAGAACTGGGACCCGATCTGGCCCGGCCACGGCATCCGCATCCTGCCCGGCCCGTCCTCGATGTGGTTCGACGCCCTCGGCCGCCGCCTGCCCGACCCGTGCCTGCCGGGCTACGACACCCTGGGGACCCTCAAGCACCTGCGCACCGACGCGGACATCGCCGGGTACGACCACTCCTGGTTCATCCTCAGCCAGAAGATCATCGAGAAGGAGTTCGCGCTGTCGGGTTCCGAGCAGAACCCGGACATCACCGCAAAGGACCGCGCCGGGTTCCTGAAGGAGCGGGTGCTCGGGAAGGGCGCCCCCGGGCCGGTGGCGGCGTTCCTGCGCAACGGCGCGGACTTCGTGACCGCCCCGAACCTGGAGCAACTGGTCGAGAAGATGAACCAGTTGACGGACAAGCCGCTCCTCGACGCGGAGGCCGTCCGGGGCCAGATCGAGGCCCGCGACCTGCAGATCGCCAACCCGTACAGCAAGGACGCCCAGGTACAGGGCATCCGCAACGCCCGCCGCTACATCGGCGACCGCCTCGGCCGGGTCGCCACTGCGCACCGCATCCTCGACCCGGCGGCCGGCCCCCTCATCGGCGTCAAGCTGCACATCCTGACCCGCAAGACCCTCGGCGGCATCCAGACCGACCTCGACTCCCGCGCGCTCGCAGCCGACGGGACGCCCATCGACGGTCTGTACGCGGCCGGCGAGGTCGCCGGCTTCGGCGGCGGCGGCGTCCACGGCTACAACGCGCTGGAGGGCACCTTCCTCGGCGGCTGTCTCTTCTCGGGCCGTGCGGCGGGCCGGGCGGCGGCACGGCAGACGGCCTGACGGTGGTGTACGGCCCGTCTCCTCACGACGGAATCAGGCGTCACGCCTGCAGGAGACGGGCCAGCACGGCGGCGTGGCTCCGCTCGGGGGACTTCGACGAGGTCAGCAGGGTCACCTCACCCTTGCCCGCCAACTCCCGCACGTGTTCGAGGAGTTCGACCGCCTCCGGCTCGGCCAGCTCCGCCTCGTAGCGGTCGGCGAACTCCTCGTACGACCTTTCGTCCGCGTGATACCAGCGGCGCAGCTCCGTCGACGGGGTGAGCCCCTTGGGCCACTCGTCCACGCGGGCCGCGTCCTTCGACAGACCGCGCGGCCACAGCCGGTCGACCAGGACACGCACGCCGTCCTCCGGCTCGGGCGGTTCGTACACGCGGCGGACGCGAATGCTCACGATCGTGCCTTTCTCGGTCGAAGTCGTGCCCGGAGCCTACTGCCGTGAACTCCTATGGCCGACGAAGCGACACAACCTGCCTCGAGCGAGCAGATTCGGGGCGTTCCGACGCCTAGGGTGAGGCCGTTGCCCACCCCCACGCTGGAGGAGCACACGTGAAGCAGGCCATCGGAAAGCAGGCCACCAGACGTACGGCGGTCCTCCGCCGCGAAGCCGTGATCGTGACCGTCCCCCTCGCCCTGGCCGCGCTCCTCGCGACCGCCGGGCCCGCGTCGGCCGGACCCCTCGGTGAGGCCGGCGTGGGCGACCCGTACTTCCCGCTGGCCGGCAACGGCGGCTACCACGTCGAGCACTATGACCTGACCCTCCGTTACGTCCCGACGAGCCGTCACCTCGACGGCAAGGCGGTTCTGACGGCCCGCGCCACCCGGTCCCTGACCCGCTTCGACCTCGACCTCAAGGGCCTTAAGGTCACCGGACTCACCGTCGACCACCGCAAGGCCGCCTTCCGGCGCGACGGACAGGAACTCGTCGTCACCCCGCGCCGCGCCCTGCGCCGGGGCCAGGTGTTCAGCGTCGCGGTCACCTACAACGGCACCCCTGGCCCGGTCACCGACCCGGACGGTTCGCTCGACGGCTGGATCCCGACCGACGACGGCGCCTTCGTCGCCGGGGAGCCGCAGGGCGCCATGACCTGGTTCCCGGCCAACAACCACCCCAAGGACAAGTCGTCGTACGACTTCACGATCACCGTCCCCAAGGGCCGCACCGCCGTCGCCAACGGCGTCCTCCTGGGGCAGTGGACGAGGAACGGCCTGACCACCTTCCGCTGGCACCAGCCCGAACCCATGGCCGCCTACCTCGCCACGGCGACCGTGGGGAGGTTCCAGGTCGAGCAGTACACCACCCGCGACGGCATCCGGGTCTACAACGCCGTCGACCCGCGCGAGGCCGCCGAGGCGGCACCCGTACTGAAGAAGCTGCCCTCCGTCCTGGAGTGGGCGAGCAAGCTCTTCGGGCCCTACCCGTACCGGGCCGCCGGTTCGATCGTGGACCGCGCCCCGGACGTGGGGTACGCGCTGGAGACCCAGACGCGTCCCGTGTACGACCGGGCGCCGAACCTCAGCACCCTCGTCCATGAGAGCGCCCACCAGTGGTTCGGCGACTCGGTGTCCCTGACCAGCTGGAAGGACATCTGGCTCAACGAGGGCTTCGCCACCTACGTCGACTGGCTCTACAGCGAGCAGCACGGCGGCGACAGCGCACAGCACACCTTCGACGCGCTGTACGCCCGCCCCGCGGACGACGTTCTGTGGGAGTTCCCGCCCGGCGACCCGGGCAGCGGCGCGAACATCTTCGGCGTCCCCGTCTACGCCCGCGGCGCGATGGCCCTGCACCGGCTCCGTACGACGGTCGGGGACCGGACGTTCTTCCGGATCCTGCGGACGTGGGCGGGCGAGCGCCGCGACGGCCACGGCACGACAGCGCAGTTCGTCCGGCTCGCGGAACGTGTGTCGGGCAAAGAGCTGGACGCGCTGTTGCGGACCTGGGTGTACGCCCCTGGCAAGCCGAACAAGCCGTAGCTCCTGACGAGTTCCTCACAAGTGTCGGCCAAGGTCGAGTCATGATCACCGACCGACCTCGTGCCGTGCTGCTGGCCGCCTTCCTGTTGCTGACCGGATGCGGCGGGGGAGCCGTGGCGACACCGGCTCACGAGCCCGGCGCCGCCACGGCCACGGCGGGCACGGACATGCCGGGCACGCCGACGACGGACGCGCCCACGCCCGAGATCACGCTGCGGGCCGCCCCGCGGAGACTGCCCGGCCTGGGACCGAAGACCTGGGCCGAGGTGCCCTCCCAGACCCGGCAGGCCGTCGTCGTCACCGGACGCGGCAAGAACTCCCCGCGGTCCACCGTCGTCCTGTACGAGCGCACCGAGGCCGGCTGGGAGGCCGGTGGCAGTTGGCCCGCCCACAATGCCCTGCGCGGCTGGAGCGACCACCACCGGGCCGGCGATCTGCGCTCACCCATCGGGGTCTTCACACTCACGGACGCCGGCGGCCTGCTCCGCGACCCCGGGACCAGGCTGCCGTACGACCACGGGGTCGGATTCACCGCCACCGGCACCGGCTCGGAGGGCGAGCCCCTCGCCGGCTCCTTCGACTACGTGATCGCCATCGACTACAACCGCAAGCCCGGCACTTCGCCCCTCGACTGGACCCGCCCTATGGGTGCGGGCCGAGGCGGCGGCATATGGCTGCACGTCGACCACGACGGACCGACGCAGGGCTGTGTCAGCATCGCGCGGGAACACATGCGGGAGCTGCTGCGCACGCTCGACCCCGACCGGCATCCCGTCGTCGTCATGGGCGACGCCAAGTCGCTCGCCCGCTGAAAAACCCCCGACCGCTTAGGATCCGCCGCGTGTGCGCACATGTGCTGGTCGCCGAGGACGACGAGATGCAGGCCGAACTGATACGCCGCTCCCTGCTGGCGGAGGGCCACACCGCCACCGTGGTCCACGACGGGGCGGCCGCCCTCGACGCCGCCCGCAGGCTCAGGCCGGACCTCGTCGTCCTCGACCTGATGCTGCCCGTGATCGACGGGTTCGGGGTGTGCCGGGTGCTGCGCCGGGACGACGACATCCCTGTGCTGATGCTGACGGCGCGTTCGACCGAGGACGACGTACTTCTCGGCCTCGAACTCGGGGCCGACGACTACATGACCAAGCCGTACAGCCCTCGTGAGCTGATGGCCCGCATCCGCACGGTGCTGCGGCGCAGCGGGCGTGCTGTCGACCGGCGGGAGGAACCCGTCGTGCGCGCGGCGGGCATAGCCGTCGACCCCGGGCGGCACGAGGTGCGATGCGACGGGGCCGCCGTGGAGTGCACGCCGGCCGAGTTCGAGATCCTGCTCGCCATGGCCGCCGAGCCCGAACGGGTCTTCTCCCGGCGGCAGTTGCTGGAGTGCACCCGGGGCACCGACCGGGCCTCCACCGAACGGGCCGTCGATGTCCACATCATGAACCTGCGCAGGAAGATCGAGGCCGATCCGCGCAGGCCGGTGCGGCTGCTGACCGTGTTCGGCGTCGGCTACAAGCTCTGCGGCGGCCGCGGATGAACCGGCGGGTACCGCTGCGCAAGCGCCTCCTGGTCCGGCTGCTGATCGCCACGGTGCTGATCGCCGTGTGCTCGGTGACGGCGACCGCCTGGCTCGCGGTGGAGACCACCACCCGGGCGCTGCGGGAGGAACAGGGGCAGGTCCTCGCGGAGGACATGGACGTCCTTGCCCGCCTCAGCGGCTACGCGGCGACCCACCCCGAGTGGCGGGGAGTGCAGGACACCGTACGGGCGCTGTCCGCGCGCACGGGTCGCCGTATCGCCCTGACGACGACCGACCGCACGACCATCGCCGACTCGGCCCCGCCCGGTACCTCCCTGCCGCCCCGTGCCGCCGCCACCGTCGACCCGCTGCGCGTCGACACGTACACCGAGCGCGGAGCACAGCGCGGCGGCATCGATCCGCGGGTGGTGGGCCCGTACCGGGTGACCGGCGAGGAGCGCGCCAGGCTGGCCAAGCTCGCCCTGGTCCGGCAGAAGTGCTTCGCCCGCAACGGCTACGAGGCCGACGTCGTCCAGACGCCGAGCGGCCGCCCCGTCGTCACGGACCACGACGGGCCCGTCGCGGGCGGCCATGTCCCCGACGCATGCGCCGACGGACTGCTCAACACCCCCACACCGACCGAGGAGAAGGCCCTGGCCGATCTGACCGAGCGCTCCCAGGCGTGCCTGGCCAAGCACGGAATGGGTCCGAGCATGAACAAGTTCGTCGCCGTCGACGTGACCGAGCAACGCCTGGGCACCCGCTACCTCCTGGGCAAGGACGTCAGGCCCGGCGACCGCGAGGCCGTGCGTGCGGCGGAACGCTGTGCCGACGGGGCACGCCGCGCCCAACTCGACCCGTACGTCGCCCCCGTCGCCGAACTCTTCCTGGGCGGTGGCGACACCACCGCCGTCCGCTTCGACATGTCCCCGGCCAACAAGGCCAAGGTCGTCGGCGCCGCCGGGCTCGTGCTCGCGGTCACCGTGGCCGTGACCGCCGTCGTCGCCACCCGGCTCGTTCGGCCGCTGCGGGCACTGACGGAGGCGGGGCAGCAGCCGCCCGAGCTGCATGTGCGTGTCCCCGTCACCACGCGCGACGAGACCGGCATCCTCGCCGCCGCCTTCAATGACCTGACCGAGCGGCGTGAGCGGTGGGAGGCCCAGCGAAAGGCGATGGTCAGCGACATCGCCCATGAACTGCGCAGCCCGCTCACCAACATCCGCGGCTGGCTGGAAGTCACCCGTGACGGCGTCGTCGACCCGGACCCCGCCCTGCTCGCCTCGCTGCACGAGGAGGCCCTCGTCCTCCAGCGCGTCATCGACGACCTCCAGGACCTCGCCGCCGCCGACGCCGGCACCCTGCGCCTGCACCGTGAGCCCGTCCGCGCCGACGAACTCCTCGACCAGGTGGCCGCCGCCCACCGGGTCGCCGCCCACACGGCGGGCGTCAGCCTGCGCACCACGGCCGACGGCACCCCCTGGCTGGACGCCGACCCCGTGCGCATGCGCCAGGCCCTCGGCAACCTCCTCTCCAACGCCCTGCGCCACACGCCGCCCGACGGCACCGTCACGCTCACCGCCCGGCGGGACGGCGACGACGTGGTCCTCGAGGTCACCGACACCGGGGCCGGTATCGACGCCGAGGACCTGCCGTACGTCTTCGACCGGTTCTGGCGCGCGGAGAAGTCCCGCAGCCGACGTACCGGAGGCAGCGGGCTGGGCCTGCCGATCGTCCGGCACCTGGTCGCCGCGCACGGGGGAACCGTCGACGTGGCGAGCGAGCCCGGTGCCGGCTGCGTGTTCGCGCTGCGGTTGCCGGGAGCCGCGGCACCCGACTGAGCCGCGCGCGCGACGCGTCGGCACCGGTCCGCCGGTTACCCGGTTCGTCGGGCCCGCCGCCGCAGCGCCCGGCGCTCGTTCTCGCTCGTGCCGCCCCAGACCCCGATGAACTGCTCCGTGTCGAGCGCCCAGCGCAGACACTGCTCCCGGACCGAGCAGCGCCGGCAGACCTCCTTGGCCTGCTCCGTCTGCAGCAGCATCGGCCCGGATGTGCCGATCGGGTAGAAGAGGTCGGGGTCCTCATGGCGGCAGGCGGCGTGGTCTCGCCAGTCGTCCATCAATTTCACCTGCGATCGTCGTACGTGCCCTCGGTGGATGCATTACTCGGTTTCGAGTCGCCTGTCGATGCGTAAGTGAAACCCCGTGGGACACGGGCGAATCCGGTCACTGTTCGCGCATGCCCCACGGGGAACCGTACGCCGTCAGCAGATCCAGGAAGGGGCGGGCCGGGAAGGCCTCCGGGCCCAGCACGCCCGCGCCGGACCAGGCGCCGGTGGCGAGGAGTTCGAGGGCGACGACCGGGTTGACGGCGGTCTGCCACACCACGGCCTGGGAGCCGTACTCCGCCATGGACCACTGGTTGTCGACCACGTGGTACAGGTACACCTCGCGCGGCTTGCCGTCCTTGACGCCCCGCACCCAGGTCCCCGCACAGGTCTTGCCGTGCATCCGCTCACCCAGCGTCGCCGGGTCCGGCAGACACGCGGCGACGACGTCCCGGGGCGAGACCTCCACCGGCCCGGCGGCGCTCGGCACGGTCACCGGCTCGGTGCGGTCCAGGCCCAACAGGTGCAGCGTCTTGAGCGTACGGATGAAGTCCTCGCCCAGGCCGTACTTGAAGGTCACCCGGCGCGCGTCGACCCAACGCGGAATCAGGAGCACCTCCTCGTGCTCCACGTTCACGCACTCGACCGGGCCGATGCCCTCGGGGAAGTCGAACACCTCGGGCTCGCTGAAGGGCTCGGTGGTGAACCAGCCGCGGCCCACCTCGTGGACCACCGGCGGATTGAGGCACTCCTCGATCGTCGTCCAGATGCTGAAGGACGGCGCGAAGTCGTAGCCGTCGACGGTGAGGTTCGCGCCGTCGCGGACGCCGATCTCCTCGATCTCGTCGAAGAGTTCGTCGGCCGCGTGCCGGGCGAAGACGTCCGACAGGCCCGGCTCCACACCCATGCCGACGAGCGCCAGCGCACCCGCCTTCTCCCACTCGGCGGCCTGCTGGAACTGGGCGTCGCCCAGCTTGATCCCGCACTCCTCGTACGGCCGCTCCGGATGCGGCCTCGACAGCGACATCGCCATGTCGACATACGTGGCATCGGCCGTGCGCGCGGCCCGGAACAGCGGCATCACGAACCGCGGGTCGGTGGCGTTGAGGAGCACGTCGCAGGCGTGCCGCTCCAGCAGCGCGGCCACCGCCGCCTCGTCGCTCGCGTCGACGCGCTCGGCCCGGAACCGGGCGTCACCGCCGAGCGCCGCCACGGCCGCCTCGGCCCGTGCCAGGTCGTAGTCGGCGACGACCATCGCCTCGAAGAACGGTCGCCGGGCCGCGATCCGGGTGGGGGCGGTACCCACCCCGCCGGCTCCCACGAGCAGTACACGCATGACAAGACTCCCTCGACTGAAGGTCTACGACGTGGTGGGGCCCCGCCGGAGATACAACGCCGCCCGCTCACGTAAGGTCAATGGCGTTGGCATAAGGAGGGGGAGGACGGGGCCATGGTGCCGAAACCGGTCGTTCCGGAGGAGAAGCGGCGCCGACGACGTCCCACGAAGAGCGGCACCGTGCTCTCGGAGCGGCTGATCGTCGAGACGGCGCTGCGCATGCTGCGCGAACACGGCAGCGCCGGCCTCACCGCCCGCCGCCTCGGCCTGGCCCTCGACGCCGACCCCAGCACGCTGTACCGGTACTTCCGCGGCATGGACGAGCTGACCCTCGCCATCGGCGACGCCCTCATCGGCCAGGCGCTGGACGGCTGGGAGCCGACGGGGCAGTGGCGGGCCGACCTGCGCGCCGTCGGGCTGCGCATCCACGCCGCCTACGTCGCCCACCCGCAGGCCGCCGCGCTGACGACGAGCCGGGTCACCGGCCGGGCCAACGAACTCGCCGCCGACGAGACCGTGCTGGACATCCTGCGCACCGCCGGATTCCCGCTGTCGGACACCGTGCGCATCTACCACGCCTTCATCGACCAGACGCTGGCCTTCGCCGCGCTCGACGCGGCGTCGCTGGCGCTGCCGAGCGAGTCGCTGCGCGCTGACGAGGACGTGTGGCGCTCTACGTATGGCCGGTTGCCGCGTGCCGCCTATCCGCGGATCGCCGAGGCGGCGCCGCTGCTCGCGACCCGGATGGTGACCAGCGCTTATCCGACGGCGCTGGAGATGCTGTTGGACAGTGCCGCCGCCCAGTTGCAGTCCTTCTGAGGTACTGCCGCGCGGTGCCGTCTTTCGTCCGCGGCGCCGCTGCGGCTGATCGCGCCCACGCGGCGGAGCCGCACATCAATACAGCCCCGCGCCCCTCACGGCGGTGCGGTGCGGCCGGCGGAATCTGCCTGACCTGCTCAGCCGCGCAGCGCCTCCGTCGCCGTTGCCGTCACCGCCTCCGTCACCGCGACCAGCGCCGGCGAGTGCAGCTTCCACTGCTGCCAGTACAGCGGAACGTCGACCGGCCGCTCCGGGGCCAGCTGCACGAGGCGGCCGTCCTTCAGGAGCGGCTCCGCCTGGGCCTCGGGGATCATGCCCCAGCCCATTCCCGCGGTCACAGCCGACAGGAAGCCCTCCGAGGTGGGGACGTAGTGCCGTACGGCACTCGCGCCGGTGCGGCTGCGCCGGAGCCTGCGGACGAAGGTGTCCTGGAGATCGTCACTGCGGTCGAAGGTCATCACCGGCGCCTGGACCAGTGCGTCCCGCAGCGCGCCGCCGAGGTGCCGCTCGGCGAACTGCGGGCTCGCCGCGGCCAGATAGCGCATCCGGCCCAGCGCACGCACGGAACACCCCGCCACGGCATCCGGTGACGAGGTCACCGCCGCCATCACCAGGCCCTCCCGCAGCATCGACGCCGTACGGCTCTCGTCCTCCCGCCGCAGCTCGAAGCTGAGCCGTGGCTCCTGGGGCACGCGCGTGAGGGCCCCCAGGAACCAGGTCGCCAGCGAGTCGGCGTTGACCGCGATCGACACCCGGGTCGCCTCCCCGGCCCCGCTCATGCCGAGCTCGGCCCGCGCATCGCGCTCCAGCCGCGCCAGCTGGCGGGCGAACCGGGCGACGACCTCACCCGACTCGGTCGGCCGCACCGGCTTGGTCCGCACCAGCAGCACCCGGCCCGTGCGTTGCTCCAGCGCCTTCACGCGCTGGCTCACCGCCGACGGCGTCACATGCAGCGCGGCGGCGGCCGCGTCGAAGGTGCCCTCGTCCACCACGGCTAGCAGTGTCCGCACCTGGTCGAGGGGAAGCTCGGTCAGCTCTGTCTTCACGAGCGCTAATGATACGTAAGAATCTTTAGCTGTACTTGTAGTGATCGTTTCCCTAGCGTCGATGCCATGACCAACGCCCTCACCACCGCGGCCGCCGGATTCGGTACCGGCCTCTCGCTGATCGTCGCCATCGGCGCCCAGAACGCCTTCGTCCTGCGCCAGGGGATACGCCGCGACGCGGTCCTCGCCGTCGTCGGCATCTGCGCCCTGTCCGACGCGCTCCTCATCACCCTGGGCGTGGCCGGCGTCGGCGCGGTGGTGGTGGCGTGGCCCGGCGTGCTGAAGGCGGTCGCGTGGGTGGGCGGGGCGTTCCTGCTCTGCTACGGCGCTCTCGCCGCCCGCCGGGTGTTCCGGCCGAGCGGTGCCCTGCTGACCGACGGCGACGCGGCGGGGTCACGGCGCCGGGCGGTGCTGGCCTGCCTCGCGATGACCTGGCTCAATCCGCACGTCTACCTCGACACGGTCTTCCTGCTCGGCACGGTCGCCGCCGACCGCGGCCCGATGCGCTGGACGTTCGGCCTCGGTGCCGCATGCGCCAGCCTGTGCTGGTTCGTCGCCCTCGGTTTCGGCGCGCGGCTACTGAGCCGGCACCTCGCGAAGCCCGCGGCCTGGCGCGCGCTGGACGGACTGGTGGCCGCGACGATGATCGCTCTGGGGGTCAGCCTCATCGCCGGAAGCTGAGATACGGATCCGAACACCCGCCCGGTGCTGCGATAGTGATCCCCGACGAGAAAGATGTAACGAGCATCCAGGAAGCCCGTGGACACCAGCGAGAGCAGTACCGAACCACAGGAGAAGGACCCCTCTTCGGTGACGCCCCAGCGGCGCGGCCGGCGCCGCTGGGCCATGGACACCCGGCCGCTGCGCCGCCCCGCCTACCGCCGCCTGTGGTCCTCGACCATCGTCACGGCCGTCGGCAGCCAGCTCACCGCGGTCGCCGTGCCCAAGCAGATCTACGACATCACCGGCTCCTCGGCCTGGGTCGGCGCCGCGAGCCTCGCCGGACTGCTGCCGCTCGTGGTGTTCGCCCTGTGGGGCGGCGCGGTCGCCGACAGCATGGACCGGCGCAAGCTGCTGCTGATCACCAACAGCGGCATCGCCGTCACCTCGGTGCTGTTCTGGCTCCAGGCCGTCACCGGCCTTGAGTCGGTGTGGGTCCTGATGGTGCTGCTCGCCGTGCAGCAGGCGTTCTGGGGGCTCAACGCCCCGGCCCGCAACGCCTCCATCGCCCGCCTGGTGCCCGCGGGTGAACTGCCCGCCGCGAACGCCCTCGGCTCGACCGTCATGCAGACCGGCCAGGTCGTCGGACCGCTGCTGGCCGGTGTGCTCATACCCGTCATCGGCCTGGCCGAGCTGTACCTCATCGACGCGCTGGCACTGTGCGTCACGGTCTGGGCGGTCGTCCGGTTGCCCGCCCTGCCGCCGCTCGCGGGCGCGACGGCCACCACGAAGCGGCGCGCGGGCGTGCGGGAGATCGCGGAGGGCTTCCGCTACATCGCCCTGCACAAGGTGCTGTTGCTGTCCTTCCTCGCCGACGTCATCGCGATGGTCTTCGGCATGCCCCGCGCCCTGTTCCCGCAACTCGCGAGCCAGACCTACGCGTCGTACGGCGAAGGGCTCGCGCTCGGCCTGCTGTTCGCGGCGATCCCGGTCGGCGCGGTGGCCGGCGGGCTGTTCTCCGGCACGTTCTCCCGGGCCCGCCGGCACGGCTGGATGGTGATCGGCGCGGTGGTCGCCTGGGGCGTGGCCATCACCGGCTTCGGGCTGAGCAGCAGCCTGTGGCTCGCGGTGCTGTTCCTGGCCCTCGCCGGAGTCGCCGACATGGTCTCGATGGTCTTCCGCGGGGCGATCCTGCTGTCCGCCGCCAGCGACGAGATGCGCGGGCGGATGCAGGGCGTCTTCACGGTCGTCGTCGCGGGCGGCCCACGCCTCGCCGACGTCCTGCACGGCACGGCCGGCTCGGCCTTCGGCGCGCGTACGGCGACCGTGGGCGGCGGGCTGCTGGTGGTCGTCGTCATGCTGGGGCTGGCCGCCGCGCTGCCCGCCCTGCGCCGCTACCGTGTCTGAGGCTCAGATCGCACTGCGCCGGTGTGGCCCGTACTGCTCCATCAGCCTGCCGCGCGTCATCTCCAGCCGGTGCGCGAGGATTTCGGCGACATGCCGCACCAGCGACATCCCGAGCCCCGGATCCTCCTCGCACAGCCGCAGCACCGCCGCCGCCTCGAACTCGTAGGCACGCACGGGGCTGAAGGCCTCTGCACCGAAGTCCCACAGGTACGGCGGGAACAGCCAGGACCAGCCGAGCAGATCGCCCGCGCCGAGGCTGGCGACGGTCACCCGCTGGATCGACGTCACCCGCTGGTCGAGGGAGACGGCGCCGGAGCGGATGACCCAGAAGCGGTCGGCCGTACCGCCCGCCTCGAAGATCCGGGCGTCCTCCGGGAAGGAGACCTCCCGGGCCAGCGACATCAGGCGCTCACGTTGAGGTGGCGGAAGGGCCGCCAGCAATTTGATCGCTTTGGTCATGACACGGGGCTCCTCACCGGCGAGTGAGGTTCCGGGGCTTTCCCTGGATCCATTTCAGCTGCTGCCGCCGCCCTGAGCACCTCGGCGGAGGGCGGTTTCGGCGGGGAGCCCGCGCGCGGCGGGTCGTCGAGGGCATTAAAAAGCCCTGGCCGGACGGGGGAGGCCAGCCAGGGCCGTTAGTGGTGGTTCGGGGGGACTTGTACGGTCTACCCCTCGACCACGTATGTATGAACCGTAAACCATCTCCGGGGATTCTGCGTAACCAAAACCGGGGTACGTGACCGGTTTCACTTCGGTCCTGTTCAGCTTCGGCCCTGTTTCACTTCGATCCCTGTCTCAGGGCCGCTCGGGGTGCTTGCCCGGGGTCAGGATCTCCTCCAGCACCGTGACCACGGCCTCGTAGGCCAGGGTCCGTACGGCGGCGTCGCGGGCCCCGTCGGGGTCGGCCGACCGCAGCTGCTCGCTCCTCGCCCGCCACGTCCGCTCCTCCTGCCGGGCACAGGCCCTGGCGCGCTGCATGCGCCGCATCAGTTCGTCTGAGTCCACGACATCGGTCATGTCATCCGCGTACCCCGCGGTATCGGCCCGATGCGCGGTCAGCCCTCCGATGCCTTCACCGGCACCCCCAGCGGACGGGCCAGACCGGCCACACCCTCGTCGAGACGCTGCAGATGCCGCAGGACACGGTCGGTGACCCGGCCGTAGCGCGGTGCGCCGGGGGCGGGCGGTCCGAGGAGCGAGGCGATGCTCGGACCGGTCTCGATCCGGGTCGTGGCGTGTTCGTCGGTGACGTGGGCTGCGATCGCCTCGATGTTGTGCGCGATGCGCCCCGCGGCCCGGCGCAACCGGGGATCCGCCGCGATCGAGGGATGGGTGGGAAGCAGCTCGGCGGTCGCGGCCAGCGCACGCGCGTGGTAGGCGCACGTCTCCAGCAGCGCGACGACGTAGCGAGCGGTCTCCCGGCGGGCCCGCAGGGGCGTGACCGGATGCGTGAGGGGCTGGGTGGCGGCACGCAGATCGGCCAGCGCCTGGTCCAGGTCACGCGCCTGGTCGAGCAGGTCGACTTCAGGCCCGCCGCTGAGCTGCTCGACGGCGCTGCGGGTGACCTCGCCGAGCCGTCCCAGGACCGTGGCGAGGAGCTCGTTCGTCCGGCGGTCCGTCTGCACCGGCAGGACCAGCGCGGCAGCGATCACCCCGCAGGCCGCGCCGAGCGCCGTCTCCTCGATGCGCAGCACGAGCACCGAGAGGCTGTAGGTGTGCAGCAGGGTGTAGAGCAGCCCGAGCGCCGCGGTGACGAAGAACGACACCAGCGTGTAGGACAGCGGTGCCGAGTAGAACATCGCGAAGACGAACAGCAGCACCAGCGCGAACGCCGTCCAGGTATGGCGTCCGACGGCGCCCGCCAGCACGATCCCGGCCAGGACGCCGAGCACGGTGCCCAGCAGACGGCGGTAGCCCTTGACCAGGATCTCGCCCGTGGACGCGGTGTTGAGGAACACGATCCAGCAGGTCAGCACCGCCCAGTACCAGCGGTCCCGGGACAGCAGCTCGCCGCCGATCATGGCCAGCGTCGACCCGACGGCCACCTGCACGGCGGCCCGTGTGGTGGGCCGCCGCAGCCCGGTGGGCTTGTGCGGGTCCTCCTCCGTGTCGGCGTCGAGTACGGCGTCCTCCGCGTCCAGTTCCTCGCGCGAACGGGCCGTGGCCGGGGTGTCGTCCGACTCGTCCTGGGGTCCGCCGAGGGCGATCCGCAGCCCGAGGACCGCGCGGGCGGCCTCGCCGACGGCCCGGAAGACGTCCTGCACGGCGGGGGAGGCGTCGGGTAGGTTCTCCTCGTCCCGGTAGCCGAGGAGCCGATTGCGGACGCGGGACAGCGCGGTTCCGGTGGCCTGGTCGACCGGACGCAGGACGAGCAGGCGCAGCGCCTGGAGGTCACGTCGCAGCGCGGCGGTCCCCTCGTCCCGTACGGGCAGTCGGCCGCCCGAGGGGAAGGGCGCTCCCGGCAGATGCAGGGCCAGCGTGTCCGCCCGCTCGGCGCCACGGGCGGCGAGCAGCGACAGCCCGAGGCGCTCGGCGGCGATCTCGGCGTCCGCGACGCGCCGTTGGACGAGCCGGGCCACGGCCTCGTCGGTGGTCCCCTCCGCCAGCCGGCCCTGGATCAGCAGCGCCGTCTCATGCAGCCGCCCCGTGCCCTCGCGCACGCCCTCCAGCGCCCGGTCCGCATCGTCAGGACCGGCGTCCAGCAGGTCGAGCTGCGCGGACAGCAGCTGGGCCAGCCGGGCGCGGAAGGCCCCGCGCAGCCGCTCGAGCACCCCCGTCGGCGTCTCGGGGACGACGGCGAAACGCACCAGCGCGCTGCACACGAAGGCCACGGCGACCGCGCCGTACAGCTCGGGCAGACCGGAGACGGTGGCGCCGACGAACAGGGACACGAAGTAGATCTGGAAGCCGATCAGGCCGAGCGCGGTGCCGCGGTCGCCGAACCTGCGGCCGTAGACGGCACAGAAGATGAGCGCGACGAAGACGAGGTCGCCGGCCACGACACGGCTGTGCAGCGCCGCCGCCAGCGTCATGGACACCAGCGCCACCGGCAGGCCCAGGGCGAGCGTGACGGCCTGCTGTCCGCGCTGCTTCTCCCGGATGGCGAAGGTGGCGACCATCGCCGCCAGGGCCCCCGCCACCAGGTGGGTCACATCGGTGCCCAGCAGGGCGAGCACGGCGACCGCGAGGGCGATCGCGCCCGCCGTGCGCAGCCCCGCGGTCAGCCGCAGCAGGCCGGGGTCCGACGCCGCGACACGGTCACGCAGTCGCGCCCGGACCGGCCGTCCCACTGCCCTCACGCCGCCGTACTCTCTCCCGCTCTCTCCTCGTTCACGCCACGAACCGCGGCTCGGCCGAGGCCGTCACGTTCACCCCTCGGGTCGCCCATCGGGCACCCGGGGTCACCCATCCTTCCCCTCGGCGCCGTCCTCCCCGGTGACCTGCGCCTTCAGCTGCTCCGGCGTCAGATACGCGTGACTGAACTCGAAGTCCTTGAGCTTGGCCGGACTGCGGGACTGGAACCCGGTGCGCACGAAATCGTCCCCGGCGACGGCGTTGAGCAGCCAGTTCGTCATGACGCGGGTCTTGGCGACGTTGGTGCGCAGCGCCGACCAGTGGTAGCCACGGGCGACGGCGAGGGCGGGCAGGCCCTTCAGTTCGACACCGAGGGGCTTGGAGACGGCGTCGCGGCCGCCGAGGTCGACGACCAGGCCGAGGTCCTTGTGCTTGTACGGCCGCAGCGGCTGGTTGCGCAGGGCCGCGATGACGTTGTCGGCGACGACCTTGCCCTGGCGCATGGCGTGCTGGGCGGTAGGCGGGCAGACGGCGCCCTCCTCCTCCTTCGCCACGTCGGGGACCGCGGCGGCGTCGCCGAGGGCGAACACACCGTCGTGGCCCGGCAGGTTCATCTCGGCCGTCACCGCGAGCCGTCCCCGGACCGTTTCCGCGCCGAGCGTGCCGATGAGCGGGCTGGCGACGACGCCGGCGGTCCAGATCAGGGTCCGGGTGGGCACGACGCGGCCGTCGGTGAAGGTGACCTCGTCGGGACCCGCCTTCGCGATGGACACGCCCAGGGAGATCTCGATGCCCCGCTTGCGCAGGATCTCCTGGGCGTCACTGCCCAGCTTCTCGCCGAGCTCGGGCATCAGCCTCGGCGCGATGTCGATCAGATGCCACCTGATCAGCTTCGGGTCGAGCCGCGGATAGCGCTTGACCGCGTTGTGCGTCAGCTGCTGCAGGCACGCGGCTGTCTCGGTGCCCGCGTAACCGCCGCCGACCACCACGAACTGCAGCCGTGCGGCGCGCTCGGCCGGATCGTGGCTGGCGTCGGCGAGGTCCAGCTGGGAGATGACGTGGTCGCGGAGATAGGCGGCCTCCGCGAGCGTCTTCATGCCGTACGCGTTGTCGGTGAGCCCAGGGATGTCGAATGTGCGGGTGATGCTCCCGGGGGCCAGCACGATGTAGTCGTACGGCTCGTTGACGACCTCGTCGGTGATGGTGCGGATGACACAGGTCTTGGCCGCGAGGTCCACGCCGATGGCGCCGCCCGGAATGATCCGGGTGCGGTACTTGCGGCTGCGACGCAGGGACACGGCGATCGACTGGGGCGTCAGGACGCCGGAGGCGACCTGAGGGAGAAGTGGCAGGTAGAGCTGGTAGGAGGACGGCGTCACCAAGGTGATCTCGGCTTCGTCCGGGGAGAGTTTGCGTTCCAGTCGGCGAACGCAGCCAACTCCGGCGAAGCCTGCGCCAACCACCAGGATCCTGGGTCGTGTCACGGTGATCTTCCCTTCTGCGGCTCCAGGCGGTCTGCCTCGACGTCGTTCGCCTGCCCCTGAATCGCTGCTTCGCACGCATCGATCCCACCGCGCCACCGGTCGTTCCGCCAGCCGGGTGCGGCAGGCAGATGAACCCGTCGACAGCCACCCTGCCCCAACCGGCGCGGGAGCACACCGGTTCGGAAGCGAAAGACATGTACGCGTGATCTTTGACGGGCGATTGGTCTGGATCTACCGCCCCAGTCGTTCGTCCAAGTCAGGGCCGCAGTTCATGTACGTGACCGACGTGCAGGGTCCCCACCTCGGACCAACGACGGCGACCAACGGGCTGAACGGCGCGCGCTCCGCCACCTCACCGGAGGAACGCGCGCGGTCAGCGGTCAGCGGAAGACGTTGTCCGCGTCGTCCCAGTGCGCCAGCTCGTCCACCACCTGTTCCCGGGGCGCACGCGAGCGGGCCTGGTACATCGCGTCGATCTGCTGCGCGTAGTGCCGCACGATCGCGTCCCGGCGCAGCTTCATCGACGGCGTCAGCAGACCACTGGCCACGTCGAACGGCTCCGGCAGTACCCGGAAGACGCGGATGGACTCCGAGCGGGACACCGCGCTGTTGGCCGCGGCCACGGCCCGGGCGAGCTCCTCCCGCAGCGCGTTCTCCTCCCGCGCCTCCCTGACACGCGCGTCGCTGCGCACCGCGAGGGACTCGCGCCAGTACGCCAGGAAGTCCGGGTCCAGGGTGATCAGGGCGCCGACGCAGGGCCGGTTGTCGCCCACGACCACCGCCTGATGGATCATCGGATGCTGCCTCAGGCGCTGCTCCAGGAGCGCCGGGGAGACGCTCTTGCCGCTGCTGGTGATGATGACGTCCTTCTTGCGCCCGGTGATCGTCAGATACCCCTCGGAGTCCAGCCGCCCCAGGTCCCCGGTGGCCAGCCAGCCGCCGCGCAGCGCCGCCCGTGTCGAGGCGTCGTCGTTGACATAGCCCTGGAACACCGACGGCCCGCGCACCAGGATCTCCCCGTCGTCGGCCACCCGGATGTCCACGCCCGGCAGTGCCTGCCCGACCGTCCCCGACATCTCCCGGCCCACCGGCTGCGCCGTGACCCCGCCGCAGGTCTCGGTGAGGCCGTAGCCGTCGTTCACATAGACGCCGATGCCCTCGTAGAACAGGGAGAGTTCACGGTTCAGGGGCGAGCCGCCGGACGTCGCGCGGCACACTCTGCCGCCCATGGCGGCCCGCAGCTTGCGGTACACGGTCCGCTCGTACAGGGCGTGTTGCAGCCGCAGATCGAAACCCGGGCCGGGCCCGCCGCCCAGCCGGTGCCGCTCCAGGGCCGCCGCGAAGTCCCGTGCCGTGTCGGCGGCCCGCTCGAACAGCGCGCCGCGGCCCGTCTGCTGAGCCGCACGCAGGAAGTTCTTGTAGATCTTCTCGAAGATCGACGGTACGGCGCAGAAGTAGGTGGGGCGGAAGGTGCGCAGCGCCGACGACAGGGCCGCCTCGCTGAGGTCGGGTTCGTGCCCCATCAGCATTCCGCCGCGGACGCACAGCGCCTGCACCAGGAGGCCGTACACATGGGAGAACGGCAGGAAGGCGAGCACCGAGCCCTGCTGCTCGCCGGGCGGGATCACGGTGTGGCCCCAGCCCGCGAGGAGTGTGTCGCAGGGGCTCGCCAGACCGCGGTGGCTCAGCGCGCAGCCCAGCGGACGGCCCGTCGTGCCGGAGGTGTACATGACCGCGGCGGTGGAGTCCGGCAGCACGATGCGGCGCAGCGACTCGACCGTGGCGAGTGGAACGAACTCGCCCCGCTCCACAAGCTGCTGCAGCCCTCCCGTGTCCAGTTGCCAGACGTGGCGCAACTGCGGCAGCGATCCGCACACGGAGCCGACCGTCATGATCGCCTGCTCGTCCTCGACGACGACGGCCACGCACTCGGCGTCCCGCAGGATCCACTCGACCTGGTCGCGCGACGACGTCGGATAGATCGGGACCACCTCGGCGCCCACCGTCCACAGCGCGTAGCTGAGCACCGTCCACTCGTAACGCGTGCGGGCCATGATGGCCACGCGGTGGCCCGGCGAGATTCCGGACGCGATCAGCCCCTTGGCCAGATCGGTCACCTCGTCGCGCAGTTCCGCGGCGGTCACCTCCTCCCAGGTGGTGGAGGATGCATCGGGGTGGCGCGCGAGCATCGGTAGTGTGGGATCGAGGGCCGCCGTCTCGAAGACGCTGTCGGCGAGCCCTCCGGTCAGGGGCGTGACGGTCGGGGGAGCGAGGCCGAGATCGCGCATGCGCTGCTCCTGGTGCGTACCGGGTGTGACGTCACCGATGAGTACTGTTATCGGCGCTGCCCGAATCTAGCCCAGGTAAGAGCGGACGGTGCCCGGAACTGACAATTGACCCCGTTCGGTGATCTCGGCCCAGTGGGGAACCCGGGTGACATGACACATTCGAACCCTGATCCGAATTCCGCACCAAACCGCCGCCCGAACCCCGATCCGGAGCCCGAGCACACCACCGGCCTCGAGCCCGGCGGCGGCGTACCACCCGGCGAGACCCCGCCCGCGGAGAGCAGCATGCCCGGTGCGGGCAGCCCAGCGCGGACGCACCGGATCAGGGCGACAACCACACCGTCGCGAGCGGAGGCAGCGTGAGCCGGATGTGCCCGTCCTGCGGCTTGAGGGGGTCGGGGTTGGTGACGTCGCTGCCGCCGTAGTGCGCGGCGTCGGTGTTGAGGGTCTCCTGCCAGGCCTCGATGTGGTCCGGCACCCAGAGGCGGTAGTCGTGACGGACGACGGGGGAGAAGTTGGAGACGGCGAGCAGGACATCGCCGTCGGCGCCGAACCGGAGGAAGGCGAAGACGTTGTCCTCGGCGGCGTCGCCGAGCACCCACTGGAAGCCGGCGGGGTCGGTGTCCCGCTCCCACAGGGCTGGCGTCGCCCGGTAGAAGGTGTTGAGGTCACGGACCAGCTCCCGCACGCCCCGATGGTCACCCGCGGACGCGTACCCGGGATCCAGCAGCCACCACTCGGGACCGTGCGCCTCGGACCACTCCGCGCCCTGGGCGAACTCCTGGCCCATGAAGAGCAGTTGCTTGCCGGGGTGGGCCCACATGAAGCCCAGATACGCCCGGTGGTTGGCGCGCCGCTGCCACCAGTCGCCGGGCATCTTGGAGACCAGCGCCTGCTTGCCGTGCACGACCTCGTCGTGGGAGATGGGGAGCACGTAGTTCTCGCTGTAGGCGTACACCATCGAGAAGGTCATCTCGTCGTGGTGGTACTTGCGGTGCACCGGCTCCTTGGCCATGTACTGCAGCGAGTCGTGCATCCAGCCCATGTTCCACTTCAGCCCGAACCCCAGCCCGCCGCTGTCGGTGGGCCGGGTCACCCCGCCCCAGGCGGTCGACTCCTCCGCGATCGTGACGACCCCCGGGTTGCGCCGGTACACGGTCGCGTTCATCTCCTGCAGGAACGCCATCGCGTCCAGGTCCTCCCGGCCGCCGAAGGCGTTCGGCGCCCACTGCCCGGACTCCCGCGAGTAGTCGAGGTAGAGCATGGAGGCGACGGCGTCCACCCGGAGCCCGTCGATGTGGAACTCCTCGCACCAGTACGTGGCGTTGGCGACGAGGAAGTTGCGCACCTCGGTACGTCCGTAGTCGAACTCGAACGTCCCCCAGTCCGGATGCTCGGCACGCCGCGAGTCTCCGGGCTCGTACAGCGGGTCCCCGTCGAACCGGGCCAGCGCCCAGTCGTCCTTGGGGAAATGGGCCGGCACCCAGTCCACGATCACGCCGATGCCGGCCTGGTGCAGGGCGTCCACCAGGTACTTGAAGTCGTCCGGCGTCCCGAGCCGCGCGGTCGGCGCGTAGAAGCCGGTGACCTGGTAGCCCCAGGAACCGGCGAAGGGGTGCTGCGCGACCGGCATGAACTCGACATGGGTGAAACCGAGGTCGCGGACGTACGCGGGCAGCTCCTCGGCGAGTTCGCGGTACGTCAGACCCGCCCGCCACGACGGGAGATGAACCTCGTACACCGAGAAGGGGGCCTGGTGCACCGGGACGTCACCCCGGTGCGCCATCCACCTCTCGTCGCCCCACTCGTAGTGCGAGGCGTGCACGATCGACGCCGTGTCGGGCGGGACCTCCGCGCAGCGCGCCATCGGGTCTGCCTTGAGGAAGCGGTGACCGTACCGGGAGGTGATCTCGAACTTGTACCGGGCGCCCTCGCCGATACCCGGCAGGAACAGTTCCCACACCCCGGACGCCCCGAGGGACCGCATCGGGAACGCCGTCCCGTCCCAGCAGGTGAAGTCGCCGGCGACCCGCACGCCCCGGGCGTTGGGCGCCCAGACCGTGAAGCGGGTACCGGCCACGCCCTGGTGGGTCATCGGCTCGGCGCCGAGCGCCCTCCACAGCTCCTCGTGCCGGCCCTCGCGGATGAGGTGCAGGTCGAGCTCGCCGAGGGCGGGCACAAAGCGGTACGGGTCGTGGACCTCGCGCTCGTCGGCCCCGCTCTCCTCGTACGAGACCAGCAGCGTGTACGCGGGGATCGCGTCCAGCGGCAGCACGCAGGAGAAGAGGCCGTCGCCCTCCGAGACGAGCGCGGTGCGCTCGCCGTCGACCATGACGCTCACCGCACGTGCGAACGGGCGCAGTGCCCGCAAGGCGATCCCGCCCGGGACGGGATGCGCGCCGAGCAGCGCGTGCGGATCGTGGTGGGCGCCCGACAGCAGGCGCTCCCGGTCGGACGGGTCCAGGACAGGCGCGGCGCCGCGGCGGCCCGGGCCGGCCGATTCGGGGCGCGAGGTCTCGTGCAGGGCCATGGGGTCAGGCTCCTCTCACGGCGAGGCGTTCGATCGCCGCCATCGGTACGGGCAACCAGTCGGGTCGGTGCCGGGCCTCGTACAGCACCTCGTACACGGCGCGGTCGGTCTCATACGCACGCAGCAAGCCGTGCTTCTTGCGGGGGTCCCACCCGGCGAGGGCGGCATAGCCGGCGCAGTAGGCCTCCCGGCAGCGGCGTGCCCACTCCGGACGCCACGGGCGGCGCTGCCGGGCGGCGTAGTCGAAGGAACGGAGCATGCCGGCGATGTCCCGCACCGGCGAGTGGAGGCCGCGCCGCTCGGCGAGCGGGCGGGACGGCTCGCCCTCGAAGTCGATGACGAACCATTCACGGCCGGCCCGCAGCACCTGTCCCAGGTGCAGGTCGCCGTGGATGCGCTGGGCGGGCGGCCCGGGATCGCAGCTGGCGAGGGCGCCGAAGGCGGTGCGCAGGCCGGGGACGTAGGGCTGGAGGGCGGGGACGAAGTGCGCGGCGATCTCCAGGCGCTCCGTCATCGCCGCCGCCGTACGCCCGTTCTCGCCGTGGGCCCGGGAGGGGAAGGCCGAGGCCAGCGCCAGATGCACTTCCGCCGTCGCCCGCCCCAACTGACGGGCCTCCGCCGTGAAGTCGCCGGCCGAGGCCAGCGCGTCGAGCGCCAGCGTCCAGCCGTCGGAGGCGTCCCGCAGGAACGGCTGCAGCACACCGAGCGTCGCCTCCCAGGGATGCGTCGTCCGGAACCAGGCCAAGGGGGCCGGTACGCGACGGCAGCCCTGCTCGGCCAGCGCGCCGGACAGCTCCAGGTCGGGGTTGACGCCCGGCTGGATGCGCCGGAAGAGCTTGAGGATGTACGTGTCGCCGTACACCAGAGAGGAGTTGGACTGCTCCGCGTCCAGCAGCCGCGGCACAAGAGCCGTCGGCACCGACACGGACGGGTCCGCCTCGAAGCGCAGCGGGCCGGCCGCGCCCGGATGCCGCAGCCGTTCCAGAAGCAGCTGGGCCGACCGCGGGTCCTGCAACGCGTCGAAGACCGTCAGACCGGCCAGCGGCCCTTCCTCCGCCCGCCCGATGAGCGCCCGGCCGAGCCGCGGCGACAGATGCTGCCGTACGCCGAGCAGCAGCTGGTAGCAGTCACCGGCCGGGGGAGCCCCACCGGGCGCGGGGACCCCCGAGTGACCGGCGTGCACCAGCAGATGCAGACAGCCCGGGAACAGCTCCGTCATGGAGAGCAGCGCGAGGTCCGTGACGGGCCGGTCCTTGCCCGCGAACCAGCGCTGCCGTGGCAGCCACTCGCGCAGCAGTCCGGCGAGCGAGGCCATGGGGCTCGCGTCGACCGTACGGCTCGGTCGGGGAGATGCGGTCTTCTGCATGGTGACCCGTCCTTTCCTCGGCACACGCTCGAAGCCCACGCTCAAAGTCGTCTGCCGATGCGGGATGCGACTCGGGAGAGCCGGAACCAGTAGAAGCCGTGGCCCCCGAGGGTCAGCAGATACGGCAGCTCACCGATCGCCGGGAAGCGGACCCCGCCGAACAGCTCGACCGGGTGGCGTCCGCTGAACTCGCGCAGGTCGAGCTCGGTGGGCTGCGCGAAGCGCGCGAAGTTGTTCACGCACAGGACGAGGTCGTCCTCGTATTCGCGCAGGAAGGCGAGCACCGCCGGGTTGGAGGACTGGAGTTCGGTGTAGGTGCCGAGTCCGAAGGCCGGGTTCTGCTTGCGGATCTCGATCATGCGGCGGGTCCAGTGCAGGAGCGAGGACGGGGAGGCCATGGAGGCCTCGACGTTCGTCACCTGGTAGCCGTAGACGGGGTCCATGATCGTGGGGAGGCAGAGGCGTCCCGGGTCGCAGGAGGAGAAGCCGGCGTTGCGGTCCGGGGTCCACTGCATCGGTGTGCGGACGGCGTCGCGGTCGCCGAGCCAGATGTTGTCGCCCATGCCGATCTCGTCGCCGTAGTAGAGGATCGGGCTGCCCGGCAGGGCGAGCAGCAGGGCGGTGAACAGCTCGATCGAATGACGGTCGTTGTCGAGGAGCGGGGCGAGCCGCCTGCGGATGCCGATGTTGGCGCGCATGCGGGGATCCTTGGCGTATTCCGCCCACATGTAGTCGCGTTCTTCGTCGGTGACCATTTCGAGGGTCAGCTCGTCGTGGTTGCGCAGGAAGATGCCCCACTGGCAGCCGGTGGGGATGGCCGGCGTCTTGGCGAGGATTTCCGAGACCGGGTAGCGGGATTCCCGCCGTACCGCCATGAAGATCCGGGGCATGACGGGGAAGTGGAAGGCCATGTGGCATTCGTCGCCACCGTTTTGGTAATCACCGAAGTAATCGACGACGTCCTCCGGCCACTGGTTCGCTTCCGCCAGCAGCACGGTGTCCGGATACATCGCGTCGATCTCACGGCGGACACGCCTCAGAAACTCATGGGTCGCGGGAAGGTTCTCGCAGTTCGTGCCCTCCTCCGCGTACAGATAGGGCACGGCATCGAGCCGGAATCCGTCGATGCCGAGGTCCAGCCAGAAGCGCAGGGCGGCCAGGATTTCCTCCTGGACAGCCGGACTCTCGTAGTTGAGGTCGGGTTGGTGGGAGAAGAAGCGGTGGAAGAAGTACTGCCCTCGGACCGGGTCGTAAGTCCAGTTGGAGGCTTCGGTGTCGACGAAGATGATGCGGGCGTCGGCGTACTGCTTGTCGTCGTCGGCCCACATGTAGTAGTCGCCGTAGGGGCCGTCGGGGTCTTTCCTCGATTCCTGGAACCACGGGTGCTGGTCGCTGGTGTGGTTCATGACGAAGTCGATGATGACCCGCATGCCGCGCTGGTGGGCGGAGTCGACGAATTCGACGAAGTCGGCGAGGTCGCCGAATTCGGGCAGTACGGCGGTGTAGTCGGAGACGTCGTAGCCGCCGTCGCGCAGGGGTGATTTGAAGAAGGGCGGCAGCCACAGGCAGTCGACGCCGAGCCATTGCAGGTAGTCGAGTTTGGCGGTGAGGCCTTTGAGGTCGCCGACTCCGTCGCCGTTGCTGTCCTGGAAGGAGCGGACCAGGACCTCGTAGAAGACGGCGCGCTTGAACCAATCCGGGTCACGATCCTTGGCAGGGGTGTCCTCGAAGGTGTCCAGCACGGGCTCGTTGACGGTCATGACGCGGGAGACCCTCCGATCTGCGGTGGTGATGCCTGGACGTGGAGCACGTGCGCGGGCGCCCTGCCGGGCTCCAGGCGTACGTAGTTGGTCCTGCCCCAGCGGTAGGTCTCACCCGTCAGTTCGTCGTGCACGGACAGGGAGGCATCCCAGTCCAGGCCGAGTTGCGGCATGTCCAACGAGACCGTGGCCTCCTGGGTGTGGTGAGGGTCGAGGTTGGCGATCACCAGAACGGTGTCCGGGCCCGTGCGTTTGCTGTACGCGATGAGCGCGTCGTTGTCGGTCTGGTGGAAGCGGAGGTTCCTGAGCCGGTGGAGGGCGGGGTGGCTCCGTCGGACGGCGTTGAGCTGGGTGATCAGGGGGGCGATGGTGCGGCCTTCGCGTGCGGCGGCTTCCCAGTCGCGGGGCCGCAGCTGGTACTTCTCCGAGTGGAGGTACTCCTCGCTGCCGTTGCGCAGGGGGGTGTTCTCGCAGAGCTCGTAGCCGCTGTAGATGCCCCAGGTGGGGGAGAGGGTGGCCGCCAGCACGGCGCGGAGCTCGAAGGCGGGCCGTCCGCCGTGCTGGAGGAATTCGTGCAGGATGTCGGGGGTGTTGGCGAAGAAGTTGGGCCGCATGTAGGCGGCCGCCTCGCCGGACAGCTCGGTCAGGTACTCGGTGAGTTCCTGCTTGCTGTTGCGCCAGGTGAAGTAGGTGTACGACTGCTGGAAGCCGATCTGGGCGAGGGTGTGCATCATCGCCGGGCGGGTGAACGCCTCGGCCAGGAAGATCACGTCCGGGTCGGTGCGGTTGATGTCCGCGATGACCTTCTGCCAGAACACGACCGGTTTGGTGTGCGGGTTGTCGACGCGGAAGATCCGCACGCCGTGGGCCATCCAGTGCCGCAGGACGCGCAGGGTCTCGGTGATCAGGCCGTCCATGTCGGCGTCGAAGGCGATGGGGTAGATGTCCTGGTACTTCTTCGGCGGGTTCTCGGCGTAGGCGATCGTGCCGTCGGCGCGGTGGTGGAACCACTCGGGGTGTTTGTGGACCCAGGGGTGGTCGGGGGAGCACTGCAGGGCGAAGTCGAGGGCGATCTCCAGGCCGAGTTCCGTTGCCCGGGCCACGAAGTGGTCGAAGTCCTCGATGGTGCCCAGGTCGGGGTGGACGGCGTCGTGGCCGCCTTCGGGGGAGCCGATCGCCCAGGGCACGCCGACGTCTTCGGGGCCGGCGGAGAGGGTGTTGTTCTGGCCCTTGCGGAAGGTCGTGCCGATGGGGTGGATGGGCGGGAGGTAGACCACGTCGAAGCCCATCGCGGCGATCGCCGGCAACCGCCGTGCGGCGGTGCGGAAGGTGCCGTGGGGCTGCTGCGGGGTGCCCTCGGAGCGGGGGAAGAACTCGTACCAGGAGCCGTACAGGGCCCGCTCGCGCTCCACCAGCAGCGGCAGCGGATCCGTCACGGTGACCAGATCCCGCAACGGATACCGCCCCAACACCGCATCCACGTTGGCCGCGAACGCCGCCTCCAGCCGTGACACGGGCGGCAGTGAGTCGTCCCGCAACGCCTCCGCGGCGGCCTGCACGGTCGCCCACCCCGCGGCGTCGGGCACCGCGGCCGCCGCACGCTCGTACAGCTCGCCGCCCTCCTCCAGGACGAGCCCGACGTCGATGCCGGCCGGGACCTTGATCCGGGCCGTGTGGCGCCACGTGGCCACCGGATCGCTCCAGGCCTCCACCTGGAAGGTCCAGTGCCCCACCGAGGCCGGCGTCACCTTGGCGCCCCAGCGGTCGCTCCCCGGCGTCAGCTCGTGCATCGGCGTCCACGGACCGGGACGGCCCTCCGGATCGGTCAGCACGACATTGGCGGCCACGGCGTCATGGCCTTCGCGGAACACGGTGGCGGTGACCTCGAAGGTCTCTCCCGCGACCGCCTTCGCCGGGTGCCTGCCGCACTCCACGGCCGGCTGTACGTCCCGTACCGGGATGCGGCCGATCGTCCCGGTTCTGGTCCGGGTCTTCGTCTTGGTCCTGCCCATGGTTCACCTCCGCCGTGCTCGAGGCCGGGCACCAGGCCCGGCCGGGGGTCGAAACTGCGCCGGAACTACCTTCCGGCAAGGAAACGCCACCGCCGTGATCTTGGTGGGCCCCGGCGGACGGCGCTCAGGTGAGGTCGCTCGTTCTGCTCCCGGAGGTAGGCCGCCAGGGTGATGTGCAGATAGCGCTCGGCCGCGTCCGCTGCCTCGCGCGCGCAGCGCTTTCCCATCAGCACGCACAGGGTGTACCCGGCGTCCTCGAAAGTGGCGCGCACCGTGTGGTCGGCAGGGGCCGCGAGCATGGCGCGTTCCCAGGCCCGATATCGCCGCAGTTGCCGAGCGACTTCGGCTTTGGCCGGTAGCAGCATGGCGCCGTTCACCTTCCGGGCTGCTCGATGACGCGTCTCCCGACCATCGGGCGGTACCCGGGCGCGCACACACGGGTTCCGTTACGGGCATCGAGGTCTTCACACATGGTGCACGGTCGGCGACTCAGCGTCTTGTTGGAGCTTCAACCACCCCAGGTGTTTCCTCCTGTTGCACGAATGGCGTACCACCCCCACCCTGGAGTGACTCAGAAGCGATCAGCGCTCACGCTCCGTGTTCGGGGCCCGTCCCGCAGGGGCGAGGAGAGCGGGAGCTTTCGCGGTGAGGAGGTAACGACGGTGAAGACCGCAGTGCCCTGCTACTACCACCTCGACGTGGAAGTCAGCCCCGAACGGGTGGGACAGGTCAGCCGAATTCTGGCCGCTCACCTCCGGTACTGGGACCTGGAGACGCTTGTCGAGCCCGTCCGCCACGGCACGGAGATGCTGCTGCGGGCCATCGACGAGCACGCGAAGGACAAGAACATCTCGATCGAGATGTGGTGGAACGGCCAGCACCTCATCACCGCCATCGGCGACAACGACCGTGCCCTGCGCCCGGACCACGAACTGCGCGCCTGCCTGCAGCACCTCGCCGCGATGAGCGACGGCTGGGGCTGCTGCGCCACCGAGACCGGCAGCAAGATCATCTGGTTCTCACAGCGCGCCCGCGCCGGCGAACGTGCCCCGCTCGTGCCCACGGCGCCCACCCCCGGCCTGCGGGAGGCGCTTCAGGTGCCCCGCGAGGTGCCCGTCACCGCCGTGGCCGACGCGGCGGGCACCCGGGACGTCGTCCTGGAGGAGGCCCGGTGACCGTGCGACGACGAGGCAGAGGGGTGCCGGCCTGGAGCGGGCACCCCTACCCGCTGGGAGCCGTCTTCGACGGACAGGGCACGAACTTCGCCCTGTTCAGCGAGGTCGCCGAACGCGTCGAGCTCGTCCTCGTCGACGACAAGGACCGGCACAGCGCCGTCGAGCTGACCGAGGTCGACGGCTTCGTGTGGCACGGCTACCTGCCCGGCGTCGGACCGGGACAGCGCTACGGCTACCGGGTCCACGGCCCCTGGGACCCGGGCCTCGGCCACCGGTGCAATCCGGCGAAGCTGCTGCTCGACCCGTACAGCCGGGCCGTGGACGGCCGGGTGGACAACCACGCCTCCCTCTTCGAGCGCACCCCGGGCGCCCCGTCCCCGGCCGACAGCGCCGGGCACACCATGCTCGGCGTGGTGACCGACCCGCACTTCGACTGGGGCGACGACCGTCCGCTGGGGCGGCCGTACGCCGACACCGTCATCTACGAGGCGCACGTACGGGGCCTCACGCGCACTCACCCGGACGTCCCGCCGGAGCTGCGCGGCACCTACGCCGGACTCGCGCACCCCGCGATCGTCGAGCACCTGACCTCCCTCGGGGTGACCGCCGTCGAGCTGATGCCGGTGCACCAGTACGTCCAGGACGGCGTGTTGCTCGACCGGGGCCTGTCCAACTACTGGGGCTACAACACGATCGGCTTCTTCGCGCCGCACGACGCCTACGCCGCCCACGGCACCCGCGGTCAGCAGGTCGACGAGTTCAAGTCGATGGTGAAGGCACTGCACGCGGCCGGCCTCGAAGTGATCCTCGACGTGGTCTACAACCACACCGCCGAGGGCAACGAGCGCGGCCCGACCCTCTCCTTCCGCGGCATCGACAACGCCTCGTACTACCGCCTGGTGGACGGCGACTGGGCGCACTACTACGACACCACCGGCACCGGCAACAGCCTGCTGATGCGCCACCCCTACGTACTCCAGCTGATCATGGACTCGCTGCGCTACTGGGTCACCGAGATGCACGTGGACGGGTTCCGCTTCGACCTCGCGGCCACGCTCGCCCGCCAGTTCCACGAGGTGGACCGCCTCTCGGCGTTCTTCGACCTCATCCAGCAGGACCCGGTGATCAGCCGCGTCAAGCTGATCGCGGAGCCGTGGGACGTGGGGGAGGGCGGCTACCAGGTGGGCAACTTCCCGCCCCTTTGGTCGGAGTGGAACGGCAAGTACCGCGACGCCGTACGGGACTTCTGGCGCGGTGAGCCCGGTTCCCTCGGCGAGTTCGCCTCCCGGCTGACCGGCTCCTCCGACCTGTACGCGCACAGCAGGCGGCGCCCGCGCGCCAGCGTCAACTTCGTGACCGCGCACGACGGGTTCACCCTGCGCGACCTCGTCTCCTACAACGACAAGCACAACGAGGCCAACGGCGAGGGCAACCGGGACGGCGAGAGCCACAACCGCTCCTGGAACTGCGGCGCCGAGGGCGAGACCCGCGACCCGGCCGTCCTGCAACTGCGCGCCCGTCAGCAGCGCAACTTCATCGCCACGCTGCTGCTCTCGCAGGGCATCCCCATGCTCGGCCACGGCGACGAACTCGGCCGCACCCAGCGCGGCAACAACAACGCCTACTGCCAGGACAACGAAGTCTCCTGGATCGACTGGCGGCTCACCGACGACCAGCGCGACCTCGCCGACTTCACGCGCCACGTCATCGCCCTGCGCGCCGCCCACCCCGTCCTACGCCGCCGCCGCTTCTTCCAGGGCGAGACCGCGACCCACCCCGACCAGCCGCTGCCCGACCTGGTGTGGCTGCTCCCGGACGGCCGCGAGATGGCGGACGAGGACTGGCAGCGCTCCGACGCCCACTCGGTCGCCGTCTTCCTCAACGGCGACGCCATCGCCGAACCCGACTGGTGCGGCCGCCCCGTGGTGGACGACTCCTTCCTGCTGCTGCTCAACAGCTACTGGGAGCCGGTGGAATTCCAACTGCCGGACGCCACCTACGGCGACCGCTGGGCGACCTTGATCGACACGGCCGAGCCCCAGGGCCCCCCGGACGAGGCGGAGCACAAGGCAGGCACCGCCCTGCTCATCGAACGCCGCAGCCTGGTCCTCCTGTCGAGGCCGTCGCGCGCGACGCGCTGAAGGGGAGCGGGGCTGTACGGAAACCTGTCGAGGGCGTCAACCTGTCGAGGGCGTCGCGGGCAACGCCCAAAGGGGCCCTAGGGCCTGTTGTGAAAGTGCTGGTCACAGCCACTCGTTAATGACCGCGACCAGCACGGTCGCTTCAAAGCGGACGGCGAGTTTGTCGTAGCGAGTGGCGACGGCCCGGTGGCGCTTGAGCCGGTTGATCCCGCACTCGACCGCGTGCCGCTGCTTGTAGTCGTCCTTGTCGAACGTCGGTGGCCGCCCGCCGCGCGATCCGCGCGTGAGGCGGTTGCGGACACGGTCCGCCGGGACCGGGATGGTGGCCTTGATCCCGCGTCTGCGCAGGTAGGAGCGGTTGCCGCGGGAGTCGTACGCCTTGTCGGCCCGAACCCGGTCGGGACGCTTGCGCGGCCTGCCGAGCCCCAGCCTGGGGACCCGGATGGCTTCCAGGACCGCTTCGAACTGCGGGGAATCGCCCCGCTGCCCGGCCGTGATCACGACGGACAAGGGCTTTTGACCCTGCTCGACCGCGAGGTGGATCTTGCTGGTCAGTCCGCCGCGGGATCGTCCGAGTGCGTGGTCGGCCGGCTCGGCGAAGATCCCGCCCGGCGGTTCCTTCTGGAGGTCCCCCTTTTCGCCGCTCCGGCGGCGTGCTGGTGGGCCCGGCAGACGGTGGAGTCGACGTTCACGTCCCAGGTGATCAGGCCCTTGGCGTCCGCCTCGGCCTGAAGCTGGGTGAGGATCCTCGCCCAGGTCCCGTCCCTCTGCCAGCGCCGGAACAGGTCGTAGACCCGGTCCCAGGGCCCATAGCGTTCCGGCACGTCGCGCCAGGGTGCACCGGTCCGGGTCCGCCACCGTATGCCGTCTATGAGCTGCCGCCGCGTCCACACCGGCGGACGGCCCGGCTTGATGCCCGCCGGCAACAACGGCTCCAGCCGGGCCCACTGGCCGTTCGTCAGATCACCACGTCCCACAGGACGTGATCATCAACGAACAAGATCCACTTTCGCAACAGACCCTAGGGGCCCTCCCTGTCGCACCCTCTACCGTGCACGGCGCGAGGTCACCGTGAACTGTGCTCCGTCCGGATCCCGCAGCACGGCCTCCTCGCTCCCCTTCGACAGCACGCTGCCCCCATGCAGCTCAGCCGCCCGCACACACCCCGCCACGTCGGTGACCGCGAAGTGAACCTGCCAGTGCGGCCGGATCGTCGGATCCGGCGCGGCCTCCAGCGCACCCGACTCGATCCGCGCCACGACATCGCCGCCGCTGCGCAGCACGACCTCCCCGCCCTCGTAGCGGACCTCACAGCAACCGGGCCGCTCCGTCGCCCAGTCGAGGACCTCGCCGTAGAACATGGCGGCGTCGAATGCGTCGCGGGTGTGCAGCCGGATGAAGGGCGCCGCGCGTCGCCAGGTCTCCCAGTTGGAGTGGAGCTCCCCCTCCCAGACGCCGAAGGTCGCGCCGTCCCGGTCGGCCAGCAGCGCCGCGCGCCCGGGCGGCAGCGAGAGCGGTCCGACGGCGGACGTGCCACCGCGCTCCTGCACACGTGCCACGGCCTCGTCCGCGCTCGGCACGGCGAAGTACGGCGTCCAGGCGACGGCCATCTGCCACATCGTGGCCACCGCCGCGACCCCGGCGACCGGGATCCCGTCCGCCAGCGCGACCCAGAAGCGGTCGCCCAGCTTGGCGGGCCGCCAGCGCCAGCCCAGTACGGCCGAGTAGAACTCGTGGGTGGCCTCGAGATCGCGGCTGGTCAGGCTCACCCAGCAGGGTGCCCCGAACACGGAGTGTGTGGACACGACATCGGCCGTGCTCCTGGGATTTCTTGCATCGTCGTTCATGGCAGTCGCGTCCTGGTCTCGCGCGACCGGCGGCCACCGGTCTCCTCCCAGTGTCCAGCCGGATCCGTTCCGGGGCCTGTCGAGTTACCTCCGGCGTGGCGCCGAAACGGCCGAGGTCCGGCCCTTCGCTTTCACTGGCACACGACCGGCGAAGCGGCGAGGATGGAGGCGTGGCACCGGTACCGCACGAACCCGCAGACGAGACAGACCGGATCCTCGAGCTGCAAGAGGAAGTCGACCAGCTCAAAGAGGCGGTCGTCTCGCACGCCGTCGTGGACCAGGCGATCGGCATGGTCGTCGCGCTCGGCCGCGTGTCGCCGGACCAGGGGTGGGCCGTACTGAAGGACGTGTCCCAGCACACGAACATCAAGCTCCGCCAGGTCGCGGAACTGATTCTGCGCTGGGGCCGGGACGGGGAAATGCCGCCCGAAATCAGCGTCGAGTTCGAAGAGGCCCTTGAGCGGTACGGCCCGACGCAGATTCCGGGAACGGCCGAGGACTGACTCACCCCTTCGGGTTCGACTTCGGGTTCAACGGGCTTCCACGAGCATTTCGTCGCGCAAGTGGGCGAAGCAGCCGCTGAGCAGCCGGGAGACGTGCATCTGCGAGATGCCGAGTTGCTGCGCGATACGGCTCTGGGTCATCCCGCCGAAGAAGCGGAGGTAGAGGATGGTCCGCTCCCGCTCCGGCAGTCGCTGCAGGCACGGCTTGACGGCCACCCGGTCGACGACCACGTCGTACGCCGGATCGGGACCGCCGAGCGCGTCCCCCAGCGCGTAACCGTCGGTGCCAGGCATCTCCGCCTCCAGCGACAGCGCGGAGAAGCACTCCAGGGCTTCCATCCCGGTGCGCACCTCGGCCTCGCTCAGATGCGCGTGCTCGGCGATCTCGGGAATGGTGGGCGCGCGCCCGGGGGTCTGCTGCGACAGCTCCTTCGCGGAGCTGCGCACCCGGTTGCGCAGGTCCTGGACCCGGCGGGGCACGTGCAGCGTCCACATGTGGTCGCGGAAGTGCCGCTTGATCTCGCCAGTGATGGTGGGCACCGCGTACGCCTCGAAGGCGTGGCCGCGGGCCGGGTCGTAGTGGTCGACGGCTTTCACCAGTCCCAGGGCGGCCACCTGGTACAGGTCCTCGAGGGACTCGCCGCGCCCCTTGAACCGTACGGCGATCCGCTCGGCCATGGGCAACCAGGCCTGAACCAGATCGTCCCTGAGCGCCTTGCGTTCCGGCCCGTCGGGCAGTTCCACGAGCCGGTCGAACGCTTCCGCGGTGTCAGGGGCGTCGTCGTGCGGATGCTGCTTCGTTCTGGTGGTGGCACTCATCCGTGCGCACCTCCTCAGCAGGTGCTGACTGGACAGACACCGTGGGAGGCGCGGATTCGGACCTCAGGAGGACACTCCGGAGCCCGGTGGGCCGACTCCCACGGACGTGCCTCCTGTCCGAAGCACATATGGGTGGATTCCCCCTCAAGGGGTGTCCGAAACAAATTTCGTGAATGCGACTTCGTGTTGCCGTCGGATGACTGTGTGTTTACGGAGACGGAGAGACAGGCTCGCCATTGCCTTCCCAAGGGCCGCATTACCTTTACTGCAAAGGTGATCTCGGCGGCATGACCTTCCCGGAGGAGCCGGCCGACGCGCTCGTCGGGGTCCAGCGGCTGATCCGGCGCAGGCTGCGGCGGGAGATGCCCGCCCCGCAGCTGCGCGGAGCCGAGGTGGAGCTGTTGCGGCTGGTCGTGGAGCGACCCGGCATCGGGATCTCGGACGCGGCCAGGAGCTGTTCGACGCCCTGCGCGGTCCCCTCCCCCGCACCCCGGCAACCTGCACCCCGGCACACCTCGCGCTCGACTTCGCCGTGCTGTTGGTGGCCGCCGCGCCCGGCATCGGGGCGGCCTCCTCGCTGCTGGGTCGGCCGGCTCGTTGATCTTGGTGGGGAACGTGATGTGCGGCACGTAGCCGAACTCGGCCGTCAGGCCAGAAAGCGGATTCTTCCTGCCCACGGCTTGATCGGTGATCAAGGGGGCGAATGGGCTGGCCACAGCGCATTCCGCTCATTTGACAGTGCACTCGGCGCAAAGATAGGAAGCAGCTCTCTGAGGTCGAGAGGTGGACTGTGTACGAGCCGAACGTGGTCGGGGACTGGCACGAGTACGACGAGCATGCCGGTCTGCGTGTCCGCGTCCACCGTCTGGAAGCCGCGGAGCCACCGCGCGGACGGGACGACGCCGCCGAAGGGCTGACGTACTTCCGGGTGCGCGTCACCGTCGAGAACCGTGGCGAGAGGCACTTCGGCATTCACCTCGAGGACGGCCAGATCGACGTGCGGATCGGCCGCGACGGCGAGGCCGCGTTCATCGACTGGCGCAACTCGCAGTTCATCGAGGGCTTCGACGTCTACCCGCTGCGCCGGGCCACCGCCGTGCTGTACGCGGCGGGCCCGGAGGCGAGCCTGAGCCAGGTCGACGTGCAGATCCAGCTGCGGGTCGAGGAGGAGTGGGCGGATCGCCGGCTGTGGGCCGGCGGCCTCGGGCTGCAGGAGAACTCCGTCGGCGCCCACACCGCCACTCTGCGCGACGGCCTCGCGCTCCAGGTGAGCAACTTCCTGCGGGACCAGGCCGAAGAGGGCACCGCCTGACGCGGAGCGGCTCAGCGGGGGGGGCGTCCTCCGACGGGGGGCGTCCTCCGACGGGGAGCGCCTTCCGGGTCCGGCGTCGGGCCCGTCCCGCTACCGCGCCTCGCCGAGCGGGCCGGGCTGCCGCGCCTGCTCGCCGACCACCTGCACCTGCGCAACGCCGGCAACCATGCCGACGCCCACGCGGACTGCGAGCCGCAGGCGCCCTGGCCGGCGCCTTCCAGGCCAAGGCGATGACCGCCACCATCCGCGTGCATCCGCCGCTCACGGTCCACCGCCGCGCTGACTGCCGCTGCCCGCCCCACCCCGCCCGCCAGGGGCCCGATCGGGATGAACCTGTGGAAGAGCCGGTGCAGGCCGGCGGCTGATCCCCGCCCGGAACCGGCGGCTCTCGCCGAATTACCTCACGCGCCGTCAGCTCGCACCATCAGATCATCAGCCGGTGGATTCGGGCTCAGAGCCAGCCGCGTTCACCGATTGGCGGCCAGCACTGCCGCGAGGCCTTCTTGCAGGTCCTTGACGAAATACTCGGGAACCTCCAGCGACGGGAAATGTCCCCCGGTTTCAGGCGCCCTCCATCGGACGATCTGTCGGAACCGTTCCTGTGCCCAGGCGCGCGGGCACTTCTCGATGTCGCGGGGATACACACTGATTGCTGACGGGACGTCGACCCGAAGTTCGGGGTCGAGCGAGTTGTGGCTCTCGTAGTAAATACGGGCCGACGACGCGCCGGTCCGCGTCAGCCAATACAGGGTGACGTCGTCAAGAACGCGGTCTATGGAAATCGTCTCGAACGGGCTGTCTTCGGTATCTGTCCACTCGGCGAACTTGTCGAGGATCCAGGCGAGAAGCCCGACTGGTGAGTCGACGAGTGAGTAGCCGATGGTCTGCGGTCGGGTCGCCTGCTGCTTCGCGTACGCCGCGCGGTGACCCCAGAAGTCGCGGGTTTCCTCGGTCCATTTGCGCTCGGCCGCCGTCAGCCCGTCCGTTGTCAACCCGGGCGGTGCCTGCGCGGTCACTGTGTGGATGCCGAGAACGTGCGCCGGGAACCTGCCGCCGAGGACCGTGGTGATCACACCTCCCCAGTCGCCGCCGTGGGCTACGAACTTGCCGTAGCCGAGCCTTCCCATCAGTTCCACCCATGCGGCCGCGATCTTTTCGATTCCCCAGCCGGTGGTGGCCGGCTTGTCGCTGTAGCCAAAGCCCGGCAGCGACGGAACCACGACGTGGAACGCCGGCGCGTCCGCATCTTTCGGATCTGCCAGCTCGTCCACTACATCGATGAACTCGGCAATGCTGCCTGGCCAGCCGTGCGTCAAGATCAGAGGAGTGGCATCTGTGCGTGCGGATCGGCGGTGCAGGAAGTGGATTCCCAGACCGTCAATGGTCGTGCGGAACTGGCCGATCCGGTCAATGCGCGCTTCGAACGACCGCCAGTTGTACCCGGTGCGCCAGTAGTTCACGACATCGGCGAGGTCGGCGAGAGGAACGCCCTGGTCCCATCGGCGAGGGTCGGGCGCGGCGCGATAGACCGTCTCAGCTTCCGGCAGCCGCGCCGCGGCCAATCGCGCGCGCAGATCGTCGAGGTCAGCGTCAGTTGCGTGGGCTTCAAATGCTTGCACGTCGCTGGGTATGAGACCTCCTGGTCATCGTGGAACGGCTCGGACCTGTCGTGAACCGGCTAAGACGGTTCTAGCAAGTCTCGATGGCGGCGTGCAACCCGCTAAGACCGTGTCCTACATGGCCGGTTGGAAGTCGTGCTGGGTATGGGGGAGTGGACGGTGGGGTTGGATTGTTCCGGACGGTCTGTGGGAGATTGCCAGGCCGTTGCTGCCTCCGGCCCGCGTGCGGCCGCAGGGCGGCGGGGTCGCGAACATCGATGACGAGGCCGTCTTCGCGGCGATCATTTACGTGTTGGTCAGCGGGTGTGCCTGGCGAGCGTTGCCGCCGTGCTTCGGGGCCTCGAAGTCGACCGTGCACCGCCGGTTAGTCATCTGGTCCCGTGCGGGGGTCTGGGGCCGATTGCATCAGAGGGTGCTCCAAATCCTGGACGAACAGGGCCTGGTGGACCTCTCCCGCGCGGTCCCCGACTCCGCCCATGTGAGAGCTAGAAGGATTGCGAACTTGCAGGTCCGAGCCTCGTGGGCCGGGGTAAGCGCGGTTCCAAGATGCACGTCCTGTCCGACGCGGACGGACTGCCCCTACGCGTCGGCCTCTCCGCGGCCAACACCCACGACAGCCAGGCGCTGAAGCCGATGCTGTCCCACTTCCACATGGGACACGAATCCCGCGCAGCTGAGTCCAAGCCCGTGCGCCTTCACGCGGATAAGGCATACGACATCCCCCACCTGCGGCGGTGGTTATGGGGCAAGCACATCGGCGTCGGATCGCCCGCACGGGCGTCGAGTCCAGCGAACGTCTCGGCCGGCGCAGGTGGGTCATTGAGCGGACCATGTCTCGGCTGACTGGATACCGCCGACTCAACCACCGATACGAACGCCACCCTCGTAACTACCTGGCCTTTCTCGGCCTCGCAGCCGCCCTCTGCTGCTACAAACGCTTCCGCAGCCTCACCACGTAGGACGCGGTCTAAGGTGGTTCCATGCATGCTCGGTTCCCCGACTTCCGTCTCGGCAAGGTGCTGGCGACCAGCTTCACGGCGACTCTGACGGAGCGTTGCGGCGACGCTGTGGAGCGCATTCCCACGCCGCAGCGACTTGTCGACTGGCTGGCGGTGAACGGCCTCGCCGTGGACTCCTGCACCACCGCCCAGCTCGAACTCGCTTGGGAGCTGAGGGAATCGATTCATGCCGCGGTGACGGCGGCCGCGATCCAAGACGCTCTCCCTGCGTCTGCTGTCCAAGTCATCAATGGCTGCAGCATTCAGGGTCGGGCCGCAGCTGTCCTGACGCCCGAGAGTAATCGGCAATGGCGACTCAGCTCGGCTTCCTGCGTAGAAGATGCCCTAGGCGTGATCGCCGCCGACGCGATCAGCATCATCGCGGGCGAACGAGACGGAAAATTGGCCTTGTGCGCATCGCCAACCTGCCGAGCCGCCTTCTTCGACACCAGCCAGAGTCGCACCCGCAGATGGTGCGACATGAACACGTGCGGGAATCGTCAGAAGAAGGCGCGCTTCAATGCCAACCAGCGCAAAAACCCCAGATCAGCAAAGTAATCGTTAGCCTCGGTACACATCCAGGTGGGCCCCACGCATGCAGGCATGGGGAGAGGCCGTGTGGACGGGGACTCGTTGGGAGATGTTTCTGCGGGGTGTGGTGAGGCGGGTGCTGGCGGGAGATGAGCCGCAGCCGTGGTGGATACCGCGGCGCGTGCTGACCGTGGTGCCGGCCGATGTAGGCGTCACTGCCGGTGTTGGGGCGATCTGGATCGGGTGGCGTCCGAAGTCATCGCGGGGGCGTGAGCACATTGCGTTCGTGGAGTGGTAGGGCGAAAAGTGGCGATATGTGTTGGGGGGGCAGTAGCGGATCTGGAGACGATCCTGTCAACGGCGATGTGCTCGACGTGTGCAACGGCGGGGGCGTCCTCGGCCTTACTCGCCGTCTTGACCTTCCCCGCTCCCTCACCACGGCCCCATGGATCGGTTGTGTCAAAGTGCGCCTCGGGCGGAGCAGCGCAGTCTCGTTGCCGTTTGGGCATCGCCCCAAAGCAGCCGTGGAGCCCGCCCCGTCATCGCGGCAATGGGACGCGACGGCGCACGCCGGCGTCTTTGAGGCGGCAGTCTCGGAGGATCTTCGAGGTCTTCATGCGGGCGCAGGTGTGCTCGACCCGCGTGCGGACCTGGCGGTGGGAGGCGTTGTGCTCCGCCTTCCAGACCCGGGGGGGCGTCCTGACCTGGTTCCCGTCGGTGCGGGATGAGCAGGCCGGTGCCTTGCCCGACTGGCCTCCTCTGTGAGGAGGCTGACGCTGCATCTGTCCTGTGGCAGATCCGGTGCAAGCCGGCGGCTGATGCCTGCCCGGAACCGGCGGCCTACGCCAAATCACCTCACACACCGTCAGCTGACAGCATCAGATCATCAGCCGGTGGAGGTGGGCTCAGTGCGGGATGCCGTCGATGATCTCTCGTGCTCCCTGACGCAGCAGCGCGACCGCCACCGACGTACCGAGCGTGGCCGGGTCCAGTCGGCCGGCCCACTCGTGGGCGTTCAGTCGCGTCTTGCCGTCCGGGGTGAACACACAGGCCCGCAGGGACAGTTCGCCGCTGCGGTCCACGCGTGCGTACCCGGCGATCGGGCTGTTGCAGTGCCCCTGCAGGACGTGCAGGAACATGCGCTCGGCGGTGGCCTCCCGATAGGTGTCCGGGTCGCCGAGGCCGCTGACCGCGTCGATGAGCTCGGTGTCGCCCTCCCGGCACTGCAGCGCGAGGATGCCCGCGCCGATCGGCGGCATCATCACCTCGGGGGAGAGGACCTCGCTGATCACGTCAGGGCGGCCGATGCGCTCGAGGCCGGCCACCGCGAGCAGCAGCGCGTCCGCCCCGCCGGCCGCCAGCTTCTCCAGCCTGCGGTTGGCGTTGCCGCGGAACGGCACGCACTGGAGGTGCGGGTGGGTAGCGGCCAGCTGGGCGACACGGCGCACCGAGGAGGTGCCGATCCGGGTCCCCGCCGGTAGTTCGTCCAGCGTGAGTCCATCGGGATGGATGAGGGCGTCGCGGACGTCGTCCCGCTTCAGGAACGCGGCGAACGTCGTCCCCGCGGGCAGCGGCCGGTCGGCGGGGATGTCCTTGACGCAGTGCACGGCGAGATCGGCCTCGCCCGCCAGCAGAGCCGCGTCCACCTCCTTGGTGAACGCCCCCTTGCCCTCGACCTGGGACAGGTCGCCCATCCACTTGTCGCCGGTCGTCTTCACGGGCACGACCTCGGTGCGCACGCCCGGGTGGAGGGCCGCCAACTCGGCGCGGACACGCTCCACTTGGGCGAGCGCCATGGGCGAGTCACGGGAGACGATACGGATCAGTTCAGGGACGGACATGCGGACACGATAGACCGTCACAACCCCGCGTCCGTACGGTACCGCCCTATTCCCGCCTGGCCCTTGCCGCCCGCCCCGTCCTCGACGCCCGCGCGCAGCGACCGGATCAGCACCGCCAGCGCCCCGACCGTCAGCAGCCCCCCGACCAAGAACGTGCAGCGCACCCCGACCACGGGCAGCAGTACGCCCCCGAGCAGCGCACCGGCGGCGATGCCCACGTTGTAGGCGGCCGAGTTGGCCGCGAGCGCGGTCTCCGTGCGACCCGGCGCCACCTGGAGAACCCGGCTCTGCGTCGCCATGAAGATGGTCGCGACCGAGGCGCCGAGCAGCATGATCAGCACGATGTTCACCGCCGGGACGTGCCCGATCGCGTAGAGACCGAGCAGAGCCACCGCCTGGGCCGCCACCGGCGCGGCCAGCGTGGCTCGCGGGAAGCGGTCGAGGAGCGGACCGGCCACGGTGACCCCGGCCAGCGCCGCCCCGCCGAACGCGAACAGCACGCCGCTCACCGCGTCCTCGCCCAGTCCGCTCACCTCGTCGAGGAAGGCGACGACGTAGGTGAACCCGGCGAAGAAGCCAGTCACCGACAGGGCGGTGACGGTCAGTACGACGTAGAACCTGCGCCGGTCGGGGGCGGCCCCGTACGCGGAGTGACCGTCCTGCGGGCGGGACGACGGCAGCAGGACGCCGATGGTCACGAGCGAGACGAGCGCGAGCACGCCGAGCAGCGCGAAGGGCGTCCGCCAGTCGGTGTGCCCGCCCAGCCAGGTCCCGGCCGGCACCCCGGCCACGGTGGCCAGGGACCCGCCGACGGACAGCAGCCCGATGATCCGCCCCCGTCGCTCGGGCAAAAACAGCCCGACCGCGACCGGTCCCATCACCGCCCAGAACAACGCCTGCGCCATCGCCGTCGCCACCCGCGCCGCCAGCAGCAGCCCATACGACACGCCGCCCAGCGCCGACACCCAACTGGCCACGGCGAGCAGCCCCAGCAGCCCCGCGAGCAGATACCTGCGCGGCAGGGAACGGGTGACATGGGCGAGGGGCAATGACACGACGGCCACGGTCAGGCCGTACCCGGTCACCAGGGCGCCGACGGCCGCCAGCGAGACCCGCAGGTCGTCCGCCATGAGCGCGAGCAGGCCGACCGGCAGGTTCTCGGTGGTGTTGAAGGTGAACGCCGCCAGCATCAGCGCCGCGACGACGGCGCCACGCCGCCAGGGTGCCGGACGTACGGTGCCCATCCATCCGCCTTTCCGCCAGGGAGAGTCGGGGCAAGCGTGCCGGTCCGCGGGGGGGCGCCTCTACTCTTTCGGTCCGGGGCGAATCTTCGGGCCAAGGGGAGTCTCTTGGACCAGGGTGAGTCTTTCGGTGCGGGAGGCGTCTCTTCGCAGGGGACGAGCCTCTCGGGCCAGGGCGCGTCCCTCGGTCCGGGATGAGCATCTCGGACCAGGACGAACTCTTCGATCCGGGGGCGAGATCTCCGGTCCGGGATGAATCGCTGCTCACGACGGGGGTTGCCATGCCGCTCGCTCTGCACCTCGGCACCGACGACCTCACGCGCTGTCGGTTCGCGATCTCGCCGCTGTGCCAGACCCACGAGGCTCTGCGCCTGGTTCGCCGGCCCGCCCGGCACGGCTACCACCAGGGCTGGCTGCGCCGCATGCGCCGTACGGTCGCGGGCCTCGACCTGGCACCGCTGTGGCTGTTCATCCCACCGCCCGGCGGCTACACCCCGGACTTCCTGGGCCCGCCGCCGGAGGAGCCGTATCCCGCCATCGAGGACGAGTTGGCGCGGATGCGCGCCACCGACCCCGACCTGGCCCACGCGGAGATGACCCGCTCGCTCGGGGGCACCCCCGGACTCGCCGAGTCACCCCGGGGGCGCGCCGCGCTCGACGACCCCGTCGCCACCGTCCGGCGCCTCGCCGACCTCACGGAACGGGCCTGGCGCGCCCTGCTTGCCCCGGACTGGCCGCGCCATCGCGCCGTTCTGGAGGCGGACATCGCGCACCGCTCGCGCAGGGCGGCGGACGGCGGGCTCGACTCGCTGCTCACCGGACTGCACCCAACCGTCGACTGGGCCGGCCACACCCTGACGCTGCGCCGGTACAGCGATGTTCCGGACGCTCAACCCCCCGATGGCAGGGGCGTGTTGCTCATGCCGAGCGTATTCGTGTGGCCGGATGTGGTCAGCGGCTTCGCCCGGCCCTGGCAGCCGACGGTCATCTACCCCGCCCGAGGCATGGGCCGCCTGCACACCGCCCCGGTACCGCGCCCGGCGGAGGCGCTCGCCCGGCTGCTCGGCCCCCAGCGCGCCGCCGTCCTCGCCGGCCTGACCGCCCCGTCCTCGACTACGGACCTGGCCCGCCGCCACGGCTTGGCCCCTTCCACCGTGTCGGCCCACCTCTCGATCCTGCGGGAGGCCGGCCTGCTGGAGTCCCGGCGCCAGGGCCACTACGTCCTGTACGGGCGAACGGCCCTGGGCGACGCCCTCGTCGACGGGGACGTCAGAGCGGCGGCCGACTGATCCGGACAGTCGGCAGCGCGGCCGTGAGGGCGGGTCGGGCACCGGCGTCCCGAGCGGTGGCGGCGAGTCCGAGCGGCACGGCTTTGATCACCGCCGCGGCGGCACGGCCGGCCTGGTGACTCGCGACCTCCCCGCGGTCGCCGCAGAGTCGTCCCAGCCCACTTGCTCAGCCTGCCCGGCCAGGCCGTCAGCCGGGCGCCACTTCCGAAATCAGTGCTCGGACGCGTGTCTCGATCGCGTCGCGGATGGGTCGTACGGCCTCGACGCCCTGCCCGGCGGGATCGTCGAGCTGCCAGTCGAGGTACCGCTTGCCGGGGAAGACGGGGCACGCGTCGCCGCACCCCATGGTGATCACGACGTCGGACGCCTGGACGGCCTCCGCGGTGAGGGGCTTCGGGGTCCGGTCGGAGATGTCGATGCCGACCTCGCCCATCGCTTCGACCACGGCCGGGTTGACGGTGTCGGCGGGGGCGGAGCCGGCGGACCGGACCTCGATGCGGTCGCCCGCGAGGTGGCTGAGGAAGGCGGCCGCCATCTGGGAGCGGCCGGCGTTGTGGACGCAGACGAACAGCACCGAAGGGTGCGAGGCGGGAGTGCTCATGGCGGGTGTCTCTCTCGGGGGTGCGGTCAGGAGGAGGCGGGTTCGGGTTCGCTGCGCGGGACGCCGGTGTCGCGGCGTGCGGGGGCGGTGGTCGGGCCGTAGACCGCGGTCACGAGGCCGAGCCCGAGCGCGGCGCCGAGCAACTGGGCGGCGATGAACGGCGCGACGGAGGCGGGCGCGATCCCGGCGAAGGTGTCGGTGAAGGTTCGGCCGATGGTCACCGCCGGGTTCGCGAAGGACGTGGAGGAGGTGAACCAGTAGGCGGCCCCGATGTAGGAGGCCACCGCGGCCGGAGCGAGCGCGGCGCGGCCTGTCCGGGTGAGGCCGAAGATCAGCAGGAGCAGCCCGGCCGTGGCGACGACCTCGCCCAACCACAAGTGGCCGGCGGACCGGTCATGGGTGGCGAACTTGACCAGCGGCTTGGCGAACATCGCGTCGGCCAGGACCGCCCCGCCGATCGCACCCCCGATCTGGGCGGTCACGTAGGCCGCGACATCCCGCAGGGTGAGGCCGTCCGGGTCACGGCGGCCGGTGAGCCAGGCGGCGAGGGTGACGGCCGGGTTGAAGTGCGCGCCGGAGACCGGCCCGAGCAAGGCGATCAGTACGGCCAGGCCGAAGACGGTGGCGAGGGAGTTGGCGAGCAGTTGCACGCCCACGTCGCGTGAGAGTTCGGTGGCCTGGATGCCGGAGCCGACCACCACGGCCACCAGGAGCCCGGTGCCGATCGCTTCCGCAGCTGTACGGCGGCCGAGCGGCGCGTTCACGCGCCGGCTCCGGCGGGCTGCGGGGTGGCCAGGAACGCGCCGAGCCGGCCCAGGACGCCGGGCAGTACCCAGTAGTAGACCCAGGTGCCGCGCCGCTCGCAGTCGATGAGCCCGGCCTGGCGCAGCAGCTTCAGGTGGTGGGAGATCGTCGGCTGGGACAGGTCGAAGGCGGGGGTCAGCTCGCACACGCACACCTCGCCGCCCTCCCCGCGCGAGGCGATCATCGACATCAGACGCAGCCGGACCGGGTCACCCAGGGCCTTGAAGACCTTCGCCAGCTCGGCCGCCTGGTCCTCGTCCAGCGGCGCGGCGGACAGGCCCGGGCAGCAGGCGGTGCCTTGGCCGATCACCTCAAGCTCTTGTTTCGACATGGCTCTATGTTGACGTTTTTCGATTCAAGGCGCAAGCTTGCATCAATGAACGTCAATACAAGCCGTTCCGGGCCGCACCGCAGCCCGTCACCTGGGAGTGAGTCATGAGCGAGCAGTCCACCGCCCTGCGTGAAACCGTCCGCCGCCGGTACGCCGAGGCGGCCGTGAAGGTCACCGAAGGCGGCACCGCCTGCTGCGGGCCCGAGCCGGTCGAGGTCGACGAGAACTTCGGCTCGACCCTGTACGCCGCGGACGAGCGCGACGCGCTGCCCGCCGAAGCCGTCGCCGCCTCCCTCGGCTGCGGCAACCCGACCGCCGTGGCTGAGCTGCGCGAGGGCGAGCGGGTCCTCGACCTCGGCTCCGGCGGCGGCATCGACGTCCTGCTCTCCGCCCGCCGCGTCGGGCCGACGGGCAAGGCGTACGGGCTGGACATGACGGAGGAGATGCTCGCCCTCGCCCTGTCCAACGCGGCGAAGGCGGGGGCGACGAACGCGGAGTTCCTCAAGGGCACGATCGAGGCGATCCCGCTGCCCGCGAACACCATCGACGTCGTGATCTCGAACTGCGTGATCAACCTGTCGGTCGACAAGCCCGCCGTCTTCGCCGAGACCTTCCGCGTGCTCAGGCCCGGCGGCCGGATCGGCATCTCCGACGTCGTCGCCGACGACACCCTCACCGCCGAGCAGCGGGCCGAACGCGGCGACTACGTCGGCTGCATCGCGGGAGCCCTGACCTTCGCCGAATACCGCGGGGGCCTGGAGGAAGCCGGCTTCACCGACATTCGGATCACCCCCACCCACCCGGTCGCCGACGGAATGCACTCCGCCATCGTCCGGGCCGCCAAGCCCGCCACCGGCCCGGACACCACCGCGACGCCCGCGGCGGACGACTCCTGCTGCGGCGTCACGGCGTGCTGCACCCCGGCTGAGCGGGCGACCGACCCGTCCGTCACTGTCGGTGCGGCCAAGAGCGCGGCCGAATGCGCCTGCCGGAACTGACCTGTCACGCCCGGCGGTAGGCGCGCAGCCCACCGCTGCCGGGGATCACCTCTGCCAAGCCTGCCCGAGGGGACTGATCAGGCGGACGGGTCGAACGCGATGCCGGACGGCTTCGCCGACGCCAGGTGGTTCGCGAAGTTGGCGTCCTTCAGGCCGAAGTTGGCGCTGCCGAAGTCGTACGCGACCAGCTTTTCGCGCACGCCCGACGGGTAGCCGTTCCAGCCGACCAGCGGCGGGTACTGCCAGGTTCCCTTGTGGTTCTCGGGCGGCTCGTCGTTCGAGTTGGCGAGACGGAAGCAGTGCGTGCGGATGCCGTCCTTGTGGTAAACGATCTTGGCGTGCGTGCCGTCGAAGCGCACCGAGGACGCGGCGCTGATCGTGAACGAACCATGGTTGGACGTCGAGACGTACTGCACCGCGTTGTTCTGCACCCACACCACGACATGCTCCCAGTCGTGCCGGTGCCCGCCGATGCTGCTGCCCGCCACTGCCTGGTCCTTCTCGAAGTACAGGCCGTACATGTAGGCACACCAGCCGTTGTTGCACTTGTAGCGCGAGTAGCCGTTGGTGTTGTCGAGGTCCGCGGCGTCACGGCAGCCGCCGCTGAGCGAACCGGTCGGGTTGAGACCGCCGTTGACCGTTCCGTCCGAGCCGATGGCGGGGGTGGAGTAACAGCCGTCGGTGTCGTAGTCGTAGGCGGGCTGGTACGTCTGCTCGGCGGCCTCGGCGTTGGCGGGGAGCGCCGCGGGCGGAGCGGCCAGGGCGACGCTCGGGAAGGCTATGACGAGCGCGGCGGCACCGGCCAGACCGGTGAGCCATCTGTTGCGGTGCGTGCGGAACGTCTGTGACGACACAGCGTCTCCTCGGGGGTCGGGGCGCAGCCCAACGGCCATGGGGGGAAGGAGAATTCAGAATCCAGGGTTTTCACTTCCGTGCCAAGAGGCACGGGCGTACCGCTGGTAACGATCAGCGCAACAGTTGGAGCCCGTCCGCCGAGAAGGCATGCCTTTCCATCCAGTTGGTCGAGCTCTCAAGGAGGCCCGCCCACGGCCCTGTCGGGAGCCGCCGGGGCTGAAGCCGCGTCACACGCTCTCGTCCGGCAGGTCGGCCGCCGCGTCCTGCGGTGCGAGGTCGGGCCTGAGTCGCAGCCAGGATGGCTGGCGCAGCATCCCGGACCTGGTGCGGACGCTGTAGCGCACCTCGCCGACCAGCCGGGGCAGCACCCAGTGCGCGCCTGCCACGTGCGGGGCGGGGTCGAAGGGGCAGGTGTCCGTCTCGGCCGCCCGCAACAGCCCGGCCAGCTGCGTCCGTTCGGCCTCGCTCCAGCCGGTGCCCACGCCGCCGACGTACCGCAGCTTTCCGGCCGCGCGCTGTCCGACCAGCACCGCGCCGGGCAGGCCCGTGAGCCGTCCCTTGCCGGGCAGCCAGCCCCCGACGATGACGTCCTCCGTGCGCATGTTGCGGATCTTGATCCAGGCACGGGAGCGCACCCCGGGCTCGTACACCGAGTCCAGCCGCTTGCAGACGAGCCCCTCCAGACCGTGCTCACGGGTCGCCCGCAGGGCCTCGGCGCCGTGCCCGACCAGCGCACCCGGCGTCGACCAGAACGGCCCGCCCAGGCTCAGCTCCTCCAGCCGCCCGCGCCGCCGGGTGTAGGGCAGCGTGAGGAGCGAGCGGCCCGCCAGGTGCATCACGTCGAACAGCACCAGATGGACGGCGGTCTGAGCCGCCATCCGCGCGGCCCGCGTGGGCGAGTGCGCCAGGCCCATGCGGGACTGCAGCAACTGGAAGTCGGCGCGGCCCTGTTCGTCCAGGGCCAGGATCTCCCCGTCCAGTACGGCACGTGTGGTGCCGAGCGCGCCGCCCAGCGGCCCCAGTTCGGGATAGGCGGCCGTGATGTCCTCGCCGGAACGGGCGCGCAGCAGCAGGCTTCCGTCCCCCGCCAGATAGACCACCGCACGCTGGCCGTCCTGCTTGGTCTCGTACGCCCAGCGCGCGTCCTGCGCGGCGGGCGGCAGGGTGCCGGGCGTGGCGAGCATGGGAGGGATCAGCGGCAGACTCACGGGTCAGTTGTCGACGGTCCCGCCCGCCGCCACGCACCCCGGCCGTCGTTTTCCCCTGAACGGCGGGGCGGGCCCTCAGCCGTCCCCGTTCGGCGGTATGGCTCGCACCAGACCCGACTGGTAGGCCATGACGACGAGTTGGGCACGGTCGCGGGCGCCCAGTTTCGTCATGGCACGGTGGACGTGGGTGCGCACGGTCAGCGGGCTGACGAAGAGCTTCTCGGCGATCTCCTCGTTGGAGTGGCCCTCGGCCACCCAGGCCATGACCTCCCGTTCGCGTGCGGTGAGGAAGGCGAGGTTTTCGGGCGCGGCCGACTGTGAACTCTCGGCGGGGGAGGCCAAGAACCGTGTGATCAGCGTGCGGGTCGCGGTGGGGGAGAGCAGGGATTCACCGGTGGCCACGGTCCTGATGCCGTCGAGCAGCACGTCCGCGGTGACGTCCTTGCCGAGGAAGCCGCTGGCCCCGGCCCGCAGCGCCTGCGCGACGTACTCGTCGATCTCGAACGTGGTGAGGATCAGCACCCGCACCGCCGCGAGGTCCGGATCGGCGCAGATCGCGGACGTGGCGGCCAGTCCGTCGGTGCCGGGCATGCGGATGTCCATGAGGACCACATCGGGGCGGTGGGTTCGGGCGAGGTCGGTGGCCTCGGCGCCGTCGGCGGCCTCGCCGACCACCTCCATGTCCGGGCAGGAGTCGATCAGGATCCGGAAGGTGGCCCGCAGCAGGGCCTGGTCGTCGGCGAGCAGTACGCGGATGGTCATCGGCGGGGGTCTTCCGGTTCCGGAGCGGTCGGGTGCGGGGGCGGTGCGGTGGTGATGAACGAGAGCTGTTCCCGCCTCGGACATCTGCCAGGATCCAGGGAACAGCCCGGCATGTCGTCGTGCGACTGCCGACATTCGCCGGTACTCGCAACGCAGTACGCGCCACGGGCAAGGTCATCCCCGAGGGGGAGCGGGGCCCGTCCTCACCACACGCACGGCAGCTCCACCTCGATCACCGTCGGCCCCCCGGCCGGGCTCGACATCCGCACCGTCCCGTCGAGCGCCGCCACCCGGCGCCGCATCCCGAGCAGCCCCGAACCGCCCGACTCGTCGGCGCCGCCGTGGCCCGCGTCGGCCACCTCGACCCGGAGCCCGCGCCGCATGCGGGCGATCCGGACCGAGGCCTCGGGCGAGCCGCTGTGCTTGGCCGCGTTGGTCAGTGCCTCCGCCACCACGAAGTACGCGGCCGCCTCCACCGCCGCGGGCGCCCTCGGGCCGTCGCCCTCCAGCCCCGCCACGTCCACGGTCACCCGCAGCCCGCTGCCCGCGGCCAGTGCCCGCACCGCACCGACCAGGCCGCGGTCGGTGAGGATCGGCGGATGGATGCCGCGCACCACGTGCCGCAGCTCGGTCAGCGCCTGCTCGGCCTGGTCCTGGGCGTCGTCCAGCAGCTTGCGCGCGGCGTCCGGATCACGCTCGTACGCCCGTTTGGCGAGCCCGATGCGCATGGACAGCGCCACCAGCCGGGCCTGCGCGCCGTCGTGCAGGTCCCGCTCGATGCGGCGCAGTTCGGCGCCGTGCGCGGCGATCGCGTCGGCCCGGGACGTGCTCAGCTGCTCGACCCGCGCGGCCAGCAGCGCCTTCGGGGACGGCCTGAGCAGGGCGCTCGACCAGCGGGCCTCCATGTCCGCCAGGCGCACGATCCACGGCAGCACGACGGCCCGCCGGCGCAGCAGCCCGCACCCCACGCCGTCGACGACGAGCCCGACCGGCCACAGCGGCAGGGCGAGGAAGACCAGCGCGCCGTAGACGTAGTAGGCGGCCATCCAGCGCAGATCGGTGAGCGTGCCGGGGTCGCGCACCGCCGTGCGCAGCCGGTCCTGCAGTCGCCCCTCGATGGCCTGGTACGCCTCGGGGATCTCCCGCCCCGTCCAGGCGGCGGTCAGCCGTCGCTTGGCTCCGGCGATCCGCCGGACGAGCAGTACCGTCTCGGGCAGCAGCCAGGAACCGATCACCGCGACCGTCCCGACGGTGGTGATCAGCAGCACGGTGATGAAGAGGTACATCCCGAAGGCCATCGCGGCGGCCACGGTCAGATGGACCGTCGCACGCCCGGCCTGCCGCACCGTCGTCCGCATGCCCATCACGCCAGGTGACCCGAGCTCCGCGCGCCGGGGTGCGGGCACCCCGGGTGCAGGTGTAGCCCGCTCCACCATGTTCACCGCTTCTTTCAATCAAGTGACTTAGATTGTAGGTGTGCGAACCCGCGGCGGCTCGAGGGACTGGCCGTCGCAGGGCTGTGAGCAGTCCCGGAGCGGTGGTGATCATGGCAGGCAGGACCCTGCGGGAGGAACAGGTCAACGCGACCCGGGAGCTGCTGCTGACCGCGGCCGAGCGGCTCTTCGCCGAGCACGGCGTGTACGCGGTGTCCACCCGCCAGGTCAGCGAGGCCGCGGGGCAGGGCAACAACACCGCGGTCGGCTACCACTTCGGCACCAAGACCGACCTGGTCCGCGCCATCGTCCGGCGGCACGCCACGCGCATCGAGGACATCCGCGCCCGCCTGATCATCGACCTCGCGGACCCGGACGACCTGCGCGGCTGGGTGGACTGCCTCGTCCGCCCGGCGCTGGAACACCTAGCCGCACTCGGCAGCCCCACCTGGTACGCGCGCTTTTGCGCCCAGGTCGTCGCCGATCCGGCCCTGCACCGGATCATGGTCGAGGAGGCCCTCACCTCCCCGGCCCTCCAGAAGATCATCGAGGGCCTGAACCGGTGCCTGCCCGACCTCCCCGCCGAGGTCCGCGCCGAACGCGGCGAGATGGTCCGCCACCTGATCGTCCACGTGGCCGCCGAGCGCGAGCGCGCCCTCGCAGAGAACACCCCCACCCCCCGGTCCACCTGGGACGACGCCGCCACGGGCCTCGCCGACGCCGTCGTCGGCATGTGGCTGGCACCCGTCTCACCCGGCCGCTGACCGCCGCCGCACAAGGAGTACGACCGTGAAATCGACTCTCGGCCAAGGCCGCTGCCGCGGCGCCGTGCGGGGCGGGTTATGAGCGCCCGGCAGACGGCCGCGCCCCTGGACGGCGCCACCGGCGAGAAACCCGCCCTCGCGCGCGGCGCCGGCCAGCACGTCCTCATCGTCGCAGGCGAGCCCGACCTCGCCGAACTGCTCTCGACCACCCTGGAGTTGGCCGGCTACCGGATCAGCCTCAGCGACACCGGCGCCGAGGCACTGGCCCGTGTCGCGCGGCACCGTTTCGACCTGGTGGTCTTCGACACCGCCCTGCCGGACACGGCGAACTTCAGCCGGGAGCGCCGCCCCGCCCTCCCGCACCGCCCGCCGGTCCTGCTGCTCACCGAGTACGACCACCTGCCCCGGCTCGTGCCCGAACTCGGCCTGGGCGAGCGGGACTACGTCACCAAGCCCTTCCGGGTGGCCGAAGTCCTCGCCAGGATCCAGGTGCTGCTGCGCGGCCCCCGCCCGGGCCCGCCCAGGGGCAACCCGCTGGAGTACGGCGACCTCGTGCTGGACGACACCGTGTGCCGGGCCCGGCGCGGGACACGGGCCCTCGACCTCACGCCCGCCGAGTACCGGCTGCTGCGCCATCTCCTGGTCCACGCGCACCGGGTGCTGTCCAAGGAACAGATCGGCCGCTATGTCTGGGGCGAGTACCGCGGCGACAACGCGATCGAGCAGCTCGTCTCCCGCCTGCGCCGCAAGGTGGACCGGGACGACGACCCGGCGCTGATCCACACGCGCCGTGGCTTCGGCTACTGGCTGGGCCGGGCCGACGGGGGGTCCTGACGCCCGGCAGGTGAGTCGATCAAGCCCGCTCGTGTGATCTGGGCCACGTCAGTCTCCTGTCAGGAAACTGACCGGAAGGCGTCAGACCCCTCTGTTTGCATGTGTTCATCGAGGCCTCGACCCCCTTCGCCCCGGCGCTCCACTCCGACCGGAGCCCCCCACGTCCGAGGAGAACCATGGCCGACACCACCCTGACCGGTCCCGCGCACGAAGCGCCGGACGCCGTCCCCGAGTTCCCGATGCCGAGGGAGTCCCGCTGCCCCTTCGACCCGCCGCCCGCGCTCAAGGAGCTGCAGGAACAGGGGCCGTTGACCAAGGTGCGGCTGTGGGACGGCAGCGAGCCCTGGCTCGTCACCCGGTATGCCGAGCAGCGGGCCCTGCTGGGCGACGGGCGGGTCAGCGCCGACACCGACCAGCCGGGCTATCCGACCAAGGCCAGCCCCGAGGCCGGGGAGGGCAAGCTCAGCTTCATCATGATGGACGACCCCGAACACGCCCGGCTGCGCCGGATGGTGACGGGCCCGTTCGCCGTGAAGAAGGTCGAGGCGCTGCGTCCCGCCGTACAGCGGATCGTGGACGGCCTGATCGACGACATGCTCGCCGGGCCCGGCCCGGTGGACCTCGTGGACGTGTTCGCCCTGCCGATCCCGTCGCTGGTCATCTGCGAGCTGCTGGGCGTGCCGTACGAGGAGCACGACTTCTTCCAGGAGCACACCAAGACCATGGTCCGTACGACCGCCACGCCCGAGGAGCGGGGCGCGGCGAGCCGTGAGGTCGCGGGCTACCTGGCGGGACTCCTGGGCAAGCGGGTCGCCGAGCCGCGGGACGACCTGCTGTCGGGCATCGCCGCCCGCGTCACCGCCGGTGAACTCACCCATCAGCAGGCGACCGAGATGGCGCTGCTCCTGCTGATCGCGGGCCATGAGACCACCGCGAACATGATCGCGCTCGGCACTCTCGCCCTGCTCCAGTACCCCGACCAGCTCGCCCTGCTGCGGGAGACCGACGATCCGAAACTCGTGGCCTCCGCGGTCGAGGAACTCCTGCGCTATCTGCACATCACCCACCTGGGCCGGCGCCGGGCGGTGACCGAGGACATCGAGATCGGCGGCCAGGTGATCAAGGCCGGCGAGGGCGTCATCATGGTCAACGAGATCGGCAACCGCGACCCCGAGGTCTTCGCCGACCCCGACCGCCTCGACATCACCCGCGACGCCCGGCGCCACGTCGCTTTCGGCTTCGGCGTCCACCAGTGTCTGGGCCAGCCGCTGGCCCGCATGGAACTCCAGGTCGTCTACGGCACCCTCTACAAGCGCATCCCGACGCTGAAACTCGCGTGCGCCCTGGAGGACGTCCGGTTCAAGACCGACGCGTTCATCTACGGCGTCCACGAACTTCCCGTCTCCTGGTGACGGCTCCGCACCACGAGCACGAGCGGCAACCCGCAAACGCGGCAAGCCGCAAACGCAACAGCCCGCAAACGAACAAGAACCACGTGTGAAGAAGGGGATGGCCATGAAGGTGGAGCTGGAAGCCGACAAGTGCGTCGCGTCCGGACAGTGCGTGCTGGCCGCCATGGACGTGTTCGACCAGGACGACGAGGGGATCGCGGTCCTGCTCGACGAGCAGCCTGCCGACGAACACCTCGACGGCGTACGCGAGGCCGTGGCGATCTGCCCGGCCGCCGCGATCCGGCTGGTGGATCAGTGAGGCGCATTGTCGTCGTCGGTGCCTCGGCCGCCGGGCTCGCGGCGGCCGAGACGCTCCGCCGCGAGGGATACGACGGCACGCTCACCCTCGTGGGCGACGAACCCCTCGCCCCGTACGACCGGCCGCCCCTGTCCAAGCAGCTGTTGTCCGGCGAGTGGGAGCCCGAGCGGCTGGCCCTGCGCACCCCCGGCGACCTGGCCGGACTCGACCTCGACCTGCGCCTCGGCGTGGCGGCGGCCGGACTGCGACTCGCCGACCGCACGGTGGAGTTGGCCGACGGATCGACGGTGCCGTACGACGGTCTGATCCTGGCCACCGGAGTGCGCCCGCGCCGGCTGCCCGGTGCGGGCGGGCATGTGCTGCGCACCCTGGACGACGCGATGCGGCTGCGGGACCGGCTCACGCCGGGCAAGCGGCTGGTCGTGGTCGGCGCGGGGTTCCTCGGGGCCGAGGCCGCAGCCGTCGCCTGGCGGCTGGGCTGTGAGGTGACGCTTCTCGAACCCGCCCCGGTGCCGCTGGCCCACGCCGTCGGCAGTGAGGTCGGCGAGGTGCTGACGCGCGCCCATCTGGACCGGGGCGTGGACCTGCGCTGCGGGGTCACCGTGACCGAGGTGACCGGGAACGGCGTGCGCCTCGCCGACGGCGAACTGGTCGAGGCGGACGAGGTGTTGATCGCGATCGGCTCCGTGCCCAACACCGACTGGCTCGCCGCCGGAGGGCTCACCGTCGGCGACGGCGTGGTGTGCGACGAGTACTGCGAGGCCGCGCGGAACGTGTACGCCGCCGGGGACGTGGCCCGCTGGTACAACCCGCTGTTCGGGCTGCCCATGCGCATCGAGCACCGCACCAACGCCGCCGAGCAGGGGATGGCCGCGGCCCGCAACCTGCTGCACCCGGACGCCCGCAAGTCGTTCGCGCCGGTGCCGTACTTCTGGTCCGACCAGTACGACATGAAGATCCAGGCGTACGGCTATCTCCGCGGACACGACGAAGTCGCCGTGGTGGAGGGGGAACTGGCGGAGGGCCGGTTCGTGGCCGCCTACCGCAGGGGCGAGAAGGTGACCGGGGCGCTGGCCGTGGGGATGCCGCCGAAGGCGATCCGGCAGTGGCGGCAGGCGATCGCGACGGGCGCGGACTGGGACGGGGCGGCCGTGCCGTCCCATTCGCGCGCCGAGGCCGTGCCGGGCGGGGCACCCGCCTGACGTGCCACGCGGGCCGGGGCCCGGCGGACCACCTGGGTCCGCCGGGCCCCCGCGCCATTCAGCCGCCGACGCGGATGCGCGTGCCCCTCGTCGACGGCGAGCTCGCGGGCGTGCGCCACGTTCGGCAGCGTGGCCCGATGCGTGCCGGTGCCGGTGCCGGTGCCGGTGCCGGCGTCGGTGACCGGCGGGCGGCCCATGGCGACCGCGGCGGCGACGGCAGTGCGAGTCGGCCGCGTGGCCGGTGGCGCGTGTCCGGCCTGGCTGCTGCGGGGGAGAGGAGGCCGCGGGCGCCGTCTGACCCCACCGCCAATTAGTTGAGTTACGCAACGAGATGGTAAAGTGGTCCCCATGTCCACACCACCGCTCCCCGAATTCCCCGACACGCCCGCGTCCGCGGAAGTGATCGAGATAGAGCGAGCGCTCACCCGCATCACCTACCTGAGCACACGCGCCCGGCAGCACGAGCGGCTCATGGCCCTGGCCGGTGTGCCGCTGGACCGGGCCGCGGTGGCGCTGCTGCGCCAGGTCGCCGACTCGGAGTCGCTGCGCCCCGGGGAGCTGGCCGCCCGGCTCGGTGTGGAGGCCTCGCACGTCACGCGTACGGTGCAGCAGCTGCAGAAGGGCGGCTACGTCACCCGCGTCCCCGACCCCCAGGACCGCCGCGCCCAGCGCATCGAACTCACCGAGGCCGGCCGGCAGGCCATCGCCCGGGTCCGTGAGGCCGGCGCCCGCGGTATGCAGCTCGCCCTGGCCGACTGGAGCCCTGAGGAGCTGCGCCAACTGGCCACCCTCTTCCACCGCATGGTCGACGACTTCCTCGCCCACGCCATCGACGAGGACACCGAACCGCAGCCGGCGGCACCGGCCGGCACCGCCTGACCCGACGGCTCGGGCACCGGTCACGCCGACGACGTACGCGGGCGGGGCCCGCAGGAGCCGGGTGCCGGGGCGGGCCCTGCGGGCGGTGCCGGCTCCCGCAGCCCGCACAGCAGCAGCCGCCCCAGCGCGGGCAGGGCGATGAGTGCGGCGAGCGCGGTCCGCAGCGACGTGGCGTCGGCCAGCGCTCCGACGACCGGGGCGAAGAGACCGCCCACGCTCACGGCCAGCCCCAGCGTCACACCGCTCGCCGTGCCCACCCGCCGGGGCAGGTAGTCCTGGCCGAGCGTGATGTGCAACGAGAACGGGACGTACAGCCCGGCCGACGTCAGCGCGACGAACAGATACACGCTCGGGCCGGGAACGAGGACCACTCCGGCCACCGCGAGCCCGGTCAGTACATACGCCTGGCGTACGACCGCGAGCCGCCCGTACCGGTCGGCGAGCCGTCCCCCGGCCACGGTGCCCACCGCGCCGCCCAGGTAGAGCACACACAGCGCGGCCGTGCCCGCCACGGCACCGCCACCGGTCCGCTGCCGGACGTACAGCGAGACGAACGCGCTCAGCCCGACGAACACGATCGACCGGCACACGATGGCGCCGGACAGCCGCAGGAACGACCCCCAGTCGTCGGAGCCGGCCTCCTCGCCCTTGCCGACGGCGGCCCCACGGCTTGCGGCCGAGCGCACCGCCGCCACGCACAGGGCCGCTCCCACGACGGCCGGCACGACCAGCAGGGGAGTGGCGCCCAGACCGCCGGTGGCGACCACCGCCGCCACCAGCAGCGGGGCCAGCGCGAAACCGACGTTGCCGCCGAGGGAGAACCACCCCATCGCCGTATGACTGCCGTGCGCGGCATCGCGGGCCGCGCGAGCGGCCTCCGGGTGGTAGGCGGCCACCCCGATGCCGGACACGGCCACCACCGCCAGCGTGAGCGCGTAGGAACCCATGACCCCGCTCAGCGCCACCCCGGCGCCGCCCGTCAGCGCGCTCAGCGGCAGCAACCACGGCATCGCCCACCGGTCGGTGAGCGCCCCGAACAGCGGCTGCACCACCGACGACAGCAAGGAGGCCGCCAGCACGATGCCCGAGGCTGCCGCATAGCTGTAGGCACGCTCGGAGACGAAGAAGGGGACGAGGCCCGCCACGGCGCCCTGGTACACGTCGACACAGGCGTGGCCCAGGGACAGCAGGGTCATGGCTCGGTTGCGTTTTATGGACACCCTGCGATCGTCGTGGGGGAGGTCCATGGCCTGCTTTCGATAATCTGCCTTGTTGTGTCGAACATCCGCCATGATCCGATCGCGCCGACCCGCGCCCAGGCCCTCGCCGCCGGGCACCGCATCGACGCGCACCGGCACGACGACCACCAGATCGTCTACGCGGGCTCCGGCGTCCTCGCCGTCACCACCGACGTCGGCACCTGGTTCGCGCCCGGCAACCGCGCCATCTGGGTCCCTGCGGGCACCGTGCACGCGCACCGCGCCCACGGCCACCTCGACCTGCACCTGGTCGGCCTGCCCATCGACGACAACCCCCTCGGCCTGGACGCCCCCACCGTCCTCGCCGTCAGCCCCCTCCTGCGTGAGCTGATCCTCGCCTACACCCGCGACCCCGGCGACGACAGCCCCGAGCGCCGCCGTCTGCTCGCCGTCCTGCGCGACCAGCTGCGCGCCTCGCCCCAGCAGCCGCTGCGCCTGCCCACCCCCACCGACCCCCGCCTGGCCGCGGTGTGCGCGCTCGTCCACGCCGACCCCGCCGACCCGCGCACCCTCGCCGCGCTCGGCGCCGCGACCGGAGCGGGCGAGCGCACCCTCAGCCGGCTCTTCCGCCACGAGTTCGGCATGACCTTCCCGCAGTGGCGCACCCAGTCGCGTCTCTATCACGCGCTGCGGCTGCTCGCCGAGGACACGCCCGTCACGACCGTCGCCCACCGCTGCGGCTGGTCCTCCGCCAGCGCCTTCATCGACGTCTTCCGCCGGTCCTTCGGGTACACGCCCGGAACTCACAACGGCCGCCCGCGACAGGGCCGATGAACAGGCGGGGGCGAGTGCCGGCCCATGACCTACCCTCCGGTAGCATCCGGCGGCAGGTCACCCTAGGAGGATCCGTGCCCCGGTCCGAACGTTCGCCCCTGCTGCTCGCCGGCCTGCTGGCCACCGCGGGCGTCGCCCACCTCGCCGCACCACGACAGTTCGACGCGACCGTGCCGCGAGCCCTGCCGGGGACGCCCCGGACCTGGACGTACGCCAGTGGCGTCGCCGAGCTCGCGCTGGCGGCCGGCGTGGCGCTGCCGCGTACCCGCAAGGCCGCCGCGCTGGCCACGGCGGCCTTCTTCGTCGGTGTGTTCCCCGCGAACGTGAAGATGGCCGTCGACTGGCGGCACCGCCCCGCGCCGCAGAGGGCCGCCGCCATCGGCCGACTGCCGCTGCAGATCCCCCTGGTGCTGTGGGCCCGCGGGGTCGCGAAGAGTGCGGAGGCCCAGGCATGAGCGCCCAGCTGAAGGTCGGCGACAAGGTCGAGGACTTCTCGCTGCCGGACGAGACCGGCACCACCCGCAGCCTCACCGGGTTGCTCGCCGAAGGGCCGGTGGTGCTCTTCTTCTACCCCGCCGCCCTCACCCCGGGCTGCACCGCGGAGGCCTGCCACTTCCGTGATCTCGCCGCCGAGTTCGCCGCCGTCGGCGCCCGGCCCGTCGGCATCAGCGGTGACGCGGTCGAACGGCAGCAGGAGTTCGCCGACCGGCACACGCTCGGCATCCCGCTGCTGTCCGACGCGGACGGGGCCGTCCGGGACCGGTTCGGCGTGACGCGCGGCTTCTCGCTGGCCCCCACCAAACGGGTCACCTTCGTCATAGGGCAGGACCGCACGGTCCTGGAGGTCGTCCGCAGCGAACTGCGGATGAACACCCACGCCGACCGGGCCCTCACCGCGCTGCGCAAGTGAGCGAGCGGTAGCGCGGGGCGGCGGCGGAGGCGGGGTTCGGTGCGGTGTCCGAGGACGGCAGGCGCCGGACGCCGGTCTCCCGGCTGCGGCGAACCACCGCCACCGGGGCACGGTCCGACGCCCCGGCACGCGAAAACCCGTTCACTGCGGCGAGACGTGCCGGTCCCGGGCCCGGGGCCGCCGGGCAGAAGCGTTCGGTGAACCGCCCGGCATAACCCGCGACCACCCAGGCTGCCCGGTGGCTGCCGCAGGGCCGCCGAGCCGGGCAGCCACGGGGTCGGGTCAGGCGGCCTGGGTGAGTTCGGCGCGACCGAACAGCAGCGCGTAGCCGGAGGGGAGCCGGCGCAGGATACGCGTGAGCAGTTCGGGGCCGGCCAGGGCGGCGACCGTGGCGAGGACGGAGCCGGTGTCCCAGCGGGTGGTGGCCAGGGTGGCGCCGCTGCGGGCAGCGAGGTCCTTGACGAAGGCCCAGCCGGTGAGCGGCTGGGTGTCGGGGATCTGTTCGGTGAGGACGCGTGCGGCTTCCAGGGGCAGGCGGGCGGCCAGTTCGACGCGTTCGTCGCCCGTCAGCTGGCGCCCGAGTCCCGCGACGACCAGGCGGACAGCCTCCTCGGCCCGTTCCCGGGTGGGGTAGGCGCCTTCGTAACGGACCTTCTCCAGCATGTGTTCGAACGTCATCACGGAGGTGTGCTGGAGCGGTGCACGCCGGTCGGACATCACTGCGGTGGTTGCCTTTCTGTCGTTGAGGTCGCCGGTGCCCGGCGGGGTGTGCGGACACCGGGTGTGTGGGTGGTCAGATGGGCTGGGGCCGGCCGAACAGCAGGTCGTAGCCTGCGGGGAGCTGCAGCAGGATCTGCTTGAGCAGGTCCTCGTCGGCCGCGTCGGCGACCGTGCTGAGGACGGCGCCCACATCCCAGGTCGCGGTCTGCTCGGTGGCGCCCTCGACCCAGGCCGCCGTCGCCCGCACGAAGCGCTCCGGTGACAGCGGTTCGGCGCTCTGCAGCGGGTTGAGCAGGATGAGGGCGAAGTCTTCCGGCAGACGGGCCGCCAGTTGGGCGCGCACTTCGCCGACGAGGTGTGCGCCCAGCAGGGCGAGCACCACGCGGGCCGCGCGTTCTGCTTCCTGTCGGCTTTCGTACTCGCCGCGTTCCTTCACGCGGTCGAGGAAGGCTTCCCATCGCAAGGTCACGTCGGCCGCCACCCTTCTTGAGCCCGGCGGGTAGGGAGGACGGGTGCCCCGGATCGAGGAGCCCCAGTCCAGGGTGCTCCAGTCCAGGGTGCCCCAGTTCAAGGAGCCCCGGTCCAGGGTGCCCGTCCTCCGCCGCTGATCGTCCCGGGTCGCCCGGCTCAGCCGGAGATCTCCTTGCGGGAGGATTCCCCGCCGATGGCGATCTTGCGGGGCTTGGCGCGCTCGGCGATCGGGATCCGCAAGGTGAGCACTCCGGCGTCGTAGTCGGCCTTGATGTGCTCGGTGTCCAACGTATCGGCCAGCACGAGCTGCCGTGAGAAGACGCCCAGTGGCCGCTCCGACAGCTCCATCTGTACGTCGTCGGCCTTCGCCACGGGCCGGCGCTCGGCCCTGACGGTCAGCATGTTCCGCTCGACGTCGATGTCGATCGCCTCTGTGCTGACGCCGGGAAGGTCGAAGGCCACCACGTACGCGTCACCCTCGCGGTAGGCGTCCATCGCCATCGTGGACGGCCGCGTCCAGGTGCCCGGGCCCATCAGCTGCTGGGTCAGCCGGTCGAGTTCGCGGAAGGGGTCGGTGCGCATCAACATCGCGAAACACCTCCAGAAGGTTCGGGCAGTAGCTGCCAATGCGCCTCGTCGAAACCGTTGTAACATGTCATCCAATGGATGACAAACACGATGTCGTCGAAAGGATGACAAGCCCGAGAGAGGTGCCCATGGCAGCAGCTGACCAGCCGGTCTCTTCCCGCGTCGGCAGCCAGAGCCCGGCCTCGTTCCTCGCCGCGGCGGCGGCCCTGGAAGCCATCGGCGACGCCCTGCGCGCCGCCCAGCACGAGGCCCCCCGGCTCACCGACGCCGAGAACGCCGACCCGGAGCAGGCCCTGGCCTCCCTCCTGCTGCTGCGGCAGATTCGCGAGCAACTCGCCGGATGGGAGACCGACCTGATCGAAACGGCCCGCCACGCAGGCGCCAGCTGGGCCGACCTCGCCCACCCCCTCGGCGTCGCCAGCCGCCAGGCGGCCGAACGCCGCTACCTGCGCAACCGGCCCGGCCCCGCCGGAACCACCGGCGAACAACGCGTCCAGGCCACCCGCGAACGCCGCGCCGCCGACCGCAACATCGCAGCCTGGGCCCGCCGCAACGCCGCCGACCTGCGCCGCATCGCCGGTCGGATCACCGCCCTCACCGACCTCCCGCCCGCCGCCCGCCACCCCCTCAGCCAACTTCACGCGGCCCTCGCCCAGGACGACCCCGCCGCCCTCATCCACCCCCTTGACGCCGCCCGCCCCCATCTGACAACCGCACACCCCGGCCTCGCCGCCGAACTCGACACCCTCACGAAAGCCACGTAGCCCCGCCGGGCTCGCCCTCAGGCACCGGCAGATGGGGCATCGCGGTTGATGCGGTGCGGCTCAGGACTCATCCTGGACGACATGGAGCACGTCTCCGCTGCGGCGATCATCGATGCCCACGGTGTCGTCACCGGGTGGAGCGAGGGCGCCCGGCGGCTGACGGGCCTGACGGGCGAGGAAGCACTGGGACGACCGGTGCGGGAGCTGCTCGCCGAGCAGCCGCCGCCCGAAGCCGTGGCCGCGCTGGCCGGCACCGCCGTGCTGCGTCACCGGGACGGCTCGCCCGTCGCCCTGAACCTGACGGCATGCGTCCTGATCGGCGACGACGGCGGGCCGGGCGGATACGTGATCACCACCGTGCCGTCCGACCGTGCCGAGCCCACGCTCGCGGAGCAGGCCTTCCAGCAGGCATCCATGTCCATGTCCGTCTTCGACGCCGACCAGCGCTACCTGCGGCTCAACGAAGCCGCGTGCAAGGCCATGGGCGTACCCGAGGAGGTCATGCTCGGCCGCCACTTCTCGGAGACCGTGGAGGACGAGGTGCACAGCCGGGGCTTTCTGCGGCACATGCGCAAGGTCGCCGAGTCGGGCCGGCCGCTGCGCCACGAGAGCTTCACCGGCGCCCCGGCCCTGAACCGCGAGCACGCCTGGACCACCGACATGTGGCCGGTACGGGACTCCTCGGGCCGGCTGGTCGGCACCGCGCTGGCCGCGTTCGACAGCACCGAGCAGTACTGGGCGCGGCAGCGGCTGGCCCTGCTGAACGAGGCCGCGGCCACCATCGGCACCACCCTGGACCTGGTGCGCACGGCGGAGGAAGTGGTCGCGGTCATGGTGCCCCGGTTCGCCGACTTCGCCAGCGTGGACCTGTTCGACTGGGTCCTGGGGGCGGAGGAGGCGCCGCTGCTGGCCGGCACCGAGATCGCGCTGCGCCGCGTCGCCCACGGCTCCGGCACCGAGGGCACCCCGGAAGCGGCCGTGCACCTGGGCGAGGTGGACTTCTACCCGCCGTTCTCGCCGCCCGCACGGGCGATCCTGGAGGGCACGGTGATGCTCAGCCAGGCAGGTGAGTCGGCGTTCCTGCGCTGGGTGGCGGAACGCAACGCGCGCGCTCCGGCCGGCCGGCGCCACCGCGTCGGCGCCCACTCCATGATGGCGGCGCCGCTGCGGGCCCGCGGCACCACGCTCGGCGTCGTGGTGGCCGTGCGCATCAGGCAACCGGACGACTACGTCGCCGACGACGCCGTCTTCGCCGAGGAACTCGCCAGCCGGGCCGCCGTCTGCATCGACAACGCCCGCCGCTTCGCCCGGGAACGCACCACCGCGCTGGCCCTGCAGCACAACCTGCTGCCCCGGGGACTGTCCGGGCAGGCGGCCGTGGAGGTGGCCCACCGCTATCGGCCGTCCGGATCGCAGGCCGGCCTCGGCGGCGACTGGTTCGACGTGATCCCGCTGTCCGGCGGCCGCGTCGCCCTCGTCGTCGGCGACGTCGTCGGACACGGCATCCCGTCGTCGGCCACCATGGGCCGCCTGTGCACGGCCGTACGCACCCTCGCCGACGTGGACCTGCCGCCCGACGAACTCCTCACCCACCTGGACGACCTGGTCACCCATCTGGCCGGGGACGACAGCGACGAGGTCGCCGAACTGGGCGCCACCTGCCTCTACTCCGTCTACGACCCCGTCACCCGCCGCCTCACCCTGGCAGCCGCCGGCCATCCACCACCGGCCCTCGTCCTGCCCGACGGCACCACCCAGGTCATCGAGCTGAGCGCCGGGCCCCCGCTCGGCGTCGGCGGGCTGCCCTTCGAGGCGATGGAGGTGGAACTGCCCGAGGGCTCCCTGGTCGCCCTGTACACGGACGGCCTCATCGAGGACCGCGACCGCGACATCGACCACGCCATCGCCGAACTGTGCCGCGCGCTGACCGCGCCCCCCGACACTCTCGACGCCCTGTGCGACACCGTGCTGAAGGCCGTCCTGCCGGAGGAACCCAGCGACGACGTGGCCCTGCTCCTGGCCCGCACCCGGGCTCTGGGCGCGGACCGCATCGCCACCTGGGACGTGCTGCCGGACCCGGAGCACGTGGCGGCCACCCGGCAGGCCGCCACGGAGCAACTGACCGCCTGGGGACTGGACGAGGCCGCCTTCGTCACCGAACTCGTCGTCAGCGAACTCGTCACCAACGCCATCCGGTACGGCGCACCCCCCATCCAGCTCCGCCTGATCCGCGACCGCACCCTCATCTGCGAGGTCTCCGACGGCAGTTCCACCTCCCCGCATCTGCGCCGGGCCCACGCCTACGACGAGGGCGGCCGCGGACTGCTGCTGGTCGCCCAGCTCACCCAGCGCTGGGGGAGCCGGCAGACCGGCAGCGGCAAGACGATCTGGGCCGAACAGCCGCTGCCGCCGATCTGATCACTGGAACGGGCAGCCGGGGTTGGGTGCGTCCTCGGAGAACGGCGCCCCGTGCGGCAGCACATAGAGCACATCGAGGACGAGCGTGGTGTCGCCGAGGTTGCGCCCGATGTGCACGTTGTCCGGCCCGGCCGGCTCCTGCACGAAGCTGCCTCCGGGGTACACGCCGTCGGAGGCGCAGGTCGAGTCGAAGTGGCTGAGCGTGCCCTGCTTCACCACGGCGTAGAGCGGACCGTCGTGGTAGTGCCAACCGGTGGCCTGGCCCGGCGGCACGGTGATCTCCCGCAGGGTGTAGTCGGTGTCACCGACCGTCTTCTGACTGATGAGCCGGGCGGTCACCCCCGGCCCGGGAGGTGTGGCGTGGGCGGGCGCACAGACGAGGACGGTGGCGGCGGCCACGGCGCCGGTGACGGCGGTACGGAGCGCGGTGCGCATATGAGGAGCCTCCTGCGGCGAGAGCGGGTGTCGCCGTGAACATAGAGGCAGGGAAAGGTAGTTGAGGCCGGAACCGGATTTTCCGCTGGACTTTCCGCCCCGCGAGACCGCCGCGCTCACGCCTCGACGTCGTCCGCGGCGACCTGGCCGAGCGTGCGACCGGTCCGCACCGAACGGGCCCGGTACGGGTCGGGCGTGCCGTGCCCGGGTGCCCGGCCCTTGCGGGCCTTCACCAGCAGCCACGCCTCCCGGTCACCGTCGCGCCCGTCGCGGATCCGGGTGAGCGCGTACTCGCCGTGCAGCTTCGACCCGCTCAGCCGGAACGTGGCATGACCCCGCTCGAGCGACTCACCGAAGTCGACGGGCCGCCCCTTGCGGTCATGGCTCATCGGCTCGTACGTGCCGTTGTCCCAGACGATCACCGTGCCGCCGCCGTACTCGCCCTTCGGGATCATGCCCTCGAACTCCTCGTACTCCAGAGGGTGGTCCTCGGTGGGCATGGCGAGCCGCTTGTCGTGGGGATCGTCGGAGGGCCCCTTCGGCACCGACCAGGACTTCAGTACGTCGTCCACCTGGAGCCGGAAGTCGAAGTGCAGGGTGCGGGCGTCATGGATCTGAACCACGAACCGCGGCTCCTCACCGGAGGCCCCCGCACGCCCCCGCGGCTCCCCGGTCCGCCCGAAGTCACGCTTGCCGTGGTAGTCCCGCAGCCGGTCCTTCTCGCCCATGAGCGCCTCCTTCCCGCCCCGAGTACCCTGCGCGGCGCCACCGACGCCCGCTCAGAACTCCTCGTGCACTTCGGGATCCCCGCCGACGCGCCGGTGGGCACGGTCCGCGATCGCCGTCATCCGATCGGGGTCCAGTTCGAAACCGAAGACATCGAGGTTCGCGCGCTGCCGCCCGGGATCGGCCGACTTCGGGATGGGGACGGCGCCCAGCTGGACGTGCCAGCGCAGGACGACCTGGCCGGGCGTCACGCCGTGCGCCTCGGCGGTCGCGACGATCACGGGATCGTCCAGCAGGTCCGTGCCACGGCCCAGCGGGCTCCAGCTCTCGGTGACGATGCCCTTGCCGGTGTGGAAGGCGCGCAGCTCCGCCTGCGGGAAGAAGGGGTGCAGCTCGATCTGGTTGACCGAGGGCAGGACCCCGGTCTCCTTCTCCAGCCGTTCGATGTGCTCGGCGGTGAAGTTGGAGACGCCGATCGACCGGACGAGGCCGTCCTCCCGCAGTTTGATCATGGCCTTCCAGGAGTCGACGTACTTGTCGACGCGGGGGAGCGGCCAGTGGATGAGGTAGAGGTCCACGTAGTCCAGGCCGAGGCGGGCGCGGGACTCCTCGAAGGAGGCGAGGGTCTCCTCGTAGCCGTGGTGGCGGCCGGGGAGCTTGGTCGTCACGACGATCTCCTCGCGGGGCACGCCGCTGCCCGCGACGCCACGGCCGACGCCTGTCTCGTTGCGGTAGTTCGTCGCCGTGTCCACGAGGCGGTACCCGAGTTCCAGGGCGTCGTGAACCGCCTGCTCGGCCTGCGCGTCGTCCATCGGCCAGGTGCCGAGGCCGAGGGCGGGGAGGGCCGTACCGTCGTTGAGCGTGTGGGTCGGGATGCTGATCACTGCCGGACCTTCCCTTGACTGTGTCGTGCATCCAGCGTCACGGATAGGGTGAGGATTGATCAACCGGACGGGTGGGGATGAGGGCAGCGGACGGCATGGGCGGCACCGAGGACAAGCACCCGACGGGATCGGGGCGCCCCACGTCACGGGACGTCGCCCGGCTCGCCGGGGTGTCGCACACGGCCGTCTCCTTCGTCTTCAACGGCCGCGCCGAGGGCAACCTCTCGCCCGCCACCCAGGAACGCATCCGTCAGGCCGCCGCCGAACTCGGCTACCGCCCCGACCCCGTCGCACGCGGCCTGCGCCGCCGCCGTACGGCCGTGATCGGCCTGGTCACCGACGAGATCGCCTCCTCGCCGTTCGCCGGCCGACTGCTGCGTGGCGCCATGGAGACCGCCTGGGCCAGCGAGCACCTCGTCCTGACCATCGACTCCGGCGGCGACCCGGCCAAGGAGGACGCGGCCGTCGCCGAGCTCCTCGACCGACGCGTGGACGGCATCATCTACGCGGCCATGTCGCTGCGCCGCGTCCGCGTCCCCGAGGGCCTGCACCGCACCCACTCCGTCCTCGCCAACTGCCTGCCCGAGGACGACTCCCTGCCCGCCGTCATCCCCGCCGAGCGCGCGGGAGGCCGTACGGCGGCCCGGCTGCTGCTGGACGAGGGGCACCACAGGGTCGCCATGGTGGGCGGTCAGGAGGACCTTGCCTCCGTCGACCGCCTGCGCGGTTTCCGCGACGCACTGCGCGCCGAAGGGATCACGGTCCCCAAGGAGTGGGTGGTGCGCAGTGGGGGCGAGATCGCCGGAGGATACGAGGGCGCGCTGCGCGTCCTCGACGGCGTCCCCGCCGACCGGCGCCCCACCGGCCTGTTCTGCTACAACGACCGGGTCGCGGCGGGCGCCCTGCACGCCGCGACCCGGCTGGGCATCACCGTCCCCGACGAGCTGTCCGTGGTCGGCTACGACGACCAGGAGCACATGGCCGCGTTCCTCACCCCGCCCCTCACCACGGTCGCGCTGCCCCACCGGGCGATGGGCGAGGTCGCCGCCCGGCTCCTTCTCGACGCCATCGACACGGGCCGGACGCCGCCCGCGACGGTACGGCGTCTGGCCTGTCCGGTGATCAGTCGTGCGTCGGTGGGAGCAGCTCCCAGGCGGTGACCGTGGCCCCTGGGCGGGTGGCGAGGGAGTTCGGGCCTGACGTCCGGTCGCCGGTGGATTCGTTGGTGACCCGGCCTCTCACCACGATTGCGTCGCCGTGCCGGGTGATGGGTGAGGTGGCTGCCGGGCTGCTCCTCGACGCCATCGACACGGGCCGGACGCCGCCCGCGACGGTACGGCGTCTGGCCTGCCCGGTGATCAGTCGTGCGTCGGTGGGAGCAGCTCCCAGGCGGTGACCGTGGCCCCTGGGCGGGTGGCGAGGGAGTTCGGGCCTGACGTCCGGGCGCCGGTGGATTCGTTGGTGACCCGGCCTCTCACCACGATTGCGTCGCCGTGCCGGGTGATGGGTGAGGTGGCTGCCCGGCTCCTTCTCGACGCCATCGACACGGGCCGGACGCCGCCCGCGACGGTACGGCGTCTGGCCTGCCCGGTGATCAGTCGTGCGTCGGTGGGGCCGTCTCCCAGCCGGTGACGGTGGCCCCGGGACCGGTGACGACGAGTTCGGGTACGTCGTCCGGTCGCCGGTAGATCCGCTCGGTGACCGTGGCCCGGTCGTCGACGAACAGCTCGAACAGCGAGCCGTCGACGAGGATCCGTACCTCACCGGCCGGTGCCCGCACCACGATCGGCGCCGATCCGCCGGGCCGCGTGCGCGGCCAGTCCCCGCGGTCGAGCGTCACCGTGCCCTCGTCCGGGTCCAGCACGACCGTCAGCGCCGCGCCCGAGGCGGACCGCAGCAGACTCACCGTGGTGCGGCCGGATGCGGTGACGGTCAGGTCGTACGCCTCCGGGAGCGGGGCAGGGCGCCCTGTCGCCGTGACGAACGGTTCGACCGCACGCAGCAGTTCGAGCTCCGGTGCCGGTGCGACACGCAGGGCGCCGTCGGGATGGACGTCCACGACCCGCGGCGCGGTCAGCACCCCGGCCCAGCCCGCGCGGTCGACCTCGTCCTGCTCGCGGGCCTCCCACGACCAGCCCCACATCAACGCCCGGTCCGGCTCCTGGAGCACGGCGGGTGCGTAGAAGTCCCGCCCGTGGTCGAGCCGCCCGCCGGTACGGGCTTCGAAGCGCAACTCGTCGTCGCCGTACGGCTGGAGACGGCCCGTCAGATAGCCGGTGGAGCACGGCTCGCCGTCCCACAGCGACACCACCAGCACCCAGTCCCCGCCCGTGGTCGCGTACAGCTGCGGGCACTCCCAGCCGACCGCCTTGTCACCGAACGCGTCCCTCGCGACCGGGTCGTTGCCGTCGAGCAGCACCCCGGCGAACCGCCAGTCGGCCAGGTCGTCACAGTCGTACAGCAGCACCGACGCGGTCCCGTCGGCGTGTCCCGCGCCGACCAGTGCCCACCGTCGGCCACCGCTCCTGAACACGAACGGGTCGCGGAACATCACCACGTCCAGGCCGGCCGGCGGGCCGGTCACGACGGGCGTGGGCAGCGGCCTGAAGTCGGTCAGCGTCTCGTCCTCCGGCACCAGTGCCCGCGCCAGGCAGATGGAGCCGAGCCCGGTGTGATGCCGGTCGACGCCCGTGTACACGGCCGTCGGCACGCCGTCGTCGTCGACCACGCAGCCCGACCAGCAGCCCGCCTCGTCCGGGCCGCCGGGCGTCGGGGCGAGCGCGATCGGATGGTGCTCCCAGTGCACGAGGTCGTGGCTGGAGACATGCCCCCAGTGGACGTTCGCGTGCACCGGGGCGTCGGGGTTGTGCTGGTAGAAGAGGTGGTACCGGTCCCGCCAACGGAAGGGCCCGTTCGGGTCGTTGATCCAGTTGGCGGGGGGCCGGACCCGGAAGCGCGGGGCGCTGGGGTCCGTGGACTGAGCGGTGAGGCTCAACGGTTGACTCCTGCGGACGTGATGCCCTCGCGGAGAGGGCGCTGACCGACGACGAACACGGCGACGGCGGGGATCATGGAGAGGACGACACCGGCGAGCACCACCGAGATGGAGCCGGTACCCAGGTTGCCCTGGAGGGAGACCAGGCCCAGCGGGAGCGTGTAGTTTTGCCCGGAGGTCTCGAGGATCAGCGGGCGGAAGAACTCGTTCCAGTGGTAGTTGAAGGCCAGTACGCCCACGATCGCCAGACCGGGCGCGGCCAGCGGCGCGTACACGGAGCGGAAGATCCGCCAGGGCCCGCAGCCGTCCAGCATCGCCGCCTCACCGAGGTCCTTCGGCATGCCCAGGAAGTACTGGCGCATCAGGAAGGTCCCGAAGGCGGTCGGGAAGGCCGGGATGATCAGGGCGAGCAGGGTGTCGGTCAGGCCCATCGACTTCAGCACCAGGAACACCGGCACGATGGTGACCTGCAACGGCACCATCATCGTCGCCAGCACCAGCCCGAACAGCGGCTTCTTGAACCGGAACTCCAGGCGTGCGAAGGCGTACCCCGCAAGCCCCGCCGTGATCATCTGGCCCACCGCGATCAGCGCGGTCACCAGCGTCGAGTTCAGGGCGAGCAGCCAGACGTCGATCTGGTCGAAGACCCCGCTGTACGCCTCCGTGGACGGATCCGTCGGGATGAGTTTCGGCGGCAGGTCGAAGGCCTCGGCGGGGGTGCGCAGCGACGTGGAGACGGTCCAGATGACCGGGCCCAGGGTCAGCAGCGCGCACACGGCCAGCGCGGCGATCCGGGCCCACGGCGCGAGGGAGTGCCGGGTGCGGCTCAGGGACAGGGTTGCTTGGCTCAAGGGACTCACCCGGCTCACTGGTAGTGGACGAAACGCCGGCTGAGCCGGAACTGGAGGGCGGTCACCGCCATGATCAGCACGAACAGCAGCACACCCACCGCCGAGGCCTCACCGAAGCGCAGCTGCTCGAAGGCGCTCTCGTAGATGACCATCACCACGGTCCGGGTGGCGTCACCGGGCCCGCCGTTGGTGAGGACGTACGGCTGCTCGAAGACCTGGAGCGCGTTGATGATGCCGACCACCGACGCCACCAGCAGTGTGGGCGACAGCAGGGGCAGCGTGATGCCGATGTGCTTGCGCAGGCCGGTCGCGCCGTCGAGGGAGGCGGCCTCGTGCACCTCCTTGGGGATGTTGTTCAGACCGCCGACGAACAGCAGGAACGAGAACCCGAACTGCTGCCACACGTAGACCAGGACCACCGTGGCCATCGCCGCGTTCTCGGACGTCAGCCACGGCACCGGCGCGACCCCGACCAGCCCGAGCAGCCAGTTCACGACCCCGAAGTCCTGGTTGAACAGGTACTTCATCACCACCGAGATCGACGCGGCGGACAGCACCAGCGGGAAGAAGAACGCCGACCGGAACACCGAGCGCAGCCACACCGGCATCCGCCCGTTCACCGCCAGCGCCAGCACCAGGGCGATCAGCAGTTGCAGCGCGACGGCGAACACCATGAACACCAGCGTGTTGCCGAAGGACACCAGCACCGTCGAATCGGTGAAGACCTCACGGTAGTTGGCGGCCCCGGCGAAGCGCGGATCGTCGATCACGTTCCAGTGGAAGAGGCTCAGCACCACCGAGCCGGCGATCGGCACGACCGTGAAGACGACGATGCCGACGATCGTGGGCGCCAGGAACAGCGTGGCCAGCAGCCGGGTGCCACGGTCGCGGGCGGAGGAACGGGGTGCCGGGGCCGGTGGCGCGGCCGGCTGCTTCGGTCGTACGGCCGGTATCTGGGTGTTCGTCATACGTCACGCTCCATGGCCTTCTCCAGGTCGCTCTGCATCCGGCGCAACGCGGGGGCCACCGAGCGCCGCGAGGACAGGGCGGTACCGGTGTGCTTGAGCAGCACCTGCTCGACCTCGGCGACCTGCGGCGGCGCGGGGATCGGCCCGGTGTCGGGGAACTTGTCGAGGGTGTCGTAGAAGACCTGCCAGCGGCCCGGGCCGGTCTCCCGGTAACGGTCGGCGGTCAGCATGGAGCGGCGCGCCGGGGTGGTCTGGTTGGTCTCGAACAGTCGCATCAGGGTGTCGCGGCGGGCGGCGTACTTGATGAACTCCCAGGCCTCCTCCTGCCGCTTCGAGGTGCGCAGCAGCGCGTAGCCGGCGGCGCCGTACTGCATGCGCTGGGTGCGCCAGCGCGGGAAGTACTGCACGTCGAAGGAGTCCGCCTTCATTCCGGCCAGATGCAGACCGCCCGCCCAGAAGCCGCCCGCGGGAGTGACGCCGACCCGGCCGTTGGAGAACACACCGATGAGGTTCTGGCCGTTGCCGCCCTCGGGCCGGCTGCACAGGCCCTCCTGGACGAGGGAGGCGAGATAGTCGTACGCCTCCTCCACACGCGCGTCGGTGGCCTGCGGCGTCGTCCACCGGAAGCCGCCCCCGCGCCCCTGCCGCTGGGCGGCCGGATAGAAGGAGTCCCACAGCCAGGCTCCGCCCGGTGCCTTGGACTCGGCGAGCAGGTTGGTGTCGTTGGCGAACAGCCACGGCACCACGCCGCCCCACAGGCGGTTGGTCCAGAAGTACGGCGTGAACTGGGAGCCGCTGGACTTCTTCATGTCCCGCAGCAGCGCGGTGAAGTCGTCGCGGCTCCAGTCGGCCGCCGGGAAGTCCGCGCCCGCCCGCTTCAGCACCTGGTTGTTGAGGTACATGTCGGCCGCGTTGAACTCGACCGGCAGCTGGTAGAGGCTCCCCTCGTACATCATCGACTCCACCAGCGAGGGATGGACGTCGGCGAAGTACTCGCGCAGCTCCTCGGCGTCCCGCTTCACCCAGTCGTCGAGCGGGACCCCGAGGCGCTGCGCGAACAGCTGGACGCCCTCGGTGGCGACGTACACGAGGTCGGGAGCGGTGCCCGCCGCGATCTGGGTGAGGATCTTCGCGAAGAAGTCCGACCAGTCGACGGCCTGCACGGCATTGATGCGGAGCTTGATGTCGGGATGGACCTGCTTGAAGCCCTCGGTGAGCGTGCGGATGGCCTCCGGGCCGTAGGCGGGGCCGAGCGTGGCGACGACGAGCGAGCCGTCGTCGCGGCCGGGTATGTCGGCTCCGGTGAGCCGGTCCCAGCTGGCGGCGGTACCGGCCAGCGCGGCGGCTCCCGCGCCGTAGGCGCCGTACCGCAGCAGGGTGCGGCGGGGGAGGTGCGAGTCGGTCATCTGAACGGGCCTAACTCGTGTTAGCCAGAATCTGATGCCCAGATGATCTGAAGGCCATCGCGACCCTGTCAAGAGTCGTGAACGGCTTGACCTTTAACGAGTTAGGCCTCACAGTTCCGATCCAGGCCGACCGGTCCGGGATTGAACGACTCCGGTTCCGGCGGGCCAGTTCCGATCCGGTTCGGATCTCCATGAGCCGCAGTCCTGACGAAGCTGTCAGGGAAAGGAGCCGCACTGTGCGTGGCATATCCGGCACATCCGGAATATCCAGAAGGTCGTTGTTCGTCGCCTCGGCCGTGGGCGCGGCCGGCGCGTTACTTCCCGCCGGTTCGAGATCCGCGTCGGCGGCGTCAGCGCGGGCCGCGTCCACGACGGCCGCCGCCTGCACCGGCAGCTACCGCGCCGAGTACCACTTCACGGTCCCCGACCAGTGGATGAACGACCCGCAACGGCCGGTGTGGATCGACGGCGAGTATCACTACTACTACCTCTACAACCCCGACTACTCGGCGGGCGGCACGACCGCCGGCACGGCCTGGCGCCTGGCGACCAGCACCGACCTGGTCTCCTTCACCGACCGCGGGATCGCCGTGCCGAAGGACACCACACCCAACGGCGACGTCTGGTCCGGCTCGGCGGTGATCGACACCGACAACACGGCGGGCTTCGGCGCGGGCGCGGTGATCGTCCTCGCCACCATGGCACCCGACGATGCCACCCAGGCGCAGTACCTGTACTACTCGACCGACGGCGGCCGTACGTTCACCAACCACGGCACCGACCCCGTCCTGCCCAACCCCGGCGTCCGGGACTTCCGCGACCCCAAGGTCATCCGCGACGAGGAGCGCGGGCGCTGGGTGATGACCCTCGCCGAGAACGACAAAGTGGGCTTCTACCACTCCGCCGACCTCAAGTCGTGGACGTACGTCAGCGGCTTCATCAAGGGCGGCATCGGCGTGCTGGAGTGCCCGGACCTGTTCCGCATCCGGGCGGCTGACGGCACCTGGAAGTGGGTGCTGGGTGTGAGCGCCAACGGGAAGGGATCCGGGCTGCCGAGCACATTCGCCTACTGGACGGGGTCCTTCGACGGCACCACGTTCACGCCCGACCGGAGCGACCCGCAGTGGCTCGACCACGGCTGGGACTGGTACGCGGCCGTCACTTTCGAGAAGCGGGATGGCGGCGGCACGCTCGATCCGGCGGCACGGTACGCGATCGGCTGGATGAACCACTGGGACTACGCCAACACCACGCCCACCATGGAGTGCGACGGCTTCAACGGCACCGACTCCATCGTCCGCGAGGTCACGCTGAAGCGGGCGGTGGACGGCACGTACTATCTCGCCTCCCAGCCGGCCGCCGGTCTCGACGCCCATGTCTCCCGCACGGTCGACCTCGGCGACCTGGAGGTCGACGGAACCCTCCTCCTCGACTACACGGGCACCGCGTACGAGGTGTCCACCGACCTCACCTGGGACCAACTGGCCGGCGCGGGGCTCCAGTTGCGGCGCTCCTCCGACGGTGGACGTCACATCGACGCCGGGATCTACCGCGACTACGCCTTCGTCAACCGCGGATACACCGTGAGCCCCGACAGCACCGGCCGGTGGCAGGAGAGCCGGAGCCCCTTCGACGCGTCCGCGGGTACGGTGCGGCTGCGCATCCTGATCGACCGTACGTCCATCGAGATGTTCGTGGACGACGGCCGGTACGTGCACTCGACCGAGGTCTTCCCGGACCCGGCCGACACGGGCCTCGCGCTGTTCACGATCGACGGCACGGCGGTGTTCCGGAACACGGTGATACGGGAGTTCACGGTGCGTTGAGTAGGGTCGCCGGCATGCAGGACGTGCGCGTGGTGCTCATCGGGGGAACGTCCCACACCGGCAAGTCGACCGTGGCCCGGGCCGCCGCGCAGCGGCTCGGGTTCGACTGCCGCTCGACGGACCTGCTGGCCCGTCATCCGGGGCGGCCCTGGCGGACGCCGGAGTGGGTGCCGCCGCCGCATGTCGCCGAGCACTACGCCACCCTCGACGTCGACGAGCTGATCCGCTCGGTGCTCGACCACTACGCACGCCTGTGGCCGCGCATCGAGGAACTGATCACCGACCACGCGACCGGGCGCGGACCGGGCCTGGTCCTGGAGGGCTCCGCGCTCTGGCCCGCTCGCGTGGCCCGGCTGACCGTGCCGCACGCACGGGCCGTATGGCTCACGGCGGACGACACGGCCCTGCGCGAGCGGATTCGGGCATCGGCCCGCTACGACGAACTGGCCGATCAGGAGCGGTACTTGGTGGACAAGTTCCTCGCCCGCACCGAGCGCTACCAGGAACTGATGGCGCAAGCCGTCGACCGGCACGGCCTGGTGCGGATCGACACGGGAGGGCGCTCGGCGAACGAGGTGGCGGACCTGGTCCTGGCGGGCGTCGACGTGCGAGCCGCGTAGGCGACGGGCGCGCGAACGGCGAGACGGACGGCGAGGTGAAGGGCCCGCGATCGGCTTGGTGACGGGCTGGGAGATGGGCCCTGTCGCCCGCGCCGCCAAACACTGTCACGATCTTCGGGGAACCGGCTCGGACCGGAGCCGGTGCGGACGGACGACCGACGGAGCGGGCATGACGACGGACAGGGCCACAGCGGACGGGACGGAGCAGGTCGCGGGGATCGAGGTGAAACCGGTCGCCGGACACATCGGGGCGGAGATCGCGGGCGTCGACCTGGCCGGAGAGCTCGACGACGCCGTGGTCGCCGCGATCCGGGCGGCGGTGCTGCGCTGGAAGGTGGTGTTCTTCCGCGGGCAGCGGCTGGACCACTGCGGACATGTGGCGTTCGCGAGCCGCTTCGGCGAACCGGTCGTCCTGCGCAAGCGGGGGAGTGCCTCGCCGGCCGACTTCCCCGAGGTCGAGACGACCGCCGACCGCCTGGAGCTGGGCGGGAAGTTCGGCATGGAGCACGACGAGTGGCTGCAACGCCGCCGCCACACCCTGCTGCGCGGCTGGCACTGCGACCACGGCGCCCGCATCGACCCGCCCGCGGCGACGATCCTGCGCGCCGAGACCGTACCGCCGTACGGCGGCGACACGACCTGGTCGAACCTCGCAGCCGCGTACGCCGGACTCTCCGGCCCGGTCAGGGAGTTCGTGGACGGCCTCCGCGTCGAGCACCGCCTCGGCGTCGGCTACCAGCCGCGGCCCGGCGACGACGCCTACGTCCGCCATCTGCTGGACCATCAGGTGGCCTCGCTGCATCCGCTGGTGCGCGTCCACCCGGAGACGGGGGAGCGGGTGCTGTACGTCAACGGCTACTACGTCGAGCAGATCACCGACCTCTCGCGTGCCGAGAGCCGGGCGATCCTCGACATGCTGCTGGAACAGGCGGTACGGCCCGAGTACACGGTCCGCTTCCGCTGGGAACCCGGCAGCGTGGCCTTCTGGGACAACCGGGCCACCATCCACCTCGCCCCGAGCGACAACGTCCACCTCGACTTCCCCCGCACCATGCACCGGGTCATGCTCACCGGTGACGTGCCGGTCGGTGTGGACGGCAAACCTTCGGAGCCGATCACCGGGACCGAACCGGGGCGCTGGTAGCAGCCGCAGGTGAGCTCACCGCGTCAGCGGGCGAGCAGGTCCCGTAGCGCTTCGGCGATGTCGTCGGGCGCCTCCTCGGCCATGAAGTGGCCGCACGTGACCGTGGTGTGCCGCAGGTCGGGCGCCCAGGCACGCCACAGCACGGCGGCGTCGAAGCCGAGGGCTGAGCCCGAGTCCTGCTGGAGCACGCCGACCGGCATCCGCAGCCGGGTTCCGGCAGCCCGGTCGGCCCGGTCGTGCTCGATGTCGACGCCGGCCAAGGCCCGGTAGTCGGCGACGATCGAGGGCGCACCGCCGCACGGCAGGCCGCCAGGTAGGCGGCGCGGACCTCGGCCGGTACGGCCCTCGGGTCGGTCGTCCAGATGTCGAGAAAGTGGCCGAAGAAGGCGTCCGGGGCGGTGCTGATCAGCCGCTCGGGCAGGCCGGGCGGCTGCGCCATCAGGTAGAGGTGGCATCCCACGGCGGCGGTGACGCCGTGCATCACCTCCCACATGCGGCACTGACCCTCGGCAACCGGCCCACCATGGCACGCGCCCACACCGCCCTCACTCCGGCGGCGCACGAACTGGTCGGCGTCGGCAGCGGCATGCTCACGCTGGGACCGGGCTCGGCACATGTGGCCGACCTGGCCGACACGCTCGGTCGCACGCGTGGACGGTTTGACGAAAGTCGTCGTCGTACAGGTGAATGATCGACAACGCTCCTGCCCGGTACCGGACTCCGGCACGGCACGGCGCGTCCGCGGGCGCTGACCCCGTGCGATGAGGAAGGAAACGCATGTCGACTCCCGGGCGCCCTACCGCCGTCACGCTCCTCGACGTACTGCTGCGTGCCGCCGAGGAGACCCCCGGCCAGGTCGTCGTCCATGTCCGTGGAGACGGCAGCGAACGCACCGTCACCTTCGCCGAGCTCCACGACGACGCACTGCGCGTGGCCGGGGGCCTGCGCGCGGCGGGACTGGAGCCCGGCACCCCCGTTCCCCTGGTCGCCGATCTCGGTGAGGACTTCCAGCCGATGTTCTGGGGAGCGCTGGCGGCGGGGCTCGTGCCCGTGCCGCTCGCCCCGGAGGCCCGCCGGCTGGGACCGGTGTGGGAGTTCCTCGACAGGCCTGCCGTCGTGGTCGACGCCGCCACCGAAGCCCTGCTCGCCGAGATCCCGGGCCCCGCGCGCGTCCTGCGGCTGGATGCGCTGCGCGAGGCCCGCCCGCTTCGCTCGCTGACCCGCCGCGCCCCGCAGGACCTGGCGTTCCTCCAGTTCTCCTCCGGCAGCACCGGCACCCCGAAGGGCGTCGAACTCACCCACGAGGCCGTGCTCGCCAACCTCCGGCAGATCCGCGCCGCCATGGCGATCACGTCGGACGACGTGGTGGCGACCTGGATGCCGTACTTCCACGACATGGGCCTGATAGGCACCCACCTCGTCCCCATGGCGGCAGGCCTGAAGCAGGTGCGCCTGGAACCGCTGACCTTCGCCAAGCGGCCCACCCGCTGGCTGGAGGCGGTGGCGCGGCACCGGGCGACCCTGCTGTCGGCGGCGAACTTCGCGCTGGCGCTGGCGACGCAGCGGGTGCCGGACAGCACCTGGGCCCACCTGGACCTGACCTCCGTACGACTGATGCTCGTGGGAGCCGAGCCGATCGCACCGCGCGTGTGGCGGGAGTTCACCGCCCGGGCGGGTGCGGCGGGGCTGGACGCCAGGGCGATGCTTCCCGTGTACGGGCTGGCCGAGGCCACACTCGCCGTGACCGTGCCGCCGCTCGGGGAGACCGCCGAGCCCCTGCGGCTGGACCGGAAGGCACTCAGCCGTGGCCGGGCCGTTCCCGTGGAACCCGGCCCGGAAGCAGTCGAGTTGATGGACCTGGGCCGTCCCGTCCCGGACTGCGAGATCCGTGTCACCGACGATTCCGGCACACCGCTCGGCGACCGGCGTGTCGGTCACATCGAGGTACGTGGTCCGCAGGTCGCCCGCGGCTACCACCGCGCCCCCGAGGCGGGCGCGGCCGCGTTCCGCGGTGGTTGGCTGCGCACCGGCGACCTCGGCTTCCTGAGCGAGGGCCGGCTCTGCGTCACCGGGCGGCACAAGGACGTCGTCTTCGTCGGCGGCCGCACCTTCCACGCACCCGACCTCGAAGAGACCGTCGCCGCCACCCCGGGACTGCCCGGCGCAACGGTGGCGGCGATCGGCTCCACCGATCCCGGCACCGGGGGCGATCGGGTGGTGGTGTTCGTGCAGTGGGCGCGGCCCGCCCCGGCAGCGGCCCTTCCGGTGCTCGACGCGGCGGCGGCCCGGGTCCGGGAGGCGCTGGGCCACGACGACGTACGGGTGTTGCCCCTGCCGCCCGGCGCTTTTCCCCGGACGACGAGCGGCAAGCTGCGGCGCGCTCTGATGCGCGCGCGGTTCGAGGCCGGCGCCTATACGGCGGTCGAGCAGCGGTTGTCGGCCGCGCGGGCCGAGGGCTCGCGCTCGCCCGCCCGGCAGGAAGAGCGCGGTCCACAGGGGCCTGTGCCACGTTCGCGGCGTGACGTCGAGGACGTGGTCCGGGGGATCTGGGCACGGACGCTGGACCTCGCGCCGACGGGCATCGACCGGGACGTCCCGTTCTTCGCCCTCGGGGGCTCCTCGCTGAAGGCGATGGCGGTGCTCGCGGGCATCGAGGACGCCTTCTCCGTCACCGTGGAGCCGCGCGTGTTGCGCGACCACGACACCGTGGCCGCGCTGGCCGGGCATGTGCTGGCTCTGCTGACCGGCTCCGACACTGACACGGGAGTTGATGGAGGGTCAGCTGCCGGCTCCGGGTCGGGCGCGGATACCGGGCGCCGCGCGCCGCTGTCGCCCGCCGAGGAGGCGGGGAAACGGGGGCCGGTGGCGGTGCTCGCAATGGCCTGCCGGTTCCCGGGTGCAAAAACGCCGGAGGCCTTCTGGGAGTTGCTCGTGTCCGGCCGTGACACGGTGACCGCCGTGCCCGAGGGCCGCTGGGAGGGCCGGCAGGGCTCGCAGGGCTCGGAAGGCCGGCAGGGGTCGCGGGACTCGGGGAGCTTGCGGAGCGCCGCGGGCGTCCCCGGCCTCTTCGGGTCCTTCCTCCCCGAACCCGCCGAATTCGACGCCGCCTGCTTCGGCCTGGACGACGACGAGGCCCGCGCCACCGACCCACAGGCCCGGATCTTCCTGGAGCTGGCCCACGAAGCCCTGGAGCGCTCCGGTTACGCGGGGCCGCGACGGACCGGCCGCAGGATCGGAGTGTTCGCCGCCGTCGGTGACAGCGGATACCGCGAGATCCTGGCCGCCGCCACGGACGGCGATCTGGCCGCCCACCCCGGCGCTCTCACCGGCAACCTGCCCAACCTCATCGCCGCCCGCCTCTCCCAGGCACTCGACCTCGACGGCCCCGCCCTCGCGGTGGACACGGCCTGCTCCTCCGCGCTCGTGGCGCTCCACCTGGCGCGGCGCAGCCTCCTCAGCGGCGAGTGCGATGTCGCCGTGGTCGGCGGCGTCCAGCTCGCCCTCACCCCGACCGGCCACCGACTCCTCGCCGGCGCGGGCGCGCTGTCCCCCACGGGCGGCAGCCGCCCCTTCGCTGCCGCCGCCGACGGAGTCGTGCCCGGGGAGGGCGGAGCGGCCCTCGTCCTCGCCCGCCTGGACGACGCGCTGCACGACGGTGACCCGGTACTCGCCCTGGTGCGCGGCACGGCCGTCAACAACGACGGCCGGTCCCTCAGCCTGCTCGCCCCCAACCCGCGCACCCAGCGTGAGGTCATCACCCAGGCATACGGCGCGTGCGGCATCGACCCCGAGGCGGTGTCGTACGTCGAGGCGCACGGAACCGGCACCCCGGTCGGCGACCCCGTCGAGGCGCAGTCACTCGGGCACGTCTTCCCGCCCCGCACGGACGGGCTCCCGCGCCTGCTCGGCTCGGTCAAGGCGAACATCGGACACCTGCTCAACGCCGCCGGCATGCCCGGCCTGGTCAAGACGGTCCTGGCGCTCCAGCACCGCCAGGTCCCGCCCGCCCCGAACACCACGCCGCCCGCGCCGTACCTGCAACACGTCGCCCCCGGCTTCGAACTCGTCACCGAACAGCGGGAATGGCGGGCCCCCGGGCCCCTGATCGCCGGGGTCAACGCCTTCGGCTTCGGCGGCACCAACGCGCACGCCGTCCTGGAGGAGGCCCCCGCACGGACGACGCCCGCTCATCCCGGCGCGGATGGCCCGCACCTGCTCACGCTGTCGGCCCGCAGCACCGACGCGCTGCGGGCAGCCGCCGCCGACCTGGCCGCGTACGTGCGGGCACACCCGGATCTGCACGAGGCCGACATCTGCGCCACGGTCAACACCGCGCGCGACGATGGTCCCCATCGCCTCGCCCTGGTCGCCGACCGTGATCTCGCGGACCGACTCGAGGCCGCCCGCGCGGCGGACTTCACAGTCGCCCGGTCCTCCCGGCCGCGGACGGTGTTCCTGCTGCCGGGCCAGGGAGCACAGCGGCCCGGCCAAGGGCGCGCCCTGTACCGGTCGGCCCCGGTGTTCCGGGAGGTCCTGGACGAGGCCTCCTCGCTGACGGGGCCCGTCCTCGGGCGCTCGCTGGCCGAGTGGTGCCTCGATCCCCGGACGGATCCGGAGGAGTTGGCCAGGACGGAGGTGGCCCAGCCGCTGCTCGTCGTGTTCGGTGTGGGTCTGGCCCGCCAGCTGGCGGCATGGGGTCTGCCCGCGGACGCGGTCGCCGGACACAGCGTGGGCGAGATCGCGGCCGCGTGCGCTGCCGGTGCGCTGAGCCTCGCCGAGGCGGTCGGGTTCGCCGTGGAGCGCGGACGCCTGGTGGGCGAACTCGCCCTCCCCGGAGCCATGGCCGCCGTCAGGGGCGACGAGGACACGGTCGCCGGGCTCGTCTGCGCGTCGGGCGGATCGCTGAGCGTGGCCGCCGTCAACGGGCCCGAGCAGGTGGTGATTTCGGGTGCCGAGGAGGCTGTCGAGCGAGCCCTCGCCGAGCTGACGGGACGTGGCGTGGTCGCGCGCAGGCTCCGTGTCTCCCATGCCTTCCACTCGCCGCTGCTGGAGCCGGTCCTCGATCCGCTGCGGGAGGCCGCGAAGGCGCTGACGGTCAAACCGGCGTCCGTACCGATGCTGAGCACGGTCACCGGCGAGTGGCGGCCCCGCCTCACGCCCGCCTACTGGCAGGGGCATGCCGTCGAGCCGGTGCGGTTCGGGGCGGCTGTGGCCAGGCTGCTGGAAGAGGGATACGACACCTTCGTCGAGCTCGGCCCGGGGAACACCCTGGGCGGGGCGGTCCGCGCGGTCGCCGGTGCGCATGGCGCCTCGGATGTGGCGGTGTTGACCACTGGGGTCGCCTCGACCGTGGGCCGTGACGAGGACACGTCCGGGGCGCGGGCGCTGCTGGAGGCGGCGGGACGACTGTGGATGCGCGGAACGGCGCTGGACCGGGCCACGCTTGACGCGACGGCGCCGGACCGGGCGGCTCCGGGCGCCGCAGCGTTGGGCCGGCAGGCTCGGGCCGGCGGGCGTGCGAGGGCGCCCGTACCGACGTATCCGTTCCAGCGCGCCCGCTATTGGCCCCGCGAGCCCGATGCCGCGCCTGCGGTACGGCGCCTCGACTGGCGGGACGCACCGCTCACGCCTGCGGCGGGGCCGCGCGTGGTACGGCTGGTCGGCGCCGACCAGCCCCTCGGTCGGGTGTTGGTAGAGCGGCTCACCGGCCGTGGAGTGACGGTGCTGGGGGAGGACGGCCCCCACGAGCCGGGCACGGCACCGGCGGACACCGTGGTGTGGCTGGCAGGGGTGGAGGGCGCTGGAGACGGAAGCCGCCAGGCCGTGGACGCCGGCCCGAGCGGCTCCGTTTCCGCGCTGCGCCGCGTCCTCGACCTGCTCACCGCCGACTCCACCCGCCTGCTGGTGGTCACCGAAGACGCGTACGTCACCGGCACCTCGACGGAACAGGCGTGCCCGGCGCGGGCACTGCTGCACGGTTTCGCCCTGGCCTTCCCCGAAGAGCACCCAGGTCTCGCCGCACGCGGCGTGGACCTGTCCTCCCTCGACACGCTCGACACCCGGGTCGACGCCCTGGAACGGGAGCTGTACTCGGCCCAGGAGCGGGACGCGGAGGGCGCGGTCGCCTGGCGCGCCGGCCGCAGGCTCAGCCGTACGCCATCCCGCGCACCGGCCGACACGACGGACGTCCCCGCGGCGCTCAGGGCCCTGCCGCCGGACGGCACCTACCTGATCACCGGGGGAGCCGGCGGGCTCGGTTCCGCACTCGCGCGGGACCTGGCGGGACGCGGCGCGTGCGAACTGATCCTGACAGGACGCTCCGAGACCGCGCCCGATGCCCTGCTCACCGATCTCCGCGCCCAGGGCGCCCGTGCCCGGTACCACGCGGCCGACGTGTCCGACGAAGCCGCCGTCCACGCCCTCTTCGCCGAACTGCCCCTACTGGACGGGGTGTTCCACGCCGCCGGTACGGTCCGGCCCGGCACCCTCCGCTCCAAGACCGACGCGGAGATCGAGCTGGTGCTCGCCGCGAAGGTGCGCGGCACGATGCTGCTCGCCGAGGCGCTGCGCCGGCACGGCCAGGAACCGGCCGTATGCGTCGCCTTCTCCTCCATCTCCTCCGTGCTGCCCGGCCTGGCGGGCGCGCTCGGCGACTATGCGGCGGCCAACGCCTTCCTGGACGCCTTCGCCGCCGCCGAGCGTGCGGTGGGCCGGCCCTGGCAGTCGATCGGGTTCGGGCCCGTCACCGATGCGGGACTGGCCGCCGGGTCACCTGCTCAGCATCGGCGGCTGCGCGCCCGCGGACTAGGCCCCATGACCACGCGGACGGCGGTCGCGGCGTTGCGGACGGCCGTGGCCACCGATGCCCCTCACCTCTTGGTGACGTCCTCGTCGACCTGCCGGGCCGAGGGGCCCGCGCCCGCGCAGACCGCCGTGGCTCCGGACCGCCCGGACGCCCCGCACGCCGGCACGCCTCCCACGGCCCGCACGCTGCCGGGCGGTGGCGGTCGCGGTGATGGTGACCAGTTCGGCGCCGTGACCGACCCGGTCCGCATCACCGGCCTGATACGCCGCCTGCTGGCCGAGTCGCTGCACCGCGCCCCCGAGGACATCGGCGACGACGAGCAGTTCCTCGGCCTCGGCCTCGACTCGCTGACCGCCGTCGACCTCGCGCGCCGCCTGGAGACGGAACTAGGGCTGCCCCTGCCCGCCACGCTGCTCTTCGAGTACCGCACGGTCGGCGAACTGACCACCTACCTCAGCGGACAGAGGCCGACCGCCCCGACCGCCCCCGAAGCCCCCGCCGCCGCGACCCGCGGCAGTGCCCAGGAGGACACCCCGCGCCTCCTCACTCCTCGCCCTCTCACTCCGCTCCAACTCGCCTTCCTCACCACGGAGGCGCTGTACGAGGGCGTCACCGCCTACGGCTACATACGCCAGACCATCCGCGGCCCCCTCGACCCCGACCTCCTCGGCCGCGCGCTGGCCCACCTCGCCGCCCGCCACCCCATGCTGCGTCTGCGCATCACCACGGACGGCACGCCGCCACGTCAGTACACGGTGCCGGCCGACCCCGCCGACCGGGCCCCGCGCTGGTACGAGGTGCACGGGCCGGCCGACACCGCGCTGCCGCTGCCCGCCCTCGAACAACGGCTGTACAACCGCCCGTTCGACCTGACCACCGAGGATCCGGTGCGCGCGGTCCTGGTCCGGGACCACCTGGACGCACACCTCGCCCACCTCCTGCTGGCCGTCCACCACGGCGCTGCGGACGGCTTCAGCCTCAAGGTCCTGTGCGAGGAGCTCTGGTCGCTCTACGCCACGCTCACCGAGGACCGCAGCCCCTCCGAACTCCCCTTCCCGGGCGCAGAGTTCGCCGACTACGCCGCCCTCGTCACCGCGGACCGCCAGTCACCGGCCTTCGCCCGGGACCAGCAGTACTGGCGTGACCGCATAGCCGAGCACACCACGGCTGCCACGGCGGAGGCACTGCCGTACGACGGCGACCCGGGCGCGCTCCCCGCCCCGCCGCTCACCCACCACCAGACCGGCATCGACGCCTCGCTCACGGCGGCGCTGCGCGAGGTGGCCGCCAGGCACCAAGTCACCCTCTTCCATCTGCTGCTCGCGGTGTACGGCCGTTGCCTGGCCCGCTGGAGCGGACAGCGAGCCGTCGCCGTGAACGTGGCGCGTGCCCGTCGCGAGGCGCCCCTGCCCGGCATCGACCGCCTCGTGGGGCCGCTCGCCGACACCCTGCCGGTGTTCGCCACCGTCGACCCGGCCGAGCCCGTGACCGTACTCGCCGGGCGGCTCCAGCGGATCTGGCAGGAGGCGGAGTCCCACGCCACCCTCGGCAGCCCCGACATCGCCGCGCTGCTGCCCGCCACCGGCCCCGGCCCGCGCACGGTCGCCCCGGCCGGGTTCAGCTTCGCCCGCTTCCCCGTGAGCCATGGCCGCGACTGGCCGGTCAGGGTGACCCCGACCGCGGCGGCCACCGCCTCCGCCGCGACCCGGCTCGGACTGCTGTGCTGGGAATCGGACGCGACCCTCCGCTTCTCCTGGAACCACCCCGCCCACCTCTTCCGCCCCGAGACCGTCGAGCGGCTCGCCGCGGAGTACGTGGCAGAACTGCACGCCGTGGCTGGGCAGTCCACCCATGCCGACGGGCGCGAGAGCCGCGCGGGTGTCGCCGACCGCCTGTGTGCCCGGTTCCACGCGACACCGGGAGCCGTCGCGGTGGACACCGGCCGCACCAAGCTCACCTACGCCGCACTCGACGCCGCCTCCGGCGCTCTCGCGGCCCGGCTGCGCGCGAACGGCGTACGCCCCGGCGACCTGGTCGGCCTGCTCACCGAACCGGGTGTGGACACCGTCCTCGGCGTGGTGGGCATCCTTCGTGCGGGCGCCGGCTGGGTGCCCCTGGACGCGACCCATCCCGTGGCCCGGCTGCGTGACCAGGTGGAACGCACCGGGGTCGGCGTGGTGGTCTGCCACGCGGCGACGCGCGAGGCCGTCGCGGCGCTGGACGGCATCACGCCGGTCGCAGCCGATGACACGCCCGAGGCGACCTCGCCCGAGGCGACCTCGCCCGAGGCGACCCCGTCCGAGACGACCCCGCCCCAGGCCGAGCGGCCGCCGGCCGACCCGGACACCATCGCCTACGTGATCTTCACTTCGGGTTCCACGGGCCGCCCCAAGGCGGTCCCGATCACCCACCGGTCCATGCTCAACTACCTCGACTGGTCACTGGCCACCTTCGGTTCCCGCCCCGGGGACCACCTCGTACAGACGGCGTCCGTCTGTTTCGACGCCTCCGTACGCCAGTTGCTGGCGCCGCTGCTGGCGGGCGCCACGATCCACACCCTCACCCGGGACCTTCTGCGCGACCCCGACGCGCTCCTGGACCGGATCGTCAACGACCGGATCACGGTGTGGAGTTCGGTGCCGACCTTGTGGGAGCGGCTGCTGACCGCCGCAGAGACCCGGGCACGACAGGACGGAACACCCCCGGACCTGTCGGCGCTGCGCTGGGTCCACGTCGGCGGCGAGGCGCTGCCCGCCGCACACGTACGCCGCTGGTTCGACCTGCTCGACGCCTGCGGGGGACCGGAGCACAGGGTCTCCAACCTGTACGGGCCCACCGAGGCCACCATCAACGCCACCTGCCACATCATCGACACCCGACCGGCCGACGGCGTACGTCGGTTGCCCATCGGCCGGCCGGTCGCCGGCACCGAACTGGCCGTCGTCACCGAGGACGGACGTCCCTGTGCGGCCGACGAGCCCGGTGAACTGCTCATCGCCGGAACCGGGCTGACCCCCGGCTACCTCGGCGAGCCGCAGCTCACCGCGGAGGCCTTCGTCGAACGCGGCGGTCGCCGCTGGTACCGCAGCGGCGACCGGGTCCGCCGAACCGCGGACGGCGTACTGGAGTTCCTCGGCCGCCTCGACGACCAGGTCAAGGTCCGCGGCCACCGCGTGGAGCTCGGCGAGGTCGAGGCCGCGCTGCTCACCCACCCGGACGTCGCCCGTGCCGCCGTGCTGCTCGTCGACGGACGTCTGGTGGCGTACGTCGAACCCCGGCCCGGCTCGGACGAGCCCGACGCACGCGACGTGCGCGCCTTCCTGTCCCGGGTTCTGCCGCCGTACATGCTGCCCGGACGTATCCGCCCGGTCCCGGCGATGCCGCTGACCGGCACGGGCAAGATCGACCGCATCCTGCTGGCTCGTGCCCTCGAGGGAACGCCCGGCGCGGATGCCTCCGGCGAGGTCGATGATCACAGCGGGAGAGACCGCGCCCCCGAGCCACCGCGGACGGGGCCCGAAACCCCGCCGCCCGCCACCCCGACCGAGCACACCCTGGCACGCATCTGGTCGACGCTGCTGGACGCACCGGCCGTCAGCCGCGAGGACGACTTCTTCGAACTCGGCGGCGACTCCATCATGGTGCTCGAACTCTTCGCCCGGCTACGCAAGGAACTGCCGGCCGTCCCACGGCCGACAACCGTCTACACCCACCGCACGCTGAGCGCACTCGCGTCGGCCCTCGACACCGCCGCCATCGCTGCCAGTGCCGCCACAGCCTCCACCGGCTCCACACCCGATCCGACCCCGGAAGCCGCCACCGCGCAAACGGCAGGTCCGTACCCCCTCACCCCCTCCCAGCGGGGGTTCCTGCTCGCCGAGACCATCAACCCGGGGACGGGCTCCGGCTGGCTGGCCCGGTTCCGGCTGAGCGGTCCACTGCGCCACGACGTCTTCCAGCGCGCCGTGGACGTTCTGGTGACCCGTCATCCGATGCTGCGCACCGTCTTCCCGGCAGGCGCCCGCCCACCTGTGCAGCAGGAGCTGCCGGACTCGTTGCGCCTGCCCGTGGAGACGGAGACCCTCGCGCACCCCGACCTGCTGGAGCAGCGGATCGCCGAGGAGGCAGGGCGCCGACTCGAGCCCTGGGCCTGGCCGTTGCTGCGTCTGCGGCTGCTCACCGTCGCGCCCGGTGAGCATGTGCTCCTCGTCCACGCGCACCACCTCATCGGCGACGGATACAGCGCCGCCCTCCTCGCCAGGGAACTGCTCACCGCCTACGACCGCCTCGATGGAGGTCTGCCGCACGGCCTGCCGCCGCTCGACAGCACCTTCCGCGACCACGTGGCCCGGTCCGCCGTACGCCCGCACCCGCACGGATCCGAGGCCGAGGAATACCGCGCGCGCCTCCGCGCGCCCTACACACCCCCCGTGCTGCGCCGGCCGACCGCCGACGACGCCGATGGGCAACCGGCGTTCCACACCACGGGGTTCACCCTGGACGCCGCCACGACACAGGGGTTGCGCCGGCTCGCCCGAGCCGCACACCGCACCCTGTACGCCCCGCTGCTCACCGCGTACTACCGTGCCCTCGGGGAACTCACCGGCCGGCGCGACCTGCTGCTCGGGCTCGCCGTGACCGGGCGCGAGGAGTCCACCGTGGACGCACACGGGGTCTTCGGCCCGTTCGCGGAAGCGGTGGCGCTGCGCCCGGCCGTGCCAGAGGCGCACGGAGCGGCTCAACCACCCCCATTCGGTGAGGACTTGGAGCGCCTCGCAGCCGAGGCCACCCTGGCCCGCGCCGAAGGTCCCAGCGAGGTGCGCACGGCGGCGGGACTGCCCCGCCACGCCCAGTTCTTCTTCACCTTCCTCGACTTCACCTCCCTGGGCTCCGAGGAAGGCGGCAGCCTCACACTGCAAGCGGACGAGTCCGACACCGCCCTCGCCCCGCCGCCGCTGGGCACCGACGTGTTCCTGGCCGTGCGGCCGGTGGCGAACGGTGAGGGGCTGCGCATCACCGTACGGGCTTCGGCGGCGGCCCTCACGGCGGGCCAGATCGCCGGGTTCACCGAGGAGATGCGGCGACAGCTGCAGGGCGCACTGAGCGAAGCCACGTCCCACCCCACCCCCGACCCCACCCCGGTCCGCAGCAGTCGCCGACGGCGACCCCACCTCGATGCCGCGCTCGTCGGATACCTGCCCGCCCCCGACCATCTCGCCGCCCTCGCCGGACTGCCGTACGACAGCCCCGGCCTCGGCCGCGAGGAGATCCGGGCGCTGCTCTTCCCGGACGGTCGAGCCAGGCTGCTGGAGGAGACCAGCACCCCGCTGGGGAACTCCGGTTTCGTCGCTCTCCCGCTCTTCGCCGACGAACTGGGCCGGGCTGCCGATCTGGGGGCGCGCACGGCCCGCGCCGTGGAGCAGGCCGCCTCACTCGGCGCCCGCTGTGTCTCGCTCGCGGGCATGATCCCGTCCCTCACCGGCTACGGCTACGACGTCCTGCGGGAGACCACGACGAGTGCGGCGATCACCACCGGACACGCCTCGACGACCGTCGCCGTGGCCAAGACCGTCCACTGCGCACTCGCGGCGACCGGCCGCCGCCTCGACGGCCTCTCCCTCGCCGTCGTCGGATGCGGCTCGATCGGCACCTCGTCCCTACGACTGCTGCTGGCGACGGCACCTCGCCCGCCGGCCCGGCTGCTGCTGTGCGACCTGCCGGGCAGCACCGCGCGACTGGAACGGCTGGCCGCAGACCTGTCGGCCGCGCATCCGGCGACGTCGGTCCGGGTCGTCGAATCGGGGCGGACGCTGCCCGCCGCGGTCTACGACGCCGACGTGGTCGTCACCGCAGTCAGCGGCGCGACGGCCCTCCTGGACGTCGACCGGCTGCGCCCCGGCACGATCGTGGTCGACGACTCCTTCCCGCACTGCTTCGACACCGCTAGGGCACTGGACCGTATGAGCCGAGAGCAGGACGTCCTGGTCGTCGGAGGCGGGCTGCTGGCCCTCGACTCCACGCAGACGCAGCTGAGCGAGGACCTGCCGGGTGTGGCGGGCGCGGGCTTCGCCATGCGGCACCAGATTCCGGGCACCTTGGCCTCGTGCCGACTGGAGTCACTGCTCCACGCCCACCTCGGGGAATCCGGCCGAGCCCCGAGCGCCCTCCCCTTGATCCACGGCCTCGTCGACCTGCCCCGCGCCCTCGCCCACTGGGACGCGGCCGAGGCCGCCGGAGTACGGGCCGCCCCGCTGCATCTGCTCGACCGCGTCATCGCCGAAGGCAATGGGCTGCCCCTCAGGCCTTCGGACGCCACCCCAGCGCCGGACCCAGCCGGGCGGCCACATCGGTGAGGATCTGCACATAGTCCTCGTGCTCGAAGGTGAACGGCAGCGCGAACGCCACTTCGTCCACCTCGCGGAACGCGGCGTGCGCATGGAGGCGTTCGGCGATCTCCGCCGAGGTGCCGACGAGATCCGGCGCGAACATCAGCCGGGCCGGACCTTGCGGTGACAGGGTCCGAGGGGTGCGCTTCGCGACGTACTCCTCGTACTTCGCGCGCTGTTGCGGCGTCGCGGAGTCGGTGGGGATGACGACGAGGCCCTGGGAGACGCGGGCGTTCTCGCCGTCGGGGTGGTGGGCGCGGAAGGCGCGGATGTGCGCGAGCTGGATCTCCGCGAAGTCCGGTGACCCCGCCGCGTCTTCCGGGCCCTCCGAGCCCGCGGGCCCTTCCGCCTTGACAACGCTGCTGGTCAGGAAGTTCATCCCGTGCTCACCGGCCCACTGCGCCGAACGCAGGCTGCCGCCGCCGTACCACATACGGCTGCCGAGGCCCGGGGCGTGCGGCTGTACCCGGTCCGAGAAGACCTCAAAGCCTTCCACCCCGCTGAAGTCGGTGACCGGCTTGCCCCGCACGAAGTCCAGCAGCCGCCGCACCCGCTCGTAGCCGAAGTCCTCGACGTCCGCCGTGTCGGCGTAGAGGGCCTCCTTGACGCGGTCGTAGTGCATCGGCGGACCCACGCTGACGCCCGGGTTGAGGCGGCCGCCCGACAGGAGGTCGACCGTCGCCAGGTCCTCCGCCAGCCGCAGCGGGTTCTCCCAGCCGAGCGGGATGACCGCGGTGCCGAGTTCGATACGGCGGGTGCGCTGCGAGGCCGCCGCCAGGACCGCGACGGGGGAGGAGATGCCGTACTGCAGATGACGGTGGCGGACCCACGCGCTGTCGAAGCCGAGCCGTTCGCCCAGCTCGATGATGTCGAGCGTGGACTCGTGGCCCCGGCGTGGATCCGCCTCGTCGAACAGGCCGATGGTGAGGAAACCCAACTTGCTGAGCGGGCGTGAGATCGGCGGCACGGGCCCCTCCATCGTTCACTGATCGAGTCGTACGGCAGTGCCAACGGGCCCGCGGCCGATGATGTTCCCGTGCTCCCAGGTCAGACCAGGGAAATGGTGACCTCGTCCTCGACCGGCGGGTCGATCTCCTGGGCGCGGTTGCCGGTCGCGGCGTAGCAGCGCAGCCGGACGGTCTCCGGGGTGACGTCCAGGCGCAGGAAGCACTTGAAGAACGGCGGGCTGTAGGTCGCCGAGCCCGGTGAGAACAGCTGGGTGTAGATCTTGCGCACGGGGAGGCGGAACCGCTGGGCCCGGTCGGGTCGGCGTCCCGTGCCCAGCAGGCCCGCGACCAGGCGGGTGCGCCATGTGACGCGGGCGTCCGGGGCCGGTGCGCGACCCGGCTGGATCTCCAGCCGCTCGGCGATGACGGCCGTGGCCTGAGTCTCGGTGAGGGCGAAGAAGCGGCGCATGCGCAGCCGCCGTCCGTACAGGCGGCTGTAGAAGGCCAGGGAGTCGCCGCGCAGGGGATAGCAGCGGAACTCCTTCTCGGTCACGTTCGCGATGTCGATCCGCGGAATGGTGTGCGTGGCGTGCATGAACGCCCCGCCGCCGCCCGCGACCACGTACTGGATGGTGCGGCCGTCCACCTGCACCGGGTAGCGCTGGTAGTTGTGGATGTCGCCGCCTATCGCCGCGACATAGCGGTGCGCCGGGTCGCGGACGATCTCGTCGACGGTGCCGCCCCCTTCGATCACGCCGGGGTGGTGCTCACCGTCCACGTACAGCGGCTGGCCCGTGATGAGGATCTTCGGCCGGGGGTCCTTGGACACCTCGCGCAGCCACGCGCCCTGTTCGGCGTCGATGGTGCCCAGCAGGCCCGTGTCGATGCCGATGATCCGCACCGGCCCGGCATCGATCGCCCAGTACGGCCCCGGCTGGACGGCTTGTTGGGCGGCTGCCGACCTCAACGTCCGTGCGTCCGGGAGGTTGCGGCCGTCCCCCTTGCGCGGCCGGTGCCACAGCAGCGACCGCAGCCATGCCCTGCTGAGCGGGCGCGGCGCGGCCTCGGGTTCCAGGGGCGGGGCGTGGTCGCAGAAGACACGCATGAACCCGCCGAGGTCCTCGTACCAGTCGTGGTTGCCCGGTATCGCGTACATGGGCGCCCGGTAGTCCTGGTACGGCTGGAAGAACTTGGTGCCGTAGTCGTCGGCGCTGCCCACCGGATAGATCACATCACTCGCGACGACCGTGAACCGCGTGTCCTGACCCACCTTCAAAAGGCCTGGTACGACGGCGTACTGGGAGTCGTCGCCCTCACCGGTGTCACCGATGACGAGGAAGGAGAACCTGTCCGGGTCGTCGCGCCGGATCACCTTGTCAGCGGGCGCCCCGGCGGCCGCCCGCTGAGCCACCCAGCGGCTGCGGGTACGCCCCGTGGGGTCCCCGAACCAGGACGCCAGTACGCCGTTGCGGGCGGCCCACAGCGTCTTCGGGTTGAGCCAGGAGATTTTCTCGACCTTGTGCGGCATCAGCCGCTTGTACTCACCGAGTTCGGCGGCGCCCCAGCCGGCGCCTTCGGCGGTATCGCGTGAGGAGTCAGACACCGGTGCACCGTAACAATGATCTAGTGGACGCCGAGCAGGGGGAGGGGGCAGGAATCACCGCACTTCCCACCCCCTCCGAGTCACCACTTGTGGGCGTAAGGCTCCCGGCTCAGGCGGGGTTGCGGGCCGCCGGCAGAGGCAGTGGCAGTGACAGCCGGAGCGAACGCGGCGTCGGCGCCGGGCAGTTGCTCGGCCGCGCTCCTCGCAGCGATCCGCCGGGCCGTGCCGGACCGGCCCCGCTCGCCCTCGCCGAGGACCAGGAGCGGGTCGAACATCACCACCACTCCGGCCAGCAGGAGGAAGATGATCGGCCCCAGGAGCATCGGCAGGAGCAGTGAGGTGGGCGAGTCACCGGCCCACGCCTCGCCGGTCGTGCCGTGCAGATGGACACTGACGGCGGCCATACCCGTGTAGTGCATCCCGGAGACGGCCACCCCCATGATCAGGCTGGCCCCGAGGCTGGCCGGCAAACCCCGGATGGTGACGGCTGCCCACAGTGCCGCGGTCGCGGCGACGATCGCGATCAGAACGGAGAGCCCCACGGCCGACGCGTCGTACTGAATGCTGCCGTCGAGGCGCAGCGCGGCCATGCCCAAGTAGTGCATGGCGGCCACGCCGAGCCCGGTGGTGACACCCGCGCCGGTCAGTGCCCCCCTGCCCGCGCCCAGATAGCCCACGATGAACACGCCGATGCCGACGACGACGATCGCCACGGTGAGGCTGAGGACGGTCAGGCCCACGTCGTAACGGATCCGAGCCTCCTCGACGTCGAAGCCGATCATGGCGATGAAGTGCATCGTCCAGATGCCGCAGCCGATCGACGCGGCGCCGAGCGCCAGCCAACCCGGCTTCCACGACTGTCCGTTGAGCAGGGACCGGACAATGCACCGAAGTCCCAGGGCCCCTCCCAGGCAGGCCATCAGATAGGCCGCCACCGGGGTCACCGCTCCATAGCGGAACCCGTCAACCGTGCCTTGCATGCGCCAACTCCCCCCAGAGTCCTGGCTGTTGTGAGAAGCAAGGTGTACGGGTCAAGGGGGCGCAAAGCAAGCCTTTACCGCCGGTAGCCGTTGAACTCTGCATCACCGTGAGTCGCCTTCGGCCACATAGGGGCGAGATTCGGCCAGGCGCGGCCGGGCGGGGCAACGGCCTTCAAGCCGTTCGGCGGCGACTCGGCGCCCGAGCGGGTGACGCCGGCCGGGACGGACGAGAACGAGGGTCCGCACGGCACGCTGCGGCGGCCGGTCCCTGGCCGCCGCGGTCCCCCCTCTGGCCGCAGGAGTCAGTTCCCGTCGGGCGCCGAGTGCCTAGGTTCCTGGCAATACCAGTGAGACGGCAGAGGGAGGAGGCGGAACGGTGAGCGAGAACCACCACGACACGTGCGTCATCGGAGCGGGCCCCGCGGGGCTGGCGGTCGCGAGGGCGCTGGCGGAGCGGGATCTTCCGTACACGCACATCGAGCGCCACACGGGGCCGGGCGGGCTGTGGGACATCGACAACCCGGGCAGCCCGATGTACGAGTCGGCCCACTTCATCTCCAGCAGGACCCTGTCCGGTTTCGGCGGCTATCCGATGCCGGACCACTTCGCGGACTATCCGCCGCACCGGCAGATCCTGTCCTACCTGACCTCGTTCGCCGAGGCGTACGGGCTGCGGGACCGGATCGAGTTCGGCACCGAGGTCCGCGGGGTGGCGAAGAACCCCGACGGCACGTGGACGGTGACCAGGGCCGACGGGCGGGAGAGCAGGCACGGGCAGGTGGTGATGTGTACGGGCGCGCAGTGGCACCCCAGCATCCCCGATGTCCCGGGCCACTTCACCGGCGAGATACGCCACACCGTCACCTACCGCAGCACCGACGAACTGCGCGGCAAGCGGGTCCTGGTGGTCGGCGCGGGCAACTCCGGCCTCGACATCGCCTGCGACGCGGCCCGTGCCGCCGAACGCGCGGTGATCAGCATGCGGCGCGGCTACTGGTTCATCCCCAAGCACCTCTTCGGGCGGCCGGTGGACACCATCGCGGCGGGCGGACCGCACCTGCCGGTGTGGCTGCAACAGAAGCTCTTCGGCACGCTGCTGCGGATCGTCAACGGCGACCCGCGCCGCCTCGGCCTGCAGAAGCCCGACCACAAGCTGTTCGAGACCCACCCGGCCATCAACTCGATGCTGATCCACCACCTTCAGCACGGTGACATCACGGCCAGGCCCGCGATCGCCCGCACCGACGGCAGCACGGTCCACTTCACCGACGGCACCAGCGACGACTTCGACCTGATCCTGCTGGCGACGGGCTATGTCCACAAAGTGCCGGCCGCGCAGCAGTACTTCGGCGACGAGCAGCACCCGGACCTGTACCTGTCGTCGTTCTCCCGCGAGCACGAGGGCCTGTTCGGCGTCGGCTTCGTCGAGACGAACTCCGGCGCCTACCAACTCTTCGATGCCCAGGCACAGTTGATCGCCTCCTTCATCCGTGACGCGCGCAGTGGACTGCCGACCGCCGAACGCTTCGCCCGCATGATCCGCAGCGACCGGCCCGACCTGACCGGCGGACTGAGGTTCGTCGACTCGCCACGCCACACCGGGTACGTCCACAGCGAGGCCATCGAGAAGTACCTCGCCAAGGTCGCCGCCGGGATGGGGTGGCGCACGCGGGGGCGGCCGCCCCAGGTGACGTCCGGGCGGAACCGGGCGGTGGCGTCATGACGTACGACTTCCGAGACAAGGTCATCGTGGTGACCGGCGGCGCGGGTGGCATCGGCAGCGCGCTGTGCCACCGCTTCGCCTCCGGCGGGGCCCGCCTCGTCGTGGCCGACATCCACGAGGCGCGGGCCGGGCGGACGGCGGCCGACCTGCCCGGCAGCGGCCATGTCGGGCTGGGCTGCGACCTGCTCGACCGTGCCGCGGTGAAACGGATGGTGGACAGCGTGGCCGCCACCCACGGCCGTGTCGACGTCCTGGTCAACAACGTGGGCATGACCAGCGCCGAACGCTTCGACGAGCGCAGCGTCGAGAGCATCGAGCGGGAGATCGACCTCAACCTGCTCTCCCCGCTGGTCACGACACGGATCGCCATCCCGCTGCTGCGAGCCTCCGCCGACCCGCGCGTGATCACCACGGTCTCCCTCGGCGGGATCTTCCCGCTGGGTGAGACCCCGATCTACACCGCGTCGAAGTTCGGGCTGCGCGGCGCGATGCTCGCCATCGGGCTGGACCTGCGGGGCAAGGGGATCAAGGCCGGTTCGGTGCTGCCGTCGGCGACCGACACCCGGATGCTCCGCCAGGAGGCCGTGGACGGCGGGAACTCCATGCAGTTCCAGGAGCGGCCGCAACAGCCTGCGGACGTCGTCAGGGCGGTCGTGAGCATGCTGGACAAGCCGCGGCTGGAGGCGTACGTCCGGCCCGGCGAGTCCCGTCTGGTGCGATGCGCCATGCTCGCGCCGAACCTGCTGCCGAAGCTCTTCCCCCTGTTCCGCAAGCGTGGCGAGCGCGGCATGGCCCGCTATTTGGAGGACCTGCGCCGCAGAGGGCTGGCCCGTCGGATCGGCGGCCGCTGGGAACTGGTGGAGGAGGCATGAGCGGGGCGAGGACGGGCCGCGCCGGGGAGACGCTCCCCGTCGTCAACCCGGCGACCGGCGAGCTGATCACCACCGTGCCCGCCGTCGGCGCGGACGGGGTCGCGGTGGCGGCCGAGCGGGCACTGCGGATCTTCGAGACCGGTATCTGGTCCGGGCGCTCGCCGCGCGAACGCGCCGCGGTGCTGCTGCGCCTGGCCGAGCTGATGGAGCGCGACGCCGAGATCCTGGCCCGGCTGGACAGCGAGGACGCGGGAAAGCCGATCACGGAGTGCCGTACGGGCGACGTGCCCGGGGCGATCGAGTCGATCCGCTGGTTCGCGGAGGCGGCCGACAAGGTCTTCGGCCGCATCGCCCCCACCGGCGGCGAGAGTCTGGGGCTGGTGAGCCGCGAGCCGGTCGGGGTGGCCGCGGCGATCCTGCCCTGGAACTACCCGCTGGCCATGGCCGCCTGGAAGGTCGGACCCGCACTCGCGGCGGGCAATAGCCTGCTCCTCAAGCCGGCCGAGGCGACGCCGCGCTCCACCTTCCACCTGGCCGTCCTGGCAGCCGAGGCCGGCCTCCCGGACGGTGTGCTCACGGTGCTTCCCGGCCACGGCTCCGTCACCGGTCAGGCCCTCGCCCGGGACCCACTGGTGCGCGCCCTGTCCTTCACCGGCTCCACCGCCACAGGACGCCGGATCCTGGCCGCCACCGCCGAGACCAACTTCAAGCGGGTGTCCCTGGAGATGGGAGGCAAGAGTCCCCAGGTCCTGCTGCCGGACGCGCTCGACTACGGCGACGAGCTGATCGAGAACATGATCGAGGCCGCGTTCCTGACCATGGGCCAGAACTGCACGGCAGGCTCCCGCGTCCTGGTCCACCGGGACATCGCCGACGAGGTCGTCGACCGCTTCACCCGGGCGGCCGAGGCGCTCGTCATCGGCGACCCGGCCCAGCCGGAGACGCGGATCGGCCCGCTGATCGACCACACGGCCAGGAACCGGGTGGCGTCGGCAGTCGAATCGGCCCGATCCGCCGGCGCGCGCATCCACACCGGTGGCCTGCCCGCGGACCTGCACCCGCAGGGCGCCTACTACCCGCCCACCGTCGTCACCGCAGCCCCCGCGGACAGCGCCGCCGTGACACGGGAACTGTTCGGCCCGGTCGTCACCGTCCAGACCTTCACCACCGAGCACGAGGCGATACGACTGGCCAACGCCACCGAATACGGCCTCGCCGCCTCCGTCTGGACCCGTGACCTCGATACCGCCTTGCGGATGGCGCGGGGGATCGAGGCGGGTGTGGTGTCGGTCAACGCCTACAGCGAGGGCGACATCACCACCCCGTTCGGCGGCTGGAAGCAGTCCGGGTTCGGCGGGGCGGAGAAGTCCACCGACGCCTTCCAGCAGTGGACCAGGGAGAAGACGGTCTGGATCCGCACCCGCTGACGAGGCTCAACCGTCGAGGCGCTCCTCCCGCGCGCGGAGCTGGAGGGGCGCCACGCCGTGCCAGCGGTGCACCGCCCGCCTGAGTGCCCGCACGTCGGAGAAACCGGCCTGCCGGGCGATGTCACGCATCGTCAACTCCGGTCGCCGCAGCAGCTGTTCGACCCGCTCGCGGCGCACTCCGTCGACGACCGCCTCGTACGTCGTGCCGCACTCGGCCAGCCGACGGCGCAGCGTGCGCTCGCTGGAGGCGTGCCGGCGGGCCTGCTCGACGAACGAGGGCACGTTCGGGAGGCTCTGCGCGATCGAGATCTCCAGCACCTCCAGCAGGTCCTGCTGGTCGCGACGGGACACCATCTGCCCCTCCAGCAGTTCCAGGACGGCCGCGTAGGTGACCGGGTCGCGCCCCGGCATCGGCCGCCGGGCCCAGGCGGCGGGGAACACGAGGCGGTTCTCGTCGGCAGCGAACCGCACCGGGCAGCGGAACAGCTCGGTGAACGGACGTGTGTCGCGAGGCGCGGGGAAGGTGAACTCGACGCTCTGCGGGGCGAATTCGGCACCGCTGCTCAGCCGGGTCAACGTCACGACGCTGCCGAACGCCTCCTCGGCGAGGAACACCCCCACGGCAGGATCGAGCGCGGGATCGGGCAGTTCGGCACGCAGCACATACCCGGCGTCCTGCGCACCGGCCCGCCAACCCACCATGGCACCCGACAGGTTCTGGAACCGCACGCCCGTCTCGATGGCGTCCCGCAGGGTGGCGGCGGCCATCAGGGCGAAGCCGAGCAGCCCCCACGCGGTCAGATGCTGCGCGGCGCCCACCCGCAGGCCGAGGTGCGCGTCCCCGGTGAGTTCCACTGCCCGGCGGATGACGGCACTGCCCTGCCGGTACGAGACCCGCAGTGCCGCCGAGCTCATGACCGCCTCGTGCAGGCCCACCCCGGTCAGCTCGGGCTGGAGGTCGACACCGTACCCATCGGCGACGACACCGGCGAGGGAGCGCAGGATGTTGGGCGGGATGGTGGCCGAGGTGCTGCGGCTGGTTCCCGGAGAGTGGGCCCGGGCAGTGCTGTCAGACATGGCGTTCCTCGTGGCCAGGGCAATGATCGCTGCGCCCACAGTAAGGGCCTGAGCAGGAGGCAGGGCGACCGGCGCCCCCCGCGAACCGGACATGGCGTAAGTCCCCCCGTCACAGGAAGATGGGGTGAGGGCGCGCTCCAGTAGCCGAAGGGTCCGGACATGCGGAAACCGGCGATCATCGAGGCACCGTCCGTGCTGGGGCTGCGGCCGTCAGGGGTCCAGGACCTGCCGGAGGCCCTGTTCGACGCCGGTCTGCTGGTCGGTCTCGATGCGGTACGGGTGGGCCGGGTCGAACCATCGGCGTACGAGCCGACGCGGGACGCCGGCACCGGGATCCTCAACCCCCACGGCATCGCGGAGTACTCCGTCCGGCTGGCCGACGCGGTCGGCGGCGCACTCGACGCCGGGCGTTTTCCCGTCGTCCTCGGCGGAGACTGCAGCATCCTGCTCGGCAACCTGCTCGCCCTGCGCCGCCGTGGACGCCATGGACTGCTGTTCCTCGACGGCCACACCGACTTCTACCAGCCCTCGGCGGAGCCCACGGGTGAGGCGGCCTCGATGGAACTCGCTCTGGCCACGAGCCGCGGCCCCCGGCTGCTCACCGACCTCGAAGGCCGCGGACCACTGCTGCGGGACGAGGACGTCGTCGCCTTCGGCTTCCGCGACGCAGCCGAGTCGGCCGAGGCGGGGATGCAGCCGCTCCCACCCCACCTGCATGCGATCGACCTCGACGGCGTGCGCGCGACCGGTGCCAGGACGGCAGCGCGCCAGGCGATCGACCGGCTCACCGACAGCACCGGCACCCGCGCCGGGTTCTGGGTCCACCTCGACGTCGACATCCTGGACGACGCGCTCATGCCGGCCGTCGACTACCGCCAGCCGGGCGGGCTGACCTGGGAGGACCTGGAGGACGTACTGCATACGGCGCTGAGCGACACGGGAGCCGTAGGGCTAGACGTCACGATCTTCAACCCGCGCCTCGACCCGGACGGCGCCATCGCCGCTCGTCTCGCCGAGTGCCTGCGCCGGGGGTTGGCGGCAAGGACCGATCACCTGCGTGACTGACACACCCTGCCCGCACGTTCGTCCAAGCATCGTCGATCTTTGTCCATGGGCGGATCCGCCACCGCGGTTGAGGGTGGAGCCATGAGCAAATCTGGGCTCGGGGCGACGGACTCCCTCCTACCCGGGCGCACAACCGAACGGCGACGCATACCCGTCGGACTGATCGCGCTGGCACTGGGCGGGTTCGGCATCGGGCTGACCGAGTTCCTGATCGCCGGGCTGTTGCCGCAGGTGGCGTCCAGTTTCGCCGTGTCCGAGGCGGCAGCGGGCCGGCTGATCTCCGGGTACGCGCTGAGTGTCGCGATCGGCGCCGTCGCGCTGACCGCGGCGACGGCACGACTGCCCCGCAAGCCCGTCCTGGTCGGCCTGGTGGCGCTGTTCGTCATCGGCAACCTGCTGTCGGCCGTCGCACCGAGCTATCAGGTCATGCTGCTCGGCCGGATCGTCGCGGCGTTGTGCCACGGCTCGTTCTTCGGCATCGGCTCGCTGGTCGCCCGCAGTCTGGTCGCGCCGGAGAAGAAGTCCCGCGCGGTGGCCGTCATGTTCGCCGGCCTGACGGTCGCGAACGTGCTGGGCGTGCCGTTCGGCGCGTGGGTGGGTGAGCGTTGGGGCTGGCGGGCGGCCTTCTGGGCGGTCACCGCGATCGGCGTACTGGCGCTGGCAGCAATCGCCGCCCTCGTCCCCGGCCGAGCACAGCCGCCGACAGCGGCGACGAGCAGCTCACGTCCCGCACCGCCCATCGGCCTGCGGGCCCAGTTCCGTGCGTTCCGGTCCTGGCAGGTCTGGCTGACGCTGACGGCCACGGCGTTGAGCTACGGCGGCATGTTCGGTGCGTTCAGCTACATCGCCTACACGTTCACCGAGGTCGGCGGTTTCTCGCCGTCGGACGTCTCCTGGTTGCTGATGGTGTACGGCGTCGGCCTGGTCGTCGGGAACCTGATCGGCGGGCGAGCAGCCGACCGCGACCGTGACCGCGCCCTGGTCCTGGCCCTGCTCGGACTGACCATCACCCTGGTCGTGTTCGGCCTGCTGGCCGACAGCGCCGTCGCGTCGGTGATTCTGGTGTTCCTGATGGGTCTCTTCGGCTTCGCCGGCGTGCCCGGCATGATCACCCGCGTCACCGACTACGCCCACGGAGCGGCGCTGCCCGCCGGCGCCAACGTGTCCGCGTCCAACCTCGGCAACGCCCTCGGCGCCTGGCTCGGGGGCGTGGCCATCACGGAGGGTCTCGGCTACACGGCGCCGCTGTACGTCGGTGCCGGTATTGTCCTGGCTTCCGTCACCGTGATGGCTGTGGCCGCACACCTGGCCGGATCACCGGCACACCGGTAACCATCCAGGCGCCGTCGAGGAACAGCTTCTTGCACCGGCACCGGCGCAGGTACGGCCACCAACACCGTCTCCACCGTCCTGGCCGGGGCGAAGTGCAGCGCGCCCCGAACGGCGGCCACCCGATCCCCGCGGTCGGTGCTCATCGCGGCGCTCATCCGGACGGCGGCGGGCGACTTGGACGGTGCCGGAGGTGCCCCGGTGGGCGTGCAGTCGACCAGGACTGCACTCAGCCGGCGACGGCCCGCTCCCTCGCGTGGACCGTGTCTGTGCCGAGGCCGGACAGGCCGCCGGCCTGCCCCTTTGCGAGGGTACCGGGGGCGTGCCGGGCGGCGTCGGGGCGGTGTGCGGGGTTACCGTCGGCGGCATGGACGGCGATCGTCGAGGGTGGCGCGAGTGCTGGCTCAGCGGGGCGGTGTTCGCCGTGTGCATGGCCGGCACCACACTGCCGACCCCCCTCTACCCCCTCTACCAGGAGAAGTTCGGGTTCTCCGAGCTGACGGTGACCGTCGTGTACGCCGTGTACGCCTTCGGGGTCATCGGCGTGCTGCTGCTGGTGGGCAACGCCTCGGACGCGGTGGGAAGGCGTGCGGTCCTGCTGTGCGGTCTGGGGTTCGCGGCCGCGAGTGCCGTCTGCTTTCTGTGCGCGACCGGGCTGGGCTGGCTCTACGCGGGGCGGTTGCTGTCGGGGCTGTCCGCGGGTCTGTTCACCGGCGCCGCCACGGCTTACGTGATGGAGTTGGCGCCTCATGGCGGCGCATCGAGGGCCACCTTCGTGGCCACGGCGGCCAACATGGGGGGACTGGGCTGCGGTCCGTTGCTGGCCGGGGTGCTCGCCCAGTACGCCGTCTGGCCGCTGTACCTGCCGTTCGTCGTGCACCTCGCACTGGTGACCGGCTCGGCCGCCGTCCTGCTGCGACTTCCGGAGACGGTACGGGAGCGGTCGCCGCTGAGCACCGTACGGCCGCAGCGGCCCGGACTGCCCGCGCAGGTGCGGGCGGTGTTCGGGCCCGCGGCGATCGCCTCGTTCGTGGGGTTCGCGCTGTTCGGGGTGTTCACGTCGGTCAGCCCGGCGTTCCTCGCGGAGTCCCTCGACGTGGACAACCACGCCGTGAGCGGGCTCGTCGTGGCGCTGGCCTTCTTCGCCTCGACCGCCGGGCAACTCGCCGTCGGCCGGGTCGGGGTGGGGCGATCGCTGCCGCTGGGCTGCGCCGCACTCCTCGCCGGGCTCGCGCTGCTCGCGGGGGCGCTGCGGTGGGACCTGATGGCACTGGTGGTGGCGAGTGCGCTCGTCGGTGGGGGCGGGCAGGGGCTGGCGTTTCGTGGGGCGCTGGCCACGGTGGCCGAGGCATCTCCGGCAGACCGGCGCGCAGCGGTCATCTCGACGCTGTTCGTGGTGGCGTACGCGGGCATCTCGGTCCCGGTCATCGGCGTGGGGGTACTGACGGGCCCGATCGGTCTGGAGGGCGCGGGACTCGTGTTCATCGCCTGCATGGCCGTCCTCGTCTCGACCGCAGCCGTCTATCTGGTACGGCGGCCGGTACCGGCGAGGGCATGAGCGCGTCGCCTGAGGGCGAGCGGGGCCGACAAAAACAAAGGCAAGGAGGTTTCGCACTCCTTGCCACTCTCAACTTATAGCGCACTGGGGGGCTTGCGGCAAGGCCCGGGTCGTGCCGCAGAATCGGCGGTCGAAGCCGGGACCTGCGCAAATCGGGGATTCGCGAAGTGCGGGCGCTGCTGTCGACGTAATGGGCAGGCGGGGACGTGCCACCGCCGGTGGGACCCGCGGCGCGACCGGCCGAATATCAACATCGTCAAATGGGGGTTCTCGTGAACGACGGGATCAACGGGATCGACGTGATCGTGGTCGGCGCCGGCCCGACCGGCTTGATGCTGGCCGGTGAGCTGCGGCTGCACGGCGTGAACGTGCTCGTGCTGGAGAAGGAGGCGGAGCCGGCCGCGTTCGTTCGCGCGCTCGGCCTGCATGTGCGCAGCATCGAGGTGATGGACCAGCGCGGACTGCTGGAGCAGTTCCTCGCGAACGGAAAGCAGTACAGGGTCGGCGGCTTCTTCGCCGCCATCGACGTGCCGTGGCCCGAACGGATGGACACCGCACACGGCTACGTCCTCGGCATCCCGCAGACCACCACCGATCGCCTCCTGGCCGAGCGCGCCGTCGAACTCGGCGCCGAGATCCGGCGCGGCTGCGAGCTGGCCGGGCTGAGCCAGGACGAGGACGGGGTGACCGCCGAACTGGCCGACGGCACGCGGCTGCGCTCGCGCTACCTCGTCGGCTGCGACGGCGGCCGCAGCACGGTGCGCAAGCTGCTCGGTGTCGGCTTCCCCGGTGAGGCCACCAGGGTCGAGACGCTGCTGGGAGCGATGGAGGTGGGCGTGCCGCCGGAGACCGTGACCGCCGTGGTGACCGAAGTCCGCAAGACGCAGAAGCTGTTCGGCCTCGGACCTATGGGAGACGGGGTGTACCGCGTCGTCGTGCCCGCCGAGGGGGTGAGCGAGGACCGCTCGGTCGCGCCGACCCTCGAGGAGTTCAGGAAACAGCTCCGGGCGGTCGCCGGTACGGACTTCGGCGTGCACTCACCGCGCTGGCTCTCCCGCTTCGGCGATGCCACCCGGCAGGCCGAGCGCTACCGGGTCGGCCGGGTGCTGCTGGCCGGCGACGCGGCGCACATCCACCCGCCGACCGGCGGACAGGGGCTCAACATCGGCATCCAGGACGCGTTCAACCTCGGCTGGAAACTGGTCGCCGAGGTGCGCGGCTGGGCACCGGAGGGGCTGCTGGACAGCTACCACACCGAACGGCACCCGGTGGCCGCCGACGTCCTGCACAACACCCGCGCCCAGATGGAGCTGCTGTCCACCGAGCCGGGGCCGCAGGCACTGCGCCGGCTGCTGTCGCAGCTGATGGAGTTCGAGGACGTGAACCGGTACCTGATCGAGAAGATCACCGCGATCGGAGTCCGCTACGACTTCGGCGACGGCCATGAACTGCTCGGCCGGCGCTTGCGGGACATCACGCTGAAGCGCGGTCGCCTCTACGAGCTGATGCGCGGCGGCCGTGGGCTGCTGCTCGACCAGACCGGCCGGCTGTCGGTGGAGGGCTGGGCGGATCGCGTCGACCACGTCGTCGACGTCAGTGAGGAACTGGACCTGCCCGCGGTACTCCTGCGGCCGGACGGCCACGTGGCGTGGGTCGGGGAAGACCAGCAGGACCTGCTCAGCGGGCTGCCGAAGTGGTTCGGCGCTCCCGTCGGCTGAGCGCGCGGTCGCGCACCACCGGGATGGGGGCGCCGCAGAGGACGCTCGCCGCCGCATCGTCAGACGCCGTATTCGTCGGGGAGGCGCAGCGCGGGGCCGCCGACATGCAGGCCGAGTGAGGTCGCGCGTCCCTTGGGCTCCTCCCACGGCTCCTGGCGGCCGAGTGCGGTGAGGTCGAGGTAGGGGATGCCGTAGTGGAACTGTTCGATGCCACGGCCGAACGTCGAGTAGGTGTGGAAGACCTCGTCCCCGGCACGCAGGAACGCGCTGATGCCCGGATAGTCGCCCCGCATCCGCTCCGACCACGGCCGCCCCGCCTCGGCGAGCTCGGCCTCGCTGCGGTGGTTGACCTGGACCGGCGCGACCCGGTCGTCGACGGTGGCGTGGAAGTCGTAGTTGAAGTCGCTGCCGGCCGAGGAGTACCAGGGGAAGGTCCATCCCATCCGCTCGCGGAACGCGGCGAGCTTCGTGTACGGCGCCCGTGTCACGGCGACCAGCGTCGTGTTGCGTACGTGCAACTGCCGCAGCGTGGCCGGGATCTGGTCGGCCGCGGTCGAGCAGCTGGAACAGCCGGTGTCGCGGGGCTGCTCGGTGCCGTCGGCGTCGATGTCGTAGGTCCACATGAAGTGGTGCATGACCAGTTGGGGCCGACCCTCGAAAAGGTCGAGCAGGCTCACCTGACCGTCGGGGCCTTCGAAGGCGTACGGCTTGTCGATGCGGACCATCGGCAGCCGTCGCCGCTCGGCGTTGACCCGGTCGCGTGCCCGGGTCAGCTCCTTCTCCCCGGCCAACAACTCCTTGCGCGCGGCAAGCCACTCCTCGCGGGACACCACCTCGGGCAGGTTCGCCTTCGTCGTCATCTCGGATCTCCCGGCTGCTCTCGTTGTGCGATCGGACGCGCGCCCCTCAGTCCAGCAGGTTGCCGGTGGCGGGCCGACGACACCACGGCGCCATGCTGGGCACCGCCCCCGAAGGCACCTTGTTGCAGCAAGCCGCCACCTCGGCGTCACCACGCCCGCAGCCGTCTGTCCGCTGCCTGGCATGATCGATGCGTGACCAGTGAACCGGGCCGGCCAGGCCGTATGAAGTACGTACTGTTCGATGTCGACGGCACGTTGATCGACGCGGTGAGCAACCAGCGCCGGGTCTGGGCAACCTGGGCGGAGCGGTACGGGCTGGATGCGGAGGAGGTCTACCAGGTAGCCCTGCGGACGCGGCCGATGGAGACGTTCAGCCAAGTCGCTGCGGACCACGATCCGCGCGAGTGCCTGGCCACGCTGCACGAGCTGGAGGACGACGACGTCCGGTCCGGCGTCTACGCGGCTTTCGACGGCGCCTCGGAGCTGCTGCACGGCCTGCCACCGGGGTCCTGGGCGCTCGTGACGTCGAACTACGAGCACCGGGTGCGCGGCCGGTTCCTGCGGACGGGCCTGCCGGTGCCGGACGTGATCGTGGACGCGGCCGCGGTCGAGGAGGGCAAGCCGTCTCCCGTGCCGTATGCGCGGGCCGCCGCGCGGCTGGCTGCCGAGCCGGGAGACTGCCTGGTCATCGAGGACGCCCCCTCGGGTGTGCAGTCCGGGCTGCGCGCGGGGATGACGGTGTGGGGCGTGAACGCCGCGTTCGCGGTGGAGGGCGTGCATCGCCACTTCGTCACGCTCCGCGAGGCGGTCCCGCACATCCTGGCCTTCGTGTCCGGGTCTTACGGGGATGCCGCGGCTTGAGTGGTGGAGCGGCTCAGAACGTCCGCTTCAGCAGATCGAGCAGCGCCGCCCAGTGCCGTTCGTCCGCCTCGGCGTTGTACGCGGAGGTGTCGGCCTGTGTGAACCCGTGTCCCGCCCCCGGGTAGACCTCGCAGTGGTGCCGGACCCCCGCCTCGGTGAGCGCGGTCTCGAGGCGCTCGATCTGCTCGACCGGTAGGGACGGGTCCTGGTCCGCATGGCCGAAGTACAGCTCGGCGGTGATGTGCCCGGCCACCAGGTGCGGGCTGTCCGGCGTCTGCGTCGCGAGCCGTCCGCCGTGGAATCCGCCCGCCGCCGCGACCCGGTCCGGGTACGTGCCGGCGGTGAGCAGGGAGAGCCGCGCGCCCATGCAGTAGCCGGTCAGCGCCACCGGGCCGTCGGCCGCCACGGGGCAGTCGGCCAGCCAGCGCAGATAGGCGCCGGCGTCCCGCATCGCGCGTTCGGGTGTCAGCGCCCGCATGATCGGCATGATGTTCTCGAAGATCTCCGGCCGGGCGCCGGGATCGATGAACTCGGGCAACTCGACCACCGGAGCGCGCCCGTGACGGTAGAACACGTTGGGCACCAGCACCGTGTACCCGGCCTCGGCGAGGCGGTCCGCCATCTCGGTGAGCCGGGGCCGCAGACCGAAGGCGTCCATGTAGAGCAGGACCGCCGGATGAGGTTCCCCGTCAGCGGGATGGGCCAGATAGGCGTCGACGGTGCCGTCCTCGGTGGGGAGGTCGACGGTGGTTCCCTGTACGGCGGTCATGGCTGGGACGTGCCTCTCTGCGTGGGGGCGTAGGCGAGGGCCGGCCCGGGGGAGGGGCCGGGCCGAGGTCATCGTGGCACGCAGGCCTCAGGGCGCCGCGACCACCCCCACTCGGCTCATCTCACTCGAACCGGGACGTGTCGCCCGCTCCCTTGCGTACGATCTCGGCCTCGCCGCCCGAGAAGTCGATCACCGTCGTCGGCTCGGTGCCGCAGTCCCCGGAGTCGACCACCGCGTCCAGCACATGGTCCAGCCGGTCCTTGATCTCCCAGCCCTGGGTCATCGGCTCGTCCTCGTCGGGCAGCAGCAGCGTGCTGGACAACAGCGGCTCCCCGAGCTCGGCGAGCAGCGCCTGGGTGACGACGTGGGCGGGGATGCGCACGCCGACCGTCTTCTTCTTCGGATGCTGGAGCATGCGCGGCACCTCCTTCGTCGCGGGCAGGATGAAGGTGTAGCTGCCGGGCGTGGAGGCCTTGATCGCGCGGAACACGTCCTTGTCGACCAGCACGAACTGGCCGAGCTGCGCGAAGTCCTGGCAGACGAGGGTGAAATGGTGCCGGTCGTCCAGTCGGCGAATGGTCCGGATCCGGTCGATGCCGTCGCGGCTGCCCAGTCGGCAGCCCAGCGCATAACAGGAGTCCGTCGGATACGCGATGAGCGCACCGGAGCGGACGCTGTCGGCGACCTGGGTGATGGTGCGCGGCTGGGGGTTGTCGGGGTGCACGTCGAAGTACTTCGCCATTCGCCGAGCCTATGCCCTCGATGCCCGGCAGCCGCGCAGGGCGGGGCACTCGGGCTCGGGGAGGGTGGCCGAGCGGCACGCAGATCACTCACATGCCCGCGCCGCCCTGATCGCCGGCCCGCGTGCAGCCGGCAACTGTCGCAACCTGCTGCGGGAGGCCGCCTTCGGCGAGGTGACGGTCGAAGTGTGTGGCGGCGTCGTCACCGGGGAGGCGAAGCCGCCCCTGCTCATCGGCCGGCGGCACAGGCCCGGTCCTCGGGCAGTTTGATCACGCTCGGGCCGGAGCCGCCGTATCCATGGCTCCGCCGCCGGCACGTTCGGCTCGTCGCTGCTGAACGCGCCATCCGTACCGGGTGATGCCGCGCGGCTTGTAGACCGACAGCGCCGTGGTGGTCAGCAGGACGGCGACGGCAGCAGCGGCGTCGAACACGAGCTGCGCTCTCATCCCGCCGAGGTCGCTGCCGGACAGGGGCGCCCGGGCAGCGGCGTGCGCGACATGGTCGGCCACCGTCAGGTGCAGCAATGAGGAGCAACTCCAAGCACTGCGCCATAAAGACGATCCCCCCGTCCGAGTACGACAACCTCGTCACCCACTACGGCAAGCCCGACTGGAACCGGCTCAAGTCCGACAGTCACCCGGACCGTTACGTCCGCCGCGCCGGGAACGTGTGCCGCCTCGACGCCTATCCCTTCGACCCCTACACGGATTCGCTGTGGAAGCTCGTGCCCGGCTTGGCCGACGGCTCGGGCGTGTCCTTCCAGTCGGCGAACGACCCGACCCGACCCGCTATCCGCGGCACCACGACCACAACCTGCGGCTGGACGCGATCGACGGCACCATCGCGTTCGACCAGGACGCCACGTTCCACCGGACGGCCGGACTGGCCGATCCCGCGTGGTCGTCGCTCCGTTCGTACACCTTCCCGGACCGCCACGTTCTGCACTCCGACCACGGCCTGCGCGTCGACCCGATCTCCATGGAGGCGGAGCGCGCGAACGCCACGTTCTGCGTCGGTCACTGAGTACGCGGCGCGGAGTTGGTGGCTGCGTGCCGTGAGTGTCACCCTCGCGGCGGTCGCCCGAAGCACCGGTCTCGCGGTGACCGCCCAGGACCGCCTCTCTCAGCCCGCGGTACGCACCGAATCCCGGATCACGAGCTGCGTGCTCAACACGACGTGGTTGTCGGAGGCGAAACCGACCTCTCGTTCCAGGGCGAGGCGTACGGCGGTGCGGCCCAGCTCCTCGTACGGGACCCGGACCGTGGTGAGGGCCGGAGTCAGGTCGGCGGCGAAGGGGACGTCGTCGAAGCCGACCAGGGAGACGTCGCGTGGCACACGCAGACCGGCCTCGCGCAGGGCGGCCAGGGCCCCCAGTCCGACCACGTCGGACCCTGCGAAGACCGCCGTGAACTCGACTCCCGTGCGCAGCGCTTCCCGTGTGCGCAGGTAGCCCGACTTCCTGGTGTAGTCCCCGGTGGTGTCCAACTCCTCGATGTACGGCGCGCCATGGGCGCGCAGGGCGTCCATGTAGCCGAGGTGGCGCTCCTCCGCGCTGCTGAAGCCGGCAGCCCCGCCGAGGAAGAGGACGCGCCGGTGGCCGGCCGTCAGCAGGTGCGCGGCGGCCTGGAAGGCGCCGCCTCGGTTGTCGTAGTCCACGACCGTGGCCGGCACACCCGCCGGCAGCGGCGGCCGGCCGCACAGCACCAGCCGGGATCCCGCGGAGTCCAGCGCCTTGGCGTAGCGGGCCATACGGCGGTAGTAGGCGTCGTCCGTCATGGTGCCGCCGACGAGGACGACCGCCGCCGCGTGCTGTTCCCGCATGAGCTGGACGAGGTCGTCCTCCCGCTTGATGTCACCTTTGGTGGAGCAGACCAGGCTGAGACGTCCTCGGCTGCCGGCCTCCTCTTCCACTCCCGCAGCCACGTGGGCGAGGGAGGGTCCGGTGATGTCGCGCATGACGAGGGCGATGGGGCCGGCGACACGTCCGGAGAGCGCCTTGGCGTGGACGTTCACGACGTAGTGGAGGGAGTCGACGGCGGCCATGACCCGCTGCCTGGTTTCCGCGGACACCGGGTAGTTGCCCGCCAGCGTCCGGGAAACGGTTGCTACGGAGACACCGGCCTTCGCGGCGACGTCGCGGATCGTGCTCGGCCTGTCGGTCGGCCTTCCCTTCCGCTTCGCCTTCTTCGCTCCCGGGGTGGTGGGCGACCCCTCTTCCTCGTCCGTCACTGCTCCGACGTTACTGCACCGGCTCGCCCTTGCGGGCCCGCCGATCGGAGAAGCACTCTCCTACAGCGTTGGTAAACGTTTTCTCTCCTCATTCGCCGAAGCCGTAAGCGGGCGGGGCCGCAGGCCCATGGGGTGTGCGACTGGGCGGACCGGGCGGACCGGGCGGTCGACGACTGACCTGGGTCAGCTCGGCTTCAGGACGATTGCCTGGCCGCCCGCCGGGGCCATGGCCACGCTCAGCGTGGTCTCCGAGGTGACGGTCTGGGTACGGACCACGACCGGGGTCTGGTACGGGTTGGTGCCCGGTGTGCCGTCGGCGTAGACGGTCGCCGTGTAGGTTCCGCCGCCCAGGAACGACAGGGGGATCGACAGGGTCCGGGACGTCTCGTTGGTCATCGCCCCGAGGTACCAGGTGTCGCCGCCCCGGCGGGCGACCGCCACGTACTCGCCGATCGACCCGGCCAGGGTCCGGCTCTCGTCCCACGTCGTGGGGATGGCGTTGAACCAGGGCAGTCCCGGCCAGTTCGCGGGGTTGGAGTACTTGGACGGCTTGTCGTACCAGAAGAGGAAGTTGAGGGGCTGGTAGTACACCGCGGCCATCGCCATCTGGTGGGCGTTGGTCGTCTTGTCGCGTGACTGGCCGTAGCAGATGGTGTAGTCCATCGGGCCCCCGATGTTGCGGGCGAAGGGCAGCGTCACGTTGTGCGTGGCGGTCGGGAACTGCTCGTTGCCCCGGACGCCTTCCAGGCTGATGAAGTTCGGGTACGTGCGCTCGTAGCCGAACGGACGGACGTCGTCGTGCATGTCGATCAGCAACTGGTACTTGGCGGCCGCCTCGGCCCAGTCTGTGATCTGGTCGGTCATCGTCCGGGTGCCGTCGTTGATGAAGCCGAGCTTGATGCCCGCGACGCCCCAGCTCTTGTAGAGGCCGAAGAGCGAGTCCGCGTCGGTCAGCGCGAGCCGGTTGACGTAGAGGAAGACGCCGATGTCCTTGCTCGTGGCGTACGAGATGACGGACGGCAGGTCGATGGCGGCGATCGGCCTGGTCGCGTCGGGGGTGCTGAACTCGGGGCCGTACCAGCCGGCGTCGTACTCGATGTACTCCAGGCCCAGGGCCACGGCGAAGTCGACGCCCGCGAGGCCCGCGGCGGTGCTGAGCTCGCAGCGGAAGACCTTGCCCGGCTTGATCCACGAGGTGTCGGTCAGGGCACTGGGCGGGGCCAGGTTGAGGACGAGTTCGGCGTTGTCGACGAGTTCGGCGTGGGTGGAACCGATCACCAGCGCGCGCCACGGCGTGGCGAACGGGGTCGTGACCGTGCTGGTCGTCTCGACCGGGCCGGTGCCGCGGGCGGTGTGCTCCATCAGGAAGGCGGACAGGGCGCCCGGCTGCCCGTCGACCGAACTGAGCATCAGACGCGGGAAGTTCAGCCGGGAGGACTCACAGACGCAGGCGATGAGCCCGTCGGAGAGGGTGGCGGTCAGCGGCAGGTCGGTCAGGGGGCCGTTGTCCGTGGTGGCGGTCCCGGTGACCGGTATGGAACCCGGGGCCACCGGGAGGTAGACGTTCTCGTCGCGGGCGCTGTAGACGGTGGTGTCGTCGGGGAAGACGAACGTCGTCAGCTCGTCGGAGAGGGTGGCGGTGCCCTGGTCGAGCAGGACGTAGCGCAGCGCGACACCGGTCTTGTAGGCGCGGATCTGGACGCTGAAGCGGATCCCGGAGGCGGCGTCCTGCAGGTTCCAGCGCTGCTCCTGGTAAAGGTCGGTGACGGTGGCGTTGCGCCCGTACACCGGCGTCCAGGTGGTGCGGGTGGTCCAGTGCTGGTTCCTGGTCACCGTCACATCGCTGCCGAGGACGGTCCCGTCGCTCAGCCTGAGTCCCAGCACGGATGTGTCGATCACCGTCTTGCCGTTGTGCCGGGCGGACCACCGCAGCGCTCCGTCCACCACCGACATGGTGATGGCGTTGCCACCCATCCGCGCGGTCGCGCCGGCCGAGTCGCCCACCACGGCCGCGTCATCCGCCGCGTAGGCCGGCCGCGCGGCGCCGATCCCCGCCGCGGCCAGACCGGCGGTGACGGCCGTGCCCTTGAGCATCCCCCGGCGCGACAGTGCCACCGGGCTGCCGACTCTGTCCGGCGTGGGCTCTTCCCGGTCCTCTGGAGTTCTCATCTAGCTGGGGACCTCTCCCGTGAGGGCCGCGTCGGTGCGCGGCTCGATCCGAGCGGAAGACACATTCGGTAAACGTTTTCTGCTGGGGAATGTTGTACGCGCCGACGCAGGGTGGGTCAAGACCCGCCGATCCGGAGCAGACGCCTCGAAGCGTGGCGCGCGGACGGCTGACGACGGCGAAGTGGCTGCTGCGACACCTCTAATCGGGGATGACCGCCGCGATCCTGGGAACCCGTCCCCGACGCCCACGTCGGCGTACCGCGGCGTACGCGTGAGGTAACGTCCCGAGCGGTATGTTGTGAATGAAGTGCAGGACGAGGTGAAGGCCGACGTGGCTGGCAGGGAGGACGGGGTCCGTCAGGCGGGGGTGCGGGGCGCCGGCGCCTCGGCATGGGCGCGGGAGTTGCTGGACCACCTGCGGCCGACCGGGCAGGACGTCCCGCGGGTCGTCGCCTGGCTCGCCGATGCCGTGCAGGGCACCGCCTCGCTGCAGGACGACACCGGAACGCTCCTCGGCGGTACGCGGGCGCCCCTGGACGAGCACCTCGTCGCGGCCGTCACCGCCGGCCGTATCGCCTCCGCCGCCTGGGAGGGTCAGGGCCGCCATCTGCGCCTGGTCAGGGTGGCGTACCCGAACCGGTCGTCGGCCGGCGTCCTCGCGGTGTCACGCGAGACGCCCTTCGACCGGCACACCTCCGACATCGTCACGCACACCGTCCAGGTGATCGAACTCCTGCTCAAGGCGGCCGAGATGACCGCCGCCGGACGCCGGCTGGAGCGGGCGACGTCCGATCTGCGGCTGGCGATCCTGCAGTTGCTGATGGTGGAGGACACCGTCTCCGCACGCCGGGTGGCCGCAGGACTGTGGCCCGGACTGCTCGACACCGACACCGCCTGTGTCTACGTCGTCGAGGGCACCGCCGAGGACCGGGACCGGCTGGCCCGCGAGTGCATCGACGTGACGGGTGAACGGGCGCTGGTCGTGCTCTGCCCTGCGGTGGACGAGCACGTGATCGTCGTGACGCCCGGCGAGGCCGAGGCCCAGGAACTGCTTTCCCTGATCGGCCGACGCCCCGGCACCTTCATCGGCGGCAGCGCCCGGCAGAGCCTGGCCCGCACCGCCACCGCGTACGGGCAGGCCGTGAGCGCCCTCGCCGTAGCCCACTTCCGCCCGGACAAGGCCGCGGTCTACGCCGAACGCACCCACCCCGAGCGGCTGACCGACCCGGCGGTACTGCGCGGCTGGACGGCCCGTCTGCTGAACCCGCTCGACACCCTGCCGCACCACACCCGCGCCGAACTGCTCGCCACCACCCGGCTGGGCCTGGAGTTCACCGCCGTGAACGCGGCCAAGGTCCTGGGCGTCAGCCGCAACACCGTCCGCGCCCGCATGGAACGCGTGGAAGCCCTCCTGCGCGCGGACTTCGCCGACCTGACCGCCCGCGCCGTGGTCCACCTGGCGCTCAACAGCCAGGTGAGCCTGGCGGGCGCACCGGCCGGCACCGGCTCCTCGGAAGTGCCTCACGCCTCGCTGTACGACCTGCTGTCCGGGCCCGCCATGCGCACCTGGGCGCAGGAACTCCTCGCACGCCTGGAGCAGGACACCCGGGACCTGCGCCGCACCCTGCGCACCTGGATCGCCGAAGGCGGCAACGCCGAACGCGCCGCGCAGACCCTCGGCGTCCACGCCCAGACCGTCCGCGAGCACGTGCGCAGCGCGGAACCCGTCCTCGAACGGCAACTCCTCGCCGGCGGCAGCGACCTGTACGAGGTCGTCCTGGCCCATATCACCGTGGGCGACCTGGAACAGCCCGCCCTGCACGGGGCGAAACCGGGCCTTCCGGACTCACCTGTGCACAGGTGAGTCCCGCGGGCGCCGCAGCGGGCATCGACGCGATACCCAATCATCACGCGTAGACGTAAGTTCAACTCGCCGCGGGGGCACGACCGGAACGGGGGACCGGTCGGGTCCCCGTTTCCGGCCGTTCAGGCCCGCAACCGCACCGGTATCTCCTGCCAGCCGAACGCGATGAACGACGGCACCTGACGCAGCTCGTCGTCCCCGACGGCCAGCCGCAGGTCGGGGAAGCGGTCGAAGAGGGCGGGCAACGCCGTCAGGGCCTCCACGCGAGCGAGCGGGGCGCCGATGCACCGGTGTACCCCGATCCCGAACGCCAGATGGTCGTCGGCGCCGCGCGCCGCGTCGAAGCTGGCCGCGTCCGGCCCGTAGTGCACGGGATCCAGCCCCGCCGCGGCGTACGTCGTGATGATCGCGTCCCCGGCCGCGATGGTCACGTCCCCGACCTTGATGTCGCTCACGGCGAACCGCAGGGGGAGCGCCGCGATCGACGGATGCGCCCGCAGTGTCTCGTCGATCACCGCATCCCAGCCGATCTCGCCGGACCGTACGGCGGCCAGCTGCTCGGGGTGGGTCAGCAGTGCGACGACCGCGTTGCCGATGAGATTGACGGTCGTCTCGAAACCGGCACCGATCACCAGCAGCAGCGTGTGCAGCAACTCCTCGTCGCTGAGCCGGTCGCCGTCCTCGTCGCGCACCCGGATCAGCTCGGTCGTCAGATCGTCCCCGGGGTGCTCGCTGCGGTGGGCGATCAACGCCCCCAGTACCGCGTCGATCTGCTGCTGCACGAACGCGGCGTGCTCCGGACTGGGGTCGGAGGTGTCCATGATGGCCGCGATGAGCTTGGCGGTGTCCTCCCGCAACTCCTCGGGCACACCGAAGAGTTCGCAGATCATCCGCATGGGGAGGGGGTGGGCGAATCCGGCCTTCAGATCGACCACCGCGCCGCCCTCACCGAGCGGAACGGGCTTTGCGAGCGTATCGAGCGAGTCGAGCAGCTCCGTGGTGATCGCCTCCACTCGCGGCCGCATCATCTCCGTACGCCGCTGCGTGAAGCTCGGCGCGACCAGCTTGCGCAGCCGTGTGTGATCGGTGCCGTACGTGGAGAGCATGTTGACCACGCCGACCCAGTTCAGGATCCAGCCCCAGGAGGGGCGTTCGGCGATCTCGGGCCACAGCCTCCAGTGCTGTCGCGGGTCCTTGCTGACCTGCGGGTCGAGGATGAGCTCCTTGAGGGTGTCGTAGCCCGTGGGCGCCCATGCGGGGATGCCGCCGGGCAGCTCCACGGGCACGATCGGACCGAGGGCGCGCAGCCGGGCGCTCTCGCCGGGGATGTCGGCGCCGAACGGGTCGATGGCGATGCGGTCGATACGGTCGGTCACGGTCACGACGGAACTCCTGGCTGGTCGGGGGAGCGGGGGCTGAACCGGACGGGCAGGGAGGTCAGGGAGCGGTGGAAGGGGCCGGGGCGCCAGGTCAGGCGATCGCGGGGCAGGGCCGGCTCCAGGTCGGGAAGCCACTGGGTGAGGCGTTCGATCGCCTCGGTGGCGATGAGCAGCGTGTGCTGCCGGACCGGGCAGGCGTGCGGGCCGGCCGACCAGGACAGGTGCGAGGCGTCCCTGGGATGGCGGCCGCTGGTGACTTCCTGCTCGGCGAAGTGCGCGAGCGCCCCGTAGGAGACGACCACCGGCACCGCGGCCCTGATCCACGTGCCGTGGAAGGACACCGGGGTGCGGGCGTAGTGGATGCCGTAGTTGGCCAGCGGTGTCTCGTGGTGGAGCACCTCCACCACGGCGTCCATGACCGGGCGGGCCCCGCTGGTGAGCGTGGAGTAGTAGAGCGGGTTGCCGAGGATGCGGGACAGCGCGTTCGACACCAGGTTGGCCGTCGGCTCGTGCCCGGCGCCGAGCGTGAGGAACACCTGCCAGGTGACCTCCTCGGGCGTCAGCCCCGCCGGGTGGTCCAGCAACCGGCTCGGCAGGTCGTCGCCCCGCCGCTCGGCCTTGGCCGCGATCAGCTCCAGCACGTAGCCGCCGAACTCCGCCTCACCCTCGGCCGCTTCGGCGCCGCCCTCCATCATCTTGCCCAACGCTCCGTCGAGCCGGTCGCTCTGACTGTCCGGCAGCCCGAAGAGGTTGTTGAAGACCAGCGCCATCAGCGGCCGCGCGAACTCGCCCACCAGATCGGCCTCGCCCTTCGGCCCGAACCGGCCCACCAGCACCCGCACCGCCCGGTGCACCCGCGCTCGCAGGTCGTGCGGCTCGATGCGCTCGAACGTGTCGATCAGCGAGGTGCGGTACCGGACATGGGCCGCGCCGTCGGCGAACAGCGTGTTGGGCCGCCAGCGCATCATGCCCAGGATCGGCGAGTCGTCGGCGACCGTGGACTCCCACGGCCGCGGGTCGTGCGAGAACGTGTCCGTGTCGTGCAGCAGATCCAGCGCCGCCCGCCGGTCGGTGACGACGTACGCCGGCACGCCCGGCGCCAACTCCGCCCAGCCGACCGGGCCCTGGGCACGCAGCGCCTCGTAGTAGTGGTACGGATCCAGCGCGAAGCCGTCCTCCCACAGGCGCACGGGCGCCGAGCGGGAGAAGGCCTGCCGGTCGGGGGAGTGGGTGGTCACCGGTCCTCCGGAGCGTGACGGTCGATCAGGTGCTGGACCAGCGCGAGCAGCGCGTCGACGGACGAGTCGCCATCCCGGGCGTCACACGTCACCATCGGCGTGTCCGCGTCCAGGTCCAGGGCGGCCCGCAGCTGTTCGTGGGTGTAGTGGCGCGGCGCGTCCGGAAAGGCGTTGAAAGCGACGGCGTACGGCAGCCCCGACTCCTCCACCAGCCCCAGCACGTCGAACGACGCGTCGATCCGACGGCTGTCGACCAGGACCAGGGCGCCCAGCGCGCCGTAGGCGATGTCGTCCCACAGCGCCCGGAACCGCTCCTGTCCGGGCGTGCCGAACAGATACAGCACGACCCCGCCCGGCAGGCTGATCCGGCCGAAGTCGACGGCGACGGTCGTCGTCGACTTGTCCCGCACCCCGGCGAGATCGTCCACCTGCACGGACGCCTCGCTGAGCGGCTCCTCGGTGTGCAGGGGCCGGATCTCGGAGACCGAGTCGATCAGGGTCGTCTTCCCCACGCCGAAGGGGCCGGCGACCAGGATCTTGACCAGGTCGAGGGCGGTGTCGGGCAGGTGGATGCTGTCGGCCGCGTCAGGGGTCACAACAACTTCCTCGGCAGCGCGGCTAGTTGTGCTTGAGGGCGCGAAGGCCATCGGCCACTCTCTTCAGCAGGTCGGGGTCGAAGCGTCCGGCGGGCGGGATCGGCGCACGGGCCAGTACCAGGTCCCGGTCGATGAGTTCGGCCGCCAGGACACGTACCGCGGACACCGGCAACCGCAGCAGCGCCGCGGCCTCCACCACCGTCAGCGAACCCTCGTCCAGGGCGTCCAGCAGGGCGAGTTGGGCGGCGGGCAGACCCGCGGGCGCGGGTGTGCCGGCGCCGGTGAGCACCGACAGCCGCTCCAGGTGGGACCGGCTGGGCCGGGCCACGCCGCCGGTCGACAGATACGCGGGAACCAGGGGGCGGCCGCCACGGCGGCCGGTCATGCCGGAGCGCCGCCGTCGGCACCTCGGGGCGCGGCGGCCATCGCCTTCTCGCCCAGCCGGGCCACCTGCGAGTGCACCCGGTGCGCGAGCAGGTCCAGGCGCACCTCCTCGTCCCCGTACGCGGCCACGCACGTGCCGTGATCCGTCGGCACGATCAGTACGTACCCGTGGTCCGACTCGATGACGACCTGCCGCACCTCGGCCCGCTCCCGGTCGGCGAACGCGGCCGCCGCGGTACGGCAAGCCCCCTGCACGGTGCTGGTGATCGCGGCCACCCGCTCGGCCGAGGGCCGTGTGAGCGCGTCCGTGTACCCGGTCACCATTCCGTCCCGCGTGAGCAGCACGGCGGCCACCACATGCGGCACCTGCAGGATCGGTTCGAGCACCCACGCCGTGTCTCCCGTATCGCGGCTGGTCATCGAGCCGTTCCCCCTTCATGGTCGGTCTGATCGGTGTCGTTCGCCGCGGCTTCGGCCCGCTGCGGCGCCGCGTGCGCGGTTTCCGGTACGGCGGTGGAGGCGTCGCCGGTGGGCTCGTCGGCCGCGGACCGCGCGGCGGCGGTACCGGCCTGCAGCGCACCCAGCGCGGCGGCGGCCCGCTCCGGGCGGCGTACCGCGGGCCGCGGCTCGGGCACGTCACTCGCCGCGGCGGCCACCTTCGTGCGGCGCCGGCGCTGCGGCAGACCACCGGCGTCCCGCGGAGCGTGATGCCCGGACGCGGCCCCGGAGGCGTCGTCGCCGTGCTCGGCCCCGTACCCGTGCGAGGTGCTGGACACCTCGTCCCGGGAGGCGCCGGACGCCTCGTCCTGCGAGTCGGCAAAGGCTCCGCCCCGCGAACCGAGGGGCGCCTCGTCGTCCCGTGAGCCGACGGCCTCCTCGTGCCGGGAGGCCGTGCGGGTGGAGCGCGGCGCGCTCGCCGCGGGCGGTCGCTCGTCGGGGTCGATGCTGCTGAGCAGGTGGCTGTCGACCCGCAGCACCGCCCGTACCCCGCCGTACGGCGACGGCGACGACACATCCACGCTCAGGTCGAACTGCCGGGTCAGCTGCCCGATCGCGGCGAGCCCCATGCGCGGCGGATCGCCCAGCTCGGTGAGGAGAATCGGCTCGGCACCCGCCACCAACCGCTGCGCGCGGTCGCGTTCGTCCTGGGTCATGCCCAGACCCGCGTCGTCGACCGTGACGCAGGCGCCGTGATGCACGTGCTCCAGGTTGACCACGACATCCGTGTCCGGTGCGGAGTGCCGCAGGGCGTTGTCGAGGAGTTCGGCGACGATGATCGCGACCGGCTCCACGGCGTGCGACACGAGCCCGGTCCCGGCCGCCAGGTGATTGTGGACGCGGACCCGGTGGTAGCCCGCGAGCCGGGCCTGACCTCCGGTCACGGCGTCCACCAGGTGCGACTCCTCGCGGGCCAGCCCGACCCAGGCCCCGCACACCACGGAGGCGACCTGCGCCCGCCGCAGCGACTGCTCGTTCTCGTGGTCCAGTTGGAACAGGGTCTGTGCCAACTCCGGGTCGTCGTACTTCTGTTGAAGCCCGCGCACCGCGTCCTGCAGCCGGTACAGACCCGCCTGGATCTCGCGCGTCGCCCCGCGCATTCCGGCCTGTGCGGCCGCGTCGATCCGGGTGCGCTGCGCGGCCAGCTCGGTGTGCAGCCCGGCGAGCACATGCTCCAGCGCGAGGCCCAGCGGTGCCCTCGCCGTCTGCGGATGCAACGGACCCGGCACGGCGACATGGGGATACGCCAGCTGCCGGGCGGCGGCCGGGACGCGCTGCGTCGCAAGATGCTCGACCTCGGCCGTGAACGCCTCCAGCGCTCCCTCGAGTTGGCGGCGCAGCGTGGCGATCTCGGCACGCTGCCTTGCCTGTTGCCGCTGTGCGCGCAGCAGCCCGCCGCCCAGGGCGAGTGCGGACAGCATGCCGACGGCGAGGCCGCCGGTCGCCAGGTCCGGTATTTCGATCATCGAGTCGGTTCCCAGGGAGTCGGTTCGGGGGCAGTCGGGCAGGGCTGGTTCCGAGGCCTTGCGGCGAGGCGCTCGGAGCACAGTACACACCGTCATCGACCGATCTCGCACGGTCGATCGATACTTCAATTCGAAAGTGCCGGGGCTCTGCTCGCTTCTGCGTCGACTGTCTGAATTGCCTTACAACATGGGGGAGTTGGTGTGGATGCCCGCCTCCCGTGATGTCGCGTGTGTGCCCATTCGGGCGGCAGGTACTCGGCGAGGCCAGGAACGGTGACGCCGGAGGAGGCCACGGTGACCAGCGGCACGGAAACCGGCCGTGTGACCGGTACGCAGGACAGTGCAGAGCTGGGCAAGACGCTTCTGAGTGGGCGACTGAACGGCGGCTGATCCGAACGGCGGCTGACCAAGTCCTCCCGCAGGGCCCGGACACTGACGAAGCGGAGGTGTCCGGGCTTTTGTCTGTGTAGGCCGAGGTGGCGGACCTGTGGAGGGTCGTCACTTCTTCAACTACCTATTGGACACATAGGGTTTACTTTCGTTCGACCCGTCGCACCGAACGGGCTTGCTAGGGTGCTACTCGCCGGTAGCAAGCCGAATGGGGGCGCGAGGGGTGGGCGGACCGCGCCACAGCTCCTCGGCGGGTCGTCGAGACGGAAGGTCTGGCAAGGGGGCCGGGCCGACCGAGGCGTCTGCGCGTTCTTATCACGCGCCCCTCGAACTCCAGTTCCTCGCCCACTGCTCCAGACAGGTGTGACTCGCCACATGGTTCGTTCCCTGGTCGATCTGCTGACCACGCATGCCTCGCGCCATCCCGACCGAACCGCCTACCGCTACCTCGTCACCGGTGACTGCGACGGCGAGATCCAGGAGATCTCGTACGGCCGTCTCGCCGAACGGGCCCGGGCCGTCGCGGCCTGGCTACAGGAGCGTGGCCTGGCCGGCAGCCGCGCCATGCTGCTCTACCCGCCCGGCCCGGAGTTCATCTGCGGCTACCTCGGCTGCCTCGCGGCCGGTGTCGTCGCCGTACCGGGCGTCCCGCCGCAGGGCCGCGCGCAGAACCACCGTGCCCTGACCCGGATGAAGCGGCTCATCGCCGACGCCGACGCCAAGGTGATCCTGGGCGGCCGCGAGGTGATCACGGTCCTGTCCAGCATGGTGGAGCACCTGCCCGACCTGGCCGACATCACCCTCGTCGTCACCGAGGACATCCCCGACGAGGCGGCCGCCTCCTGGCGCGAGCCGGACCTCACCGCCGACTCGGTGGCCTTCCTCCAGTACACCTCCGGCTCCACCTCCGCCCCGCGCGGCGTGATGGTCACCCACCAAAACCTGCTGGACAACGAGCGGGTCATCACCGAGCGCATGGGCCACACGCCGGACGTCATCGCGGAATACGGCCACGAGATGTTCGTCAGCTGGCTGCCCGTGTACCACGACATGGGTCTCATAGGCCCCGTCCTCAACACGGTCTACCTGGGCGTGACCGCCACCCTCTTCTCCCCGCTGCACTTCCTCCAGCAGCCCCGACGCTGGCTGACCGTGATCGACCGCTACCGCCCGCACACCAGTGGCGGCCCCAACTTCGCCTACGAGCTCTGCCTCAAGCACGCCGGTCCCGACCTCCTCGACGGCCTCGACCTCAGCAGCTGGAAGGTCGCCTTCAACGGCGCCGAACCGGTCCGCGCCGCCACCCTGCGACGCTTCACCGACACCTTCGCCCCGGCCGGCTTCCGCCGCGAGGCCCTCTACCCCTGCTACGGCCTGGCCGAGGCCACCCTGATGGTCACCGGCAGCACGGTCGCCACCCCGCCCACCCTGCTCCGGGCCTCCGAATCGGGCCCGCACGCCGGCCAGGCCGACGCGGCGGCCGTCAGTTCCGGACGCCCCGGCCCCGACGTCACCGTCGCCATCGCCGACCCCGAGCGGCAAGAGGAACTGCCCGAGGGCGAGGTCGGCGAGATCTGGGTGCGCGGCGCGAGCGTCGCCAAGGGCTACTGGCGCAACGCCCTCGCCACCCGCGAGACCTTCCGCGCCACCCTGGCCGGCCGCGAAGGCCGCTTCCTGCGCACCGGAGACCTCGGATTCCTGCGCGACGGCGAGCTGTTCGTCACCGGCCGCCTCAAGGACCTCATCGTCATCGACGGACGCAACCACTACCCGCAGGACCTGGAACTGACCGCCGAGATGGCCCACCCGGCCCTGCGGCCCGGCTGCACCGCCGCGTTCTCCGTCGACGGGGGATACGCCGAGGGGCGACACGCCTACGGGGGATACGCGGGAGGCGAGGCAGACGCGAGCTCGTTCGTCCGGTCAGACGTGAGCTCGTTCGGCGAACAGCCCGTCATCGTCGCCGAGATCGCCCCCGAATCGGCAGGCGAGGCGGAGAAGATCATCGACGTGGTCCGCAGTGCGGTCGGCGAGGCCCACGGTCTGGCGGTGCGTGACGTCGTCCTGGTCCGGCCGGGCACCATCCCCAAGACGTCCAGCGGCAAGATCCAGCGCCACGCCTCCCGGGCGGCCTACCTGGACGGCGTCCTCGCCGTGATGGACGCGCCCGCCCTGCGCTGATTCCGCTCGGTTCACCGTCGTACGGCCACACGCCCTGCCCGAATCCACGAGGACACCTGTCTACATGCCTGCGCACGAGTCCCCGAAGCAGTCCCCCGAGCCGTCCCTCACGACACCGCAGGGTGTGCGGGCCTGGCTGGAGTCGGCGGTCGCCGAGGCGGCCGGGCTCGACTCGACGGCCGTCGCCCCGGACCGTCCGATCGCCGAACTCGGACTGGGATCACGGCAGTTGGTGACGCTGGCCGCCGAGCTGTCCGCGCTCACCGGCCGAACCCTGGACCCGTCTCTGGTCTTCAACCACCCGACCATCGCGGCGCTCGCCGACGCGGTGTTCGCCGAGTCAGTCCTCGATGCCGCGTCCGCTCGTACCCCGGTGGCGGTTCCGGCTGCGCACGGCAGGCCCGCACGAGTCGACGACGACATCGCGATCATCTCCATGGCCTGCCGTTTCCCGGGTGGCGCCGACGACCCCGAGGCGCTGTGGCGGCTGCTGGCGGCCGGCGAGGACGCCGTCACCGAGGTGCCGACGGGCCGTTGGGACACGCAAGGGCTGCACGACCCCGACCCGGAGGCCACCGGCAAGGCCTACTCCCTGCGCGGCGGCTACCTCCGCGGCATCGACCGCTTCGACGCGAGCTTCTTCGGGATCTCGCCGCGCGAGGCGGCGGCCATGGACCCCCAGCAACGGTTGCTCCTGCAGACCGGCTGGGAGGCGATCGAACGGGCCGGGATCGTCCCGGACACCCTGAACGGCAGCTCCACGGGCGTCTACATCGGCCTGTACGACAGCGGGTACCTGGCCTCGGCCGCCCTGGACCAGCTCGACGGGCATGTCGGCACCGGCTCGTCGGCCGGCGTGGCGTCCGGCCGTATCGCCTACACCCTCGGACTCCAGGGCCCGGCGGTCACCGTCGACACCGCCTGCTCGTCCTCCCTGGTCGCCCTGCACGTGGCGGCGCGGGCGCTGGCGGCCGGCGAGTGCGACCTCGCCCTGGCGGGCGGCGCGACGCTGCTGGTGACCCCGCGCGGGCACGTCGAGTTCAGCAGGCTGCGTGGTCTGTCGCCGTCCGGGCGGTGCAGTCCGTTCTCGGCGGACGCCGACGGCGTGGTGTGGGCCGAGGGCTGCGGTGTGGTGCTGCTGAAGCGGCTGGCGGACGCACGCCGCGACGGCGACCGGATCCTCGCGGTCGTCAAGGGCTCGGCGATCAACCAGGACGGCCGTAGCCAGGGCCTCAGCGCCCCCAACGGCCCCGCCCAGGAACGGGTGTTGCACGCCGCCCTCGCCGACGCCGGGCTCCAGCCGCACGACCTGGACCACATCGAGGCGCACGGCACCGGCACCCGCCTGGGCGACCCCATCGAGGGCCGCGCCCTGGCCGCCGTCTTCGGCCCCGACCGTCCCGCCGACCGCCCCCTCGGCGTCGGCTCCCTGAAATCCAACCTCGGCCACACCCAGGCCGCCGCGGGCATCGCCGGCGTCATCAAGACCGTACTGGCCCTCCGCCACGAACGGATGCCGGCGTCCCTGCACGCCGAGACCCCGACCGAGTACATCGACTGGGCGCACAGCGGTCTGCGCGTCCTCACCGCGCCCCAGGCCTGGCCGCGGGATCCCGAGCGGGTGCGGCGTGCCGGGGTGAGCGCGTTCGGGATCAGCGGCACGAACGCCCATGTGGTGCTGGAGGAAGCACCCGAGGAGCAGCCGCAGCCGCCCCGTGACCTCCCCGGCACGACCCTCTTCCCGCTCTCCGCCCGCACCCTGCCCGCACTCCGTGCGCAGGCCGGCCGCCTGCTCGAAACCCTCGACCGGCAGCCCGAGTTGCCGCTTGCCGCCGTGGCGGCGACCCTGGCCCACCACCGCACCCACTTCGAGCACCGAGCCGTCGCCCGGGCGAGCGACCGGGCCGAACTGCTCACCGCCCTGCGCGCACTGACCGAGCCCCAGCCCGCCGCCCGCGCCGCCGCCCGACCCGACGTCGACACCGATGCCGATGTCGATGCCGACCTGATGATCGGCCCCCAACAGTGCGCACCCGCAGGCAAGCTGGCGTTCGTCTTCCCCGGGCAAGGGTCCCAGTGGGCCGGCATGGCGCGCGATCTCCTCGACCGTGACCCGGTGTTCGCCGACGAACTCGACCGCTGCGACGCCGCTCTGCGCCCGTTCACCGACTGGTCGGTGACATCAGTCCTGCGCGGCGACCCGGGCGCTCCGGCCCTGGACCGCGTCGACGTCGTCCAGCCGGCGCTCTTCGCGGTGATGGTGTCGCTCGCCGCCGTGTGGCGCGCTCGCGGCATACGGCCGGACGCGGTCGTCGGACACAGCCAGGGCGAGGTCGCCGCGGCCTGCGTCGCAGGGGCGCTCAGCCTCAACGACGCGGCGGCGGTGGTCGCCCTGCGCAGCCAGGCCCTGACCGAGCTGTCCGGCACCGGCACGATGGCGGTCGTCGCCCTGCCGCACACCGAGGTCGAGGCCCACCTGGCCCGTCACGGCGACCAGATCGGTGTCGCCGCCGTGAACAGCGGCCGCTCGACCGTGATCGCCGGTGCCGTGGACGCGGTGGAAGACCTGCTCGCCGAACTCGACCGGCAGCAGGTCTTCGCCCGTCGCCTCGACGTCGACTACGCCTCCCACAGCGCCCAGGTCGAGCCGGTCCGCACCACGATCCTCGACGAGCTCGACGGCGTCACCACCTGCCCCACGTCCGTAGCCTGGTACTCCACGGTCACGGCCGAGCCGGTCACCGAGGAACTCGAAGCCGACTACTGGTACACGAACCTGCGCGAACCCGTCCGCTTCGCGCCCACCGTCGAGCGCATGGCCGCCGACGGCTACCGCTGCTTCGTGGAACTCGGCCCGCACCCCTCCCTGCTCACCGCCCTGCACACCATCGACGAGGACCTGGTCGCGATCGGCTCCCTCCGCCGCGACGAGGACGGCCCCGCCTGCCTGGACCGCGCCGCGGCCGAACTCCACGTCCACGGACGGAAGATCGACTGGCGCCGCCTGGTCCCGCACACGGCTCCCGCGGACCTGCCGACGTACGCCTGGGACGCACAGCGCCACTGGATCGAGCCCGCCGCCTCCGCCATCGCCCCCGGCCTGTTCGACCGCGCCGCCCACCCGTTGCTCGGCATCCAGCTCCAGTCGGCGGACGAGACCCGCTGGACCTTCCGCAACGAGTGGTCTCCCGCCACCGCCGACTGGCTGCCCGACCACACCGTTTTCGGCCGGACCGTGGTCTCGGGCACCACCTTGATCGAACTCTGCCGGGCCGCGCTCGCCGTGGCCCGCCCGGACACCCCGGCCGACGTCACCGATCTGCTCCTCCTGGCACCCCTCACCCTGCCCGGCAGCGGCACGGTCGAGGTGTCCGTGGAGGTGGTGACCGCCGGGACCGTCCCCGAGATCACGGTCCACAGCCGCCCGCGTGGCCAGGAACCCACGGACTGGACCCTGCACGCGACCGCCTCCGCCGCCGAGTCGAACGCCCTGCCGGTCGATGAGCCTCCGACGTGGCCCGAGACGGCCGAACCGGCCTGGGGCGAGGACACCTACGAGCGCCTGAGCGGACTCGGTCTCGGCTACGGCCCTGCCTTCCAGGGCGTACGACAGGCCGCCGCGACCGGCGACGGAACCGTGCTGGCCCGCCTCTCCCTGCCGCCTGTGGCCCGAGACGGGGCCGACCCCTACCCGGTGCACCCGGCGCTCTTGGACGCCGCCCTCCAAGTGGCCGCCGCCCTCGAGACCAGCGACCGGCGGGTCCTGCTGCCGGTCGCCGTGGCCCGCTGTGTCCTGCCGCCCGGCGGGGCGACGGACCTGACCGCGTCCGTACGCCGGACCGGCGGCTCCGGAAGCTCCGGCGGCCCCGGTGACTCCGGCGCGGACCTCACCCTGGACGTCAGCCTGTGGGACGCCGACGGCTTCCCGGCGGGCCGCCTTGAGGGCGTACGCCTGCGCTCCGCGAACGCCGCCGACTTGAACAGCGGCTCGCGCAACGGCCGGCACCTGTACGAGGTGGCGTGGACTGCCGTACCGGAGAAGCCGGCCGGGCCTCCTGGCTCCGTCTGGGCCGTGCACGGCGACCCGTCGGACCCCGCGGTCGCGGCGGCCCAGCGCGGCCTGAGCGCGGCTGGCGTCCAGGTCACCGACGAGGGCGCCGACATCGTCCTGCGATGCTGGCCTCGCCCGTCGACCGACACCGAACCGGCCGTCGCAGCCCACGAGTTGGCGGCCACGGCCCTGGCCGAACTGCAGGCGCTGATCGCCCTTCCGCCGGATCAGGCACCCACCCGCACCATCTGGGTGACCCGCGGAGCGGTCGCAGCGGCCGAGGGGGACACGGTTCTCGGGCTCGCCCAGTCAGTGTTGTGGGGCCTGGCCCGCGGCGCCCGGAGCGAACATCCCGGCCTCGGCCTGACCCTGCTCGACCTCGACCACGACGGTGACGTACGGTCGTCGCTCTCCGCCGTTGCGCACTGCGATGAGCCTGAACTCGCCCTGAGGGAAGCCGAGTTTCTCGCCCCTCGGCTGATCCGGGCCCGTCCCGCGCCATCCGGCAGTCGCGCCCTGATCCCCGCCGACGGCACCGTGCTGATCACCGGTGGTCTCGGCGCGGTAGGCCGCCACATCGCCCGACTGCTCGCCCAGAACGGTGCCCCGCGCCTGCTGTTGACGTCCCGTCAGGGCTCCGAGGACCCCCGCGCGGCCGAAGTCACCGCCGAGCTGACCGCACTGGGCGCCGAGGTCGAGGTCGCCGCGTGCGACATCGCGGACGCGGCGGCGGTGGCGGGCGTACTGGCCCGTATCGGCGACGACTCGCCCCTGCGCGGCATCGCCCACTGTGCCGGAGTCCTCGCCGACGGTGTGGTAGCCGAGCTCACCCCCGAACGCCTCGCGCAGGTGCTGCGCCCCAAGGTCGACGGCGCCGCCCATCTGCACCGGCTCACCGCCGACCACCCGCTCGACCTCTTCCTCCTGGTCTCCTCGGCCGCGGGGGTCATCGGCAACGCCGGCCAGGCCAACTACGCGGCCGCGAACGTCTTCCTCGACCAACTCGCCCACCACCGACGCGCCTTGGGGCTGCCGGGCGTGTCCGTCTCCTTCGGCGCCTGGGCGGGGGAAGGGCTCGCCGCCGAGCACGCAGACCTCCAGCGGATGGCCCGCCTCGGCCACCGCGCCCTCACCCCCGAGCAGGGCCGCGAGCTGACCGAGCTGTCCCTGCGGCACGACGCCGCTCACCTCGTCGCCTGGGCGCTGGACCTGCCCCGGCTGCGAGCCGCCGCACCGGCAGGCGCCGTGTGGCGCTCCCTGCTCCCCGCGCCCCGCCCCGGCCGGGCCGGCACCCACACCCTGGCGGACCGCCTGGCGCGGCTGCCGGAGCCCGAACGTTCCGCACGCGTCCTCGCCCTCGTCCGCGAGGAGGCCGCCCACACGCTCGGCCTGCGCTCGGCGGAGTCCGTCCGCCCCGACCAGCCGCTGCGCGACCTCGGCATGGACTCGGTGACGGCGGTCGACCTGCGCAACCGCATCAGCACCCGCATCGGCAGCAAACTCCCCGCCACCCTCCTCTTCGACCACCCCACGCCCACCCGGCTCGCCGAGTACCTGCTGGCCGGCGCCCTGGCGACAACAGGCCGCACGCGCCACCAGGCCGTGCCCGCGCCCGTGCCCGCGCCCACGTCCTCAGCTTCGTCGGACGAGCCGGTGGCCCTCGTCGCCATGGCCTGCCGGCTGCCCGGCGGAGTGCGGGACCCCGAGGGACTGTGGCGGCTGGTCGCGGAGGGCCGGGACGCCGTCGGACCGTTCCCGGCGGGGCGGTGGGACGTCGAGTCGCTGTACGACCCCGACCCGGACGCGCTCGGCAAGTCCTACGCCCGCGAGGGCGGCTTCCTCGACGACATCGTCTCCTTCGACGCGGGCTTCTTCGGCATCACCCCGAAGGAGGCGGCGGCCATGGACCCGCAGCAGCGACTGCTGCTGGAGACGGCCTGGGAGTCGCTGGAGGGCGCCGGAATCGTGCCCGGCGAACTGGCCGGCAGCACCACCGGCGTGTACGTCGGGATGTTCGGCAGCGACTACCTGTCCGGCACCCGGCTCGACCAACTGGACGGATACGTCGGTACGGGCTCCGCGCTGAGCGTCGCCTCGGGCCGACTCGCGTACACGCTCGGGCTGAACGGTCCCGCGCTGACGGTGGACACCGCGTGCTCGTCGTCGCTGGTGGCCGTGCATCTGGCGGCGCAGGCGCTGCGCGCGGGCGAGTGCGATCTGGCGCTCGCCGGCGGCGTCACCCTGATGGTCACGCCGCAGACCTTCGTCGAGTTCAGCCGGCTGCGCGGGCTGTCGCCGACGGGCCGCTGCCGCTCCTTCTCCGACGCCGCCGACGGCGCCATCTGGGCCGAGGGCGCCGGCATGGTCGTACTGAAACGACTGAGCGACGCCCGGCGTGACGGCGACCGGGTCCTGGCCGTGCTGCGCGGCACCGCCGTCAACCAGGACGGCCGCAGCCAGGGCCTGTCCGCGCCGAACGGCCCCGCGCAGGAGCAGGTGATCCGGCGCGCGCTGGAGCGGTCCGGACTCCGGCCCGCCGACATCGACCACGTCGAGGCACACGGCACGGGCACGAGCCTGGGCGACCCGATCGAGGCGAACGCCCTCGCGGAGGTCTTCGGCGCCTCACGTCCCGAAGGCCGCCCCCTCCACCTGGGCTCGTTGAAGTCCAACATCGGGCACGCACAGGCGGCTTCGGGCGTGGTCGGCCTGATCAAGGTCGTGCAGTCACTGCACAACGAAGCCCTCCCGCGCACCCTGCACGCCGACACGCCCAGCCGTCACGTCGACTGGGCGGACAGCGGGCTGCACCTGCTGCGGGAGCCGGCGCCCTGGCCCGCGTCGGCGGAGCGGGTACGGCGTGCGGGCGTCAGCGCCTTCGGGATCAGCGGAACGAACGCGCACGTCATTGTCGAGGAAGCCCCGCAGCTGGACTCCGAGCCCGAACCGTCGACGGCCGAACTCCCGCCGGGCAAGCGCCTGTTCGTCCTGTCGGGGCGGAGCGAGGCGGGTCTGCGCGGACAGGCCGCGGCGCTGGCCCGCCACCTCTCCGGGGACGACGACGCTGAGCGCGCCGATGCCGCGCTGCCGGACATCGCCCACACCTTGGCCCGCCACCGCAGCCACTTCGAGCGGCGCGTGGCGGTTCTCGCCGAGGAGGGGGAGGAACTGCGGTCCGTACTCGCTGAGTTGGCGGCCGGGCGGGTGCCGTTGCCTCCGCTCCGGGAGGAGCAGTCGGACAAGGTCGCCTTCGTCTACGCCGGACACGGTGGCCAGTGGCCCGGCATGGGCCTGGACCTGATGACCCAGTCGGAGGCGTTCCGTGACGAGCTGACCCGGATCGACGAGGCGGTCGAGCGGCACGCCGGCTGGTCGGTGCTCAACGCGCTGCGGGCACCGGAGGAGTTCTCCCCGCTGGAACGGACCGAATATCTGCAGCCGACCCTGTTCGCGGTGAACGCGGCCCTGACCACCGCCTGGCGCTCGCTCGGCGTCACCCCGGACGCCGTGACCGGCCACAGCCTGGGCGAGATCGCCGCCGCGTACAGCGCGGGCGCTCTGACCTTGGACGACGCCGTGACCGTGGTGACGGGGCGCGCCCAGGCGGTCGTCCCGGTCGCGGGCAAGGGCGGCATGCTGTCCCTGGACCTGCCGCGCCCGCGCGTCGAGGAACTGCTCGCGCCCTACGCCGACCGGCTGTTCGTCGCCGCCGTCAACAGCCCCTACTCCACGGCCGTCTCCGGCGACAGCGACGCACTGGCCGAGCTGCGGCGGAGCCTCGACGGGCAGGGGATCAAGGCCCGGTCCCTGTCGACGCCGTTCGCCTCCCACACCCCGCTCATGGCGCCGGTCCGCGGCGGGCTGCTCGACCGTCTGTCCAGTGTCCGGGGCGCGCTCACCCGGACCCCGCTCTACTCGACGGTGCTGGCGGAACCCGTGCCCGGAGACCGCCTGGACCCCGCCTACTGGTACGCCAACCTCGGTGAGCCGGTCCGCTTCGCGGACACTATCCGCCGCATGCTGGACGACGGCTACCGCTACTTCGTCGAGCTGAGCCCGCACCCCTCGCTCGGCTCGTCCATCGAGGAGGTGGCGGCGGAGGCCGGGATCGACGCGGTGAGCACCGGCTCGCTGCGCCGGCAGCAGGGCGGGCGGGACGTACTGCTGCGCGGGCTGGGGGAGTTGTACACGGCCGGACACACGCCCGACTGGCCGGCGCTGTTCCCGGCGGGCCGCCGCGTCGACCTGCCGACCTACGCCTTCGCCCGCGAACGCCACTGGCTCGCACCTGCCCCGGCCACCGCGACCGGCGCGTCTCCGCTTCTTGGCACCCATGTCGAGGCCAGCGACGAAACCGACCGGCATATCTTCCAGAGCGAGGTGGACCTGCGCGACAGCCGCTTCGCCTATCTGACCGACCACAAGGTCACCGGCGAGGTGTGGCTGCCCGGCGCCGCCTTCCTCGACATGGCCCTGGAGGCCGCGTCGGCGGTGCAGGACGGTGGCGACGTACGCCTCGCCGACGTCAGGTTCGTGCAGCCACTGCGCCTCGACGACTCCCGGCCGACACGACTCCAACTGGTCCTGCGCCCCGCCGTCGACGGCTTCCGGGACTTCACCATCGCCTCGGCGTCCACCGGCGGCGGACAGCGCGCACGCTGGGAACGGCACGTCGGCGGACGTATCGCCGCCACCCCCGCCGAACCCACCGTCGAGCCGAGCGAGCCGCTCGCCACACTGCGTGGGCGCTGCACCGAGCAGGTCGACCTTCCGTCCGTCTACGCCGCCCTCGCCGCCCTGGGCATCGACTACGGCCCCGCCTTCCGAGGCCTGGAGTCGGGCCACCGCACCCGCTCCACCGCCCTCGCCCGGCTGTCCGACAAGCCCGCCGCCGGTCATCTCCTCCACCCGGCGGTCCTGGACGCCGCCTTCCATGCGGCGGCACTGCCCGCCGACGCGCCCCAGGGGCGGGCGTTCGTCCCCGTCGGGGTCGGACGGCTCCGCCACACCGGACTGCGCACCACTCCTGTGTGGGTCGCGTGCGAGCTGCGATCCGTGTCCGGCGACACCGCGACACTGGACCTTCGGCTGTACGACGAGAAGGACCAACTGCTCCTGGAGGCCGAGGAGTTCGAGCTCGCCGCGCTCTCGCCCCTGGAAGGAGCACTGTTCGAGACTGGCTGGCAACCCCGCCCGAGCGCGAACGAGACGCCCGCGCAGGGCAGTTGGCTGATCCTGGCCGACGAGTCGGGCGTGGCCGCTGGACTCGTCGAGCGGCTGGGCGGCTCGGCGCCGTGTGTGATCGCCCGTAGGGGCGAGGAGTTCGCCGCCGAGAGCCCCGGCCGCTACGTCCTCGACCCGGCCGACCCGCAGCACTTGGCCCGTCTCTTCGACGAGGCCTTCGCGAGCGAACCGCCCGCGCGGGTGGTTCAGTTGTCGGCACTCGACGCGCCCGCGATCGAGGACGCGCATACGGCCGAGGAGGCGGCACGGCTGTGCTGCCTGAGCACCCTCCACCTGGTGCGCACGCTCGCCGGCCGGGCGCCGGGCCCGGCGCCCCGTCTCTTCGTCGTCGCACGGGGCAGCCAGGCAGCCGGTGACACAGGTGACACCGGTGACAGCACGCAGGTGACGGCCCCTCAGCAAGCGCTCGCCTGGGGCTTCGGCCTCGCAGTGGCGCAGGAACACCCGGAACTGAGGACCACCCTCGTCGACCTCCCGCCCACGGACGGCGCCGACGCGCTGTGGACCCAGCTGCGGCACGCCGACGACGAACGGCTCGTCGCGCTGCGCGGGGCCGGACGACTCGTCCCCCGCCTGACCCGCACCCGCCCGGACGACGGCGGTCACGGCGTCATCACCCCGGACGGCGTGTACCTGATCACCGGCGGTCTGGGCGGCCTCGGACGTGTCGTCGCCGAGCGGCTGGTCCGTCGCGGCGCCCGCCGACTGGCTCTGATGAGCCGGAGCACACCCTCCGCGGACTCGGCGGGCTGGATCCGGGATCTCGAGGCGCGCGATGTGACCGTGCACCTGGCGCGCGCGGACGTCGCCGACCGCGACGGCCTCACCGCAGCCCTGGACGCCGTACGGCACGAACTCGGCCCGATCACCGGCGTCGTCCACGCGGCCGGCGTCCTCGACGACGCCACGATCGCCAACCTGACCGACGAGCGGGTCCTGCGCGTCCTCGCCCCCAAGGTCCTCGGCACCACCCTGCTCACCGAACTGACCCCGGACGCCAAGGACTTCGTCCTGTTCGCCTCGGCGGCCGGCCTGCTCGGCTCGGCCGGGCAGAGCCCGTACTCGGCGGCGAACGCGTTCCTCGACGCGTGGGCCCACCACCTCTCCCGTACGGACCGTCGGGCGCTGAGCCTCGACTGGGGCGCCTGGTCGGGCGTGGGCATGGTGTCCGCGTCCGGCGCCCGCGAGGCCGAGACGGCCCGCTCGGGCCTGGTCGCCTTCTCCGCGCAGGACGGCGGCGAACTCTTCGACCGCGTCCTTGCCACGGCCCGCCGCCAGCTCGCCCCCCTGGCCCTGGACTGGGAGATGCTGGCCCTCGACCCCGACGCGGCCCGCACCCGTCCGATCCTGGCCGACCTGATCACCGCCCCCACGGGCACCCCGGGCACGGACGACCTCGTCAAGAAGGTGTTCGCGGCGACCACCGGCACCGAGCGGGCCGTACGGCTGGAGGCGTACGTACGCGCCCGGGTCGGTGAGGTCTCCGGCGGCGCGGTCCAGGTCTCCGCGACCACGGCCCTGAAGGAACTCGGCCTCGACTCCCTCATGCTCGTGCGGCTGCGCAACGCCTTCGCCCGCGAACTCGGCGTCGAACTCCCCGTCGCCACCGTCTTCTCGGCCGCCGACATCCGAGGCCTCGCCCAGGCCCTGGGAACGGCGCTTCCGGAACGGGAGACAACGACCAGGGAGCAGCCGGCGCGCGCGCCGGAGGTACCCGAGACCGCACTGCACCCCGCGACCCGCGACGTCGTACGGCTCCTGCGCAGCGCCCAGCCCGACATGCCGGGCGCGGCCCACGCCGTCGGCCTGGCGGTACGGCTCACCACGCCGACCACCCGCGAGACCCTCACCGGCATCCTCACCCGCCTCACCGCACGGCACGCGGCCCTGCGCACCGCCGTCGTCACCGCCGACGAAGGCGGGCGGCAGCTGAGGGTGGACCGCGAACTGCCGGAACCGCTGTTGCGGTGGACGGTCGTGGCGGAGGACATCGCCCTCGATGCCGCCGACCGGCTGCGCGAGCTCCTGGAGCCACCGTTCGACCTGGCTGCCGCGCCCCTGTGGCGTTTCGAACTGCTGGACGGCGGCGAACGCGGCCAGATCCTCGTGTACGGCGCCCACCACGCCGTCAGCGATCTGCAGTCGCTGTTGCTGGTGGCGGGCGAGATCGACGCCGAGCTGTCCGGCGACACGCTCGGCGACACCGTCACCAACCGGGACATCGACCTGCTGATCGACGCCCAGCAGACCGGCGAGCGGGCCACGGGGTCGGCCGAGGCGGGCGATTGGCGCGAGGCGTTCCACGACAGCGCACGCCTCGACCTGACCCTGAGCCGACCACGCCCGCAGTCCCGCTCGTACCGCGCCGGCAGCGTCACCGTGCCGATCCCCGACGGGCTCATGGACCGGATCTCGACCGCCGCGAGCCGCCTGGCCGTGACCCCTGCCGCCTTCTGCCTCGGCGCCCTGACCGTCCTGCTGGCCAGGAAGCGCGAGCGTGAACGCTTCGTCCTCGCCGTACCCGTGGACACCCGCGTCCACGCCGACGCCTACGACGCGGTGGGCTTCTTCGGCGTGCCGGTTCCTTTCCCCGCCGAGGCGAACGCGGGGGAGCGGATGGAGGAGGTGCTGCGCCGCACCGACGGGCGACTGGAGCGGCTGCTGGCCAAGGGCGCGATGTTCTCCGACGTCCTGCCGGTGCTCGCCCGACAAGGCCTGTACCGGGCCAACGCGCCGCTGGTGGAGGTGTACTTCAACTACGTACGCGCCGCACGCGGGCTGACCGGCCTGGAGGTGCTGCCGGCCGGGACGGGCTACTCCGACCTCGACCTGATGATCTCCATGACGCCGGACGCCGGCCGGATCCGCCTCGACCACAACCTCGACATCCTGGACGCGGCGACGGCCACCGAACTGGGCGAGGAACTGCTGGCCCTGTTCGCGGAGACGGCCGAGGACCCGACGGGGCCGGTCCGTCCGACGCGGACAGGGCCGGTGGATACGACGCGGACGGGACCGGTGGATACGAAGGGGACAGGGCCGGTGGATGCGACGCTGACGCCAATCGAGATCCCGGAAGCGGGGCCCACCACCGCGCCACCACCCCCCACGCTCGCCCTCGCCGCCACTTTCGCCCTCGGCAACCTGCCCCTGATGTGCGAGACGGCGATCAACGCGTCCGTCCCGGCCGACAGCGCGACGACCGTCGCCGAGGCCCCGTACCACCACGTACTGGCGAGCCTGCGCGACCCGTCCGGCGTGTTCGCCGACCCGGCCACGACGTTGGGCGTCGCCCTGCTGCGGGCGACGGACCTGCAACGCTTCGGCCCGGTCGACGACGCACTGCTCGCCGAACTGCGCACCGCCTACCCGGCCGCACTGCGCGCGGTCGCCGAGCGCACCCGCAAGCCGCTGATCGTCGGCTTCCTGCCCGCCGTACAGGGCGAGGACCGCTTCAGCCGGTGGGAACGGGAGATCGCCGCCGAACTGGCCGACGTGCCCGGCATCGCCGTGCTCGGCCCTGACGACTGGACCCGCCACCACCCGATCGGCGAACGCTTCGACGAGCGGACCGAACGCCTGGCCCACCTCCCCTTCACCCCGCACTTCCAGGCAGCCGTGGCCCTCTGCCTCGCCGAGGCCGTGCGAGCGGTACGGCGTCCCGCGCCGAAGGTGATCGCCGTCGATGGCGACGAGACGCTGTGGGGCGGGGTGGCCGGGGAGACCGGCCCCGAGGCCGTGGACCTGAGCGGCCCGCGAGCACTGCTCGCCCGCAGGCTCCTGCAGTGGCGGGCGGCCGGCGCGCTGCTGGTGCTGGTCAGCAACAACGACGAGGACACCGTCCGCGCCGTACTGGACCGCCCGGACAGCCCCCTGAAGGCCGAGCACTTCAGCGTGCTCTCCGCCGCCTGGGACCCGAAACCCGCTCGCCTCGCCGAGGCGGCTCGCACGCTCAACCTCGGCCCGGACAGCTTCCTGTTCCTCGACGACAACCCCGCCGAGATCGCCAAGATGCGCGCCGCGCTGCCGCAGGTGCTGTCGGTCACCTGCCCGCCGACGGCCGAACTGCCCGAGTTCCTGGGCCGGTTGTGGCCGCTGGTCCCAGTCGCTGCGACGGCCGAGGATTCGCTGCGAGCGCGGTTCTACGAGGAGGAACGGGAGCGGGACGCCGTACGCGAACAGGCCGGTTTCGAGGAGTTCCTGGACCGGCTGGAACTGGAGGTCGACATCCGGTCCTTGTCGGATGCCGATGTGCCGCGGGCCGAGCAGCTCGTCCGCCGTACCAACCAGTTCACCCTCCGCGCCCGCTCCACCGACGGCGGCGATGTCGCCCGGTGGCGCGAAGACGGCGAGGTCTGGACGGCGGCGGCCCGCGACCGCTTCGGTGACTACGGCCAGATCGGCCTCCTCGCCCTGCGCCGCGAGGGCGACCAACTCGACGTCCTCGCCTGGCTGATGAGCTGCCGCGCACTCGGCCGAGGCGTCGAGGAACGCCTCCTGCAATGGCTCGCCGACCGCGCCGAGGAACTGGACTGCGCGAAGGTCCGCCTGACCGCGCAACGCACGCCTCGCAACGCCCCCGCCCGTCGCCTGCTCTCGGCACTGGGCGGCGGCGATCAGGAACACGAACGGCTGGAGGCCGTGGTCACACCGGAGCAGCTGCGGACGTTCCGTTCGTGGCGGCGGCCATGACGGCGCCGGGCGGCAGCGATGAAAGAGCAGGGCGACACCGTGAAGGGCTCTCATGCGTGAGATGAAGGACAACGTGCCGACAGCCGCCGATCAGCGGGCGACCGCGGAGGCGATCGAGCGGGGCGGCGTCGGTCTGACCGTGACCGACCTCCTGGCCAAGGTCACGGAGTCGGCCGAGCCGGCCGCGCGAGCGGATGCCGCGGAACCTACGGCGGCCCGCGGGAGCGGACCGGGCACGGCTTCGCCCGTCCACAGCGGCCCGCCCCGCGACGTGGACGCCCTCGCCCGCGCCGTCGCAGCCGTGGCGGGCCGGCACGTCCCCGCAGGACAACTGGCGCCCGACGCCGACTTCTTCGACGCCGGCGGCACCTCCGTGAACGCGGTGGAGCTCGTCTCGGCGCTGGAGGAAGAGCTGGGCCTGTCGGTCGACCTGGACGAGGTGTTCGCCGACGCCAGGCCGATCAGCTTGGCCAGGCGCGCGCTGGAGAGCACGGGATCCGCGACGGCCGTACCGCAAACGCAGCGCCCCCCGGACGCTGTCCCCGCGGTGACGCGGGCGGTGCGGGTTCCGCCGGCGGCCGCCCTGCCCCTCACCGCCCCGTCGGATTCCACGGCCCGCCCCGAAGACCTCACCCAGGTCCTCGCCGACCTGGCCCTCGCCGACCGCCTCCCCTTCACCGCCTCGCCCGACCCCCTGCCGCCCCGCCGCGTCCTGCTGACCGGCGCCACCGGCTTCCTCGGCAGCCACATGCTCCTGGACCTGCTGCGCCACAGCGACGCCCACGTGTACTGCCTGGTCCGGGCCGCCGACGAGGAGGCGGCCGTGGCCCGGCTCGGCGAGGCGCTCAAGAGCTACGCGCTGCCCTGGTCGTCGGAGATCCGCCGCCGCATCACCGTGCTGCCCGGCGACATCCGCCACCCCCGGCTGGGCCTCACCGAGGACCTCTGGAACACCCTCGCCCACGAAGTGGACAGCATCGTCGCGGTGGCGGCCGCCGTGGACTTCCTGCGCGGCTACCAGTCCCTGCGCACCAGCAACGTCCTCGGCGCCCTCACCCTCGCAGAACTCGCCGCGACCGGCCGTCCCAAGCCCCTGCACCACATCTCCTCCATCGCGGTGTTCAACGAGGTCGGCATCCCCGCCATGGGCGAGGACGACCCCCTCGCCCACATCGACCGCCTCGTCGCCGGCTACGACCAGACGAAGTGGGCCGCCGAAGTGGCCCTGCGCCGCGCCCGCGACCACGGCCTGGTCGTCACGGCCCTGCGTCCGGGCGGCATCGGCGGTCACACGAAGACCGGCGCCTACAACCCCCAGGACCTGAGCAGCGGCCTCATCTCGGCCTTCGGCCGCTTCCGCACGGTCCCCGCCTTCCGCTACCTCAACGCCGCCCCCGTCGACTGGGTGAGCCGTGTGGCGGTCGCCGTCATCTGCGAACCCGACGCCTGGGGCTTCGACTACAACCTCACCGGCGTCCCCAACACCCTCGACGACGTCGTAAGCGACATGGCCCTCGGCGGCATGCACGTCCGCGTACAGGACTGGGACGAGTGGCGCACCGACGCCCTGGCCCGCCTCCAGGCCGACCCGATCCCCGAACTGGGCTTCCTGAACCGCGTGTTGCAGAGCCCCACCGCCCTGAAACTCTGCGAGGCGACCTTGAAGGGCCCGGCCGCCACGGCCGACCGCACCACCGCACTCGTCCGGGCCCTCGGCCTTCCCCCGGCCTCCCGCTACGACGCCCGAGCCCAGCTGAAGACCTTCGAAAGCCTCGCCCACGACGGCCTGGCCCGCCTCCCGCACAAGGACGACCAGCCCTACCTGTGGTTCACCGAGACCACCGAAGGCACCGTCGCCCCTGTCGCCGCCACCCCCGCCGCGCCTACTGGCGCCCCCGCTGCTCCCGCCACCCCCTGCAGTCCCTGCGCGATGTCCCTCACCCTCTCCATCGCGAGCATGCACCAGCTGGTGACGGACCGCCGCGTCGACGTCCGAGGCGTGGTCACCTGCCCGGCCCTGCACCCCGAGCCGCTCAACGTGGAACGCGGTGACATCTGGATCCGCCCCGAGGAAGGCATCCCGCACCGGCACGGCCTGCGTCACCAACTCCTGCGCTACCGCCTGGAGTTGACGGACACCGACGGCGGCCGCTGGTGGCTGGAGGGCCACAAGTACGCCCGCGCCCGCCGCGACCTCTGGCGCCAGACCCGCGCCCTGACCGTGGAGCTCGGCCGTGAGGGCGAACCGGCGAGCCTGGCCGGCGAGGTCGTCGTCCCCGCCGACTCCTACGTACGCGACCAGATCGACGGCATCAAGGTCGACCCGCGCCTGACCAGCCAGGAGAAGCGTGCCGCCAAGCTCACCTGGCTCGCCTGGTTCGGCCTGGAGATGGGCCGCGGTCTGCTCGGCCCCTTCGCCCGCGCCGCCGCGGACCTGCTCGACCTGCGCCGCACCACGAACCCCACGGAGCACCACCGATGATCTTCAGAACGACGAACCCCAGGACCGCCGGGCCGGCCCTGCGCAGGGTGAGGACCACCACGCCCCTGCGCCCCCTGCGCCACCGCCTGGATCCGGCGACGGTCGAGGAGATCCCCTTCCACACGACCGACGGCGTACGCCTCGGCCTGACCCGCATCGACACCGGCGACCGCGCCCCCGCCCGCGACCGCCCGGCCGTCCTGCTCCTGCACGGACACACGGCCTCGGCCGACATGTTCCTGCTGCCCGAGACCCGCAACCTGGTCGACGTCCTCCTGGACGAGGGCTACGAGCCCTGGCTGCTCGACTGGCGAGGCAGTTGCCGGCTGCCGTACAACGAGACGGGCCGCCGCTACACCTACGACGACGTCGCCCTCTACGACATCCCCGAGGCCGTCCGCCACATCCGCACCCGCATCGGCGACCGCCCCTTGTCCGTCGTCGCCCACTGCATCGGTTCCCTCGCCCTCTCGATGAGCATGACGGCAGGCCTGGTGCCAGGCCTGGCCGGTGTGGTGTCCCAGGGCGTCTTCCTCACCCCGAAGCTCGCGGGCCGCACCTCCCTGCGCATGACCTTGGCGGGCGAACTCCTCAAGTCCCGTATCGACCACATCCCCGTCGACCTCCGCAAGGTCGGCCTGTGGTCGAAGTACACCCCGCTGTTCGCCCTGGCCTCCCGCAGGGCGACCTGCCCGGACCCCACCTGCCAGATCCTGCACAACTCGGCCTGGGGGACCGGCGCCTCCCTCTTCGTCCACGAGCACCTGACCGACGCCACCCACGACCGACTCGCCGAACTGCTCGGCCCCGCCCCGCTGTGGATCCTGCCGCACCTGCGCCGCATCGAACTGGCCCGCACCGTGGTCCGCTGGCACGACACCGACCACCGCTACCGGGCCCTCCCGCAGAACGCCCTGGACGCGGCGGCCCGTATCGACACCCCGGTCCTGCTCCTCGCGGGCAGCGAGAACGGCCTGTGGCTCGACTCCCAGAAGCTCTGCCGTGACGTCCTCGCCCGTCGCCAACCACAACTGGACGTCACGTACACCGAGATCCCCGGCTACGGCCACCTGGACACGTTCCTCGGCAGGGGAGCAGCCCTCGACGTCTTCGGGCACATCCTCGATTTCCTGGGCGAACGCCGGTGACGACAGCCGGAAGCCCGGTTACCGTACCGGTCAGTAACGAGAAACTGGATACCAGGAGGCCACCCATGCCGCAGCTCGAAGTCGACGGCGCGACCCTGACGTACGACGACGAGGGCCCCCGCGACGGTGACGGTGTGCCCCTGGTGTTCGTCCACGGCTGGACGGCGAACCGTCACCGCTGGGACCACCAGGTGGCCCACTTCGCCGAGCGGCGCCGCGTCGTCCGCCTCGACCTGCGCGGGCACGGCGAGAGCAGCGGATCGGGGGTGCGCACGATCGACGAGCTGGCCAAGGACGTCGTCGCCCTCCTCGATCACCTGAAGATCGAACGGTTCGTGATCATCGGTCACTCCATGGGCGGCATGACCGCGCAGACCATCGCCCTCGCCCACCCGGAGCGGATCGAGCGCATGGTGCTGGTGGACTCCATCGGCAAGATGGCCTACAGCCGGGGCCGCGCCCTGCTGATGGCCGCCTCGACGCTCGCCCCCTTCAAGCTGTTCGTCGCCGCCAACATCCGGCGCGCCTTCGCGCCCGGGTACCCGCGCGAGGAGGTCCGCGCGGCCATCCGCGCCTCCGCCGAGACTCCCCGCGAGGTCGTCATGACGCTCTACGGCGCCATGCGCGCCTTCGACGTACTGGACCGGGTCGGCGAGATAGCCGCGCCCACCCTCATAGTCCACGGCTATCACGACATCCAGCTGCCGGTCGCCCAGATGCTGCGGATGGCCAAGGCCTACCCGGACGCGGTGGTCCGCATCCTGGACGCCGGCCACGAACTGCCGGTGGAGAAGCCGGCGGAACTGACGCTGGCGCTCGACCGCTTCCTCGCCGACCGCGGATAGCGGACAAGCGGGCGAAACAGGTAGACACCGCACAGATAGACACCTCAGTCGGGCCCCGGCCCGACCAGGGGCTTTATTTAAGCCTTGCCTTATATAAGCAGGCGCTGGCATAGTGGGTTCCGTGCACGCTTTCGATGTGCTGGGTGATCCGGTCAGGCGCCGGATATTGGAACTGCTCGCGGCAGGCGAGCAGGCATCGGGCGACATCAGTGCCGTGATCCAGGACGAGTTCGGGATCTCCCAGCCGGCTGTCTCGCAGCACCTCCGGGTGCTGCGCGAGAGCGGTTTCGCGTCCGTGCGGGCGGAGGGCACGCGACGGCTGTACGCCGTCGACGCCGCGCCGCTGCGCGAGGTGGACGCATGGCTGGAGAGATTCCGCGGTTTCTGGGAGCAGCGGCTCGACGCCCTCGGAACGGAACTCGCGCGAGGCAAGCGCGACCGCAGACTGAGAAAGGAAGTGAGCGGGGATGAGTGAGATCGTCGACGAGTTGAACCGCCTGCACCGCCAGGTCGGTGTACGGCAGGTCGAGGCGGGCGAGGCCCGCACCGTGCTGCTGCGGCGCACCTACGACGCCGAGGTCGCCGATGTGTGGGACGCGGTGACGTCGGCCGAGCGGATCGGCCGCTGGTTCCTGCCGGTGAGCGGGGAGTTCAAGGTGGGCGGGCGATACCAGCTGGAGGGCCAGGCCGGCGGGGAGATCCTGCGGTGCGAGGAGCCGACACTGCTGCGGGTCAGTTGGTTGTACGGGCCCGATCCCGGCTTCAGCGAGGTCGAGGTGCGGCTCACGCCGGAGGGCGAGGAGCGGACGGTGCTGGAGCTGGAGCACGTGGCCGTGGTGCCGCCCGACTTCTGGGGCAGGTTCGGGCCGGGCGCCGTGGGCGTCGGCTGGGACGGGGCGTTGCTCGGCCTCGGCATGCACCTCGCCGGTGGCGGGATGAGCAGGGAGGAGGCCGAGGCCTGGCAGCTCTCGGACGAAGGCAAGGAGTACGCGACGCGATCGGGTCGGCTGTGGGGAGAGGCCTACGCCGCCTCGGGGGCCGATGAGGAGACTGTGGCGGCCACGACGGCGGCGACGATCGCGTTCTACACCGGAGCGGAGAGCGACGCCGGACAGTCGTAGATCTCCTCAAAACTTTCGAACGTTGTGACCCCTGTTGATGCCAGGGACGGGTGCTCCTAGGTGTATTGATCACGAGCGTTGTTAACGCGGGCTGGCTCTTGATAGTGGCAACAGCCTGCCCCCGCGATCGGCTCCTGCGCGGCATCCTGACCGACTCCGGGGAGGTCGCCCCACCACCCCACCCCAGCACTACATGTCCGGCGCGGCGCCCTTGCCGCCCGCGCCGGACGCCCCCGTTGCTCAGGTGGTGCGCAGGGTCCGCTTGGCGAGTTCGTACGCCGGCAGCATCGCCCGGTGCTCGTCAGTGTCCAGTCCGCCGAGGTGTATGACGACCGGACCCTTCTTGGTGGCGACGGCTATGGCCGACTCCTCCTTCGTCTCCTCCAGGAGCTTGCTGGTGTAGAGGTACTTCACCTCGACACCCGCGAGGTCGCCCGCCTTGAAGGTGCTGTACTTCGCCTTGCTCGTGCCGTTCTCCGCCGCGAGGAAGGCCTCCAGCACGGAGTGTGCGTCCACGTCACTCGGCTTGCCCGTCCAGACGCGGAGGAAGCCGATGTTCCCCGCCGGCTTGGCGTCGACCTCACAGGCGGCAGCGACCGGGCCCTGGTACAGGAGCGCGTCGGCGATCTCCTGTGCCAGCTCGTCCTTCCCGGAATCGCCGGAGCCGTCACCGCTGTCAGCCGCCTTCTCCTCGGCCGCCCCGGTGTCGATGGCCTCCGCCTCCCAGTCCTCGGCGATGTCGAACGTGACGGGCAGCTCACAGGCCGACCCCGCGGCGCCGATGGTGCCCCCGCTCTTCACCGCCGTAACGCTGTCCTCCGCCGCGTCGGCCGACGCCGCGGCGCTCGCCGAGGTCTTCGTCTCGTCGCTCTCCGCAGCCCCCGAACAGCCCGTCAGCACCCCGGCCAGCAAAGCCACCTGGGCCAGCCTGCGCCGTACATGTCCCGCCCCCACCAGCATCGTGCTCTCTCTCCCCACCTGATCCTGCTTCCCGATCTTGCTCAGGCGGCACACAGTATCCGAGACCACTGACAAGGGGGCCCTGGCTCTGCGGCATCATGAGGCGATGACCTCGCCGACCTTCGACCGCTACTGCGACGAGATCGTCACCCAGACCGAACGGCTCACCGCTCACGTGCGGGGCGCGGACATGATGGCCCCGGTGCTCTCCTGCCCCGGCTGGAATCTCGGCCAGCTCCTGCGGCACGTCGGCGGCGACCACCGCTGGGCGGAGGAGGTCGTACGGACCCGGGCCACGGCCCCGATCCCCGACGACCTGGTGAACGACCCGACCGCGTACCCCGACGAGGACGAGTCGTTCCTGGTCCCGTGGCTCCTCGAAGGCGCCGCAAGTCTCAGCGCCGCCCTCCGCGCCGCCGGGCCCGACGCACTGGCGTGGAACCCTTCCGACGAGCAGTCCGCGCCGGTGACGTTCTGGGCGCGCCGCATGACGTACGAGACGGCCGTGCACCGCGCCGACGCGGCCCTGGCTGCCGGAACGGAGTTCTCGCTGGAGCGCGACCTCGCCGTCGACGCGGTGGAGGAGTGGCTGGAGTACTCGACCTTCCCCGAGGCGTTCGAGCCCCGGCCGGACCTGCCCGACCTGCTCGGCCCCGACCGTACCCTCCACTTCGACGCGACCGGTGCCGGACAATGGCTCGTCGACCTCACGGGCAAGAGCCCCGTCTGGCGCGCGGGGGCCGACAACGCCACCGCGACCGCACGCGGCCCGGCGACGGACCTGCTCCTGTACTTCTACCGCCGCCCCGCGCCCACCATCGAGACACACGGCGACACAGCACTCCTCGACCTCTGGCTGACCCGCGCGGGCTTCTGGCTGGAGGTGTGACGCCGGGCGCATGAAGGTGCACCGGCACCAAGGTCGCAGTCCTGCAGTCACCCGCCTGTCGCAGTGCTCGAACGGTTCGCCCCCCACGGCGCGTACGGTCCGTCGATGGATTTGCCGAACCAGCAAGACCGTTCGCCTCCCTCCGCGCCGTCCCACAGGCTTCTTCAGCGTGGACCCGGCAGCCTTCGTGCTCGTCCGAGTCCCTCCACGACACCTGCGCACCCGGGAGAAGCCATGACCGAGACCCCTGCCCTGAAGGCCACCGAGTTCTGGGAGGCCCGGTACCGCGACGGCGGCCGGTTGTGGAGCGGCCGCCCCAACTCCCTGCTGGTACGCGAGGCTTCGGGCCTCGAACCGGGCAGCGCGCTCGAGCTCGGATGCGGAGAAGGGGCCGACGCGGTGTGGCTGGCATCGCGCGGCTGGCAGGTCACCGGCGTCGACATCTCGCACACGGCTCTGGAACGCGCCGCCTTGCACGCCACCGAGGCCGGCGTGAGCGACCGTACGGTCTGGGAACGTCACGTGCTGGGAGAGTCGTTCCCGCAGGGCTCCTTCGACCTGGTGAACGCGCAGTATCTGCAGTCGCCGATCGCACTGGACCAGCAGCGGATTCTGCGCCAGGCCGCAGACGCGGTCGCGCCGGGCGGCACCCTGCTGATCGTCATGCACGCCGGCTGGCCGTCCTGGCAGAGCCAGCCACCCTTCGAGGCGCAGTTCCCGACGCTGCAGAGCGTGCTCGACGAACTCGCGCTGCCGAAGACCGCCTGGAGCGTGGAGACGCTGGAGGTGGTGCGCAGGGCGAGCCTGTCACCGGACGGGGAGAAGGGCTTCCGGGACGACAACGTGTGGCGCATGCGACGCGGCGAAGCCTGACGGAGCGCGCTCGCACCCGGGTGGCGCCGCCCGCCAGGCCCATCAGCTCACGCCTTCCGTCGGGCCCACCAGCCCTCACATCTGCTGAGCCCACGCCTCTCCCAGTACCTCCCGTACGGCATCCAGCGCCGCCGTCCGGTCGGCCGGTACCAGCCCGATGCGGGTGCGTCGGTCGAGCAGGTCGGCCTCGTCCAGGGCGCCTTCGTGGCGTACGGCCCACAGCAGTTCGGCGGCGGTGACCGGGTGTCCCGGCAGCACTGGTTCGGCCAGCCGGGGATCGTGCGCGCCGAGCGCCTGGACGGCCGGTGCCTCGGTGCCGTAGCGCTGGACGAGGCGGCGCGGTGCCCGGAGGGAGCCGAGACTGTCGGGTGATGCGGCGCCGACGAGCGGGAGGGAGGCGGTGGGGGAGGGGCCGGCGGAGAGCCGGCCGGTGGCGACGGCGGCGTCGACGGCGTCCTCGGCCATGCGGCGATAGGTGGTGAGCTTGCCGCCGACCACGGTGATCACGCCGTCCGGCGAGGTGAGCACCGCATGCCGGCGGGAGATGTCGGCGGTCCGAGGAGCCGCGCCGGAGTGCTCGCCCGGGGTGGTGTCGAGCAGGGGGCGCAGTCCGGCGAACGCCCCCACGACGTCGTCGCGTTGGACCGGGATGTCGAGAACGGAGCCGAGGACGTCGAGGAGGAAGCCGATGTCCGGCTCCGGTACCTCGGGAACGTCGGGGATGTCGCCGTCGACGGGCTCGTCGGTGAGCCCGACGTAGACCCGGCCGTCGCCCTGGGGCAGGACGAGGACGAAGCGGTTGCTCTCCCCGGGGACGGGGACGTGGAGCCCCGCGGGCAGGGGGCCGAGATGGTCTGCGCGCAGGACGAGATGGGTGCCGCGTGAGGGGCGGATCCGGATGCCGTCCACCAGGCCGCCCGCCCAGACGCCGGAGGCGTTGATCACGACGCGGGCCCTGATCTCGCCCTCCTCGCCGGTGAGTTCGTCGCGTATCCGGGCGCCGGACGCGGTGAGTTGCAGGGCCCTGACCCGGGTGAGGATCCGCGCACCGCGAGCGGCGGCGGTGCGGGCGATCGCGGTCACCAGGCGGGCGTCGTCGGTGAGCCGGCCGTCCCATGACAGCAGACCGCCGCGCAGGCCCTGGGTGCGCAGGGCGGGGGCCAGGTGGCGGGTCTCCACCGGGGAGAGCCGGCGCGGGGCCGGCAGGGTGGCGCGGGCCGTGCGGGCCGCCAGGCGCAGGGTGTCGCCGGCCCGGAATCCGGCCCAGGCCAGGGCGGACTGGCCGCGGGAGACCAGCGGGGTGAGCGGCAGGACGAAGGGCTGGGCCCGCACCAGATGCGGTGCCGTGCGCTCCATCAGCACCCCGCGTTCGACCGCGCTCTCGTGAGCCACGTCGAGCTGCCCCGAAGCGAGATAGCGCAGCCCGCCGTGGATGAGCTTGCTGCTGAAGCGGGACGTGCCGAAGGCCAGGTCGTGTGCGTCGACGGCAACGACCGTCAGCCCGCGGGCGGCGGCGTCCAGGGCGGCCCCGGCGCCGGTCGCGCCCAGCCCGACGACCAGGACGTCCACGACCGGACCGCCGACTGTCTCGGCCAGTTCGCGCGAGCGCCGGGCGGCCGACAGCGACGATCCGGGAACCGGGGGAGGAGTGGTGGGGTTCATGGCGTCAGGGTCCTCTCGAGGATGCTGCGCAGTTCCGCCAGGAAGGCCTCGCTGCTCAGGTCGGCGTCGTCCTCGTCGGTCATGGTCCGCAGGGACAGCGTGAAGGACTGGACGATCAGCAGCAGGGCCCGCGCCTGCCGTTCGGCATGGCCGGTTCGTACGGACCCGTCGGCGTGGCCTTCGCGCAGGGCGTCGGCCAGCAGCGCGATGAGGGCCTCCTGGCTCGCGCCGCGGCGGTCGAGGACGTAGGGGAGGAGCAGTTCCGGATCGACGTCGACGATCTTCCGGAACAGCGGATGGGCGCGGAAGGCCTCCACCCCGGCCACGAGCCCGTCGACGATCAGGCTGCGCGCGTCGGCCCCGGGGTGCCGCTCGGGCATGGCCCCGGTGGCCACCGCGACCCACTCCCGGGTCATCAAGTCCCCCACCAGGGTCCGCACATCGGGCCACCGCCGATAGAGCGTCATCCGGGAGACCCCCGCGCGGCGGGCCACGTCGGTCAGCGTCGTGCGACGGACACCGACGGCCAGGACACAGTCGCGCACCGCGTCGAGCACCGCATCGCTGTCCGAGTGGTTGTGACGAATAGGCGTCATGTGTCACAGTGTAACGCCTGCGGGGCCGTCCGGGACACGGCGTCGCTCGAATCGACCGGTGAGGACGACGGCCATGGACATGTTGTGGAGCGGTTGGGGCGACCCGGCCAAGGCGGCGCCGCTGCCCGAGACGGTGACCGGGCTGCTGCGCGACCTGCTCGGCGTCAAGCCGCGCACCGCCGGGCCGGTCGCCCTGGAGGACATCGCCGTACCCGAGCCAGGCCTCGAACCCGCCGCGTGCCAAGCCCTGTTCGCGGCCGTCGGAGGCGAGGAGCACGTCCGCACCGACGCCGAGACCCGCATCCGGCACACCCGCGGCAAGTCCACCCCCGACCTGCTCCGCATCCGCGACGGCGAAGTCGACGACCTCCCCGCGGCCGTCGTACTCCCCGCCGACCACGACGACGTACTGGCCGTACTGCGCACATGTGCCGAACAAGGACTGCCCATGGTCCCCTTCGGCGGCGGCACCTCCGTCGTCGGCGGCCTCGCTCCCGCCCGGCGCGGCCCCTTCGTAGCCCTGGACCTGCGCCGCATGGACCGGCTGCTCGCCCTCGACCCCGTCTCCCGCACGGCCACCCTGCAACCCGGACTCCGCGCCCCCGAGGCCGAGGCGCTGCTGGCCGAACACGGCTTCACCCTCGGCCACTTCCCCCAGTCCTACGAGTGGGCCACCATCGGCGGATTCGCCGCCACCCGCTCCAGCGGCCAGGCATCCGCCGGCTACGGCCGCTTCGACGAGATGGTCCTCGGCCTGACCCTCGCCACCCCCGAGGGCACCCTCGACACCGGCCGCGCACCGCGCTCGGCAGCCGGGCCCGACCTGCGCCAGCTCCTCCTCGGTTCGGAAGGCGCCTTCGGCGTCATCACCTCCGTCACGGTCCGGATCCGCCCCGTCCCTCAGACTCGCGTGTACGAGGGCTGGCGCTTCCCCTCCTTCGAGGAAGGCGCCGCCGCGTTGCGCCGCCTCGCCCAGGACGGCCCGCGCCCGACGGTACTGCGGCTGTCCGACGAGACCGAGACGCTGATCGGCCTCGCCCAGCCCGACGCCATCGGCGCCGGACTCCAGCCCGCGGGATGCACGGCGATCGCCGGCTACGAAGGCACGGACGAGGACACCTCGTACCGCCGGGAGAGGGCAGCAGCCGTCCTGCGCGAGTGCGGCGGAACCCCGCTCGGCGAGGAACCGGGACAGCGCTGGGCGCACGGCCGCTACTCGGCCCCCTACCTCCGGGACTCCCTGCTGGACGCGGGGGCGTTCGCGGAGACACTGGAGACGGCGACCTTCTGGTCACGCGTTCCCGAGTTGTACGCCTCCGTCCGCGAAGCCCTCACCACCACGCTCACCGAGTCCGGCACCCCGCCCCTGATCATGTGCCACATCTCCCACGTCTACGAGAACGGCGCCTCCCTGTACTTCACCGTCGTCTCGGCACAGGGCGACGACCCCGTGGCGCACTGGGAGAAGGCCAAGCACGCCGCCAACGAGGCGATCCTCACCGCGGGCGGCACCATCACCCACCACCACGGCGTGGGCGCCGATCACCGGGACTGGTACGTCCGCGAGGCGGGCCCCCTGGGTATCGAGGCGCTGCAGGCCGTGAAACGCCGACTGGACCCGGCGGGCCTGCTCAACCCCGGTGTCCTCCTGCCCGCCGACTGACCTCGCACCCACCCGCTCAGTGACTCGCCCCCCGCCTCCGCAGCACCCTCCCGTCGGCCCGAAAGGCTCACCGATGCGACAGTTCACCGCCATCGTCAACCCCACGGCGGGGGGATCCGCCTCAGCTGCCGCCCTGCTGCAGGTGGCCCGGTTGCTGCGGGAGGCCGGGGCCGGCCTTGAGACCGAGTACAGCCGCAGCCTGACACACGCCCGGGAGCTCGCCCGGGACGCCGGACGACGGGGCCGGGTGGTCCTCGCTGTCGGCGGCGACGGGATCGCCGGCGGCATCGGCGGCGCCCTCAGCGGCACCGATGCCCTGCTGGGCCTCGTCCCGGCCGGCCGCGGCAACGACTTCGCCCGGGCGCTGAATCTCCCCAGCGACCCCACGGCACTCGCACAGGTACTCCTCCACCGCGAGCCTCGTAAGGTCGACACCATCGAAGTCGAGTCGGCCGTCCACGACCGCACCGTGGTCCTGGGCAGCGTGTACGCGGGCGTCGACGCGCTGGCCAACCGCCACGCCAACAACGCCACACTCCTGCGTGGCGCCGCCTCCTACTACGCGGGCGGACTGCGTGCCGTCACCACCTGGCGCCCCGCGCGCTACCGGGTCACCGTCGACGGCCGCGAACACTCCCTCACCGGCTACACGGTCGTGGCCGCCAACTCCGGCTACTACGGGTCAGGCCGCCTCATCGCGCCCGACGCCCGCGTGGACGACGGACTGCTGGACGTGGTGATGATCGAGGAGGCGCCGCGCCGGCTGTTCTTCGCCCTGATGAACGACCTCAAGACGGGCGCTCACGTCCACCGGCCCCAGGTGCGGATCCTGCGGGGCAGGGAAATCCGCATCGAGGCGGACCGCGACGTACCCTACGGTGCGGACGGCGAGGTCGAGGCGACCCTCCCGGTGACGCTCAGGGTCCTGCCGGGAGCGCTGCACGTGCTGTGCTGAGCCGGGGCCGGAACCGCCGGCGTCGAGCCGGCGGCCGGGGCGGGCGACCTCTCACCCGCTGATCCGCTCATCCACCGTCGACCGGCATCCGCTGGCGCGCCGTGCTCAGCTGCTGGGGGGCGGAGGTGCGATCAGCCTCGTCCTGGGCGAGCAGCGAGAGCAACGCGGCTACTGTCAGCCCGGCTTCCGCGGGGTGACGCAGTACCTTGGCCGGGGCGATCCGGTAGGTATTGGTGCGTCCCTCGCGGGTGTGCGAGAGGTAGCCTTCCTGCTCCAGATCGGAAATGATCTTCTGGACGGCGCGCTCCGTGAGTCGGCAGTGCGCGGCGATACTTCGGATGCGGACGTTCGGATTGTCGGCGATCGCCGCCAGCACGCGGGCGTGGTTCGTCAGAAAGGTCCATCCGGTGTGTGGCTCAGGGACTCCATCCATGTACCAAGACTACGACTGACTGTTCACGTATACAAAAACACGCACTACATTTCATGTATCGGTTGACGTGTCCCGCAGTTCGGGTTCAGTCTGGAGCGGAGACGGGGAGTACCTGAGGGAGAGGCGGTCATGGCAGAGCTCGCGTCCTCTGCAAACACCCCTGCGGGGGGCGTTGCCGACCCTGCGGACATCGGAAGCGCGTCGGCGGCAGCCCCGGCGTGCTCGCTGGTGACCGCTGTTCGCCCGGACGGTGACCGGGTCATCGTGAAGGTCAGTGGAGAACTCGACCTCGACTCCAGCGAGCGCTTCCGCAGCGTCCTGCGCGAAGCCCTGAACCGCTCGGTCGGCGGCGTCGATCTGGATCTGGAGGGCGTCACCTTCTGCGACTGTTCCGCCCTGAACATCCTGCTCACCCTGCGCCATCGAGCCCTGGAGCAGGCCAAGACGATCGCCGTCCACCCCGCGAGTGAGGCGGTGGATCGCCTGTTCGCCCTGACCGGCACGCAAGCGCTGTTCGCCGGGCCGAGTCCGGAGAGCGAGGACACGCCGGCCCAGCACACCCAGGACACGCGGACGTCCGAGGGTGCCGACCACGACCTGCGAATCGAAGTCGCCCAGCTGCGACGGGCCATGCAGACCCGGCCGACCATCGACCTGGCCCGGGGCATCCTGATGGCCTCGTTCAGCCTGAGTTCCGAGGAGGCCTGGACGGTACTGGTCGCGGCCTCCCAGAACACCAACACCAAACTGCACTCCCTGGCCGGAGACCTGGTCACCGCGGTCAAGGGCGACGCGTTGTCGGACGCCGTGCAGGAACAGCTGTCCTCGGCGGTCGCCAGGGTCTGCTCCTCCCCTGAAGCCACGCGAGACGGGGCGGAGGACCAGGACCCCGCACAAGCCGCCAACTGAAGCGTGGCGGTTGCGTGGATCGGCAGCGCGACGGCAGGGTTCGGGTGTGCCTACCTTGCTGATCGTGCATCACACCCCCTCGCCCAACTGCCAGGCCATGCTCGAAGGCGTCATCTCCGGCGCGACGGCGCCGGAGATCGAGAACGTCGAGGTCGTACGTCGGCCGGCCCTGTCGGCCACAGCGTCCGACGTGCTCGACGCCGACGGCTATCTCCTGGGCACCCCGGCGAACCTCGGCTACATCTCGGGAGCCCTCAAGCATTTCTTCGACCAGGTCTACTACCCCTGCCTGGACGCGACACAAGGCCGCCCCTTCGGCTACTACGTCCACGGCGGCAGCGACGTGACCGGCGCCGTCCGGGCGATCGACGCCATCACGACCGGCCTCGCCTGGCGACGCGCGGCGCAACCCGTGACAGTGACGGGCGAGCCCGGCAAAGCCGACGTCGAGGCGTGCTGGGAACTGGGTGCCACGCTCGCCGCGGGCCTGATGAACTGACCCTGCGCATAAGGAATTTCTGTGAATCCGTGAGGCGTTTGAACACAGCGCGGTCCGTCTCCGTATAAGGCCGGGGGATTTTCATGCCCTGACCGACCACGAGGCGTAGGAGTACTTCCTTGGGACGCAGCACGCGAAGACGCCCCACGGGCGCACGGCGCGCGACCTTTGCAGCGGTCGCGCTGATGTTGGGCGGCGGCGGCCTGGTTGCGGCCAACGTCTATGCCTCGGCCACCGAGGACGGCGGGGCGGAACCTGCCCGGACGCTGTCCTCCCCAGCCGGCACCATCGACTGCCCGGACGTCGGCAGCCGGCTGACGGCGGTGCCGGACGGGGCGAAGGAGGACGTAGCGAAGGAACTCGCCCTCCTGGACCAGCAGATCGCCGAGGCCTACCAGCGGTTGCAGGAGTCGGCCCAGGCCATCCAGCAGGACGCGGGCTTCGCCGACAGCGCGATCATGAACCCCCTGAAGGACAAGCGCACCGCGACGATCGAACGGATCGCGATCGCCGTCGACCGCCAGGGAGAACGACCCGAAGGCCTGGAGTCCCTCGCCCCCTGCACCCTGCGCGCCGCGGACAGCGGCGACGGCGACCAGGCCAACGCCGGACAGGACCAGGGCAGCGGCAACGAGGCAGGCGAGGAAGGCGCGGACCAGGGCAACGAACAGCCGGGCAGCGGCGGTCAGCCCGGTAACGGCGGCCAGGCCGGCAACGGCCCCGTCGCCGCGGACTTCGCGGACATCACCGCCGTACAGCCGAACGTGCCCAGCCCGGCCCTCCAGAAGGAAGCCTCGCGCGGCACCTTCGCCACGAGCTGCGGAGTGAACGAGAACGGCCTGTTCAACTCCGACAACGTGATCGTGGCCCCCGGCGTCTCCAACGGCGCCCACCACTTCCACGACTACGTCGGTAACCAGGCCAACGACGCCTTCGCGAGCGACGAGGACCTGGCGAACGCCGAGACGACCTGTGTCGACCAGGGCGACAAGTCCACGTACTACTGGCCCGTGATACGCCTGCAGAACGGAAACCAGGAGCAGGACGCGAACTCTCCCGGCGGCGGTGTCGAGGGCAACGCCGGTGAGATCGTCACGCCCAAGGAAGTGACGCTGACGTTCGTGGGCAACCCGCGCAGCAAGGTCACCGAGATGCCGCGGCTGCTGCGCATCATCACCGGCGACGCGAAGGCGTTCGTGAACGGCACCGCCAACGCCAACGCCTCCTGGAGCTGCACCGGCTTCGAGGACCGGCAGCTGAAGGACAAGTACCCGCTGTGCCCGCAGGGCAGCGACGTGGTGCGCACCTTCAAGTTCCAGAGCTGCTGGGACGGACAGAACATCGACAGCGCCAACCACCGCACCCACGTGGCGTTCGCGGCCGCCGACGGCAGCTGCCCGGACGGCTTCAAGGCCATTCCGCAGCTGGTGCAGCGGATCGTGTACGACGTCGACGCGCCGAGCCTTCAGGACGGCGGCCGTACGACCCCGCTGTTCGCGGTGGACTCCTTCCCCGAGCAGCTGCACAAGCCGGTCACCGACCACGGCGACTTCATCAACGTCTTCGCCGAGGACCTGATGGGTCAGATGGTCGACTGCATCAACGAGGGCCGCGAGTGCGGCGCCGGAGCCGGCCAGGGCGGCGACCCGGGCGAGGAGGAGCCGTCCCAGGAGCCGCAGCCGACCCAGGCTCCCGGCACTCCGCCAGGCGGGAACGAGGAGCCGGACCCCGGCAACGGCAACGGCAACGGCGAGGACGAGCCGACGCAGGCGCCGACGACCGAACAGCCCGCGCCTGACCCGCCGGCAACCGACGAGCCGGTGACGGAGGAGCCGGCGACCGACGAACCGGCGACCAAGGAGCCCGAGACGGAACCGGCGAAGGACGACAAGCCCACCGTGTCGAGCACGGTGGCGCCGAAGTCCTACGGGACCCCGTCGGCCACGAAGGCCGCGACCGCCCCCGCACAGGGCGGCACGGCGGACGACGAAGCCGATGCGGGAAGCACCCCCGCGCAGACGCAGCCTGCCGCGGTCGGAGACGAGTCCGACGCCGGTTCCGGAACGGAGCCGCAGGCGGTCGGGGGTGGGCTCGCGGAGACGGGCACCACGCTGTGGCCGGCCGCGGGCGGCGCCGTTCTCCTCATCGCCGGCTTCGTGCTGCTGATGCGTACGCGGCGCCGCGCCGGGTGACGGCAAGGGCCCCTGACGGCGCTTGACGTCGGCAGGTTCCCTCGGGGCCCGGACCGGTCATCCCGGTCCGGGCCCCTGCGCTTGCCACTGCAGCCCCTCACCGAGGTCGTGCTGCGGTCGTTCACGCCGTTCCGATTCTGGTGGTCGCACCGGTCACGGCGTGGGGATACCGGCGGGCCGGGCCGGGCGGCCGAGGCGGACGGGGACGCCGGGGGAGTACAGGACGCTGACGGGGGCGGCGGTGGGGGCGGGCAGCCCGGCCGCGGTGACGAGGTCCTGCTCGCAGGCGATCAGCTCGGCGCGGTGCAGCGGCCATCGGGGGTGGTGGTTGGGCAGGTAGGCCAGCGGCTCCGGCCCGCCGAAGAAGGCGTTGTGCATGCCCCAGCGGGCGGTGAGGAAGTGCTCCAACTCGGTGGGCTCCTCGATGCGTTCGCCGACGCGTACGGTGATGCGGCTGGATGCGCCGCGCGGGCCGGGCCAGCGGCGGGAGCTGGTGTAGGTGACGGTGTCGTCGGTCGTGCGGACGGTCATCCGGGACCACAGGTAGGGCAGCCGGAAGCCGACGCGCCCCATCACGACCGGGATCAGCCGTGCGGCGTCCATCGACCGGAACACGACGCCGCGCCGTCCGTGCGCGTCGACGGAGGACAGGCGCACGTTGGTCTCGGGAAAGGTCCCGAGATACGGCACCCCGGGCAGCCGCAGCCAGCCCACCCGGTGCATCCGGAAGGCGACGAGCCCGACATAGGTGACCCCGTCCCGCGTGTCCGCAACGGTCCCCTTCGGCAGCAGCCCTGCCACGGCGTCCGGTTCGACGACCCAGTGGATGAAGGTGAGGTCGAGCCACTGCTGGGTGAGGAGCGGGGCGGGTATGTGAGCGGGAGCATCGGGGGTGACGGGAGTGGGTTTCGGCACGACGCCAGGATCGCAGAGCCGTGATCTGACCCCGGAAGCCCGGCCTGACCCCGTATCGGTCACCTCGCGGTCCCCTGCTCTCCATGGCGCGCGGCGACGGCGGTGAGGTACCCGCGCAGCATGAGCTTGGCTTCGTCCAGGAGGCCCGGGTCACCCTCGGGGGCACGACGGAACGCCTCCTGCGCAAGGGCGTCGGCGGCCAGGACCGCGACGTGGCAGGCACGGGCGAGTGCCGCGTCGTCCGGGGCGATGCCCAGGGCCAGCACGACGCGCCGGATCCCGTCCGCCATCCGCTGTTTGTGCTCACGGTCCGCGGCGCGGGTCAGCTCGGTCAGGCTGCTGCCGAACCACAAGGCCCTGAAACCGTGTTCGGTGCGGTAGATGGCGGCATAGGCGTCGATGAGCACCCCGACGGGGTCCTCCCACTGCTCGTCGGCCGCGGCACGGACGAGATCCTCCATGGCCGACTCGAGCCGGGCGAAGTAGCCGGCGGCGAGGGCGTCGATGATCGCGTCGCGGTCGGGCAGGTACTGGTACAGCGAACCGACCGAGACCTTCGCCTCGGCCGCGATACGCGTCGTGGTGAGCGCCTGGACGCCCTCACCGACCAGGACGCGTTCGGCGGCCTCGAGGACACGGGCCAGCCGGGCTTTGCTGCGCGCCTGCTGGGGAGTGCGGCGCAGCGGGACGGGCCGTGAACCGCCGGGCTGCGGGGCCTGTGGATCCCCCATGTACGGCCTCCGAACATGAACGTGACTTTGTTTCACGTTTAGGTTACCGTCGCGTACATGACCGACTCAAGCTCGGCGCTGGCTCAGGAGCGCGCCGCGGTGGCCGAGGCGTGCCGCCGTCTGGGGGCGGAGGGGCTGCTGATCGGCACGGCCGGCAACGTCAGCGTGCGGGTGGAGGACCTTGTCGCGATCACGGCCACCGGAGCGGTGCTCGCGGAACTGACGGCAGACCAGGTGAGCGTGGTCGACCTCGACGGAAAGGTCGTGGCCGGGAGCTTCGAGCCCACGTCGGAACTGGATCTGCACCTGGGCGTCTACCACCGCTACGGCACCGGCGCGGTCGTGCACACCCACGCGCCGATGGCAACGGCCCTGTCCTGCGTGCTCGACGAACTGCCTTGCATCCACTACCAGTTGCTGACCCTGGGTGGCTCGGTGCGGGTGGCACCGTACGCCACGTTCGGCACCCCGGCGCTCGCCGAGTCCGTCCTGACGGCGCTGGAGGGCCGCAGTGCTGCGCTGATGGCCAGCCACGGCGCACTCACGCACGCTCCGACCCTGGTCAAGGCGGTCGAGCACGCGCTGCTGCTGGAGTGGGCGTGCGGCGTCTACCAGCACGCGGCCGCTCTCGGCACGCCCCGCGTTCTCGACGAGCACCAGCAACTCGCGGTGATCGAGGCCGCGCTCGCCCGGAACTACGGCACCACCCGCCCCGTACCGCCTGCGCAGGAGGGAAACCGATGAACGTCGTCACGATGGGCGTGCATGTGCTGGACGTGCTGGTGCGGCCGGTGGAGGCGATACCCGAGGGCCAGGGCGCCACGCTGGTGGAGGACATCAGGATGACGGCCGCCGGGACGGCCGGCGGGACCGCGCTGACCCTCGCCAAGCTCGGCGCCTGCGTCCGCAGCGCCGGGGCGATCGGATCCGACCCCACCGGCGACATGCTGGTCCAACTGCTGGGCGCGGCCGGTATCGACACCCGGTTCCTCGTCCGCCGCACGGACACCCCGACCTCCGCGAGCGTCCTGCCCATCCGCCCCAATGGCGACCGGCCGTCGCTGCATCTGCTCGGCGCCAACATCACCTACGGCCCCGACGACGTGCCCTGGGACGCGATCGCCGAGGCGACCCACCTCCACCTCGGCGGCCCCGAGTTGATCGGCGTCGAGGCGGGCACACGCATCCTGTCGTACGCCAAGGACCACGGCGTGGTCACGTCGGTGGATCTGCTGGCCCCCGGCGTCCTGGGGAGCTTCGAACAGATTGCGTCGGCGCTGCCGTACGTCGACCACATGCTGCCCAACGAGGACCAGGTCCTCGGTTTCACCGGCGAAGAGGACCTGGTAGCGGGCGCGAACAAGCTCCTCGCCGCCGGCGCCGGCCTGGTCGCGGTCACCCGCGGTGGGGACGGCGCGCTGCTGGTGACCGGGGAAGGCACACAGAACGTACCCGCCTTCGCGGTCGACGTGGTGGACACCACCGGTTGCGGTGACGCGTTCTCGGCCGGCTTCGTGCGCGGCGTGGGCTTGGGCCGTACCCCGTACGACGCCGCCGTCCTCGGCTGCGCTGCGGCGGCGCTGGTGGCACAGGGTCTGGGCAGCGATCACGGCGACTTCGACCTGGCGGCTGCCGACGCCTTCGCCGCAACACACAAGCCTCGCTCGTGATGTGACGTGAGGGGCGAGGGCGGTGCGGCGAGCGTGCGGGCGGAGGTTCCGAACTCCCGCAGGGCAGCGACGTGTTGAGGATGACGTCAGCCGGGGAACTGGTCGAATTCCGATGTGCCCGGAGTGCCTTGTACGAACCGTCGAAGGTGCGCGCGTACGGCGTCGGGCTGTTCCAACCAGGGCTCGTGCCCGGCGCTTTCGACCCGCGTCAACGGAAGGGCGAGCCGGCGCGCGAGTGATTCAAGTGCCGCCAGAGGGCGGGGATCGTCGCACCCACCGATGAGTTCCGTGCGCGAGGGCAGGCACGCGCGCAGCTCGGCCAGGTGATCGTCGAGCGGATCCGTGTGTCCTGCCTTGCCGAGTTCGCGGTTCATGGCCCAGTTGACGGGGCGCCGCTCCCGGGCGCCCCGCGCGGCCCAGTCCCACCTGCGTACGGGATCGGCGTGGTCGGTGAACCAGGCCAGCGTGAGCAGCTCGACTTCCTGCTCCTCCGTGCGGTGCGGCAACTCCTCCAGTTCGCGAAGCCGCTTCTGCTGTGCTGCGGACATACGGCGGTCGCGCTCCGCTCGGTACCCGGTGCGCCAATCACCGACGAACGGCCCGCACATCAGCAGCATCGCGGCAACGCGGTCGGAGTGCGTCAGGCAGAACCGGCTTGCCAGGTCGGTGCCGTAGGAGTGCCCGATCAACACGGCCTTGGGTACGTCCCATGCGTCGAGCAGCGCGGCGAGATCGTCGACATGCCGGGCCAAGGAATGGCGGCCCCGCCACGGGGATTGGCCTGTGCCACGCTGGTCGTATCGGTACACGGGCGCGAGGTCCGCGATCATGGGGGCGACATCGCCCAGGTAGTCCGGCAGACCCGGGCCGCCGTGGAGCATGACCACGGGCGGCTGCCGAGTCGTGTCTCCCAGCACCGTCCAACGTAACTGCGCCCCGTCGCCCATCGACGCGAGGCCCTGCGTCTCCATCAAGGTCACCACGGAGAACCTACCGATCTCACTGAGGCTCCGCCAATGGTTGAACGGTGCCGGCACACACGCGTCAGCATCCGCACCGCTCCAGGCGGTTCGGCAGGTGCACTCGTCACGGTTGCTGCACGTGGCGTGCCAGTCTGTGGGCCCAGGCCTGGCTCGGCGCTTGGATGTAGCGGTGGGTCAGCACGCACAGGGGCAGCAGCACGGCGAAGAACGCCGCTTCGAGTGCGGGATTGTCCTGCGGCCGTCGGCCCGCTCGTCCTCGGGAAGCCTCGCGAGCGCGGCCAGGACGAGCCGCCCGGGGCTCTCTGCGTCGAGTTTGTCCTCGATGCGGGCGATGTCGTCGGGCTCCAGCAGCCGCCGCCCCGAGATGCGTAGATCGCGTTCGGTCTCCCGGGCGATGCGGCGGCGCTCCGATGACACGACGTTGCGTGCGATGCCGTACAGCCAGGCTGTCTCGCTGCCCAGGCGAGGCCGGCAGGAGTGGGCCGAGTCGAGAACGGCGACGAAGATCTCGGCCGTCAGGTCGGCCGCCGTGTGCGGGTCGTCCACACGCCGGGCCACGAAACGCATCACCGCGTCCACGTGACGCCGGTAGAACTCCTCGAAGAGCCGCGGGTCACGTACCGCCGCGGCGGGCCCGCCCCGTAACCGTTTCGCCTCATCCACAAGTGTCTCCTTCTCCTAAAGGCTCCCCGGTCATCCTTGACGGAGGTTCACCGGAGTTCTTCAAAGGCGTGTCACTTGTTCTTGGGGCGAGGCGCGAAAAGCGTTACAGAACGAACCCGAAGTCTCCGACGCACGGAGGCCCTTGGCGACCCGAGCGTTGATCGTCAGGATCTTGCAGGGCATGCCTGGCCCGAGCTCGTAGTTTTTGGCGGTCCCGCAGGTCCCGGCGGTCCCGGTGGCAGATGCGTTTTTGCCGTCGGACGGGGGCTGTTCGGTCAGGGGTAACTCCTTCCCCCCATCATCACGACCTGCCCCTGTCGGCCACGCTGCTGCGCGTTGGCGGCAGCTCTGTGGGAATGGCTCCTCGGTCGATAGCGCCTTGATCACCAGCCTGCTTGCGGACAGACTGCACCCCCATGAGGCTCATAGACGTGGCTGCCGGCGCACACATCACCGCCCACGAGGTCGGCATCACCCTTGTCGGGCAGCAGTGAGTACCCCTCTGCCCGCCTTCCGCTACCACCCCGATCCCCTCGCTACCGGAGCCATCCACGAGAGCCCCGAGGAGTGCATCTGCTGCAACCGCAGCACCGGGTGGATCTACACCGCGGCCTTCTACACCGCCCAGGAGGTCAACGGGCAGTTCTGCCCTTGGTGCATCGCCGACGGCAGCGCCGCCGAACGATTCGCAGGTGAATTCAGCGACGCCTACGGGCTGAACGGCGTCAGCGAAGAGACCCTGCACGAAGTCACGCTTGGCACCCCTGGCTTCCACGCCTGGCAGGATCCGCACTGGCTCGTCCACTGCCAGGACGCTGCCGCCTTCATCGGCGAAGTCGGTTACACGGAGCTGGCGGGCCACCCCGAGGCCCTTGACCAGCTCCGTGTCGACCTGCGTATGGGCGGCTGGCACGAGGCATCCACGCTCGAACACTTCCTGACCCACCTCGGTGAAGGAGCAAGCGCCATGCTCTTCCGGTGCACCGTTTGCGCCACCCATCTCGCCTACGCCGACGCCTCCTGACCCGCCACCCGGCTCGGCAGCAGGCGCCTTCCGGCAGGTCGCTGAATCGAACCCAGGCACGTCCGTGATCCCCCGGCCACATGACCGCTGCTGCTGCCCACCAGCGAGCCGATGTCCTCAACTGCTCCGCGGTCACGCGCGCCGCAGCACAGCAAGCACAGCACTCCGGCGTACAGCGCAGTCGGCCGGCCCGCTACAGACGCAGCTCCAGGTCGACGTGCGGGAACAACGCGCGCAGGAAATCGGCCGCATCGAAGATCTCGCCGGCAGAGGCGACACCGACCGCCCTGGTCCGTCCCGTGAGGATGCGGTCGACCGCTTCCACGACGAGCGGTGCGGTGACGGCGTAGATGTCCTGGCCGCTTGCCACAGCACGCCGTTCGGTGTCACCGGAGCGCACGACGACATCGACCAGGAAGGTCTGCGCGGACCGCCCGCTCTCGTCGACCGCGGCAGGTGCCGGCGTGTCCGGGGCTGACAGATCCCTGGCCGCCTCGACCACCATGTAGGTGCACACCTCGGGAATGGACAGGTGGCTGGGAACGGTGACGACGTCAGCCATCGTGAACTCCCCGATGACGGCCCGCGTGCCCATCGGTTCAGGGAAGGGCCACTTGAGGGTGGGCGGGTTGTCAGTGCGGTACTCCAGCTGCCCGTTCGCGTAGCGGACACGCCGGCCGTCCCGCCGCTCCCGGGAGATCGTCCCCGAGGCGCGCGTCCCCTCTGTGGGGTGCCAACTGCTCAGCCCGTACGCGATGTGCGCCTCGTCGGCCGCCGTCCAGTCACCCATCGCCGCGGTGGCCAGCAGATCGCCGAGACCGCCGAAGAAGGCCATCGCGGGAACGATCACCGCTCCCGCGGCGCGGGCACGGTCCGTGAAGTGCGCGAACGTATCGACGTTGGCCTCGATCTCGGCCGCCACGTCCAGATACGGGATCCCGGCCCGCAGGGCCGCCTCGATCACGGGGGCGGCCGTCGTGGCGAACGGCCCGGCACAGTTGATCACGGCCGCCGTCCCGGCCAGCGCGCGGTCGAGCGAGACCGGATCGTCAACCGACGCCGTCCGGGTCTCAAGTCCCGACCCGGACGCCGACATGCGCAGCTTGTCCGCGTCACGGCCCGAGAGAACCGGGACGAACCCGCGCTTCTGCAGCTCCGCCACCACGAACCGCCCCGTGTGCCCGTACGCGCCGAACACCGCCACCATCTGCCCCGATCCCATGAGCTCTCCCCTGTGCTCGAATGATCCACTGCGGACATCCTGACGTGCGTGAGCACCAGACCGCGAGTGTCCGGAACGACATGACCCATACAATTACGGACATGGGTACCCTTGCGCTGGCCGTCACCGACGGGATGCTGCATTTCGAACTGTCCCTGGCATACGAGGTCTTCGCCGCTCCGCCCGTCGGCCCCGCCGGCCCAACGGCCCCCTGGTACGAGCTCACCGTCTGCGGACCGGCCGCCGTACAGGTCGGCCGATTCCGCCTCGAGCCCGACCTCGCACTCGACCACCTTCAGTACGCCGACACCGTGATCGTCCCGGGCTGGGCCGACGTCGACCAGGACCCGCCCCCCGAACTCCTCGACGCGCTACGCGCCGCCCACACGGCGGGTGCGCGATTGGTCTCCCTGTGCACGGGCGCCTTCGTGCTGGCCGCGGCCGGCCTGCTGGACGGCAAGCGCGCCACCACACACTGGGCGCACACCGAGGCCCTGGCCGCCCGTTACCCCCGGGTCGAAGTCGACCCAGACGTTCTCTACGTCGACAACGGCACCGTCCTCACCTCCGCCGGCAAAGCCGCCGCCATGGACCTCTGCCTGCACCTCGTCCGCCTCGACCACGGCTCGTCGACTGCCAACGCCGCCGCCCGCCGCCTGGTCGTACCGCCGCACCGGGCCGGCGGCCAGGCTCAGTTCGTCACCACCCCGGTACCCGCCCGGGACGACCACCCCCTCGCCGCCCTGTTGCCCTGGATCATCGAACGGCTCGCCCATCCGCTCACCGTGCAAGACCTGGCCCGCCAGGCACGGATGAGCTCACGCCACCTGGGCCGCCACTTCAAAGCCGCGACCGGCACCACCCCCCTGCAGTGGCTGCTGACCCAGCGAATCCGCCACGCCCAGGAACTCCTGGAAAAGACCGACGACAGCATCGACACCATCGCAACAGCCACCGGCATGGGCACCGCCACGACAATGCGCCGACACTTCAACCGCACCGTCGGCGTGCCCCCGGACGCCTACCGCCGCACCTTCCGCTCACGCACCCACTGACCCCCAGGACCAATGACGGCTCGGTCACCCACGGTTCACCAACCACCTCGGAGCATCCAGAACAAGCTGATGAACAGTGCCGCGCACCCGTTGAAGGTGCCGACGGCCGGAACTGAAGAACTCCAGCCCCGCGTACCGGACGCGGGGCTGAACGCCACTCCGGGTAGGTGCCGGGACTGATCTGCGGTGTCGGTCAGCTGTCGGTGGATGTCGGTGGATTTGGGCGGCTGTCGGTCGGATGTCGGTGCCTTGTCGACGGGGATTGGCACCTTTCGGGAGACGGCCGGCCGGAGCTCACTGGGCGGCCCCGATCCCGAGGAGCCACCATGCACATCCCCGTCACGATCATCGGCGCCGGACTCGGCGGACTCGTCCTGGCCCGCGTGCTGCACGTCCATGGAATCCCGGTCACGGTCTACGAGGCCGAGTCCTCCCCGTCGGCTCGCATGCAGGGCGGGATGCTCGACATCCACGACCACAACGGGCAGCTCGCCCTCAAGGCGGCCGGGCTGATGGACGAGTTCCTGGCCATCGTCCTCGAGGGCCGCGAGGCGATGCGGGTCCTCGACCGGGACGGGACCGTCCTGCTCGACGAAGCCGACGACGGCACGGGCGGACGCCCCGAGGTGCAGCGCGGCGAGCTGCGGCAGATCCTGCTCGACTCACTCCCGACCGGCACCGTCACCTGGGGGCACAGGGTCAGCAGCACCCGGGCCCTCGGCGAGGGCCGCTACGAGGTGACGTTCGCCGACGGCACCACCGCCACCACAAGCCTGCTGGTCGGCGCGGACGGCGCGTGGTCACGGGTGCGGCCGCTGCTCTCCGCCACCACACCCGAGTACGCCGGCACGTCGTTCGTCGAGACCTACCTGTTCGACGCCGACAGTCGGCACCCGGCAGCCGCGAAAGCGGTCGGCGGCGGGTCGATGATCGCGCCCTCGCCGGGCAAGGAGATCTTCGCGCACCGGGAAAGCGGCGACACCCTGCACACCTACGTGGCGCTGTCCAAGCCGCAGGACTGGTTCGCCGCCATCGATTTCACCGACGCGGCCACGGCGACCGCGCGGATCGCGGCAGAGTTCGACGGCTGGGCACCGGAGCTCACCGCGCTGATCACCGACGGCGACACCGCGCCGGTCCTGCGCCCCCACTACGCGCTGCCGACCGGGCACCGGTGGGACCGGGTGCCGGGGGTGACCTTGCTCGGCGACGCCGCCCACCTCACGGCCCCGAACGGTGAAGGCGCCAACCTGGCAATGCTCGACGGCGCAGAACTCGGCAAGGCCCTCGCGGCGCACCCCGGCGACGTCGAGGCCGCGCTCACCGAATACGAGCAGGCCATGTTCCCCCGCAGTGCCGAGGCCGCCACTTTCGGAGGTGCCGAGGTCCACCGGATCGACTCCGACGACAACACAGCCCACGGCCTGATCAACAAGTTCAACGAATACGAGAAGGGCCGATGAGCCACTGAGGCCCCCGCCGACGAGGCCAACAACAGCTGACGCCGCGCACGTCGGGGCCCATCGCAACGGTGGGCCCCGACGTCCCCATCCCTGGCCGGGGGCAACGATCGGGCTGGTTCGGCAGTCGTAGGGAGTGACATACAGCCGTCTCTCGCGCTCGCCATCAACTGCCGTCACTTGTGGGGTGGTTGGTGGCAGGGTCTGACATCTCTGGGAGGATTCATGAGCAGCTTCGCCGTACCACCGGGCGACAGACAAAGCGTCGGGCACGACATCGCTCCGCCCGTCACCGCCGCACAGGCCCCACGGCGCAAGCCCGTCGGTCGTGCGTCCAGCCGCGGTGTCGTGGTGGGGGCCGTCGCCGTTCTGCTGGCGGGGTTCGGAGTCTCGGCCGAGGCCGCGTCCAGTGTCCCGGTGGTCAGCGGTGCCACCGTCAACTCCGGACATGACGTCATCGTGGGTGTCACACACGATGTGGTGTTCCCGGTCACGGTCACCGGATCGGATGAGTCCGGTCTGTCTTTCGCCGATGTGGATCTGAAGGGGCCGCACGGCGGTTTCTACACCACCGACGCGTTCTGCGAGACCGCGACGGCGTGCACGACGCGGTTCACCGTCAACGCCCACCCGGCCTCGGGCAGCGACGACCTGGTGGACCTGGCCAACGCCAGCGCGGGGACATGGACGGTCGACGCCTTGGTCGACGCCAACGACGGCGACTCGGCCTTTGCCCCCGGCGTGGGATCGTTCGGCCTCAAGCGTGCCGCCCGGCTCACGGTCAACGCGTCACCGGAACCGGTGACCAAGGGCGCTCGCATCACCGTCACCGGCAAGCTCGTACGGGCCAACTGGGACACCTACCGGTACGCGGGATACGCGGGCCAGGCCGTGAAACTGCAGTTCCGCCCGAAGAACAGCAGCACCTACACCACGGTGGCCACGGTGAACACCAGCAGCACCGGCACTTTGCGCACCACGGTCAAGGCGGTCAAGGACGGCTACTGGCGTTGGAACTTCACCGGTACCACCACCACCGGCCCGGCCAAGGCCACCGGCGATTACGTCGACGTACGTCCTTGATACGGCAAGCACCACCATGAGCAACCGACGCGGGCCCGCCCCGACAAGACCCGGCACCTCCTGAGAACTCCGAAGCGCGAGCTGAAGGTGCGGGTCTCGACGAGTTCGAGATCCACCCGGCGCTCGCGCTGGGGAAAAACGGAATGCCACCGCCAACCAGCACCGTGGGTTCGCGCCCGCAGAGAAGGTCATTCGTCACCGTACGAAGCTTGTCCCTCGCATGATGTCACTCGTCTCACCGCAGGCTCACCTTGCACAGTCCCGAACTGTGTTCTCTTTCCTCTTCGCTGCAAGCCGAGCTGATAATCCGGATCCAGCATGGACCTCAATCCGAACCGGTCGCGTTGCCACATGACGCCATTGCGATCCGTGAAGTCCAAGCGGATGTCGAGGAGGAACAGGCTGGAAGGCGAGACCTTCGCTAAGCGTCCCTTCAGGCCATATCTCAACATATCTATGCCATAGCTGACGTCCGAACATGGCCCTAGCCCAGGAAGTTCAGCCAGGTACCTAACCTCGATCGCGTGACCGTTTTCGCCTCTGGTCAATACAGCGAAATCCATACGCACATAGGACAGCGGGTCGGGCGACCGGTTCATCAGGTGCAGACGTGGATGATATGTCATGCTGTTTGGCATTTCATCCACCCAGTATGCGACGCGCTTCGCCTGGTCCCGAAATTTCTGCTGTGTATCGTCCTGCGACTGCTCGAGCTGATCCCGCGAGATCATGGCGCCGTAGTACGTGGCGACAGCCGTGAACAACAGACTTCCGATGCCCACGACAACTCCGACAACGGTGCCCCACCTGGCCCAGTCGATGGTCCGCGACGACGTATGGTCCGGCGGACCGTTCACTCCCCGAACCCGTGCTCTCACGCGGTCCGGAGCCGGCCGCTGCCTCGCAAGTCGGAGCCTCGCTTGTCGCTGATCGCCTGTGTCCGACACACGCCCTCCCTCGGTTTGTGCACAGACAGACGCCCGGCGCCGCATCCTGGATCCCAAATGCCACTATCGGCTGATCCGCCGCCTGCATGCTGCCGCTAGGTCGACGCAAAGGCTTCACCGAGACCGACTACGCCCGCCTGCTGGATGCCGCCCACCAGCAGCTCGACGGCCCCATCGTTGAACACGCACGTCAGCCGCACTATGCGGGAGCTGATCGCCGCCCGATTATGGCTGACGGTCTACCAACTGCCGCCGTACGCTCCCAGGTTCAACCCCGTCGAGGGCGTGTGGTCGCACCTGGAGAGGTCGCTGGCCAACCCCACGAAACACAGCCTCGACCAACTCGCCGCGCTGGTGAAGACGCGGCTGAAGCGGATGCAGTGCCGCCCCCGCCTCATCGACGGCCTCATTGCCAAGACCGGACTCGACCTCCACCGCCGTAACCCCAGCCGTTAATGATCTCTAGCTACGGGGAGCGCGCCGCTTGACGACCGGTCTCCAGGCCGTATTTGGTCACCTTCAGCCAGGTTTGAAGAATGCGAGCATTTTCTGGGCGGCGTCCGGCGAGGTCAGCAATTCCTGGATGTCCGCGGACATCCGGGCGGCAGCGCTGGTGCGTTCGAACATCTCCCGTTCGTATTCCTTGACGGCGGCGGGAAAGTCGTCCGGGTGTGCGGCCAGCGCGAGACCGAGCAGGGCGCCGTCGAGCAGCGCCATGTTGGCGCCCTCTCCCACCGGCGGCATCAGGTGCGCGGCATCGCCGAGCAGCGTGACGTCTGGCGTCGACGGCCAGGTCAGGCCAACCGGGAGAGTGGTGATCGACCGCGGCACGACCGTGTCGTCGCAGGCCGCGATCAGCGCGGTGAACCGTGCGTCCCAGCCGGGGAGCAGGTCGATCAGCCGCGCTCGGGCGGCTGCCGGGTCGTCGAACGGGATCCCGCTGGTAGCGAACCAGTCCTCGGCGGTGTTGTAGAAGCTGAGGCCGATGCGAACACGGCCGTCGCCGTTGCGCTGTGCCGCCAGGGATATCCCGTTGCCGAGCACCCAGTAGTTGCCGCGCCCGACCATCGTCGCGAGGTCGGGGTGCGTGCGGTCGATGTCGGGAATGCCGATCTCGATGACGTTCTGGCCGATATGCGCCGGGCGGGCGTCGGTGAGCAGCGCGCGGACCCGGGAGTGCGCGCCGTCCGCGCCGACCAGCAGGTCGTACGTCGCACTGCTGCCGTCGGCGAAGTGCAGCAGGCCGTTGTCGGCGGATTTGAACGCGTGCCCCCAGCGCACCACGTCTTCGGGGAGGGAATCCAGCAGCAGGTTGCGCAGATCGGCGCGGTCGACCTCGGGTCGATCGAGCGGAGCGTCGTCGGGTGTGTCCTCCTGGAGCAGCAGGGTGCCGTCCGGCTCGAGAAGCCGCATGTCCTGCCCTTCACCGCGGGCAATCGCGTAGAACTGGTCGATCAGACCGGCCTCGCGCAGCGCCCGCTGGCCGGAGTGGATGTCGAGCATGCCGCCCTGACCGCGCGCACCGCGCGACGATTCACGTTCGTACACGACGGCGTCCATGCCGTTCACGTGCAGCACACGGGCGAGAGCCAGGCCGCCGAGGCCGGCTCCGACGATGGCGATGGTCATGATTGCCGCTCCTCCGATACGCCGTACTGACCGATACACTGTATCGCCCGATGCGATGTATCGTTAGCGGCATGTTGGTATGGGAGAGGCCGGAGCCACCGAACCGACCCGTCCCGGCTCCGCTGAACCGAGAGCGGATCGTGCGAGCGGCCATCCAGTTGGCCGACGCGGACGGCCTGGATGCGGTGTCGCTACGCAAGGTCGCCACCGCGCTGGGCGTCGGGCCGATGCGGCTGTACAGCTACATCGCCGGCAAGGAGGAGTTGCTCGACCTGATGGTCGACGCGGCCTATGCCGAGATCCGGCCGGTCGGAGACGACTGGCGGGAGGTGCTGCGGTCTCTTGCCGAAACCACCCGGCAGGCCGCTCACGAGCACGAATGGCTCGCTGATCTGCTCGGTGGACGACCGCAGCTCGGGCCGCACGCGCTGGCCAGGGGGGAGGCCGTCGTGGCCGCGCTGGACGGCATCGACGTGGACGACATCATGCCGGTGGTCACCGCGGTCGACGCGTACGTGATCGGCGCGGTGCGTCGGGAGATCGCCGAGCGGCGTGCCGAGCGGGCCACCGGGATGGACGAGAAGCGTTGGCAGGCCTCACTCGGGCCCTATCTGGAGCGGACCTTCGCCACCGGCCGATTCCCCGCGCTGGCCACGGTGGTGCACGATGCCGCCCACCTGGACGCCGACCACACCTTCCGGATCGGCCTCGACTTCCTGCTTGACGGCATCGAAGCCCGCATCTCGAGGTGACGCGCGGCCGAACGGCCGGACCCGTACCGCCCACGTACCAGGTCGGCGCTGACGCGTCGGGACGACGCAGGGATCCGCTGATCAGCTGAGATCAACATGTCTCGTGGTGTGAGGCGGCCACATCTCATCAGCTGTCGACCGACGCCCAGACCGTCAGCGGTACGGAAAACACGGCGGACACTGCGACACGGCGAGGCAGATGCGGTCCTCGCGTGGGGCCGAGCAGGGCCGGCCATCGGAGCACGGAGCGGCCCGTCGCACCAGGAACTTCGGTGCGGTGGCCCGCTCGGTGGTCTCAGCTCTGCTGCAGGGGAGTCAGGACGAACGCGAAGTCCGCCGACGCGAGTTCGAGCCGGTACTGAGGAAGGACACCGGGTCCCACAGCGGCGGTGCCGAGGCCCTGGACGGCATGGTCGGTGTGGAGGTGGATCACCGGGCCCGGGACGAGGTCGCTGTGGTGCCGTGCGGCGGCGAGGTGTTGGTCGGTCCAGCGGCGCGCGGCGAAATGGAACGGCTCTTCGCCCACGATGCGCAGTCCGTTCCCGGCTCCGTCGGTGAAGGTGGCCCAGCGGGTGTCCGCACGGTTGCCGTTTTCCTGGGGGCGCACGTACGGCGTCTGCAGCTCGTCCACGGTCGCGCGGAAACGTCCGACGCGAACCGCTTGGCGTGAGTCGGGGTAGGCCTCGCCCGGGCCCGTGCCGAACCACTCCACCTGGGGCCGGTCGGCGGGAATCTCCCAGTCGAGTCCGATGCGGGCCAGTGAGCGGGTCCCGTTCCTGCGGACCAGCTCCTGGTACTCCTCCGACGGGAGTGTCGGGTCCACCATGGGGTCGGGGAAGTCGTCGCCCCGTTCCGGCCAGTGGCCGACGGGTTCGGCATGCACCCGCAGTCGCAGGCTGTCGCCGTCGCTGTCCCAGCGGTAGGTGGTGAGGTAGCCGGAGCTGCCCGCGGCGGCGGCGGCGCTGCGGACGACGACGGTCATGCCGTGCGCGTCGGGCGTGACGGAGACGGTGCGGTACCGCAGCCGGTCCAGCCCGCGGTCCTTCCAGTAGGCGGCGTCGCGCTGGTGCCAGCCGCGGTCGTTGTCGGTGGGGGCGCGCCACAGGTTCAGCCGTGGTCCGCGGAGGGGGAGTTCGCCGAGGGAGAGCAGAGCTCCGGTGGTCCGGTCGAAGCGGCCGGGGCCGAGCAGGATGTGCTCGCCCTCGCTGCGGGCAGGGCCCGGCAGGCCGATCGGTGGGCGGCGGTCCGTCGCGGAGAGCTCGAGCTGTCCCCAGGCGACCACGTGACCTTCGGGGGCCCAGTCGGCGGGCTTGGCCAGCTCCGCCTGGACGGTGAGCCAGAGCTCGCCTGCGCCGTCGTCCTCGCCCGGCGGGTCCAGCCGGGGCAGCGGCAGCCGGCCGTGCTCCCCGGCCGCGAGCTCCGGTGTGGGCAGCACGCCGTGGTCCAGCTCGACCCCTTCGCGGGCCAGCGACCAGGTGAACCGCAGATGGGACAGGTCCAGCACCTCGTAGCGGTTCTCCACCGCGAGGGCGTCCGCCTCCGGGCCGGGGCCGATCCGGACGGGGGCGATCACCTTCGCGTACTCCAGGAGGCCGGGGGAGGGGGTACGGTCGGGGAGGACCAGGCCGTCGCAGATGAAGTTGCCGTCGTGCAGGTCCTCGCCGAAGTCGCCGCCGTAGCCGAAGAACTCGCGCCCCTGGGCGTCGCGGGTGCGCAGCCCCTGGTCCATCCACTCCCAGACGTAGCCACCCTGGACCCGCGGGTACTCGTCGCACAGCTGCAGGTACTCGGCGAGACCGCCGGGCCCGTTTCCCATGGCGTGCGCGAACTCGGTGAGCAGGAACGGCTTGCGGTTGCGCGGGTCGTCCGCCGGGTCGCCGGAGCCGGCGCGGGGCGGGTAGTTGACCTCGCCCGGCAGCAGCTCGCCCCGGCCGATCCGGGCGACGGCGGCGGGCGGCCGGTACATCTCGGCGTGGACGTCGGTGTAGTCGCCGAGCCGGTCGCCCTCGTAGTGGATCGGGCGGGACGGGTCGCGCCGTCGGACCCACTCGGACATGGCCCGAAGGTTGCGGCCGTCCCCGGCCTCGTTGCCGAGCGACCACAGGATCACGCTCGGGTGGTTCTTGTCCCGTTCCACGGTCCGCTCGATGCGGTCCAGGCAGGCGTCGTGCCAGCGAGGGTCGTCGGAGGGGTTGCGCTGCCAGCGTTCCGGGTCGGCGTGCTCGAAGCCGTGGGTCTCGAGGTCGCATTCGGCCATGACCCACAGGCCGAGCTCGTCGCACAGGTCGAGAAACGCGGGGTGCGGAGGGTAGTGCGCGGTGCGCACGGCGTTGATGTTGTGCTGTTTCATCAACTCCACGTCGCGGCGCATGGTTTCGAGCGAGAGCGTACGGCCGTGATCGGGGTCGAACTCGTGCCGGTTCACGCCGCGCAGCACCACCCGGCGGCCGTTGACCCGGAGCACCCCGGCCTCGTCGACGGCCACGCTGCGGAACCCGACCCGGATCCGGACCCGCTCGCTGCCGGTGGACAGGTACGCCTCGTAGAGCTGCGGATCCTCAGCGCTCCAGGGCCGTACCGCCGCGAAGGCGAACTCGGCTTCAGCCGGCTGGTCTTGGATGCCGAGGGCCGGGATGTCGATGCGCACCGGCGCGTCCGCGTCGGCCTCCACCCGGAGCCGGCCCGCGCCGGTGTCCGCGTCGTAGTCGGCGTGCACGAAGACGTCGCGGATGCCGCCCGCGGGGCGGGCCAGCAGGGACACGTCGCGGAAGATGCCCGACAGGCGCCAGGTGTCCTGGTCCTCGAGGTAGGTGCCCGCGGAGAACTGGTGCACCCGGACCGCCAGCACGTTGCGGCCGGGCCGCAGCAACTCGGTCACGTCGAACTCGACCGGCAGGCGGCTGCCGTAGTTGACGCCCAGCTCGCGGCCGTTGAGCCAGACCCGGGCGCAGGAGTCCACGCCCTCGAAGCGCAGCACGGCAGGCGTGCCCGCCCAGGTGGTGGGCAGGTCGAAGATCCGGCGGTAGTCCCCGGTCTCGTTCTCGTCCGGGACGAAGGGCGGGTCGACCGGTATCGGGTAAGCGATGTTGACGTAGATGGGCCGGCCGTAGCCGTGCAGCTGCCAGTGCGAGGGGACGCGAAGGGCGTCCCAGGAGCCGTCGTCGAAGTCCGGGGCCTCGAATCCGTCCGGTTCCGGGCGCAGGGCAGGCGAGAACCGGAACGCCCAGTCCCCGTTGAGGTCGATTCTGGGCGCGTCGGAGTCCAGGGCCGCGCGAGGCACTGCCCTGCCGTGGCCGGGTGCGAAGTCCTCGAAATAGCGTGCGGACATGGGGAATCCTCCGGCGGTCGTAGGTGACTCGCGCGACCGTATTATCGAAGGTGTCTTCCTGGAAGGGCCGCGATCATACGGAGCTGTTCCAGGGGATGGGGCTGTGCTGCGCGGATGCTGCGCCGGGAGGCCCCAGTTCGCGTCGGCAGGGTTTGTCGACGGCCCGCCGCTCGGGGATGCCGACGGAGGCGTCGGCGGCGGTGTCGCGGACTTGGTTCACGTGCAGCCTTTTCAGGCGGGGGTGGGGCAATGCGCGCTTCGTGAGGTAGGCCGACGCCGGTCAGACCTGGGTGGGCAGGGGCCCGAGTTGTAGGAGATCGCGTCGGTGAATGCCTCAGGCAGGTCGAAGGGGTGGCCTGTGGCGTCGGCGTAGGCCAGGTGTGAGTAGCTCAGGCACAGGAGGTCCCGGTGGGATTGATCTCGCTGTGGTTCCTCTACTCCTGACGGGGCTCGGGCGTGCTGAGTTCGGGAGCGGTGTCCTTCTCTTCCGGTTCGGGCCAGGGGCCGAAGGGACCGTGTTCTCGGCGTCCTGAGCCTGGCGGGCCAAACCGTCCTGCACGAGCACGGCGAAGAAGATGGCGCCATGCCGTTGGGGTCGTAGACGCAGTCAATGCGTATCGTGACTGGCCGGGTGGTGAGAACTCGCGAACCGGTGGCCGCTGGGCGGCACGGTCACCGGTGAGCACGGCGGCGGGCAGCTGAAGAAGCGAGGCATGAGCAGCGAGATCGGACCCACGGTGGCCGAGCTGCAGCGCGCGGTGAAGGCCGCGCTCGACCCGGTGGGCATCTTCAATCCCGGCAAGGTCGTGGACGTCGCGGGGGAGGGCAGATGACCGTCACGCTGGACGACGAGGACACCGCCGAGTCCGGGCGCGCGGTCATGCCCGGCACTCCAGGCGCTGGTTCGGCTCACGCTGGAACAGCGCCTACGCAGTACGACGACGGTGACGGGCCCGGTGTCCCGGTCCGTGGCCGCAACGCCCAAGGCCGGGCCGACGCCTGCTGACTGCCCATCGCGAGGGGGGCACCCCGCATGGCCTGCGCCGTTCACACCGCACCCACATGGAGGACATCGACTCATGGCCGTCGAAGCAGCGTCTGTTCGATCCACTTTCCTCGGAACATCCTCGGTACACGTCACCGACGGTGTGTCCGGGATCCTCATCGACGGCTTCTTCACCAGGCCGTCGCTGCTGCGAGTCGCTCTTGGGCGGCCCATCGCACCCGACCTCGGACGCATCTCCGACGCCCTGTCCCGAGGCGGTATCGAGCATCTCGACGCACTGTTCGTGGCTCATTCCCACCTCGACCACGTCATGGACTCCCCGGAGATCGTCAAGCGCGTCGGCGGCGTCTTGTACGGATCGGAATCGACGGTGAACGTCGGCCGCGGAGCCGATCTGGGCGAACAGTCGATGACCCGTATCAGCGACGGTGACAAATACGCCTTCGGGGACTTCACGGTCCGGGTCTTCGAAGGGGCGCACAGCCCGGGCGACAGATTCCCCGGCACGATCGACGAGCCACTCGTTCCGCCGGCCAAGGCCAGCGCATACCGCACAGGCGGGTGCTACTCCTTCCTCTTCGAGCACCCGACCGGCACGATGCTGGTCCACCCGAGTGCCAACTTCGTCCCGAACAAGTTCGAGGGCCTGGACGTCGATCTGCTCTACCTCGGCATCGGTGCCCTGGGTGCACAATCCGCGCAGTTCCAGAACGACTACTGGCACCACACCGTCGAGGCCACCCGCCCCGACCTCATCATCCCCGTGCACTGGGACCACTTCGGACGGCCGCTCAACAAGAAGCTGCGTCCCATGCCGCGGGCCCTGGACAATTTCGCCAAGACCAAGGAACTGCTCGACCGCAAAAGCGCCGAGTCCGGTATCCCTGTGCGTTTTCAGAAGCCGTACGAGACGATCACCCCGTTCAGCTGACCGGAGTCCCGTACACCTGCGCCCGGTCGTCAGCCCTCTTCCTCGTCGTCCTCGGTGGCGCCTGGGTCAGAAGAGGGCGCAGGCCGGGCCGGGGCCGCTCGCCTTGATGTTGAACAGGTAGCGGCCCAGGAAGTTGATCTGCCGGTCCTTGATCGGAGACAGGCGAGCCACGTCCTCCTCCCGGATCTCGTGCCCTCTGTGCAGAGCCGGGGGCGGTGGCCACGTCACCGCGCGGTTGAACAGTCTTGTTTGGTCTTCGCACGGACCGTTGAGCGGGCCCGCTTGCCCGGACCGCAGAAGTACCGATCCAACGCTGCCGGCGTGAGCTGCCACGGCACGATGTCGTAGTACACGCACACCCACTCGTCGTCGCAACGCCGACAGGCTCTCGAAGGTGCCGAAGGTGAGCAGGAGCGCCTGTATCTGCTGAACGCCGTCGGTGCTGCGAGTGATCAGCGTCGGCGTGCCGAAGTCCTGATGTTCCCGGCTGGAGAACGTAGCGATCTTGTCGTAGACGTCTGACCGCAGGTCGTGCGCAGCGTTTGTGGCTGCGCACGTTCCAGCATAGGACGAGATCACCGCTCCAGCAGTTGGACGATACTGACGACCACCATCCACCCGCCGGCCGTCCAGATGTGCCCGACGTCCGTGCGCAGTAGGCCGTTGTCGATCAGATCCGCATTGATCGTCGGCAGATAGAAGGTGGCGGTGACGCTGACCAACTGGAAGACGGTCACACCAGCGAACCACCTTCGATGCTTGGCAAGCTGAGCACGGACCAGACGCATCGGCCAACCTTGCGTAGGAGGTGCTCAGGCGATGACGAAGCTGGGGTGCAACAGTCCGGCGGGGTCGTACTTACGGGCAAGCTGCAGCAATCGGTCACGACGCTCGCCGTCGAACAGTTCCGCGGCGGCGCGTTGGTCGGGTCGTCCGAGAGTGAAGTTCGGCGAGCTGCCTACGGCGGTCCCGGACCAGCTGGCCAACAGTTCATCCTGCAGCGCCCGCGCACTTGCCGCGTTCGACTTGGTTGTGGGGGATACCACACCCACCGCACACAGCAGGTACATCGCCTCGCGGTGGCTGACTGCGTTCGGCACCCTCGGCGGAGTGGACAGCGCCCCACCGAGATGACGAACCGAAATGATGGAGCGAACCGACCGGCCTGGCGCCGACACGGCGATGGCGTCGCGGAGGCGTTCCTCGTCGATCGCCCGCAACAAGACGTTGTCGGCGACATACGCATGCGGCTGATCCGGTTCGCTGAAGACGGTGTCGGACCGCCGGTACGGGATCTCCTGCAAACCGTCGTACGCAGGTTTCAACGCCCGCAACGGCGCCACCAATTCGTCTGCCTCCGCAGCCGAACCCAGGTAGGCGATCTGGACATGGGCCATGTGTCGCTCGGAAACTTCAAGCGTGGTCATCGCCGAGGTCATCTCCGAGGGCATGGTCGCCGTCCAATGCAACCAGGTTGAGACCACCTCCGGCGTCTCGCCCAGGTCGAACATCAGACCGCCCCCGACCAGCCTGGCGACCGGCATCAAAGCCATCTCCAGCGCGGTCACGATGCCGAAGCTCCCGCCACCGCCGCGGAGCGCCCAGAACAGGTCGGGCTCCTCGTGTTCCGAAACCGTCAGCAGGGAGCCGTCGACGGTGACCAGCTCCAAGCGCGTGACATGGTCCGCGGCGAAGCCGTAGCGACGAGCCATCAGCCCGATGCCGCCGCCGAGCGTGTAGGAGACAGCGCCGACACCGGGCATGCTCCCGGACAGCGGTGCCAGATCGTAGCGCGCGGCGGCCTCGATCACATCGCGCCACCGCGCTCCAGCGCCCACCCATGCGGTGCCGGCACCGGGGTCGACATAGACGCTGTCCATCCTTCGCGTCGACACCAATACACCTTTACCGGCGAGCGGGTTGGCGAGTCCATGTCCCGTGGCCTGGACCGCGATCGGCATACATGACTTCGCGGCGTGCCGGACGGCCGCCACGACGTCGCCGGCGGCCCGTGCCGCCACCACGTGGGCCGGCTGATGTTGCTCCCGCAACTGGAAGCCGGCACGGTGCTCGTCGTACTCGGCAGACCCTGGGTGGTACGCCACCGGTGATTCGGCGTCGGTCGTGTTGGCACTCATCGCGAGCACCTTTCTGGATCGGGGGGTGCGTGCGCGCACCCACGGCGAACAGGCAGCTCGTAGGTACGCATCCACCAGCCTGACCGGGATATGCGCCGCATCGTGTCGCAATTCCTGAAACGATCGGTGTGTGACCCCAGATCGCTTCTTCACCCTGATGCTGCTCCTCGCATCGAGGGATGCCGTGACCACACAGGAACTTGCCTCGGCGCTCGGGGTATCCCTTCGAACCATCAACCGGGACCTGAACTGGCTCCGCGACGCCGGTCTGCCGGTGACCGCGCAACGGGGCCGCCTCGGAGGCGTAACCATGCTTCCCGGGTCCGGGCTCGACCTCACGCGACTCACGCCGGGCGAGCGTGATCATCTGTCGCTCACCGGGCTGGATGAGAAGCAACGTGCGGAGCTCAACGCATCGGCCGAAAGTCAGCGCGCGCTCTCCAAGATCGTCGCTACACGGTCACGTCGAGCTCATGAGCTCCTGCCGCTCACCGACGTGGTGCACGTGGACAGCCGTCCCTGGCTCCAGGCACATACTTCCGGCACGACTCCGGCTTCGCTGATCGGCCCAGTGCGGCACGGTCGCCGGCTACGGATCGAGTACGACAGCCCACGCGAGTCATGCCCACGCGACCTGGTCGTGGATCCCTACGGGCTGTTCGCCAAGGCCGGCATCTGGTACCTCGTCGCCGACTGTGCCCAAGTGCCACGGATGTACCGACTCGAACGGATCGCGGCGTGGAAAGAAGTCGACCAGCCACGACGGATCCGCGAGAACCAGACCCTGGCCACCGTCGCTGCGGCGCTCGTTGATCAGTGGGAACACAGCCACGCGATAGAGGTCAGCGCCACCATCGACCAGACCCAGATCGAGCGAGCGCAACGGATCTTTGGCCAACGACTCGTCCGGGACGACCATGAAGAATCCGCCACCGGCCACAAGGTGACGATCCACTTCCTGCATCTGGAGGACGTGCGAGCACTACTGCCGTTCGGAAGCGCCATCATTGTGCACGACCCCACCGAAGCAAGGGCTCACCTCCGCGACCTCGCCACCAACCTTGCCCACCACTATGCGCCGTCACCAACGTCCTGACCCGCAACAGCTAGGTCTCAAGGCGGCGTGGAAAGCGTGGAAGAACCACCGCGACGGTGAAGACGCGGACGAGGAATTGGCGAAGGAGGGCGGCCCCAGCTCGTTGGAGGTCGCCGTGGTCACCTTCGCCAAGGCGGTGACGACATCGGTGTCTACGTCTCTGCGTTCGCCACCGCAGGCGTCGGCGGGATGAGCGTGTATGCCGTGGTCTTTCTGACCCTGGCTGCGGTGTGGTGCTTCGCGGGAAGGTTCTTCGCCACCCGTCCGGTCGTCGCCAAGGCTCTCAGCCGCTGGGGCCACATGCTGCTGCCGGGTGCTGATCTCGATCGGTCTGCTCATCCTGATCGAGGGCGGGGCCTTCCGGGGGGGTAGGCGGGCCCGTTCCCTCCGGCGTGTAGTTCAGCGCCCGGGTCAGTTCACGGTTGGCGGCGCGTGCAGCGTCCAGTTCCTCGGTTCGTTCGTCCAACTGTCCTTGCACATCGGCGAGTTGTTGTTCCAGTTCGTGATGCGGCGCTGAAGCTGGTCGAGGTCGGCCGGGGCACCGAGGCCGGATTCGGTCCAGACCGTCCTGCCCGGCTCCTCGGACAGCCGCTCTTCCAACTGCCGGACGCGTGCCGTCAGCCGGGTGGGTCGCCGTCGGGCGGCGGCCGAGCTCCTGGGGGAGGAAGCGCGCTCTTCCGTACAACGCCAGTCGGTCAGCTGGTCACTGGGTCAAGAGACCACCTGGCCCGCCGACCGTGTACCAGGCCGGTTCCGCGTGCCCGGCGCCGCTTCACGGTGCACGGGGTGGGCGGGAGCTCTTCCAACCGGCCTCGACCGCTCAAGGCTGCTTCTCGACGTCGTTCACCGAGGTCGGCCCCAACTGCTTGGCGCTGGCGTACTCCGGCATTGTCATGGGCTTGTCGAACAGGAAGAACGACTGGTTCGTGCCGACCGTGAACTCCATGTACGCGTTCGTCGTGGCGTCGAATCCGTAGTAGGCGTTGCAGGTGGAACCCGATGTGTACGTGCCGTCCATGCCGGGCTGTGCGAGGACCGCGATGCCGTGGGAGGAGGACTCCGCCTTCTCCGTCGGAGTGAGCATCTTGCAGCGCGGCACCGGCAGGCCCTTCATGATGAAGTACCCGTACTCGCCGTTGGCGTTCTGGATGTAGACGTACGAGAGTTTGCCCCGCTTCCCCCACGTCTTGATCCACTGGTTGATCGCTTCGCGGGTCGGCGAGTACTCCATGCGGCCCGCCGGCTGCTGAGCCACGAGGTAGTCGTAGTTCTCCTGCTTGGCCTTGTTCTCCTTGTCCTGGCTGGAGTCGGTGCAGGACGTCAGGGCAAGGCCCGCGACGAGCGCGACGACGGTGGTCAGGGCCGTGCGTGCGAACTTCTTCATGCGGTGCTGCCCTCTTCCCGGGATGAGGTGGGGATCAGTTGGTGCACGTCGTGCGCTCGGCGGTGGCATCCAGCCGGTACGGCAGATCCTTGTCATGGAAGGGCACGCGGTGCTCCTGGGCGGCCTTGGAGTTGTAGGCGTTGACCGACTCGATCCGCGAGGCCTTCAGCGCGGTGATCGACTGGTCGATCTGCGTCGTGCGAGCCTCCGAGGCGGTCTTCCGCTCCTCCCGGAGCGCCCGGATCGTCCCTTCGGCGTTCTGCACGGCCTCGCACAGATCGAAGAACTCCTCGTACGTGGTCTGACGGAACTCGCCCGAGCCGACGGTGTTCTCGCGCTTGTCCGCCTCACCGCGGAACGGCGCGGTGATCCACGCCGCGCCGCCGAAGGCGAACACCCCGATCACGTACAACACCGCAAGGCCGATGACCCCGCCGACTGCCCAAGCCCCTAACCGGGCGCCCTCGCGTGCCTGCCCCATGGCAATCCCTCCTCGATGTGGGTGTGAGAACTAGTGCTCCGCCGGGGAGAGCCGCAGCTTTGCGGTGTCTCCCACGATGGCGAGAACGCTGATCGACAGCTCGTTGACGGTGGAGGGCCCGCCCTGGTCGGGTCGCTGCCCGAGGAGGTTGGAGGTGAATCCGCTTGCGTCGACCGAGGTCAGGTCCACGCCCTGGGTACCGACGGCACTCACCGTGAAGGGTCCCGCCCGCAGGCCGGCGGCGCGCGGGATCTCGGTGCCCTTCGTCACGACGACCGTGCAACTGCCGTCTGCACAGGCCCGCAGCTCGGCCGGCGTCGACGGCTTCATCGGCTTGACCGCGGTCCGCGACGGCGTCGAGGAGGGCTTCGTGGGCGTCGGCGTCGGCGTGGGCGAGGCGGGCGAAGGTTCGGCCGAACGCGACGGTGTGGCTGGCGCGGGCGGCCCTGCCTCGCCGCCGGAGTCGGAGCCGCAGCCGGTCAACGTGACGGCGAGGGCCAGGAGGGCGCAGACAGTCCCCGCAGTCCCCGCCGCGCCGCCCACCGCAGACAGCCTGCCCGTACGGCGGCGGGCCGATGTTTCCGATGTGGTCATGGGGCCGTTCTACAGGCGGGTGCCCGGGAGGGGTCCCGCGCGCCCGTCACCCCGGTGTGCCGCTCTGTGCGACATCCTGGACTGCCAGCCCAACGATTTGATCGAGGTCAAGGTCGTACGCGCCAGCGCCGCGCCCGCCCTCGACGATCACCTCCAGCAACACCCTGATGCTCTTGCGGCCCCCGCTGGCCGGGTGCCCCTCAGCCTTGTGCGGCTGGCCGACACACTGATCACGGTGGCGCCGACGTCTTCCTCGCCACGTCGGAGGAACGGGACCGGATCCGCGATCGGCATGCCGACTGGCTTTCCAGTCATCCCTCGGGGTCTCTGACCGGCTCGGATCGCCGCCCCGCTCAGAATCGTCTCTACAGCAAGTACCGGGTTGAGCGGCTCCACGAGCTCTTTGGTGGCGACGGCCATGAGACGCGCGGGTACATCACCGTCCAGCAAGGCGCTCAGGTATTCGATGGCCTCCGCAGGCGAGAGCACAGGCAGCCTCTGGCGCAGCGTCCGTACAGCGTGCATGCGTCCGTGCGCAGCGGCGACTTCGCACAGCGCATCGTGTAGATCGTCTACTGCGGTGCGCACCGGCAGCCCACGTATCCGGGCTCGATAGTCGGCCTCCCACTCCCCGGTCACCGCGCAGACGACGCCGATCCGGTGCAGTCCGCCGTCGACACGGTCAACCAGGTACGGCCCGTTACCGGCCAGCATGAACTCCGGGTTCCGGGTGCGTACGAACTCCTCGGAGGTCCAGGAGACGATCCACACCAGCTCGTGCTTCTCGACGTCGACCACAGCCATCCGCATGGCGGCCGCACCCGCTGCCCGCCACTGCTGATAGTCGCGCTCCAGCTGGTCCCCGACAGCCTGAACGGCGGCCTCGCGCTCGATCACGCATGCAGCTTCCCGCACGCACGCCTCTCGCGACCAGCAAATTTCGCACGGCCCAGGGTCACGTACGAGGGCTCTGACGGACCTTCTTGGCCAGGATTACGGCAGCCATGGAACACGTGCTCTGCGCCAGTACGGTGACGGCAAGCGACTGGGCTTCCGTCTTCCTGTTCGATCTATCGCCTTTGTCGTGGGCCGTTAGCGTGTCCGCATGCCGTCTGTGAACCTGCGTCGTTCAGTCCGCGCGATCATCCTCGACGAGGACGACTGCATCCTTCTCTGCCGGTTCGCCATTCCACAGCCGGCGGGAACCGTGGTGTGGGCAGCCCCCGGCGGAGGAATCGAGCCGGGCGAGACACCATTGGCAGCCCTCCGCCGTGAACTGCTTGAAGAGGTTGGTCTTGTCGTCAGGACCGATCCGCCGCATGTCTGGCACCAGGAAGTCGTGGCGCCTGGTCACGCCGAAGGCTACGACGGGGTCATCAACGACTACTTCCTCGTACGCACTGTCAATTTCAGTCCGCGTGGGACTCTGACCGACGACCAGCTTGCCGCGGAGAACATCAGCGGTCTGAAGTGGTGGCACCCGAACGAGGTCGATGCCTATGCCGGTCCTGACCTGTTCTCCCCGCGCGACCTGGCAACTCCTTTGACGGCATTGATCACCTCTGGTGTTCCAGCCGGACCGGTGCGGCTCGGCCTATGAACAGACAGCCATGTCACGGTGCGAGCAGGACTCGCTTTCACAGGAGAGCGATCCCGGTAGGGCGGGACGGGATGGGAGGCACCCTCGGTGTCTGGCCCGATGCCACGGGGTGTGCCCCGGGGCCGCGACAGCGTCGGGTGACGCCGCCGCGGCCCCGGGGGACGGTCGGTCAGGAGTTGAACGGTGTGGATCCGTCGTCCGTGACGATGCGCCACAGGTGGTCGGCGGTGCCGTTGTCGTCCCACTGCAGGACCTGGGCCCCGGATGCGGTCGACATGTTCTGGATGCCCAGGACCAGGCCGCTGTTCTTGTTGACGATCTTGCAGTAGCCGCCGCCCGCGTCCACCACCGACCACAGGTGGTCGGAGGTGAGGCTGTCGCCCCACTGCAGTGCGATGGCGCCGGCCGTCTTGGAGGCGTCCTTGATGCCGAGGACCTGGCCGCTGTTGGTATTGAAGATCTTGTAGTAGCCGTTCTCGGCGGGGACGATCTTCCACTGGTGGTTGGCCGTGCCGTCGGCCGTCTGCTGTTGGGCGGCGCCACCGGCGTTGATCGCAGAGCCGGAGATGCCGAGCTCCAGGTTGCTGTTCCTGTTGATGATCTTCACGGCCGGAGTCTCCGGGTACCAGGACTCCAGCTCGGTGACGCCGACGAACTTGCCGGCCTGGGGGGTGAAGAGGACCCGGAACTGGGACGTCGTGATCGTCGGGAACGTCACCTCGTTGGCATTGTTCGCGACCGGCGTGGCGGGGCTCCTGGTCTGGTTCGGGACGTTCGCCCACGAGCCGTTGGTGAGGTACTGGACGGTGTAGCTCGCGGGGACGCGGATGTTCGCGCCGTCGTCGTAGCTGTAGAACTTCACCTCGTTGATCTTCCGTGGCGCGCCGAAGTCGACGCCGAGGTGGTCGGTGGCGTTCGGCGAGCCGGAGTTGGTCCACCGGTCGTCGGGAGTCCTGTCGTAGCGGATCCAGCCGTCGGTGGCCCGTAGCGGGGCGTCGAAGGTGGTGGGCTTGCAGGTCTGTCCGCTGTGGCAGTGCGGGCCGTTGGAGACGGTGTTGGTGTAGGAGGCGAAGGCCTTCGGGTACGGCTGGGAGATGGCTCGGCCGAGCCAGTCCTGCTCGGCGGTCAGCGGGTTGGCCGCCACGTTCATCAGCCGCGGGGGCTGCGCCGGGGTGACCGGGGCGGCCACGTTGACGGTGGTGTTGCCCAGCGTCGAGGACTGGTGGACGCGCTGGCCGTCCTGGAAGACCTGCAGGCCGCTGCCCTTGCCGTAGTGGGTGCCGTCCTTGTCCCAGCGGATCGAGTAGGTGTGCCCGTGGTACGGCAGGGACTCCACCGCGAACCAGTCCCAGCCGGACGGGACCAGCGGCTTCAGCACCAGCGTGTTGTTGGCCTGCGGCTTGATGCCCAGCAGACCGGTGAGCACCAGGTCGTTGAAGCTGGAGTGGTTGTAGTTCTCGCTGAAGTTGAGGCCGTCGTAGATCCAGTCGCCGGTGTCGCCGTTCGCGGCCTCGGCGATGTAGGGCTTGCCGTCCTTGTGCTGGAGGTCGGCGAACTGGGCCAGCATGGTGGCGTAGTCGGCCTTGGTGACGTAGCTCTGCGCCGGGTAGTCCTGGAGCAGGTTCGCCATGCCGGTGAGGACCTGGCTCGTCTGGAAGGGCCAGCTCGGGCCGTTCCAGTGGCAGCAGTTGGCGTCGTCGCGCTTCTGCTCGGCGGGTATCGCCTGGTAGTTGAAGTACGGGTTCGCCGTGATCCGGTCGAGCTCGGCGAAGCTCGTGCCCTTGGCGAACTTCAGCGTGTTCGCGCCGGCCTTCATCGGGACCTGCACGGTGACGGCCTGCGACTCCGAGAACTTCTGCCAGGCGCCGGTGGGTGCGTAGCTGACGGTGATCGGGCGGGCGGTGTCGTCGTTGACGACGAGCTGGTGGGTGGACGTGCCACTGGTGCCGTTGGCGTAGTAGACGGTCACCGGGTACGTGCCGGCGGCGGGCGCGTCCACGGTGAAGGTGACGTAGCTGTCGTCGAAGTCGATCTGCCCGATGTACTGGCCGTTCGAGGCCGTCGACGAGTTGAACAGGTTGGCGTGGTTGCGGGTGGCCTGCTCAGCCTCGAAGTCGTGCACCCGCTCCAGCGTCGTGGGTCCGAACGGCGCCTTGAACCGCTTGGCGTCGGTCAGGTACTTCCACGCCGACGAGTATTGCGCGTCCGGCAGGTTGAACGCCCAGGGGGCGTAGCCCATCAGCTCCCGCCAGGACGTCCTGGTCTGCTTCAGGGTGCCGTTGGTGCTGTCCGTGTTGTAGACCTGCATGAAGAACTTGCGCTGCGGGTCCCAGAGCGAGTTCTGCACGGCGCCCTTGAGCTGCGCGGCCTTCGCGTCGTAGTCGTTCGCGGTCGCCGTGTCCCCGGTCATGGTGGCGATCTTGCTGATCGACTGGGCGGCGGCGTACATGTACGCGTTGATCGTGGGCCGGTAACCGCGGCCGCCGCTGAACCAGTTGCTGCTGTGCATCGACGTCTCGGTGTACTCCGTGGCGTCGGACAGCGGGGACTGGTGGTACAGGTCGCTGGTCGACTGGGTGCCGTTCACCGTGATGTCGGCGTCGAAGTTGGAGTCCCACCGCTTGTACAGGGCGATGAGGTGGGGGAGAGCCGACTTGATCTGCGCGGCGTCACCGGTCGCGAGATAGCGCTGGTAGGCGGCGCTAGTGATCCACTCGCTGAAGTTCCGTGCGCCCGGGTTGCCCGCGCCGCGCAGCCAGAAGTCCAGGTAGTCACCCGCGTAGTCGCGGTTGTGCAGCCAGCGTCCGTCCAGCAGGTGATAGCCGGTCGCGTCCGGGAGCGCCGTGTACGGGTTGCCGGCGTAGCCGATCGGCACGTCGTACTCGGTCGACACGTACCCCGTGCCCGGCACGGTGTAGCGGAGCGCCCGCTTGTAGGTGCTCCACCGGTAGTAGTAGACGTCGTCGATGTCGTTGTCGGGGGTGTCCACGAACGGGATGTTGTCCTTGTACCACTGCCGCTCGTCGAGCTGGTTGGCGGCGAGGATCGCGTCCTTGTCGAGCGCCACCGCGTTGGGGTCGTCGGCCGCCTGGGCGGGGGCCGCGCCCGGGCCGGCGGTCAGGAGACTGAAGGACAACACAGAGGTGCAGAGGGCGGCCAGCGCGCGGCGCCTGGGTCTGAGAGGGTGACGCATTGAGGTGTCCTCCATTGGGCACTCATGCGGGATATCAAATTCGGGATCTCGAACGTTGTTCGCGATCCCGAGAAGCCGTAACGACCGAATCGGGGGCAGGCCAAGAGGTCTGGGGGATGCCGGCGCTTCCCGTTGAGGTGCCGGCATCCCGACAGGTCAGCTGGTCAGGCGGAACGTGGCGTCGGCGCGGGCTGTCGTGGTGGTGATGGGGTCGAGGCGGAGTTCGTAGGCGTAGTGGCGGATGTAGCGGTCGGGGAAGTTGTACGACTGGAAGGACGACCAGCTCGCGTCGGCGAGCCCGGCGACCTGACGGAAAGTGGCGTCCGCGGCGAACTGGGCGGAGCCGTCGTTGTAGGCGAGCTGGAAGTCGTAGTTGGAGTGGCGCAGGAAGTACCCGGGGTTGTTCACCGACTCGAAGGAGACGGTGCCGGTGCCGGCCAGGCCGGTTCGCATCCGGAACCGGGAGTCGTCGACGGGGCTGACGTTGGGGTCGATGCGCACGTCGAAGTTGGTTTGCCGGACGTAGCGGTCCTGGAAGTTGTACGACTGGAGCCGGTTGACCGGGGTGTTGGGCCAGCGGGCGAGCACGCGGCTCTCCTCGGCGGCCGTCAGGTTCATGATCCAGCCGTGGCGCTTCTTCGTGCCGCCCATGTTGTAGCTTCCCGACGCCTGCTTCTGGTAGGAGGCGGGGTTGGACGGGTCGGTCGTCAGGACCGGCATGTAGCCGCCACTGGTGGCGTACTGGTCGAGGTAGAGGGCCCACTTGTTGGTGCCGTTGAACTTCATCCACATCGGGCCCTCGACCATCGACCCGGTGAGGCCGATGCCGGAGAGGTTGCCGAGGTTGGTCCACGTCCCGAGGATCGAGTTGCTGCCTTCGAGGGTGATCTGACCGTCGCCGGAGGCCCGCACGTAGCGGTAGTTACCTACACCGGCCGGGACCTCGATGATCTGGGTGTCGATGATTTCCTGGGTGCCGGGGCGCTCGATGTAGGTCTGCGGGGTGCTGATGGTGCGGAAGTCGCTCGTGTGGGAGTAGTAGATGCGGTGCTTCGTAACGCCGTTGAGGGGCACGTTCGTCGCCCAGTACAGGATGTAGTCGTTGCTGGCCGGGTCCCAGATCGCCTCCGGCGCCCACGCGTTGCGTCCGTCGGGGATGGCGCCGGCGACGTTCAGCAGCCGCGGCTGCGACCAGGTGACCAGGTCCGTCGACTCCCACACCACCAGGTTGCGGCTGCCGTCGTTGATGGACTGACTCCACGTCTGCCCGCAGCTGATGCACAGGTCCGTCGCGATGATCCAGTACTTGCTGCCGTCGGGGGATCTCACGAACGCGGGGTCGCGCACGCCCTTCGTACCGACGGTGGAGCGCAGGACCATGCCGCCGCCGTTGAGGTCGTTCCAGTGCAGACCGTCCGGGCTGTGCGAGAGGTACATCTGCTGGTTGGTCGACCCCTCCCCGGTGAAATGCACCATCAGGTAGCCGGGGTCGGCGGCGGCGGCCGGTTGCGGTGTGGTCAGGGCTTGGGACGTGAAGAGGAGGCACGCGGCGAGAAATATCGCCGACAGCCGTGCGCGTAGCGCGGACATGTACGTCTCCTGTCGTTCTGTGAATGCGGCCCAACGAGTGGAGAGGCGGGGGGGGGAGTGGCGGGGCGGCCCGGTCTCGGTGAAGGCGGGGGCGGACCCGGCCCCGAGCGAGGGGAACGGCGAAGTCACGATTGCCGCCCGGGTGGGGCGGTCGTGGCACGGGACCATCGGTGCGGTTGGCCGTCCTTGTGTGTGGGGGTGTACTTGGCGGAGCGGGACGCTCTGTGGCTTTCGGGTGCCGGTGAGGTGGCCCTTCACCTGTGCCGCTTCGGCGTCCTGTTCTCGTGCGTCTTCTGTTTCTCTCTCTTGTTCAGGCCCAGGGGCCTTCGGAGTACGGCGATGCCCTGCGCAGCAGATTCCCGGTCCGACCCTGGGCGAGCTGTCCGAAAACCCGAACAGTGTTCGTAAGATCGAGCAGACGCTAAGTGTGGGAAGCGGTATGCGTCAATACCTCCGACATCGGCGGGTTGGAGGTCTGGAAAGGCGGTTGCGGTCGCCCGACGCACCCTGACGCAGGCACCGCCTCGGCGCGGCCTGTGCCACCGGGAGGTGATTCGGCGGTGGTTGACGCGCGCCGATCTGCCTTGCGGTCGCCAAGCAACCCGCCAGCGCCAGTAGCCTTCGGATCGAGGGGTGGCCTGTTACGCGACTGGTTCGACTTCCTTCGCCTCGGCGAGCGCCGGTAGCGCGAGGCGGCCGAGGGATGCTTGCACTCGTTTCTTCAGCGACGTTCTTGCAAGGAACCCCAGGCGATTAGGCCTGGGAGGAATCGCATCGTGTAGTGGCGACGCGGAGCGTCGCGGTGTCCGGGAAGTGGGGCGCGGAGCGCCCGTGGAGCTGTCCGGCAGAGCCGGGCAATGTCGAACGCACGGTCGATGGATCACTGGATGATGGAACGGGTGTGCGGAAGTCGGCTGTGTGTACGGAGGGGTGTGTAGGTTCGGGTGTCATGAAGCTGGTGGTGCAGGTCAAGCTGGTGCCGACGCCCGTACAGGCGGCGGCACTTGAGGCGACCCTGCACGCCTGCAACGAGGCCGCATCCTGGGCGTCCGAGGTCGCGTTCGCCAAGGATGTGAAGCGGAACTTCGCGCTGCGCGGGCATACCTACGCCGAGGTCAGGCAGCGGTGGGGTCTGGGGGCGAGGCCGCCCAGCACACCATCAAGAAAGACCTGTGACGCCTACGGGACGCTGGCGGCGAATCTGAAGGCCGGGAGCCTGGGCGAGCCGTGGTCGAAGCGGTACCGGCGGGCCGTGGGGAAGCCGGTCACGTTACGGCCCGAGGGCGCGCAGCTTTGCGGACGGACCAGCCGTTGGAGGAGCTCTGCTGGCGTTCGGCGGACAGTACCCAGTTGACGTACAGCTTGGCGGCGGTGGGGTTGGCGGCCTTCCTGAGGATCGCGGCTCGCTGGCCCCAGGCCATGAAGGGGTGCCTGTCGGCCACGGCGAAGCGCGTTGCGGCGGTCGGGGGCGCGGTCAGCGAGCCGGACCCGCCGACGCCGATTGCCTTCTGCTTGGCATTGACCGCGACAGCCGGGGTGTGCGAACCGCGGTTGACCTGCGGCTGCTGCGCGGCGAACTTCGCGACCCAGTCCCAGCCGTACGCCTCCTGGTAGAGGGAGAAGAGGTAGAGCGCCGCGTCGTCGTCGTGCGGGTAGGAGGAGGCGATGGCGCACTTCCAGCGCGGGTCGACCAGCTCGTACGGAGACTTGGGGGGCGTGTCCCGCGACGGCTTCGACGCCGTACATGTAGCTGAAGGCGGTCACCCGGACGGCCGACCAGGCGCCCTGCGGGTCGCGGAAGTCCTTGTAGAGCTTGGAGAAACCTGCGGGCTTGTACGGCAGCAGCTTGCCCTGGCTCTTCCAGCGGGTGAAGTCCGGGACCGTCTGGAGCTGGACGACGTCGGGGACCAGGGTGCCGGTCGCGAGCTGTTGTCGACGCGTACGTCGTGGTACTTGCTGTAGTCCACGGACCGTCGCCCAGCACCGCGGCTGCCTCCGCGCCCTTGTCCCGGGCGCCCACGGACCCGAGCTGGAGCCTGCTCCGGAAGAGGAACCGCCCGGTTCACCCTGGCCGACCTGGCACCGGTTCACCGACCGCACCCGGGCCCGGCGCGCTGCCGTCCACGCGCTGCTGGAGGCAGGGCACAGCCGCCGCTCGATCCAGCGTCAGCTCGGCATGACCTGGCGGACCGTCAAGCAGCTCGCCGACGCCGCGTTCCCGGAGGAACTGTTCACCGGCGAGTGGCAGAACCGGCCCTCGGTCCTTGATGACTACAAGCCCGACCTGGACGACCGGTGGAACGAGGGATTCACCAACGCCTGGGAGCTATGGGAGGAGATCGTGCCGCTCGGCTACAAGGGGAGCTACCAGCGCGTCCGTGCCTACGTGCACAAGAAGCGGACCTTGCCGCGGCCGGTGATCGCCCGGCCACCGTCGCCCCGGACCGTCTCCGGGCGGATCCTGAGACGCCCGGAGACCCTCACCGAGCCCGAACAGATCCAGCTCAAGACTCTCCGCACGTACTGTCCCGAACTCGACGCCCTCACCCGGCATGTCCGCTCCTTCGCGATCATGCTCACGCAGCGCCAAGGTGAACACCTGGCAGCCTGGCTCGACGCCGTCCGGCAGGACGACCTGCCCAGCCTCCACCCCCTTGCCGCCGGCATCGACCGCGATCTCGACGCCGTCACCGCCGGACTCACTCTGCCCTGGAACTCGGGCGCGGTCGAAGGGCATGTCAACCGGATCAAGATGCTCAAGCGCCAGATGTTTGGCCGAGCCGGCTTCGCGCTCCTACGCAAGCGAGTCCTGCTCGCCTGATGCTGTCCACCAGCTGCCCTCCCCAGATCAGATCGCGGGACGCCGGAGCACGTTGGTGGGCTCCCAGTCGCTCTTCCAGAAGGCTTCAAGCCCGTACTCGTTGATGAACTGCCGCTCGACCTCGTGGATGGGGTACATCCCTTGGATGTTGATCACGTCGTGGCCCTCGTGTCCCGGAATGCCGACGTCGATGCCCAGGTAGTCGTCTCTGTCGAGGACCAGCGGCGCGAACACGCAGAATGCCGTCATCTCTGACTCGGGCACGATGCGCTCACCGAAGTTGATCGTGCTGCCGTAACTGAATGGGCAGGTTCCACGGAGTTGCTCGGCGAGGAAGCCCACGGCGTGGGCCCAGATCACGTTGGTCGAGTTCAGGCTGAGGCAGAGTTCCGGCGAGCCGTGCTGCCAATCGGGATGCTCCGCCAGCGACAAGCCGTAGGTGAGCGCCGTGAGAAGCCCGTCCGGCAGGTTGTCGTAAACGATCTCCGTCACGCCCCGCAGCCCCTGCTTGGTCGACTCGACAGGGAAGAAGCGGGGCTCCCCTCCTCCGGAAAGTCGATCAAGATGGGCGAGGTACTTCTCAACGCGACTGGCCATGTGTCCAGCCTGCACGATCACTCACCGGCGCACGCCACCGGGGCCGTCACCAGTCACGCTCCGCAACAGGTCCACAGAAGTTGTGCCAGAGCCTGACTTGGGGGCTCTGGCACAGATCTTATGGTCGAGCCGGCTTCGTAGGACTCCGTTAGGTCGTTCTTGATCTCGGTGTTCTGTGTGTCCTGCTGGGCAAGGGCTGTTGACAGGTGGTGCAGATGCCGGTCCAGCACCTCAAGGTGTCCTGGAGTGCATCGAGGATCTGGTAGAGGGTGAGGCCGGCCCGGGTGCTTTTGGGGCCAGGCGTTGTTCGGTGAGGAAGGCATGGGCGGCGGTCACGAGGGTGACGTGGTGGTGCCAGCCGGGCCAGGAGCGGCCTTCGAAGTGGTCCAGGCCCAGGCCGTGCTTGAGTTCGCGGTAATCGTGCTCGATGCGCCAGCGGACCTTGGCCAGCCGGGCCAGGTCGGCGATCGCCATGTCGGCCGGCAGGTTGGACAGCCAGTAGTCGGTGGGAGTCTCGGCTTCTTCGGGCCACTCGACCAGCAGCCAGCAGTCCGGCAGGACCCCGTCCCGCCAGCCCTGCGCGGCCGAGGCAGCGGTTCGGATCGGACGCTCGACGGCCTTGCCCGCAGGGCGGATGCGCACGGCGGCGAAGCGGGACCGTAACTCTCCTCGAGAGCCGTTGCGCCAGGCGACGGTGGTGAACGCGTCCTGCGCGAGACCGCAGGCCAGGGCCGCCACCGACGGTGCGGGATGGCGGTAGCGAGGCTGTGGCCAGCACCCGACGGGCCCGTTGCGGGCCGGGGTAACGGGCTGTTCCTCGAAGGGATAGGCGGTCACGTCCGTGCGGACGGCCAGCACGTAGTCGATTCCGCGCTCTGCCAGGCCGGCCCGCAGGTGTGCGTTGGTGCCGTAGGCCGCGTCGGCCACGACGACCGGCGGCCTCATGCCCCAGCCGGCCAGCGTGTCGAGCATGTCCAGAGCCAACCGCCACTTCTCCCGGTGCGTGACCTCGGGCGGGATGCGGGTGACGGTCCTGCGGCCGGTGTCCGCCGCCCATTCCTTCGGCAGGAACAGCCGCCATTGCAGAGGGCAGGAGGCAGCGTCGGTGGCGGCGTGGACGCTGACCGCGACCTGGCAGTTGGCGCGTTTTCCCAAGGCCCCGCAGTACTGCGGGGCCACCGCGACCGACATTCTGCCGTCCTTGGGTACGGACACGTCGTCGATCACCCAGGCCGTCGGGGCGATGTGCGGCAGCATCCGTTCGCAGATCCGCCGCTGCACCGGCACCGGGTCCCAGGTGGACTGGTTCACGAACTGCTGAAGGTTCTGCTCGTCGCCGTCCGGTAGCCGCGAGGCCATGGCCTGGATGGACTTGCGGCGGCCGTCCAGCATCAGTCCCCGCAGGTAGCAGTCGCCCTTGGCCCGCTGATCCTTGCGCGGCACCGAGGCGAACACATCCGCCACGTATAACGCCAACGTAGCCCGGACACGGTTGACTTCATGTGCGTCGACCCATCCAACATGCCCAGGAACAGCCCGAACCGGAAGACCTAACGGAGTCCTATTCGAACTGTTCCGCAAAATGATCTTGCTTCAGTAGCTCCCCGCCGTGGTGTGCTCTGCCGCCGGCCGGCACGTTCGATATCAGAGTTCGGTCGTCCAGATCCCGACAGGGTGCTCACCCGGTGGCAGCCACAACTGAGGCTGGGACTCCCGATGCATCTCCTCGGCCTGTTCTTCCCAATGAAAGCGGCCCTCCATGTCGGGCCACGCAACTTGCAACACGGGAAATGGAGGCCGCCGGTAGAACCCGATGGCCCGCCCGAAGAATATCCGGTACCAGCGAAGATTCACCTGCCTGAGCGCGACTGGGTGACCGGCGACCACGTCAGGATGTTTCTGGCTGTCAGCCAGTACAGCACCCGAGGCGGACTTCTCTCCGAGCCCGTTGAGCATGCGATGCATGGCATGGATATCGAGTCCGAACATGGCGAGCTCAGGCGCGCCGTGAGTGTGCGACAGCCCGATCGTGTAAGCGAATCCGGGACCGATCTCGTCCTCGGGAACCATCACGACGTGCCATCCGTGTTGCTGCACGTTCTCGATGATCGTCAGGTCAACGCCGTCTGCCTCGTCTTGGTCACCGTAGTCATGGCAGAGGACACAGCGGCATTGGAACGGATCATCAGTCATACGCGGAGGCTACGAGGAGGGCGCTTGAGTCGGGCAGCCGGGGTTCGGGACCACGCTCCCAATCGAATGGCACCGTCACCCTCCGCGACCGCTCCCCAAGATCTGTGACAGAGCCCAAAAGTCGCCGACATTGATCTTCAAGGACACGCAGCAGTGCCTCCCGAAGTCATCGACAAACGACTCCCGCAGAAAATGACCCAGCCAACTGGGGGTGGCGTGCGGCCGACCAGCCTGACAACGACGCGCTCCTACGTGCGGCTGCCTCGATGGAACTGGTCCACGCCGCAGCGATTGTCCACGACGGTCTCATCGACGACAGCCCGCCGCGTCACAACCTGCCCACTGCCCACGTCGCCCAGCGCTCCGCGGTGACCGGACGTCCGAAACCGCACGTGGCTGCCCGCTCCCTGGCCATGCTGGTCGGGGACCATTTGATGGCGCCGGCGGGCCAGTTGTTCGCCACCAGCGGCCTGCCCGCCGCCTACCTGGCCAGGGCTCGGCCTATGTGGGCCGAGCCAGCTCGGGAACTGATCGCGGGCGAAGCCCTGGAGATCCTCAGCACCGGCAGCAAACCGGACGCAGAGATGTCCCTGAAAGGTCGTCCGCTACAAGACCGCCAAGTGCACCGTCGAACAGCCCCTGCATCGGTGGCTTGGTCGCGCCCGCCGATCCCTGGCCGCGTGCCGACCTCTCCGCATACGGGCTGCCGCTGGGGGAGGCGTTCCAACTACGCAACGACCTGCTCGGCCTGTTCGGCGAGTCCGCCCGCACGGGCGGTTCCACAAGACGCTGCGGGAGGAGTTCCTCAACGACGCCGCGTCGTTCGAATCGAGCGAGGGTGCCCAGCAGGCGGTCGACGAGTGGGTTGCCGTCTATAACCATCAACGCCCCCACCAGGCGCTGGACATGGTGACTTCGGCCTCCCTGTTCGCCCCAACGGCCCCCCGCAGCGATCCCGAACTGCCTGGCGGGGCCAGGCCGATGCAATACAGAGGGGCGGATCTCTTCGCCACTGGTGTTGTCGAGGCCCCACCTCCACCACCGGCAGGGACTGGTGCCGTCGAGTTCGAAGCGCGGGTCCCGCCGAGCGGCGAGCTCACCGTGGCGTGCACCTGACCTTGGACCGTTACCTGGTGCGGACGTTCCCTCGCGGCTGACCGACGAGAAGCTGCGGTGGCCCGTCATGCGAGGCGCGCGCCCAGCAGGCCCGCCTCCCGCCGCTCAAGCTCTGCCGCGCAGGCGTGGGAAGACCGGCCGTCTGATCAGCCCCAACGGACAGCCGATCGAAGTCGGTCGGCTTGTCCACCGGGCCGGCGGCTTCAAGGCAGACCGCCGATGCCGCCGAAAGGCTGTGCCGCCAATTTCCCCGTTCACATCAGGTGATGCAAATCACTCCTGCAAACCGACATGCAGGCACCCAACCTGCCCTCACCTGCCCGTATTTACCGTCTCTTTGCACACGTTATCTTCGCAGAGACATCACACTTGTGATGTGTGACATGAAGTCAAAAAGCCGGAGAACCCTGATGATTCGCACGCCTGCGTCTCGTGGACGCAGACGACTCTGGTCTGGGAGAAGCACTCGCTGGATAGCGGGAAGTCTGTCCCTGGCCCTGACCGTCACGCTGCTTGACAGCGCATACGCCGCGGCTGTGTCCGCCACCCCGCCGCAGAGCCCCAAGGCGCCGTAGAAGGCGTCGGCCACACAGGCGGCGGACATCCCGTCCGCGCGCGTGGCCGCCCGACTGTCGGGCAAGCGGGTGGAGGCGTTGTCCGAGCGTACGGAGACCGCCACGACGTGGGCGAACAAGGACGGGTCACTTACCACGGAACTCACCGCCGGACCCGTCCGGTTCAGGGACGAGGTCACAGGAGAGTGGCGCACCGTCGACCTTGACCTCGTCGAGGAAGAGGACGGGGCGGTCGAGCCCAAGGCGCATCCGAGCGGGCTGCGCCTGGCCGGCAAGTCCGGGACCCCTGCGAAGTCGTTGAAGGCCGCTCGCGAGGCCAAGACGACCGACCTGGTGACGCTCGGCGAGGGTGACCAGCAGATCACCCTGCAGTGGAAGGGCGGGCTGCCGAAGCCGAAGCTGGACGGGACGCGGGCGGAGTACGTCAACGCCGTTCCCGGCGCCGACGTGGTCGTCGAAGCCACGCGTACCGGCTTCGAGCAGTTCGTCGAGATCAAGCAGCGCCCCGGTGCGGGCGGCTACGCCTACACCCTGCCGCTGAAGGCCAAGGGCCTGAAGGTCAAACAACTGGCCGACGGCAGTGTGCAGTTCACCGACAAGAAGAACAAGAAGCGGGCCGTGATGCCCGCCGCGGTGATGTGGGACGCCACCGTCGACAAGCGGTCCGGCGAGCACACCCGCAAGGCCAAGGTCGGCCTGAAGGTGGTGCGGAAGGGCTCGACCGTCGACCTGGTCGTCACGCCGGACGCGAAGTTCCTCGCCGACCCGGACACGCAGTACCCCGTCACCGTCGACCCGTCCACCTCGTCGCTGTCCAACGTCTTCGACACCTACGTGCAGCAGGGCGAGACGGTCGACTGGTCCACGGACACCGAGCTGGATCTGGGCAACCCCGGCACCACGAACGCAGACGGCACCTCGCGTACGGCGCGCTCCTTCATCTCCTGGAACACCACACCGATCCAGGATGCACTGGTTCTGGACGCCAAGCTGTCGCTGTGGAACTTCCACTCGGGCAACAACACCGACTGTGCGCTCTACCCGTGGGAGGTGTGGTCGACCGGCGCGGCCTCGACGTCTTCGCGCTGGACGGCGCAGCCGTCGTGGACGGCGAAGAAGGCGACCTCCACCGAGACCCGCGGCAACGCCGCCTGCACCGCGCAGCCGGACGGCTGGATCAACGCGGATGCGACCACGCTGGTGCAGGAGTGGGCCTCGGCCAAGGCCACCCGCGGCCACATGGGCCTGCGCGCCACGAGTGAGACCGCGGTGGCGCAATGGAAGCGGGTCAACTCCGCCAACGCCGCCTCCAACCCGCCCAAACTGGTGGTGAACTACAACTACCGGCCGCGCACCGGCACCAAGCAGGAAGCCGGCCCGCCGTACTTCTCCTACAGCGGCGCCTACACCGTCAACACCACCACGCCGACGCTGCGGGACACCTTCGTCGACGCCGACGGTGACAAGGTCAACGGCACCTTCCAGATCTTCGACAACGCCACCAACACCCAGGTCGGCGACGTCATCGTGTCGAAGTACGTACCCTCCGGCCAGGTCGCCTCGGTGACCGTCCCGTCCGGGGTACTGGCGAACGGCAAGACGTACAAGTTCCGTACCAGTCCCTATGACGGGGCGCACTACAATACCGGCTGGTCGGCCTGGAAGACCTTCACCGTCGACACCAGCGCACCCTCCGCCCCATCGAAGATCACCTCGACGGACTACCCGTCGAATGCCTGGGTCAAGGGGGCAGGTCAGGGCGGCACCTTCACGGTCACTCCACCGGCTGCTGACCACCAGTGGCTGGAATGGTCGCTGGACGGCGTGACGTGGACCAAGGTGACCACCAGCGGGTCGAGCGCCGACAAGAGCATCTCCGTCACCCCGCCGCGCGACGGTACCCACACACTGCAGGTGCGGGCCGTGGACAAGGCGGACAACAAGTCCGAAGCGACCGAGTACACGTTCCACGCCGGTCCGGGCGGCTTCGTCCAGCCCTCCGAGGGCCAGCGCACCGCGCGCCGTCTGCCTCTGGTCGCCGAGGCCGATGCCGGCAAGTACGACAGCGTCTCGTTCTCCTGGCGCCGCTCCGCGGCCGATGCGTGGGTGAAGATCCCTGCCAGTGACGTCACCAAGGACGGACAGGCGCTCTCCGCCTGGCCGGTGCCACTGACCAGCGGCAAGAACGCCGAGCTGGTGTGGAATGCCACCGACACCGTCAACCCGGACGGCAATATCGAGATCAAGGCCGACTTCACCGGCCCCAACTCCGCCTCCGGGAGCGCCGAGCCGCTGAACGCAGTCGTCGACCGCACCGCGGACGACCCCGCCGACGAGGAGGTGGGCCCCGGCGCGCTGAACCCGCTCACCGGCGACTACACGCTCAACGCCACCGACGTATCCGCCTTCGGCCTGTCGGTGGAGCGCACCGCGCCCTCCCGTACCCCCAACGGGGTACCCGAGGGGCAGGCGCCGATCTTCGGCCAGGAATGGGTGAGCGGCACCGCGGCCGAGCTGTCGGGCTCTGAGTACAGCCACGTGAGCAAGGTGTCCGACACCGCGGTCGACGTGGTGACGCTCGACGGCGACGCCATCCACTTCACCGCCAACTCCAACCAGAGCGGGTGGACAGCCGAGCCCGGCGCCGAGGACCTCACGCTGACCGGATCGACCTCGGGCACGTTCACGCTCACCGGCGACGACGGCAGCGTCACCGTGTTCACCAAGCCGACCGGAGCCACGACCTGGCAGGTCTCCAGCACCAAGAACGACGGCCAGAGCGAGTCCACGACGTCCATGGACTCCGAGACGGTCACCGTCGGTGGCAAGCAGCTCGCCCGCCCCACCTGGGTCTACGCACCGACCTCGGCCACCACGGTGACGGCCTGCAAGGCCGATCGCACCACCAAGGGCTGCCGCGCGCTCGAGTTCGTCTACGCCACCTCCACCACCGGCACCGACAGCACCTTCGGTGACGTCTCCGGGCAGGTGAAGGAGATCCGGCTGTGGTCGACCGCGCCCGGTGCCGCCACGGCCACCTCCAAGCCGGTGCAGATGTACCTGTACGACGGCTCCGGCCGGCTGCGCCAGGCATGGAACCCGCAGATCTCGCCGTCACTGAAGACCGAGTACGCCTACGACAGCAGCGGCCGGGTCACCAAGCTGACCTCACCCGGCGAGCTGCCGTGGACCTTCACCTACGGCAAAGCCGGCTCCAGCAGCGCGGCCGGTGAGGGCATGCTGCTCAAGGCATCCCGCCCGGCGCTCGCGCAGGGCAGCGCGGACACCGTTTCCGGCGACGCGGTCACGTCCGTTGTCTACGACGTACCGCTGACCGGCACCGCAGCTCCGAACAGCATGGGCTCGTCCGACGTCAGGGCATGGGGGCAGGGTGACGCCCCCACGGACGCGACCGCGGTCTTCCCGGCGGACGTCGTGCCCGCCTCGAACGCCGGCAGCGCACTGGCGGCCGCCGACTACAAGCGCGCCACCATCCACTACCTGGACGCCTCCGGCCGCACGGTGAACACCTCCGCCCCCGGCGGGCACATCGCCACCACCGAGTACGACCAGTTCGGCAACACCGTGCGCGAACTGACCGCCGCCAACCGCAACGTGGCCATCGGCACCGCCGCCGCCAGTACCGCGGCTCGCAGCGACCTGGGCATCGCGGCCCTGCCGTCCGGTGAACGCGCCCAACTGCTGTCCACCACCCGCACCTTCAACAGCAAGGGCACCCGCCTGCTGGAGGAGTTCGGGCCGCTGCGCCGGGTCGACCTGGCCGCGGACCTGAAGTCCGGCACCACCACGCTGGTCGCCGCCGGCACCTCGGTGACGGCGCGTCTGCGGACCGTCAACACCTACGACGAAGGACGCCCGACTGACGGCAGCGCCGTCATCCGGGACCAGGTCACCACGGTCACCACCGGTGCCGAGGTCCGCGAACACCCGGGCATCCAGGGCGAGACCCGCGCCGTGCAGGCGATCTACGACTGGGCCAAGGGCCTGCAGACGAAGACCGTTGAGGACCCAGCGGGTCTGGCGATCACCACCACGGTGGAATACGACGCGCAAGGCCGCGAGACCAAGCGCATCGCACCTGGGGCGAGCGGCACCGACGCCACCAGCCGGGTGACCACGTACTGGTCCGCGAGCGGCACCGGCGCCTGCGCCGCCCGCCCCGAGTGGGCCGATCAGGTGTGCTCGACCGGCCCGGCCGGGGCAATCACCGGCGGCGGCTCCAACCCGGCACAGCTGCCGGCCAAGACCACCGAATACGACTGGTGGGGTAACCCGGCCAAAACCACCGAGACCGCCAACGGCTCGACCCGCACCACCACCATTGGCACCGACAACGCCGGGCGCACCACCTCAGTGAAGATCACCGGCGGGGTCGGCACGGCCGCACCGGAGGCCAACACGACCTACGACACGGCCACCGGCCGCGCCATCAAGACTGTCTCGCCGACCGGCGGCACCGTCACCACCGGCTACGACAAGCTCGGCCGCGTCATCTCCTACACCGACGCGGACGGTGGCACCACCACCACCGAGTACGACCTGCTCGACCGCCCGGCCAAGCGCAGCAACAACATCCCGTCCACGGTGACCTACACCTACGACCACACTGCCGAACCCCGGGGCCTGGCCACCAAGGTGGTCGACTCGGTGGCCGGTACCTTCGCCGCCTCATACGACGCGGACGGCAACCTCACCAAGGAGACGCTGCCCGGCGGCTACACCCTGGCCCAGACCCTCGACGCGGACGGCAACGCACTGGAGCGGACCTACACCCGTGACAGCGACGGCACCCTCGTGCAGTCCGACACCGTCACCCGCTCCGTCCATGGCCAGGTCATCTCGGACGCGCAGATCACGGAGCAGAACTACCGCTACGACGCGATCGGCCGCCTGACCTCGGTCGAGGACACCGCCGAGACCGTGTGTACCAGGCGCACCTACACCTTCGACGCGCGCTCCAACCGCAAGACCCTCACCAGCGCCACCGGCGCACCCGGGGTCGACTGCCCCACCTCGGGAGGCACCACCACCAACTACACCTACGACAGCGCCGACCGTCAGGTCGACACCGGCTACACCTACGACGCCTTCGGCCGCACCACCGCCCAGCCGGGCGGCGTGACCCTCGGCTACTACAACAGCGACCTCATCCGCCAGGAAACCGTCGGCACCAAGCGGCAGACCTGGCAGCTCGACGGCGCCCAGCGCATCCGCTCCTGGACTGTCGAGACCAATAGCGGCGGCACCTGGACCACCACCGAGTCGAAGGTCAACCACTACGACTGCGGCTGCGACAGCCCCGCATGGATCACGGAGGACAGCCAGGGCAACGTGACCCGGTACGTCGAGTCGCTCGGCGGCGGCATCGCCGCCACCACCGGCAAGACAGGCAACACCGTCCTGCAGCTCAGCGACATCCACGGCGACATCTCCGTCCAGCTCCCGCTGGACACCAGCAAGGCCCCCACCGTCCAGGACACCGACGAGTACGGCAATGTCCGCGCCAGCAGCGTGCCCGCACGCTACGGCTGGCTCGGCGCCCAGCAACGCTCCGGCGAGACACTCTCCGGACTCACCCTGATGGGCGCGCGCGTCTACGACTCCACCACCGGCCGATTCCTCCAGCTCGACCCGATCGCCGGCGGCGGTGCGAACGCCTACGGCTATCCGCCGGACCCGATCACCATGTACGACCTGAACGGCAAGGGCTGGTTCTCCTGGGGCCGAGCCTGGCGGATCACCGTGTGCGTGGGCGCCATCCTGTGGCTGCTCGGCAGCTCCTACTTCGCCGTCACCAAGATCCGTAGGATCTGGCGCGTCATCAAGCGCTGGGGCGGTATCCGTGCCGCCATCACCCGCGTGATGAGCGCACGCACCCGATACCTGAAGATGGAGCGCCTGGCAACCATGCTTCTCACCGCCAGCGCCACGATCCTGGGCATCGATACCGTCTACGACAAGTGCGTCAAGACCAAGCTGTAGACACCAGGTGCCGTCGGCGCTGAAACCGACGGCACCCCTGTCGCACCCGTCACCCCTGCTAACACAGCTCGCTCCGGCCGGGATCAGTCCCGGCCGGGGCAGCTGATGAGGAAGTTCCCCATGGACTCACCCACCCCCCTCCTGGTCATCCCCGCGCTCTTGTGGACCGCGATTGCCGGCGCCTGTCTGATCACCTCGATCGTGCTCTCCGTCCGAGCCAAGCGCCGGGAGACGGCCTCTGACGCCTGGAACCCAATCGGCGCAGGCTTCCAGGCCGTGGCCGTAGGCGCGGTTGCCGGATACGCGGTCGCCGCCATCATCGACGGCCACTTCTCTCCCGGGTCCGCCGTATTCAGCATCTTGTGGCCCACCATGGCCGGATCGGCCCTCACCTACGCAGCGGGAAGACGCAGCACCCGCTCCTGGCCCCACTGGGCCAGCGCGGCCTTCGCAGCTGTAGGCGCCGCACTGTACGGTTCACTGCCGACGTGACAGCCCGCCCGGCGGCCGCACCACCAGCCACGAGAAGCCACGGGCTCTGATATCTCCTTACGCTCCGCGGCCCCACCACCTCAAACCGCGCGGCAAGTCTCGCGTGAGCCCGGGCAGTTCCCGAGCCGCCCGGGCTCACGACACGTCGCCGAACTCACCGACCGAGCCAGGATCGTGCACGGTTTGCCAACCATCACGGCCCTCCATCTCGGAGCTGCGCCGTCCCGTGGAGCGCGCGTCCAGTGCTCTGACCGAGATCGGCCTGGCCTGCCTGGACCTCGGTGGGCGGGAGGCCGCCCCCGCCTGCTCAGTCCTGACGACGAGGACTTCGTCGGCCAGACGGCCACAACCCGCCCGACGAAGCGCGGTCCGCCTTTCACCCGCTGGTCGATCCGCAACTCGCCGCCCACCTGCGGAAAGTGCACGGGCGCGTGATCCGCATCAGCCGCGAGGCGTTACGGTGCCTGCCCGCCCGTCGCGGCATTTGGAACCACGAAGGCTCCAGGCACACTCTGCCTGTAAGAACCGCACAAGTACGGGGGTTGTAGTGAGCCAGGTGCTCTATAGCGAGCGGGTGTGGAATCCATTGACACGGACCGTGGAATTGACTGAGGTCGGCCTGCGCCGGGGCGGTAGGACCACGCCGCTGGGCGAGCTGAACCTTGGTGCCATGGCCGAGGCGTTCCAGCGTGGCTGCTGGCTCGGGGGCGGCGGAGCGGAACGCCCCCTGGAGCAGCTGGCGGACGGGGCCGGCGTCGTCCCGGTGACCCGCATCACCGGCACCGCCACGCCGGTGAGGGTACGCCAGGCCACCGAGTTCGCTCACCGTTTGGGCGAGTTGGCCGTACGGCAATGTGGCGGGCCGCATCAGGTGGCTACTCTGGCGGCTCAGGCCCGCGCCGAGGGCGTACCGCTGTGGATGGCACGTCGGTTCGCACAGGGGCCCGCCGGGCCGGTCACCGTCTGTGTCGACCGGCGTTTGGTGCGCGTGGACGTGTGGGGACCGCACGCTCCCGTCGTACGGATCCGGGCGCCGCACGGCTTCCAGCGTGACTCCCCGGATCCGTCCAAGGGTCTGCGTCTGACCGTCGGCGACGCCACGGCGCAGCTGGCACTCAGGAAGAAGCTGCGCAAGTCCAAGAGTTCGGTGGAGGTGCGGCTGGCCGGGCAGCAGTGGGTGCTGCGGCGGGAGAACGCGGTGAGTTCGTGGCTGCTGCGCGATGAACGGCGCGTCGCCCTCCTGACGCGTCCCCCGCGCCGGCCGACGGTCGAGCCGGGCACGGTCCTGGTGCCGCTGGCCCCTGTGCGGTACGAGAGCCCCGACCCGCTGGATGCCGTCATGGCACACGTGTTCGCCGTCGCCTTCGGGCTCGGGGACACCACTGGCTGGGCGCGGTTCCGGGCGCAGCGGCGCCCGGCGAGCGAGGGTGAGCCGATTGCCGTCGACGATGACTGGGGCCGTCCCTGGTTCAGCAACCTAGGGAGGGGAGGCGAGGACAACGAGTCCGGCGGCGGCGACGGCTGGGGTGCGGACGGCGGCGACGGTGGAGACTCAGGCGGGAGCGACGGCGGGGGCGGTGACGGTGGTGGCGACTGAGTTCCGGTTCGCTGCACATCAAGAGGGCGTTCACGAAGCCGGAGGACACCAAGCCGTACATGTCGGCGAAGAAGGTCCCCGTCCAGACAGCGAAGGAACCGCTGCACCGCACGGTGAACAGCACCTGCCGGGACGACAACCGCAAGGCATCCGTCAAGCAGTGCGAGCGGTATTGGGGTGCCAACTACACCCAGCGCGGCGCCCGTGAGTGCAACGAGTACCCCTTCGTCACCACAGGCGCTTCAGCTGCGCGGCCGCCGACTCACCGTGATCACCAACAACGTTGCGGTCTACGGCGAGCTCAACGATGACGAGAACATCGACTTGATGTTGCTCGGGGGCATGGTCATCCGTGGGTCACGCATGTTGGACGGTTTCATGGCCGAGGACAACCTCGGCCAAGTCCATGCCGGCTAGCTGCTCATGGGTGCTTGTGGCCTTTGCCCCGGAGGTCAGGTCATGGACACCACCGTGGCCGAGGTGCCCGCCAGACGCGCCATGCTTGCCGCCAGCGACAAGGTGGTCCTTCTGGCCGACAAGAGCAAGTTCCCGGGAACCGGCATGGTGAAGATCTGCGGTCCGGATGACCTGGACGCTCTCATCACCAACGCATCGGAGGACGACGCGACCTGTATGGCCCTGCGTGAGGTCGGCGTGAGGTCGGCGTGAGGGTGATATCGACAGCTCCGGACACAGTCGGCGGCTGACACAGCAACTTGTGCTGCCGGTGAACGATGAGTCAGTCGGCGAGTCTGAGGAACGCCTCATGGACGTCGGCCCTTCGTTCCCATCGGATCCGCACACGCCGGAAGCCGTGCAGCCACACAAAGCTCCGGTCGATGAGGATCGCCAGCGGGGGGCCGTGCTAGGGCGCGTATCGAGTCGTGATCAATTTGCGGGATGTGCCTTCGTGGCACGGTCCGGTCCCATAGACGGTCTTACGTGACACGAGTGCAACTGACCGATCCGGATTGGGACTTCATCGAGCCTTACCTGCCGATCGGCGAGTACGGCCCGTACCCCGAGCGACTGCGGCAGCAGTTCGAGGGCGTGATCTGGCGGTTCAAGACGGGCGGGCAGTGGCGGGAGATGCCGACGGAGTTCGGCGCCTGGTCGACCCTCCGCAACCGCTTCCGGCAGTGGCGTGACGCCGGCGTGTTCGAGGCCCTGCTGGAGGGCCTGATCACGGAAGCCGCGAAGCGGGGTGAGGTGGACCTGTCCCTGGTCAGCATCGACTCCACCACCGCCCGAGCCCACCACGACGCGGCCGGGATGCACCTCGACGAGGACGTCGTCACCGCCCTGGAGAAAGCCGCGGCCGAGGAGGAGGAGGCCAGGTCAAAGGGGGCCAGGTCAAAGGGGGCGGCCTCGAAGAGTAAAACGGGCAAGAGACCGAAAGTGATCCCGCGCTGGAAGAACGACGACGCATCCGGCGTCGGCGGAAACTCCGGCTGAAGGCCGCCCTCCTCGGACGTTCCAGAGGCGGGTAGACCAGCAAGGTCCACCTCGCCGCCGACCGCAAGTGCCGCCCGCTGGCGTTCATCCTGACCACAGGCCAGGCAGCGGACAGCCCGCAGTTCATCCCCGCCCTGAAGAAGGTACGGGTACGCGGGCCCGTCGGCCGACCCCGCATCCGGCCGGACGCGGTCGCCGGGGACAAGGCGTGCTCGTCCCGCGGAAACCGCGCGCACCTGCGCAAACGCCGTATCAAGGCGGTCATCCCGGAGAAGAAGGACCAGGCCGCCAACTGGAAGAAGAAGGGCTCCAGAGGTGGCCGACCCGTCAGCCACGACGCCGATCTCTGCAAGGAGCGGAACACCGTCGAACGCCTGATCAACAAGCTCCAAGCATGGCGAGGCATCGCCACCCGATACGACAAGACTCCCGACAGCTATTTCGCCTGTCTCCACCTGCGCGCCTCGATGATCACGACTCGATATGCCCCTAGGTGACGCGCTGAGGTGCCGGACGCCAAGGGCGGGCAGGAGTTGAGTCAATGGTCAACCAGCCGTGGACGCGGGGCTTCACCCGTGGATTCCGCGTCGGCGTCGTCGGTGCCGACCGGGCCGCGGGGAAGCATCCAGTCCAGCCACTTCGGCAGCCACCAGTTGGTCCGGCCGAGGAGTGTCATGGTCGCCGGTACCAGCACCATGCGTACGACCGTGGCGTCGATGAAGATCGCGGTGGCCAGGCCGAGCCCGAACATTTTGGTGGAGGGGTCCTCGGCGACGGCGAAGGACAGGAAGACCGCCACCATGATGAGGGCGGCCGAGGTGATGATCCGGGCGGTGCGCGAGACGCCCTCGACGATCGCCGTGCCGTTGTCGCCGGTGCGCAGGTACTCCTCGCGTACGCGGGAGAGGAGGAACACCTCGTAGTCCATCGACAGGCCGAACAGGATGGCGAAGAGGAACATCGGGATGAACGACACGATCGGAACCGTCGCTTCCAGCCCGATGAGTGCGCCTCCCCAGCCCCACTGGAAGACCGCGACCATGATGCCGTAGGCCGCGCCGATGCTCAGCAGATTCAGCAGTACCGCCTTGAGCGGTACGAGTATCGAGCGGAAGACCAGCATCAGCAGCAGGAACGACATCGCCAGCACGGCGGCGACGAAAACCGGCAGGCGTTGGCTGGTGCGTTGGCCCACATCGGACAGGCTCGCGGCGGCGCCGCCGACGTGGGCCCTGGCCGGGCCGTGCCCGATCGCCGTGGGCAGCACGTCGGTGCGCAGCCGGGCGATGGTGTCGGCCGTGGCCTTGTCCTGAGGGCTGGTGGTCGGGAACACCACGAGGGTCGCGATGCCGGTGGCCCGATCGATGTGCGTCGGCGCGACGGATCCGATGCCCGGATCCGCCGCGCCCGCCCCGACGAGTCGGTCCAGCACTCCCGGATCACCGGCGGGGTCCGCGGCGATGACGAGGGGACCGTTGGTGCCCGGGCCGAACCCCTCGGCGACGAGGTCGTAGGCGCGGCGCTCGGTACGGCTGTGGGGCAGTGAGCCGTCGTCGGGCAGGCCGACGCGCAGGCCGAGCACGGGCAGCGTCGCGGTCAGCAGCAGCCCCGCCGCGCCGACCGCGTACGGCACCGGGTGCCGGCTGACGTGCCCGATCCAGCGCCGCCACCCGGCGGCGTGGGCGGCGCCCGCCGCCGGGTCCCGCCGCCGTGCGAGTCGGCCCAGCTTCCTGGTCTGCAGAGCCCGGCCGATCCGGCCGGCCCGGGCCAGGCGTGGGCCGGCGGCGCCGAGGAAGGCCGGCAGCAGCGTCACCGACGCGAGCACCATGGTCAGGACGACGATCGAGACGGCGAGCCCGCCCACCGTCATGAACGGTACGTTCGCGACCGCCAGGCCGAGGATCGATACGACGACGGTGCCGCCGGCGAAGACCACGGGCCTTCCCGCCGTGGCCACCGCTCGCCCCGCCGCCTCGCGGGGATCGAGCCCGCGCGCGAGGTACTCCCGATGCCTGGCGAGCACGAACAGCGCGTAGTCGATGCCCACTCCGAGCCCGACCATGCTGCCCAGGACAGGGGCGAAGGTGGGGACGTCCGTCACCCCCGCCAGTACCGTCATCGTGGCGACCCCGACGGTCAGTCCGAAGACCGCCATGCCGATCGGCAGCGCGGCGGCGGCGAGCGAACCGAACGCCAGGAACAGGATCGCGGCCGCGGCGAGGAGGCCGATCAGCTCGCTCGCGCCGCCGTCGGGGTCGGAGAAGGCGTAGAAGAGGTTCCCGCCCATCTCGATGCGCAGGGGCAGCTCGGCCCGCAGCCGGTCGCCGAGATCGACGAGGGCGTCGAGGTCTTCGGCCGACAGTCGGCTCTGGTCGGGGTACTGCACCCGGACGACCGCGATCCGCCCGTCGGTCGAGACGAGGCCGCCGCGCACGGTGGTGTCCCCGGGTGCGTCGAGTGCCCCCGCCGGGTCGCTCGTGCCGAGCACGTGCGGCAGCCGCTTCACCTCGGTCTGCAGCCGCGCCAGAGCGGTGCGCGCGCTGCCGTGGTCGAAGAACGTCGCACCGTCGTCGAGGGGGGTGACGACCACTTGGGCGGTCATCCCCTCCTGGCCGGTGCCGGCCCGCTCGATGAGTTGCGCGGCCCGTTGGGAGTCCAGTCCCGGAGCGGTCATCGAGTCCGCGGTCCGCCCGCCGATGGCGATCGCGGCGAGGACGGCGAGCGTGGCGGCGATCAGCCATGCCGCGATCACCCGCCAGGGATGGCGGGCGGCGCTTGCGCCCAGGCGCAACAGGGCTTTCGAGAGCATCGGGTCCTCCAACCACCTCGTCGGCCGTCCTTGTACGGCCGCCGATGCCGAGGCTCGTCGCCGCGGCGCTCCGCGGCATCGGTCCGCGGGCCGCGGATCCGTCGGCCCCGGGGCGGAGTGACGAACCGTCCTTTCGGCCGATGCGCGGCACGCCGCGGTCTCTACGCTGAGAACCGTGCTGCGAGAAGACCTGCGAACCCTGTGGACCGAACCCCGTCCGCCCGACGCGCCCGCCCGGGCGTGGCGGGACTGGGTGCTGCTCGCCGCGGGCCTGGGCGGTGTGGTGCTGGAGGCCACCCTGCGTGAGAACGTCGTGTGGCGGCCGGTGGCGGTGGTGTTCGCCGTATGGCTGTGCCTGCTGCCCCTGTGGCGCCGGACCCGCCCCCTGGCGACGGTCACGCTGGCGTTCGGCTCGGTGATCCTGCTTCAGGTGGCCTCGCTGGTCGCCGCTCCGCGCGAGCCCGTCGGCCTGTACACCGGCGCGGTCATGCTCGTGCTGGTGTACGCGCTGCCCCGGTGGGGATCGGGACGCGAGATCGTGCTGGGCGGCGCGGTGATCCTCACGGCCGGCGCGCTCTGCTCCGTCACGGACGAGACGCCGGTCGTCGAGAACGTCGTGGGCTTCGTCTTCCTGCTGCTGCCCGGCGTGGTCGGGGCTGCCGTGCGGTTCTGGGTGACCGCTCGCGAGCGGCAGTTGGAGCAGGTGCGCTCCCGCGAGCGCGAGCAGCTCGCCCGGGAACTGCACGACACGGTGGCCCACCACGTGTCGGCCATGGTGATCATCGCCCAGGCGGGCGGGGTGCTTGCGGGCGCCGACCCGTCTGCCGCCGTCAAGGCGCTGGAGGGGGTCGAGGAGGAAGGGGCGCGCACGCTGGAGGAAATGCGTGCCATGGTCGCCGCGCTGCGCGACCGCGGGGTCGGCGCCGAGCTGGCGCCCCCTGCCGGAGTCGCGGATCTGGAGTGCCTGGTGCGCACCCCGGGTGGTCGCCTCAGGGTCGACCTGGGGCTCGACGGCGAACTGGACGCGCTGCCCCCGGCCGTGGACGCGGCCGTCTACCGGATCGTGCAGGAGTCGGTGACCAACGCGCTGCGCCATGCGGTCGACGCGACCGAGCTCGTCGTTCGGGTCGCTGCGGAACGGCACACGGTACGGGTGAGTGTGCGCGACAACGGCCGGCGCACCGGCCGGGGTCGCGACGGATACGGACTTACCGGACTGCGCGAGCGCGCGACCCTGCTCGGCGGCACACTACGAGCCGGCCCGGGTACTGACCGGGGCTGGCATGTCGAAGCCGAACTGCCGAAAGCGAGGAGCGAGAGCGGTGTCCATTCGCGTCCTCGTCGCTGACGACCAGACGATCATCCGCACCGGGTTGCGGATCATACTGAACGCCCAGCCCGGCATCGAGGTGGTCGGCGAGGCCGCCGACGGGCGGGAAGCGGTACGTCTGGCCCGCGAACTACGCCCCGACGTCTGCCTGTTCGACATCCGCATGCCCGTACTCGACGGGCTCGAGGCCACCCGGCTGGTCGCCGGCCCGGGCGTGGCCGACCCGCTGGCCGTGGTCGTCATCACCACGTTCGACCTCGACGAGTACGTCTACGGCTCACTGCGTGCCGGCGCCCGCGGATTCCTCCTCAAGGACACGGGACCGGACCTTCTGGCGCAGGCCGTACGGTCGGCGTCCGATGGTGAGGCGCTCATCGCGCCCAGCGTCACCGTCCGTCTGCTTCAGGCATTCGCGGACCTGCCCGCCGGCCGGCCCGTGGCCCAGCCGGTCGCCCCCGTCACCGCCCGCGAGGAGCAGGTGCTCCTCGCCGTCGCTCGCGGGCTGACCAACACCGAGATCGCCGATGCACTGCACATCAGCCTCAGCACGGTGAAGACGCATCTGGCCAGCCTGATGGCCAAACTCGGCGCCCGCAACCGGGTCGAGATCGCGATGTGGGCCTACGAAACGCGCCGTATCCTCCCCGGAACCTGAGCCGGGTGCCGGGCCATGTCCCATGAGTCCCCGCCCGGACATGGGAGGAGTCGATTAAACAGCGGGACCAGTCGAGCTTCGCCGCGGCGTTCAGTTCGGCGAGCAGGACTTCGTGAAGCCGCTGCCACACGTCGGCTTCGTTCCAGCCCCGCAGACTGCGCCAGCGGGTCATCCCGGAGCCGAAGTCCAGTTCCTTGGGCAGGTACTCCCACTGGATCCCCGGTGTGCAGCACGTACAGGATTCCGCCCAGCACCTCCCGGTCTGGAAAACGGCTTGCGGCCCGGGTACCGAAAGTGTCGCTCACGCTGCGGCAGCAGCGGTTTCAATGCGTTCCCACAGCTCATCCGACACGATCCACGGCGATGTTCCCACACTCGACCGACCGCTCAACTCCCGTCTCGGACACGGTGATGAGCGTCGATCCACCTTGTTCTGCCAGCGCTTGCAAAGCGTGGTGTCGGCAGGGGCTGATTGAGACTGAGCGCTTGATCGGGCGGGTGCGCACGTCAGTTGGCGGGACACAGTGGCTCAGCCGGTGGGCGACCGATCCGTCTCCGATGACCTCGCACCGGCAATCGGTGCCGACACCGGCGCGGGGCTCACGGCGTCCGATAGATGTGATCGCAAGGCGGAGGAGGCACCGGCCATGCAACCCTCCGAGATCGGCAAGAGTCTAGCGATCGAAGGACTGGTCTTCTGGAAGGCACCGTTCCGTTCGTCTGCGTCCCAACAGAGGATGTCTCCATGCCGATACGCCCAAACAACCATCGCGCCTCGCGTGGCGCTGTCGCCGCCCTCGGCGCTGTCGGCCTGATCGCGCTGGCCGCGGCTCCCGCCGCCTACGGCGGTGAAACCGCACCCGAATTGGTAGTCGGAGGCATCGAGGCTATCGACGGGGTGAAACCGGGGAGCAGCTTCGATCTGCCGGTCACCGTGGCGAACAAGGGCATCGGAGCCGCCGAGAAGGTGTGGGTCTCCTACTCCGTCACCCGGGGACTCGACTTCGCGGACGTTCCCTCCAACTGCCTGGTACAACACGTCCGGCCCTACGACGAGATGCCCGAGAGATGGACAGCGGTGTGCGCGTTCGACCAGGCTGTGGAGCCGGGCGTCGTCTACACACCCGAGACCCCTCTCCGTGTCGCGGTACTGGACCGTGCGCTCAACGACGAGCTGCGCGTACGCGTCGAGGACGTCGAACCCTGGCCTGACGACAACGGCACACCACCGGTGGCGGGAACCGCACCGGCGGTGAGACTGATCGAGGGGCAGCCCGGGGGCGAGGGGTCCGCGGGAATTGTCAATGTGTCCGTCACCTCGGTCAACACGGCCGACTACCAGGTGACGGGTGCCGCGTTGAAGGGGAGCGTCGGTGACACGGTGACGATGAAGGTGAAGTTCACCAACGCCGGGCCCGCCTGGGTTTGGCCCGAGGAAGGGGATCGGGTCGTCAAGGTCTTGATCACACCTCCCGCCGGAACGTCCGTCGTCCAGCGCGGCCAGTTCTGCCGGGCCAAGGGTGAGGCGTACGTCTGCGGCATGCGGTCGCTCAATGAGGGCAGCCAAGAGACCTACACCTTCGAGCTGAAGATCGACAAGCGGGTGGCGGACGCCAAGGGCGCGGTGGCGCTGAGCACCGAAGCGCGGCCGTTCGACCCCAACAAGGCCAACGACAAGGCCGACATCACACTGGAGGTCACGGGCGGAGGGTCGACAGGCCCGACGGGCAGCCCGACCAATGGCTCGAACAGCTCGGCCGGCGAGTCGTCGTCGACCGGCGACGCCGGGCCGGCGGCGAACGGCGGCTACCTGGCAGAGACCGGCTCCTCGACACTGCCCGTCGCGGGCGCGGCTGCCGCGGCAGTGGTCACGGGTGCGGGCACGCTCCTCATCGCGCGCCGCCGCCGGGCCCGGAGCCTGAACTGAAGACCGCCCGACGCGAGCGGTGGTACCCGGCCGGGGCCGCTGGTCCGAGACCGCCGCGCTGCCTTGATCGGTGGAGCCTCTCCCGAGCCATGGCAGTCTCGCACTACTGGCAAAGCTCCAGCTCAGAGCGAGATCCACAGCCAACTTCGCTGCGCCAGGACACGCATGTCCTGTCGCGCTGAGACTGTCGGATTCCCCTTCGTTCTCGTTCGTACTGCCGGATTCTCTTTCGTTGCCCTCGGCGCGCCTGCCCGCCCTCACTCCAGTGGCTGGTCAGGGCTCCGGCGGATGAAAAGCCGGGTACGTACGAGCTGGTTCGCGCTCGTATACTCGTGCGGGCTCATGGAGGGGGACGTGGAGACAGTGAAGCTTGCTGAGGCACTGGCAGAACGTGCGGAGGCAACGCGCCGTGTGGAACAACTGCGAGCGCGCGTCGTCAGTAGTGCGCGGTACCAGGAGGGGGAGACACCCGCCGAGGATGCAGCTCAGCTGTTGGCTGAGGCCGGTGAGGTGCTGAACAATCTGGAATCGTTGATCCGGCGGATCAACCGGACCAATGCCACCGTGGCGATGGTTCCGGACGGCACACTTACCGATGCCCTCGCACGTCGGGACGTCCTGCGGTTGCGTCACTCCGTGGTCACCGCAGCGGCGGACGCGGCGGCGGGTAAGGGCGAGCGGGGATACGGCCGGCAGCTTAGGTCCGAGTTGATGATGCTTTCCGCGCTTCCGGTCGCGGAACTGCGCGGTCAGGCGGATGCACTCGCCCAGGAGATCCGCGAGGTCGATGTGCGGATCCAGCGCACGAACTGGGAGGTCGATCTGCTGGACTGACCAGTCCGGCCGATCGGGACGATGTGGAGCAGGTAGCGGCTTCGGAGGCGTGCACACACCGAGGGCTGGCGGTTTCCCAGCCCACTCCTGGCGCGTGAAGAGCAACGCGGGGGTTCGACTCCCCATCAACAGTGCAGCTCAGCACCGCGTACAGGTAAAGGTGCACATCGCACAGCACATCACCACCGTGCAGATCCGAGGCGGCGAGGGCGGGTTCGGGGCTTTCCACATCGCCGCACCATGGAGAACGGCGATCTCCGGCGGATACCGTTGGCGACTTTGGCGGTCCTGTCATCTTTCGCGAACGAGACGACCGCGAAAGCCAGGTTGTTTGAGAACGCTGGCCGCAGGCGGTCTCAAACAACCTGGCAACCGCGCTGGTCGGCAACCCACCACCCGCCAGACGATTCCCGAGAGCAGATGTATGGCGCTTCGGGAGGTGGCCCGCCACTTGCGAGTCTTGATCGCTGCCGAGCCTGCTGATTGGGTGCCGGCATGACTGAGCTCGGACCCGTCGCCTGGCCACCTGCCCCGATCAGGACCGACAGGCTCGTGCTCCGTGAGCCCGAGGCCGGTGACCGTGCGGCGTTCGTCGAGCTGCTGGCGTCGCCAGAGGTGCACACCTACCTCGGCGGCCCCCGGCCGCGGGACGAGCTTGAGCGCGAGTTGCCCGGGGTGCCCGAGCGGTGGCCCGGGAGTTTCGTCGTTGATCTGGACGGGGCGATGATCGGCCAGATCCTGCTCAGGAGAGCACCGGAGCATCGTCGCCCGGCTGCCGCGGGGAAGATCGATCTCGGCTATCTGTTCCTGCCGCGAGTGTGGGGATTCGGGTATGCCGCCGAGGCGTGCGCGGCGGTACTCGACTGGTTCGACGGCGTCCTTCCCGGCGAGCCGGTGGTGCTCGCCACCCAGGTGGCAAACGTCGGCTCGATGCGCCTCGCGGCAAAACTGGGGTTCACCGAGGTAGAGCGGTTCCATGCCTGGGACGCTGAGCAGTGGCTCGGCATGCGGCCCCCGGTCACGCCCTCTGATTGAGCTCGTGCTCGACAGCGCGGATCCGCAACTCGACAGCATTGCTGGGACAGAGCTCAGCGCTGTTGAAGCTCATGAATATCTCACCAGGCGGAGACGGCCGAACGCCTCCCGAAGCACCGCCGAAGCACTGTCCTTTCTCGTGGACGAAGCCAGGCAGGACGTACTAAAGCACCTTCCAGCGGCCCTCGGAGATCGGAAAATCAACCACGCCCAGCGCACGGTCGCCGCCGACGGGCGGCTCCCAGCCCACGAAGTCCTCCCCGACGCCGACAACGGAGAGTAGGTGAGGGCGATGATGGCCTGTTCGGGGACGGCCTGGACGCCGCGGTGCAGAAGGCGTTCACTCGCCCGGCGCCCAAGAGTGGGGCCACGCAGATGCGGTACCTGGTCAAGCAGCTCAGGGGCACCGAGGCCGTCGCCCGGATGCTGCGCATCTCCCAGCGCACCGTCGAACGGTACGTCAAGGACCAGGTCAAGAAGCCCCGCCCGGGCCTCGCCGCCAGCCCGGAACGCGAGGTCAAGGCACGGTGGCAGCCGCAGATCCGCGCCCAGGCGCGAAAGAAGGCGGCGACCACCGGCGGCATCGTCATCGACACCCAGGCCCGGATCGGCTACACCGTGCCGATCGGCACCACCGACGAGGACCGGCCCCGCCACCTGACCGTGGCGCTGCCGCCGCAGTACGCCGCCCGCCTCTTCGACGCTCAAGAGGCCGGCGCCACCGGCCAGGGATTACAGGAGATCGCCGCCGAGGCACTCAACGAGGTGTACTTCCAGGACAACGGCCGCCGCGCCGGCCAGCTGGAGGAAGTCCGCTTCACCGACATCACACACCTGGAGTTCGGCCTGTAGCTCCTCCCCGAACAGCCGCGAGGCCCGGACCAATGTGACGGAGCGCGCTAGTTGGCGGATGAGCGCTCTACTTGGCGGAGCTGAGCATTATGGTTGGCGGGACCGGCGTCCTGCCCGTCGGGACCGGAGGTGGCCTGTCCCAGGCCCCGGCGGATCGCGATCTCCACGGGTGAGTACGCGCCGTCGGCCCGCTCCAGTTCGTACGGCGCAGCCGGCATCAGCGGCGGGTGGGCCATGAAGCGCGGCCGCACCCCGTGGTGCGGCTGTGCCGCGTGTACCAGGAATGGATGGCACAGGAAGACGTCACCCGGGGAACCGGTGGCGAGAGCGAGCGGCCGGTGGGCGGATGCCGCTACGAGGTCTGGCGCGATGGCCAGGCCGCTCGCGCCCTCCTCCCCGTACGGCTCCAGCACCTTCGGCACGTCGAGGTGGGAGCCGACCCGGATCCGAGTCGGGGCGTCCTCTTCCCCGACCTCGCTGAACAGAAATAGCATCAGCAGGGCCCGGCCGCGTGAGCGGAGGTTGGTGAAAGGCCAGGTCTCGCCCTCCACCGCGTAGCTGCCCTCGATGTGCCAGCCCGCGTCGTCGGGCTCCTCCTCGTGCGGGAAGCGCAGCGGGAAGGTGCCGAGCGAGTAGCGCGGCTCCCAGCGCCCGGCGCCGACCAGCAGGTCGTACGCCCGGTGCAGGGCCGGGGAGTTGGGTGCGGCGGCGAACGGTCCCTGTGCCATCCCGCCGACCCAGTGCACGGGCTGCTTCCACGTCTCCGGGGCGTCCGGGTCGCAGCCCGTCTCCCGCCACAGCAGCCGCGCGCAGCTCGCGGCCACGCGGGGCGCGACGGCGCCCCCCAGCTTGACGAAGCCGTCGCGGAGGAAGCGGGTTACCAAGGTCGTGTCGTCCATGCCTCCATCGTGCGACGCCGCCCGTCCCGGTCACCCGACACTTGCCGCACCGCTTTTCTCGGGTGCGCGTGCATGGCCGCGCCTGATTGAATCGATGGTCGGGATCTTGGAGGCGAGCGTGCTGGAGCGGCTCAATCAGGCCATGGAGCACATCGAGCGGCAGCTCGACAGCTCCGTCGACGTGGGCGAGCTGGCGCGGGTCGCGGCCACCTCGGAGTACCACCTGCGGCGGATGTTCTCGGCGCTCGCCGGGATGCCGCTGTCGGAGTACATCAGGCGCCGGCGGCTGACCGTCGCGGGCGCGGAGGTACTGGCCGGGGAGCGGACGCTGCTGGAGATCGCGGTGCGGTACGGATACGGCTCGGGCGAGGCATTCGCGCGGGCGTTCCGCGCGATGCACGGCGTCGGGCCCGGCGAGGCACGGCGCACCGGTGCGGCGCTCAGCTCCCAGCCCCGAATGACCTTCCGCCTCATCGTCGACGGGTGCAGCAGCATGCGCTACCGCGTCGTGCACAAGCCGGAGTTCAGCGTCGTCGGGGCGAAGGCCCGGGTGCCGCTCGTGCACTCGGGGCCGAACCAGGCGATCATCGATTTCGTCCGCGGGATCGACGACCAGGCAAAGGAGCTGCTGGAGAAGCTGTCCGACCAGGAGCCGCACGGCATCCTCGCGGTCTGCGACGATCTCGATCCCAGCCGGGCGGAGGGTACCGAACTCGACTACTACCACGGGGTCGTCACCTCGGCGTCCCTGCCGGAGGGCATGGCCACGCTGCCCGTGCCGGCCGGGACATGGGCGGTCTTCACCACCTCGGGGCCGGCGCCGGAGGCGATCCAGGCGCTGTGGCGGGATGTGTTCACCGAGTGGTTCCCATCGAATCCGTACCGGGGCCGCCCCGGGCCGGAAATCCTTCGTATGCGGATGTCGGCGGACGGCAGCGAGGCGGATGCCGAGCTGTGGCTGCCGGTGGAACAGGAGGCCGATTGATCCTTGAATCCCTCCCTGGCCCTGTTCGCCGGGGCGGACGTGCTGTTTCAGCGAGAAGGCGGACGGCCACCCGGCTTGCCAACCAGAACGCTCAGCTCCGCCCAGTACAGCGCTCATCCGCCGACTAGCGCGCTCAGTCACAGGGCGTTTGGTGGCGAGTTCGCCACCCCCCTGGTGCTACTGGCCGACAAGGGCCCTCATGGGCCGGTGTGGTGGCGCTACGGCCACGACGCGGTCGAGACCTTGGACCAGGCGCTCGACAACCCCGACGACTACCGCGCCTACCACGTCCGCGACGACCAGCGTCGCGCCGCCCGCCAGGCCGCTGAGAAGCCGGCCACCAGCAGCGGGAGGAGGAAGGCTGCGCACGGGACGCATCGAGGTGGCAGTGCCCGTCCTGCTGCCACGACGTCTGCCTGGACCCGGAGGCCGGCCCGGTGCCGGGCAGCAGCGAGTGCGGGCTCTTCCGCAGCCGTAGAGCGTGCCTTGCACAGGAGGCGCAGGAGATGGCCGAAGCCCAGGCCGAAGGAGAACGAGAACGTCGCCGCGACGGCCTGCTCGGATGGCGCCGCACCTGCCCGTGCCGCCTGGTCCTGGGCCTGCTCATGGTGCACCCACCACCGAGTAGCCGAAGCCGCGGATGCCACTGCAGATGCCACCGCGGAGGGGGCGGGGGAGCGCCCCCGACCACGTGGCCGGAACTGGGGCTTCATGAGCCGGGGACCCCAGACACAGGTCAGATCCGGGTGATGAGATGGTCAAGCATCTTCAACAGGGCCTCGGGCCGCCGCCGAGCCGGCGGGTGCGCGGTACTTGCCGTTGTCGGTCGGCTTCCCTTGTTCGTTCGCACCCAGCACACCGCCACCCGCGTACCCCAATGGCGCAACTGGTACGAACACGGCGACCTCTCCCTGCAAGCCATCGCCGGCCGCAAAGGAACCAGCCTCCCACCATCCGCCTCGCCCCCCTCAAGAACGGCGTCGCCATGCGCTTCCCAAGGACCCAACCAATTCAACGGTGAAACTCCCGACTGCCATCGGCCGCTGAAGGCGACAGCGGGATCACGGTTCACGCAAGCGGCTCAACGGGGTCGATTCTGCGGGTGCTCGGCCAGCGCCCGTGGGCGGGGCGCCGCCGGGTGAGGAGCTGGACCGGTTCATTCTGCCGTCATGCAAGATCCAATCGATGCGGCCATTGCTCTGTCGCCCCCGGTCTCCGACAAGGCTGCGCAGGCCCCAGATCCATCGGTACTTCCTCCGCACGAAAGTGGTCGCGGGCGCAGGCGCGGCAGTTCGCTCGAGGAAGCGGGGGGTCCCTCACGGAGCGGGGCGGGTGAGTTCGGTGACGCGGCCGAGGAAGTCGGCTGCGCCGGCATGGCGTTGGTGGGGCCGCAGGCGCTGGAGGGCTGCCGTCAGGCGCTCGTCGGCACGCGCGGATTTGAGGCTGGGGTAGGTGTCGAGGAAGGTGCGCCAGTGGGTGAGGGCGGCATCGAGGTGGCCGAGTCGTAGGTGGGTTTCGGCGAGGCGGGCGCGCGTGAGTGCGGCGGGCAGTTGTTCGGTGGGGGTGCGCAGGCGCAGGGAGGTGGTCAGCGCGGTGAGGGCGGCCGTGTGGTCGCCGAGGGTGGTGAGGGTCTGGGCGCGCTGGTAGTGCAGTGCGCCGGCCGGATAGCTGCTGAAGGGACCGGGGGCGGTGTCGGTCTGAGCGTGGAAGCGTTCAGCGCGGGCTAGGGCGGCCTGGGAGGCGTGGCGGTCCTGGTGGGCGTGGAGGACGGCGAGGTGGATGTGGGTGTAGGCGCGGACCGCGGGCGGGGCGTGGCGGGCGTGCCGGTCGGCCTGTTCGGCGAGGTGGAGGACGGCGGGGGTGTGCTGTCCGAGGTCGTGGGCGTGGGTTGCCATGGTGCGCAGGGTGATGGCGAGGATGGTGTGGTCGCCTGCGTCGGTGGCGAGGCGGGCGGCGATCTGGTGGTAGTGCTGGGCCATGGCGTGGTGGCCGCTGTCGGCGCACATCGAGCCCAGCAGCAGGGTGAGTTGGGCGGTGGCGGACAGCAGGCCGTGGTGGATGCCGGTGCGGGCGGGACCGTCCAGGAGGGGGGTGACCTCGTGGGCGAGGTAGGCGGCCAGGGCGGCGCGTACATGCTGGCCGCCGTGCCGGTCGGCGGCGGTGGCGAACACCGTGGCCATGGTGCGCAGTTGCTCCAGGTCGCTGGGTCCGGCGCGGCGGTCGGCCGGTACTGAGCCGTCGGGCACCGCGGCGCTCAGGGTCTCGCCTTCGCCTGGCAGGGCCAGTGCGGTGGCGGCGAAAACGCCCGCGCCGAGCAGGGCGCGGCGGTGGGGGTCGAGTTCGGCGTGGGTGAGGTGGGCGAGTTTGCGCATGGGGTCGGCCTCCCAGTCAGGATCCACGACGACGGCCGGGGCTCGGGTGAGGCCAGCGTCGTACGCCGCGACGCGCCTGCCCAGACGACGGGAGAGACATTCCAGGAGCAGAGCGGGAATGGGGGGCCGGGGCTGGGCGCCGTCCAGCCAGCGCCGTGCTGTCGTGCGGTAGACGGTCAGCGTCAGGCCCTGTTCGGCGGCGATGCCCCGCAGGGCGGCGGCGAGCTGGGACGGGTTCCAGCCGGCCGCCTGTAATAACAGGGCGAGCCGTGTGTTGGGGGTGCGCGGCATGGCTGCCTCCCGGGTGCGCGAGCCGGACGGGTGCCTGCGGGCGCATGGAGATGGGGGTGTGTCCCGTACCGCCGCCGTGGAGTTCTGTGAAAGCGGCTCCCCCTGCGACGGCGGGGGCGGATGGAGAAAGCCGGGCTTGTGTCATGTGTCAGGCGACTATCGAGCCAACCGCGCCGCCACATCAGGGATCCGGCGGCGCGGCGGTGCGGAGTCCCGCTTGCCGGCAGCCCTGGACCGCATCAGTCTGCGTCTTGGGGACGGGCCTGTGCGGAAGATCTCGGTGCCGGCCGGAGGGACGTCTACCGAGGCCGGGGGTGCGGCGGTCTGCCGCGGGGACAGGATGTCGGCGACTAAGAAGGGATCTTGCACGGGCAGGTTCCCCTTCCGCTCATGCGTACTGTCTGGGGGCCGGGCTCGGGGTGCAGTCAAGCGAAGAGGTCCGGCCGGGCGTAAGCGTGCGCGACCGGCATATGCGGGACGTCGGTTCCCACCCCCTGCGCGTGGCGCATACCCCCGGTGTGGTCGCGCACACGGGCGGGCAGCCGACCGGCGCGGCGGAGTCGCGAGCGTGCGGGGGATATCGCCGAACGCCGTCCGGTGGGCCGTCGGCGCCGGGCACGCATCACCGGCACCAGGAGCATCAGGATGCCGTGGCGGGTCATGGCGTGCGGCAGCCGCATCCGTCCGCCCACACGTTTCACAAATTCACTAGACGGCTTGCTGCGTGCGCAATCCGTTGCCGGTACGCCTGTTGGGACCGCAGGCCGCAGTGCTGAACTGGCCTTCGCTGCTCGTTGCTGCAGCACCTTGCCTGGCGCCGGCCGGTTCGGCCGCGCCCGTTCCCGTACTGCTTTCCGTTCCTGAGGGGGCCAGTGGGATGACGCGCTCATCTGCCCTGTCGATCGAGGGAGAGGCTCAACTGCGGTTCCCGGACCTGGAGGACCTGCGGGGCCTTGCCCCGCCGCAGCTACAGCGCCTCGCCGAGGACATCCGCTCATTCGTGATCGAGCGCGTGTGCGCGACGGGCGGGCATCTCGGTCCGAACTTGGGCGTGGTCGAGCTGACCCTGGCTCTGCACCGGGTCTTCGACTCCCCCCGGGACACCCTGGTCTTCGACACCGGCCACCAGGCGTACGTCCACAAGGTGCTCACGGGCCGGGCCGGGCGGTTCGGCTCCCTGCGGCAGGCCGGCGGCCTGTCCGGGTATCCCTCGCGGGCGGAGTCGGTGCACGACGTGGTGGAGAACTCGCACGCCTCCACCGCGCTCGCGTACGCGGACGGTCTGGCCAAGGCCCGGCAGCTGTCCGGCGAGCAGGACCGAGCGGTGGTCGCGGTGATCGGGGACGGCGCCTGCACCGGCGGCATGGCCTGGGAAGCACTCAACAACCTGGGCGGTGCGCCGCAGCGGCCGGTGATCGTCGTACTCAACGACAACGGCCGCTCCTACGAACCGACCGCCGGCGCCTGGGCCGCGCACCTGGCCGCCCTGCGCGACAGCCGCGCCCCGATGCACCGCAACATCTTCACCGACCTCGGCTTCGCCTATCTCGGACCGGTGGACGGACATGATGCCGCCGCGGTGGAAAAGGCGCTGCGCCGGGCCCGGGCCGTTGGGCGGCCGGTGGTGGTTCACGTGGTCACGGTCAAGGGCCGGGGCTACGGACCGGCCGAGTCGGACGAGGCGGACTGCCTGCACGCCGTGGGCCCGGCGGACCCGGCCACCGGCGCGCCGGTGAGCCCGGGCGGACCGTCGTGGACAAGCGTGTTCGGCACCGCACTGGCCGACATGGCAGCCGAGCGGCCGGATGTGGTAGCCATCACCGCGGCCATGCTGCGGCCGACCGGCCTCCACATGATGCAGCAACGGTTCCCCGACCGGGTCTTCGATGTCGGTATCGCCGAGCAGCACGCGGTCACCTCGGCCGCCGGGCTGGCCATGGGCGGTCTGCACCCGGTGGTCGCCGTCTATGCCACCTTCCTGAACCGGGCCTTCGACCAAGTACTGATGGACGTCGCCCTGCACCGGCTGCCGGTCACCTTCGTCCTGGACCGGGCCGGCATCACGGGCCCGGACGGGCCCAGCCATCACGGCATGTGGGACCTGTCCCTGCTGTCCGCGGTGCCGGGACTGCGTCTGGCCGCCCCGCGCGATGCCCAGCGTCTTGCAGAGTTGCTGCACGAGGCCGTCGCCGACGACCGGGGGCCCACCGCGCTCCGTATTCCAAAAGCCGCAGCGACAAGGGAGATCCCAGCCCTGGCGCGGATGGACGGGATCGACATCCTCCACCGCTCCAACCTCCGGCCGCTGGATGTGCTGCTCGTCGCCCTCGGCCCGCTGGCGGCCCCGGCCCTGGACGCCGCCGCCATGCTGGAGGCGCAGGGCATCGGGGTGACGGTCGCCGACCCGCGCTGGGTACTGCCGGTGGATCAGGCGCTGGCCGCGCTGGCGGCCCGTCACCGGCTGGTCGTCAGCGTCGAGGACGGGGTGGTCACCGGCGGGGTGGGCTGGGCTCTGACCCAGACGTGCCAGGCCCAACGGGTCACTACGACGGTGGTGCCCCTGGGGCTGCCACGCTCGTTCACCCCGCACGGCCCCCGCACCGAGCTGCTGGCCGGGGCCGGACTCGATGCACCCGGCATCACCCGCACCGCCCTGGACGCCCTGTCGGCCGCGCACGCACCGGCCGCCCGGTGCTCTAGCGACCGGGAGACTCCACGATGAACACCGTCGACCTGGGCCTGCCCGCCACCCCCGCCCCACAGATTCCCGGGCGTCGCCGCCCCACCCGCCGGCTGAGCGTCGGGGCGGTGCCCGTGGGCGGCGGTGCCCCGGTGAGCGTGCAGACGATGACCACCACCAACACCGCGGATGTGGACGCCACCCTGAGGCAGATCGCCGAGGTCACCGCGGCCGGCTGTGACATCGTCCGCGTCGCGGTGCCCTCCGCCGACGACGCGGCAGCCCTGCCCACCATCGTCGCCCGCTCCCCGATCCCAGTGATCGCCGATATCCACTTCCAGCCCCGCTACGTCTTCGCCGCCCTGGAAGCCGGCTGCGCGGCGGTCCGCGTCAACCCCGGCAACATCAAGAAGTTCGACGACAAGGTGGGCGAGATCGCCCAGGCCGCCACCGCGGCCGGGGTGCCGATCCGCATCGGAGTTAACGCCGGCTCCCTGGATCCGCGCCTGCTCGCCAAACACGGCAGCGCGACCCCCGAAGCCCTCGTCGAATCGGCCCTGTGGGAGTGCTCCCTGTTCGAGGAACACGGCTTCACCGACCTGAAGATAGCCGTCAAGCACCACGACCCGCGCGTGATGATCGCCGCCAACCGGCTGCTCGCCGAACGCTGCGACTATCCCCTGCACCTCGGCGTCACTGAAGCCGGCCCCGCCTTCCAAGGAGCGATCAAGTCCGCGGTCGCCTTCGGGGTCCTGCTGGCCGAGGGGATCGGGGACACCATCCGGGTCTCGCTGTCCACGTCGCCGGTGGAGCAGGTGAAGGCGGGCTGCCACACCCTGTCCTCCCTCGGCCTGCGCCCGCGGAAACTGGAGATCGTCTCCTGCCCCGGCTGCGGCCGCCTCCAGGTCGACATCCACCGCCTCGCCGCCCAGGTCGAAGCGGCCTTCGACGGCTTCCCCCACCCCCTGCGCATCGCGGTCATGGGCTGCGTGGTCAACGGGCCCGGCGAATCCCGCGAAGCCGACCTCGGCGTGACCTGCGGCAACGGCAAAGGCCAGATCTACCGCCACGGCCAGGTCATCAAGACCGTCCCCGAATCCAAGATCGTCGAAGCACTCCTCGACGAGGCCCTCCACCTCACCAGCGACCTTCCCCCGGGAGGCGATCCGGCATGACCCTCGCACCACCCCGCACGGGCGAAGTCGACCTACCCCAAGCCCGCGACCACGCCGAGACGATCCTCACCCAATTCCTGGAGCGCAAGCAGGCCGACGCCGCCACACACCGGCTGCCCACCGAAATCCCCGCTGCCCTCAGGGACTTCCTCACGGCAGGTGGCAAGCGGCTTCGTCCCGTGCTGTGTGTGCTTGGCTGGCACGCCGCCGGCGGTACCGCGCCCCCACCCCGCCCGGTGCTCCAAGTGGCAGCCGCCCTGGAGATGTTCCACGCCTTCTGCCTCGTCCACGACGACGTCATGGACGCCTCCGCCACCCGCCGCGGCAAGCCCACCGTGCACCGGGCCTTCGCCGACCGCCACGCCGCAGGCCGCTGCGGGCCGGTTGCCGACCGGTTCGGCACCAGCGCCGCCATCCTCGTCGGCGACTTCGCCTTGGCCTGGACCGACGAACTCATCCACACAGGCGGCCTCACCGCAGACCAACTGGCGCGATTGTTACCTGTACTGGACGCCATGCGCGACGAGGTTCTGTACGGCCAGTACCTGGACGTTGCGGCCGGCGGGCAGCCGACGGATGACGTCGAACGGGCCCGGACAATCATCCGCTTCAAGACCGCCAAGTACACCTGCGAGCGACCGCTGCACATCGGCGCCGCCCTCGCCGGAGCCCCTGGGCCGATGCTGGACGAACTGTCCGCGTACGCCCTCCCCCTGGGCGAAGCCTTCCAGCTCCGCGACGACCTCCTCGGCGTCTTCGGCGACCCGCACATCACCGGCAAGTCCCGCCTGGACGACTTACGCGAAGGCAAGCACACCCTGCTCACCGCCCTCGCCCTGCGCGACGCCGCACCCCCACACAAGACCTTGCTGCACCGGCTGCTGGGACGACCCGGCCTGACCGAGGCGGAGGCCACGCAGATCCGCACCATCCTCACCGTCACCGGCGCCCGCGCCCACGTCGAAGAACTCATCGGCCAACGCCGCCACGCCGTGCTCCACACCCTGGACTCGGCCGCCTCCCTGAGCGCGCACGCCATCCCGCACCTGCGTCACCTGGCGGACACCGTGACCCGGAGGATGTCGTGAAGCCGGCGCGCAAACGCGTCCTGCTGGCCTCACCCCGCGGCTTCTGCGCCGGCGTGGTCCGCGCGATCCGGGCTGTGGAGAAGGCCCTTGAGCTGTATGGACCGCCGGTATACGTGCGGCACGAGATCGTCCACAACGCCTATGTCGTGCGGTCCCTGGAGAAGAAGGGAGCGGTCTTCGTCAGCGAGACGGACGAGGTTCCCGAGGGGCAGGTCGTCATGTTCTCCGCACACGGAGTCGCTCCGTCCGTGCACGAGCAGGCCGCCGCACGGAAGCTGACAGCGATCGACGCGACGTGCCCGCTGGTGACGAAGGTGCACAAGGAAGCGGTCCGCTTCGCCGAGGCGGGCTACAGCATCCTCCTGATCGGCCACGAGGGGCACGAGGAAGTCATCGGCACTCTGGGCGAGGCACCCGCCCGGATCACTCTGGTCGACGGCCCCGGCGCTGTCGGAGGCATCGAGGTCCGAGACGAGTCGAAGGTCGTCTGGCTCTCGCAGACCACACTGTCGGTGGACGAGACGATGGAAACCGTCGAGGCGCTGAAGACCAGGTTTCCCCACCTCAACGGCCCGCCCAGCGACGACATCTGCTACGCGACGCAGAACCGTCAGCTGGCGGTGCGGCAGATCGGCGCCGCAGCGGACCTGGTACTCGTGGTCGGCTCGCAGACCTCCTCCAACTCCCAGCGCCTGGTCGAGGTCGCTCTGCAGGCCGGTGCCAACGCCGCGCACCTGATCGACACCGCCGACGAGATCGACGCGAACTGGCTTCAGGAGGTGTCCACGGTCGGCGTCACCTCCGGCGCCTCGGTGCCAGACGTCCTGGTGGACGACGTACTGCGCCGGCTCGCCGCACACGGCTACGAGGACGTCGAACTCGTCGAAACGACCACAGAACACCAACACTTCGCACTGCCTCGCGAACTGACTGCCCCCATCCGCCAGGCAACAGACACCACCGAAAGGACGGACTGATGAGCACCTTCACGGGGCGCGAGGCACCCTCCCACGACGAGGGCAGCAACCCCCCTGCGTACGCGGACGGCACATGGCCGGACTTAGACCGCTCCTTACCGCACATCCGGCTCCAGGCAATGCGCCTGCGTGACCGTCTGATCCGCCAAGTCGAAGAGGACGGCCTGGTCCGCGACCGGTGTGGCAGCCGCGTGCTGGAGTCGGCGTTACTGCTGTCGCTGCTGCGCAAGACAGGCACCCTGCCCAGCGTCCACGACAGCCTCGTGGGTTACCTGCGCAACGCCTGCCCGGACAGCCCCATGGACACCATGATCGTCGAAGCGGCCGTGGGACACCCCGGACAGCAGGACCGGGCAGTGGCCTATCTGGAGGAGTTCCGGCACTACACCGGGGCCGTAAACGCCTCATGCTCAGCACGCTGCTGTCCCTGACGGGCGTCATGCCCATCGAGACGAACACTGACGCGCACACCCTCCGCTACCAGGGATACGCGGCATGGACCGAGCTGTCTCTGTGTGCGATCAAGATCCTTCACGGCCATGCACGCGGAGGACACGCTGCCGTAAGCACCGCAGACCGGAATTACCTGGCCGGCAGACTCGAATCTGCCGGCCCCGATCAGGTGTGGGAGGGGAACGCGCTCGCCCACCTGATCGCCCTGCACGCCCTGCACACCTGCCAACCGGACAGCCCCCTCCTGCACAACGCCATCGCTGCCCTGTGCCGGATCCGCAACAACGACGGCGGCCTGCCCTTCATCTCCGGCCAGGAGATCTTTGTGACCGCCCTGGCCGGAAAAGCACTCGCCGCAGCCGGGGCCCCACAATCACTCCTGATCCAGATGGGCGACCGGATCTCCGGCCTGCAGCAGCGCGACGGTGGCTGGGGGTACACCGAGACCACGTCCCAGACCGACGTCGACGACACAGGTGTCTGCGTCGAATTCCTGCGCATCGCAGACACGGCCCGCTACCGGCAGGTACTCGCCCGGGCGGAGCAGTACCTGGGCGCGATGGCCGACCCCCGTGGAGGATTTCCCACTTACCTGCGCGGCCATCAATGCGAGGCCGATATGACCGCCGGAGCCGTCACGGCCTTGTCCGCCTCCTGGCAAGATCACGCCCCGCTTCTGGACAAGTGCGTCGAATTCCTCCTCTCCGCTCAGCGAGACGACGGCACCTTCGAAAACAGCTGGACTCGCAGCCGGTCCAGCGCCATCCACCGGATTCTGGACGCCCTTCGCCACGTACCCCAGGCCCCCGCGGACCGGAGCGCACGCATCGCAAACGCCACCTTGGCGAGCGCCGGATACCTCGCCAAGACCCAGAATCCCGACGGCGGCTGGGGCTACCACCCGGGCAAGGAAAGCGACGTCGTGTCCACCGCACACGCCCTGCCTGTCATCGCCCGCACCGGCGACCGCCACACCCTCGGACGTGGGCTGCACTACCTCCTTGGCCATCAAAACACCGACGGCGGCTACACATCAGCCCCCGACCAATTCGGCCCACGCCCCTTGCCCTTCGACTACCCGGTGCTTACTGATGCCCATGTCCTGAACGCCTTTACCCAACTCCACGACGCCCTGCGACCCCCAATCACCACTCCGAAGCAACCAGTGCCAGCTCGCCCCACGGGCTCAATCGAAGAACCGGCGCCCTGATCCGCACTGCCGCACGTAAAACCCGAATCAGTCCTGACCACCACTGCACCCCTGGGCCCCCTCAGCAAACGCAGAAAGCGCGATGTGCCGGACAGTGCTGACAAAGGCGCCGAGCCGGCCTCACCACGCCATGACCTGCCTGGTGCCGGGTGCTGCGAGAACACCGAGTTGAGGAGACAACGGCATGGTCGACGGCGCTTCCTTGTCCACCAGCGAGGCCAACGGCCGCGACATGCGGCTACGCCTGTGGTGTCCGGTCCCGACAGAGCACAACCCCCTGGGCCCACAGGTCGAAGAGCGGACAGCGGCATGGATTCGCCGACACAGGCTGGACAGTGAGACGTCGGATCAAGACCGACTGGCCTTGTCGGTGTGGATCTGCAGGCTTGCGTCGATGTACTACACGGACGCTCCGCTCGAACAGCTCCAGATCACTGCGGACTTCAACGCCTGGGTCTTCGCGATGGACGACTACGTCGACCTGCCCGGCGGTGCCAGGGACGCTGCGAAGGCGACCGTGCGGCTGGCCCAGTTGGTTCGGCCTGCAGAGGCGCCCGAGGCGGCGCCACTGGATGGCTCGCCGTTGGGCGTGGCCCTGGCTGACCTCATCGTCCGAATCTCACGGTACGCGACGTCCTCGCAGCTGGCCCGGTTCGCCGAGGGCTTCCGTCGTGGGATGTTCTGCTGGGCCTGGCAGCGCTCGCTGCTGGACGATGGCGAGGAACATGATCTGAACGAATATGCGACCCTGCGGCTGGGTGCCTCGTTCATTCCGGCCTATGCGGCGCTGGGCGAGGTCGTGCACGGCTACCGCCTTGACGCAGAGGAACTGGCCACACCGCCGGTGCGAGCACTCACGGAAATGGCCTGTTTGCTGATCGGCCTGCACAACGACGTCTATTCATGGCCCAAGGAGGAGGCCAGTCACGCGCCCGACATCAACGCGGTCAAGGTGCTGGCCCGCGAGACCGATGGCGACCTTCAAGAAGCGCTGGCCCGCGCCCTGGCCCTGAGCAACCAGGGCATGGCACTTTTCGTACGGCTGAAGGACCACACCCAGGAACAGGCTTCAGACGGACTGCGGCACTATCTACGTGACCTGGGGCGCCTCATCGCGGGAAGCTTGGAATACCACCTGCACATGCCACACTACCGACGTGGGCTGAAACCCGGACACCAGGAGCTGCTGGAGCAGATCTGGGTCGACACCACCTCCGCGGACGTCGCCCCCGGGCCACCGCCCGCGCTTGCCTCGATCGCCTGGTGGTGGCAGCAACTTCCTGAGACCGCCGCACCCACGACCCCGCCGGCCTAGCACCGGGTGCGGCGGCACCGGTGCTGACCTCCCTGCTTGCATGCGCCTGGGAGGTGCTGGACAAGGCCGTCGCCTACGCGCCGGCCCGCCGGCATCCCCAAGGTTGCTGGGAGGGCACGGCCGAACCCCGGATCCGTCCACGAGCGCGTGGACAACGTCCTGTCAACGACACCTCCCGGCCGCCGCCAGCTCCGTCTCTTCCCGCAGCCGCCGTATCGGATCGGCGGCGCGTGACGCCTGATCGTGCCGTGGTAGCGGGTCGATGTCCCCAACGGCTGCGACAACGGCCCCCGACAACTTCCGTTTGCGGAGGTCTCCCCAGGGTCGATGTCGATGTGCATGACCGCGGCCTCGGGAGCGAAGGTGGTCAGGTCCCCGGTGACTCGGTCGTCGAAGCGGGCTCCGAGGGTGACGATGAGGTCCGCGTGCTGGAGCGCGGCCACCGCTGCGACGCTGCCGTACATACCGGGCATGCCCAGATACAGGGGATGGGTATCGGGGAACGCACCGCGCGCCATGAGAGTGGTGACCACCGGCGTAGATAACGGGCCGGCGAGCAAAGCGCAGTACACGCACCAAGACCGCGAGAATGCACCCCGCGAGGCTACGTGGACCGTATCCGACGGCTCCCTGTCGCGGACCTGTCCGGTAGGACGGGGCGAAGGTTGCTTGATGCGGCACTAGCAGCCTCGGGGGAGCCCCGTCCTCAAGTGCGAGGTCAGGTGGCGGCGAAGGGGGAAGGCGGCTTGGGGTGGCCGGCGAGGCCGCTGTCCGGTACCGCGAGCCCGCCGTCGACGACCAGGGCGTGTCCGGTCACGAACGACGAGGCCGGGGAGGCGAGGAAGAGCGTCGCGCCAACCATCTCGTCGGCGGTGGCCCACCGGCCGAGCGGGACATGGCTGGTGAGCCAGTCCGACAGGGGGCCGGTCTCGCTGGCGAAAGCTGTCAGGTCCGTACGGGTCCAGCCGGGGCACAGGGCGTTGACGCGGATTCCCTGGCGTGCCCAGCCGACGGCGAGGCTGCGGGTGAGGGAGAGTTGGCCGGCCTTGGTGGCGGCGTACGCCTCCATCATGGGGGTGCCGACGAGTCCGGCGGCGGAGGACATCAGGATCAGGCTGGCGCGGTCCGAGTCGGCCAGGTGTGGGTGAGCGGCCCGGCACAGTGCGGCTGTGGCGTTGAGGTTGATGGCGATGACCGTGTCCCAGTCCTGTTGGACTGTGTGTTGTAGCGGTGCCATCAGTGGGGTGCCGTCCTGCGCCGTGGGCAGGGTGCCCGCGTTGTGCACGATGACGTCGAGGCCGCCCAGTGCGGCGACGGCCCGGTCGACCAGGTCGGCGGCGGCACCCGGTACGGCGAGGTCGCCGTCGAGGGCGATGGCTTTCCGGCCCCGGTCTTCCAGCGCCCGAACGGTACCGTCGAGGGCGGGCAGGGTGCGGGCGGCGACGGCCAGGTCGCAGCCCGCGTCGGCGAGGCCCTTGGCGACGGCCTTGCCGATGCCTCGGGAGGCGCCGGTCACCAGCGCCCGTGCGCCGTTCAGGCGGAACAGGTCAAGAGCGTTCATCGAAGGGCCTTTCTGACGACGAATCGGAACGGGGGATGCGAGGAAAACAGGGGGGATCGCGCGCTCCGCTCCAGGTGAGCAGCGCGCTGCCCCAGGTCATGCCGGCACCGAACGCCGCCACGAGGACGCGTTCCGGGCGGCGGGCCGTGCCCATACGTCACATCGGACTGCCCGAGTGCGTCGGGGGTGACGGTCGTGAAGACCAACAGGCCCATGTCGGTGACGTCGGTGCTCGCGGCCCTTGCCGACGAGGGGACTGCTTGGGCGCCCCGGTCCGTGGCATTTGAGTACACCGGTACGTTCGCTGATCCATTGGGCGGTGACTCCGGCCTCGTACCACGGCGGCGTCGCTGCGGACGGTGGGCGGCGGGTGGTCCCGTGCCGAGGGCTCCGAGCGGCGGCCGGTCATGCCGTCTCCCCTCGCGTCCAGGTCAGCGTGGCCTCCAGGGCGGCGTTGTAGTCCGTGGCTGCCAGGGGTGCCGCCGCGATGTCGTCGGGGTGGGCGAACGCTTCCGTCAGCAGCGGCAGGTGCGGCAGGACCGCGTCGCACAGCCGCTCGGCGACGGCGGGCAGGGCTTCGACGTTCTGCGGTCGGAGCGTTCCGAGAGTGAGCAGCGGTCCGGCCCAGCGGTGGGCGGAGGTGACGCCGTGCAGCGCGGCCAGTGGTGCGAGGGCCTGGGCGAGGGTGCGGTCCCGCGTCTCCTCCAGCGTCCGGGCCAGGTCCTGGGCCACGAGCCGCGTCGCATAGGTCTCGCCGAGCAGACCGGCCTCCTCCAGCAGCGGGTTCCACACGTCGAACGGGGTCGCGGCGTCCGCGTCGCGCCGACGGGCCAGGCGGCGCGTCAGCTCCTCCTGGTGCCGACGCAGGACCGTGGGCCACCACCGGGGCGAGGTGACCGGCGGGTCGACGGGCGGTGGGTCAGGCTCCGCGGCGACGGGGCCCTGTTCGACGAGGGCGCGGCCGATGTCGTAGAGAATGAGCTGGCTGTCGCCGCCGGCCGCGTCGAAGGCGTGGTGGAATCCGCGATAGGCGGCGAGCCGGTTCACGTCCAGGTGGCCGGAGACGCCGCAGCGGTGTTGGCAGTCGGCGGTGATACGGGCGGCCATGCGCACGGCGACGGCCTTGTACGCGGCCAGCGGCCGACTGACGGCGGCCCAGGGTGTGAAGCTCATCGCCTCGCCGCCCTCTGCCTGCGTGGGGGCGGAGAGGGATTGGGTCCACACCTCTCGTGCACCGTGTGCCGCGCAGGTAAGGGCGAACGCGTCGGCCAGGGCACCCAGGACCACGCGCTGCTGGGCCCGGTAGGAGAGCAGGGGCACGCCGGGGGCCAGCCGTCCCTGAGTGCGCCGCTGTCGCGCGTAGTTGACGGCCTGCACGGCGGACTGCCGGGAGGTGGCCGCAGCGATCGCCGGCATGCTCGCCCACAGGCCCTGCCCCACGCGCAGGGTGCGCTGCAGGCGCAGCTCGTGCGACCCGGCGGGATCGTGGAACGTGCCGTCGCCGCCGATGCGGGCACCGTCGGAGAGCCAGTGGGCGTAGGGGACCCGGACGTGGTGGAACCGTACTTGGACGTAGTCGAGGGGCAGGGCGCCCAGGCCGATCGGCGAGGACACTTCGATGCCGGGCAGCAGACCCTCGTCATGGGTGAGCGGGACCACGAAGGCGAAGACCCCGCGGTCGGTTTCTCCGGTGAAGAGGCGGGCGAGCACAACGCCCGTCTGCGGGACGTCCAGTGTTCCCGCGCTGGCGAACTTGGCGGCGAGCGGATCGGGTGTGTGCAGGACGAACCCTCCGCCGACCGGATCGAACACGGCACGGGTCCGGGTGGCGAGATGGCTGTTCGCCTGGCCTGCCTCGGTGATCAGGTACACGCCCTTGGCCTGCCCGGCCCTCAGCGCCGCCATCTCGGGGGCCAGGCGGTCGGGTTCGTCGGAAAGGTGCGCCATGGAACCCAGGCAGAGCACGTGGTGGACCAGGGCCGCCAGGCACAGCGGAGGGTCGGCGACCGCCGTCCAGGCGTGCGCGGCAGCCAGCCGTGCGGGGTCGGAGAAGGGGTCGTGGCCCGGCGGCAGCACCTCACCCAACGCGCCCAGGCGGCGTAGCAGGTGCTCGCCCCGGCCGGTGCCGGCCGCCGAGGCGTCCGGCCGGGCTCCGTCGGCGAGTGCCTTGTGCAGTGCGGACACGAAGGAGGGCTCACAGGGGCCGTACAGGAGCCGCTGTATCTCGTCGCGTGCGGCAGGCGAAAGGGACGCGAGGAGCATCTCGGCCATCTCCTTGTGGGCAGGTACGGCTGGGGATCAGGCGGGGCGTACGGTCAGTCCGGTGACGCGCAGCAGGACAGTGCCGTCCGGCTCGAGCGCGTCGGCCGATGCGGAGTCGGCGTCAGCCACCAGAGAGATCGCGTCGCCGTGCGCGGCGAGCAGTGCGGCGTCCGGGCGGTCCGTGAACAGCTCGACCCGGTCGATGCCGACCGGCGCGGCGCGCACGGTGTGCGGCGTCGGCGCGCTGGGGTCGACTTCCTGAAGAAGGAAGAGGAGCTGGATGGCCGCGTCCAGAAGGAGCACCGGGAGCCCAGGTCGCGAGAAGCTTGCCTCCCACGTATCGAGCCGGGGAGCGAAGCGGGCCGTGGCCTGGCGCGCGAGGACGCGTACCTGGTCGAGTGACGCGTAGGGACCGCTCAGGAACAGCGGTCCGCCTCCTTCTCGGTACCAAGGGGGTACGACGGGAAGTCCCCCGTCCGTCCCGGGTGTCACGGCCGAGGGAGCAGGGGGCTGCCGGTTGGCGAGTTCGGCCGTGATCGTGGCGTGAAGCCGCTCGCGTACGACAGCTTGGCCTCCCGGAGGCCGCAGCGCGCTGACGACGCGTACGGTGCCGTCGGTGCCGGCCCGCAGCTGATGGCCGGTCGGCGGTTCGGCTCGCAACGGCAGCCGGAACGCCAGGTCGCGCAGGGCGGTGACCACTCGTCCGGTGTTCGCGGTGCGTACGGCCTCGCAGGCGAGCGCGGCGATCAGGGCAGCGGGGGCGACGGGTTCGCCGCGCAGGAGGTGGTGGCGCAGATGGCCGTCGTCGCCGGACGCATCAGGGCGGAAGGACAGTGAACCTTCGGCCGTCTTCCGCAGCACCGGCGGTACGACCAGCGCGTATTCGGGCTTGCCGAGGTAGACGACCTCGGGGTCGGGGTCGTGGGAGGCCAGTTCGTCGAGGTAGAGCCGGACACCGTCGTGATTGGAGACCCCCGACAGGGCTGCCTGGCGGCGCAGCAGATCGCGCATCACCGGCTCGGCGGCGAAACCGGATTCGTCCCACAACGCCATGGCCAGGGTGGTCTCGGCCACGTCGGAGAACGAACGGGCCCAGCGGGACGTGCAGTTGAGGAGCTCGTTGCCGGAGCAGTAGTCCGCTTCACCGGGCCAGCCGAGTACCGCGAGCAGTGAGCCGATGTTGTGCCACCGCCTGGGAGGGCGGTCGGCGAGAGTGCGGTGGAGGTTGAGATAGCCGAGGATCTTGGTGTCGCGGACCCGGCGGACCCGTTCGAGCGAGGCGGTGCGTACCAGGCCGCCCTGGTGCACCCCGGAGGCGTTGATCAGCAGGTCGATCCGGTCGTGCGCGCGGTGGACGCTGTCCATCGCGGCCTGCACGGCCGCCGGATCCGTCACGTCGCAGGCGAGGTGGGTGACCCGGTCGGGTCCGCAGAGCGCGGCGAGGCGTTGGAGGGTGCGCCGGGTCTCGGCGGCCGCCCTCAAGCGTTGGTGTGCGGTGATGAGTTCGGCCAGGCCGGTCTCCGGACGGCGGGTGCGCTCGGCGGCGAGGAAGTCGGCGCGGGAGACCACGGTGGCGGTCGGGGAGGGCGGTGTCCGGCCCAGCACGTAGATCCGTGGGCCGCCGAGCTCACCGGCCAGGGCTGTCAGCAGCTCCGCGGTGATGCCCCGGCCTCCGCCGACGGCCACCACGACGCTGTCCCGGCCCAGGGAGGGCTGCACGGCCGCTCGGGGTTCGGCGAAGCCCAGCGTGTAGGCGTGGCGTTCGCCTCCGAGGTGGACGGACACCGAGAGATCCTGGTGACGGCCGGACTCCTCGGAGAGAAGTGCCAGCCCCCGCTTCGTGTCCCGCTCGTCGGTCAGGACCGCGAAGGCCGCCGCGTCCGGTGCCTCCCGGGCCAGGCTCTTGACCAAGCCCGTGAACGGACCTGCGGACGGATGAACCACACCTTCCCGTAGGGCATCGAGCAGCAGGATCCCGTACGAGTCGCCTGTGCCGCCGTGCCATTGCTGCGCGGCGAGGAAGGCCAGGTCGTGCAAGGTGCGCAGACGGTGCACCGCGGTCAGGTCGTCCGGCGAGGTCCGGGTGGCGGCCAGGTCCGCGACCACCCGGACGTGGCCGCGCTCCCCTGTGGGCAGGAGGGCCGCGAGTGAGGCGGGATCGGGGAGCGGCGTTCCCGGAGCGGGCGGAGGCGGAGCCTGAACGACTGTGGTGGTGCCGGGGAGGGGGACACCGTCGAGAAGGCCACGATCGGGCACCAGAAGAATGCTGTCCGCCGGCACTCCCGCAAGTGCCTCGCGCACGGAGCGAGGTGGCGCCGGGGCGAGCCGGCGGGCCATCCGCCACACCGGCGCAGGTGCGGCCGCCGGGTCCTTGGGCCTTGAGTGTTCGAGCGCCGGAGTGGAGGGCTGAGGCGTGGCCTCGTCGGTGCTGTCGAGGTGGAGCTGAGTGCCCCAGTCGGCTGCGCTGCCGATCGTCGTCCGCCCGGGCGGGGCGGCGAGGTGCGCGAAGACGGCGGTCATGGTGTCCGCGCCCAGATAGCTACGGCCGGAGTCGGCGAGCGGCACACGGCAGGACGGACGGGTCGAGGGGTCGGCCCCGCCGGTCGTCGTGCGCAGCCGGGCCAGGATCGGCAGACCGTGTTCGTGGGCGGTGGACTCGCGGGCAAGGACGAGCAGAAAGGCGCCCTCGGCCAGTTGGGCGGAGGCGGGCAGGGCTTCGGCGAGTTCGGGGGTGGAGTTGCCGTTGACCCCGGCCACTACGGCGAGATCGAGACTGCCGTGCCGTAGATGTCGCTCGGCGGTCCGCAGTGCGTCGGATGCCGCGTCGGGGCCGGTGTCGATCGTCGTACTCAGCCCGTGGAAGTCGCACAGCGCCGCCAGCCGGGCCGAGATGATGTTGGGCATGATGCCGGGGAAGGAGTCCTCGGTGCTGGGTGGCACCAACTCCCTTACCTTCTTGGATATGTGTGTGAATTCGGGGCCTGATCCGATCGTGTTCTCCAGGTCGCCGAGATAGCAGCGCAGCGCGTAGTGAATCGCTTGCCGGGTCGGCCCCATGTGTCCCGCGATCACACCCGTCGTGTCGTGAAGTCGGTTGCAGACCTGGCGTACGGGGTCGGGCAGCCGGTGATAGGCGCGCAGCAGCATGATCTGGGTGCGGTCCATGTTGCGCAGTGTCGGCGGCGGAATCGGCACCTCGGCGAATGCCGGCAACGGGTAGTCGTCACCGAAGCCGCGTTCCGGGGCGGGCCCTGTCCCGCGCAGCCAGGCTGTGACGGCTCCGGAATCCGGATCGCCCGGCAGGTCGTACGACGTTCCCACGACCACCGTGCGGTCGGTGTGCAGTGCTGTGCGCGAGCGGCGGCCCGTGGTCTTCTGACCGATGACGAGATGGGCGTTGGTGCCGCCGAAACCGAAGGCGTTGACCGCGACGGTGTGCGGCTGGGCGCCTGGCAGCGCGGTGGGCCGCGTCGGCGGGGTGAACCGGCTGCCGTCCAGGATGGGCAGGGGTTCGCGCAGATAGCGCTGGGGGCTGACGGTGCCGTGGGCGAGTCCGGTCAGGGCCTGGACCACCGAGACGGCACCCGCGGCCCAGCCGGTGTGGCCGACGATCGCCTTGTTCGACGAGAGCAGGGCGGGCGGGCCCTGCCCGGCGACTCGGTGCAGGCCGGCAAGTTCGGTGCTGTCACCGGCTTGAGTGCCGGTGGCGTGCGCGATCACCCAGGAGACGGACTCCGGTCCCGACGGGCTGTCGGCGTACGCGCGGCGCAGCGCGATCTCCTGGCCCGCCTGGTTGGGCGCGTAGATGGCCTTCCCCTTGCCGTCGCACGAGAGCCCGATGCCATCGACGACTCCGAGGATCCGGTCGCCGTCGCTCTGGGCCCGATCCAGGCGTTTGAGGACGAGCACCCCGGCGCCGTCGGAGAACAGGACACCGCTGGCGTCGCGGTCGAACGACCTGACTTCACCGGACCGGGAGAGTCCGCTGAGTTTGGAGAACAGCACGACGTTGCGTGCCGTGTAACCGAAGGCCCCGCCGCTCACCGCGATCGAGCATGCCCCTTCGCGCAGCGCCTTGACGGCCAGATCGATGCTGTAGAGGGAGGAGGAGCAGGCGGTGTCCACCATGACCAGTTCGGTGGCGTCGGGGAGGATCCCGGAGACAGCGTTACGGCCGATGCGGTGCGGCAGGCACTCGGCCGCCGGCGTTCCGCCCCGCCGGTAGTGATCCGCCAGGGCGGCCCGCAACGTGCCGCTGTCGCCCTGGGCCGCCTCATCCGCCAACAGCCGTTGATAGCCGGAGCGCACCAGGTGCTCCTCCAGTTCCTGGCTGCCGTCGGCGGTGAATCCGAACGCGGCGAAGAAGCGGTCGCCAGGAGCGCGGGTAACTCCGTCCAACGCCGTGTGCAGCCCGTGCCGCAGCCAGAGCGTGGTGTCCTCGCGGCTCGGCAGGGTGTCGCGTTCGAGCTCGGCTCGCAGGGCTGGGTGTGGGACGAAACCGGTGATGAAACCGGATTCGCGGGTGTAGGACCGGTCCTCGGCCGCAGGATCGGGCGAGTAGAACGCGTCGGCGTCGAATCGGCTGGGCCGGCCGAACATATGGTGCTCACCGTCCAGTACCTGGCGCAGTTCGTCGGGTGAGTTCGCGCCCGGGACAACGGCTGCCATGCCGACGATGGCGATGACGGCTTCGGCGTCCGGCTCGATGTCAGGGGCGGGGCCGGGAGCCGGAGTGGGGGAGGGGGCCTTGGTCTGGGCCGACGCGGGTGCGGGAAGCGGTTCAGCGGCGGGCGTCGCGTCCTCTGCCTCGGTCCCCGGGCCCAAGGCTGTGTGAGGGGCCTGCTCCGACTGGCGGGCGCGGTCCGCTTCTCCGCGTGGAACTGCTGAACCGGCAGGAGGCGCGGCCTGGATTGAGGGTGCGGCGGTCCGGGCCGCGACGGTCCCCGTTTGCGCGCGGGTCCCCATGTCCGGCCCAGGAGCCAACAGCATCGCGCCGAGCGACAGGCCGCCGTCGGCGAGGAGATTCTGTCCAGTGACCCACGAGGCCGCCGGTGAGGCGAGGAAGGCGACCACCTCCGCCACCTCCTCCGCCCGCCCGAGCCGCTCGCCGAGCGGTGTCGCCTCCCGGACTCGGTCCTTGAACCGGTCCGCCTCGGGGAAACCGTCCACGACGGGGCTGTCGAGCACCCCGCACGTCGCGGTGTTGACCCGGATGCCGCGTGACGCGTACTCCACCGCCAGATAGCGGGTCAGAGCCTCCACTGCCGCCTTGGCCGTACCGCAGGCACTGAAGCCGTGCATCACGAGCGAACCACCGCCGATGGAGGAGACGTTGACGATCGCCCCACCGCCCCGGGAGTCCATCAGTCGGGCTGCCTGCTGCGCGCACCACAGGCTGCCTCGCAGATCGGCGGTCCAGGCTCGTTCCCAGTAGCGGTCGTCGATCTCATCGACAGACCCGAGAGCCCCGGCCCCCGCGTTGTTGACGAGAATGTCCAGGCCGCCATGTCGTGCCTTGACCTGGTTGAACATGTCCTCCACCTGCGCCCGGACGGCGACAGAGGCACGGATCAACTCACCAGAGCCGCCGGTGGCGAGGATGCTCTCCAACAGCGCGGGCGCCTCTTGCCGCGAATGGAAGTAGTTGACGACGACGTGGGCGCCCCGGGCGGCGAACGCACGGCTGATCGCTTCCCCCACGCCCCGCGCCCCACCTGTGACCAGTACGACCTTCCCAGTGAGGTCCCCCGGACCGTGGCCGGTCTTCACCGAACCGCCTGTCCGTCTGCGTGGGCGATCACGTGGTCCGCTATAGCGCCGAGCGAGTTCAGCTCGAGAATGCGCAGCCCGCGAGACCCCTCCGTCAGCTTGAACTCCTCGGCGACCCGGGTAAGTAGCGCGGTCTGCTTGAGCGAGTCCACGCCGAGCTCGGCTTCCAGGAGCGCGTCCGCGGTCAGAAGATCTGGCGGGTACTCCAGAGCCTGCCCGTACAGTTCGCGCAGCCGGCCGAGTACCGCCTCACGGTCCGCTGACGCCGGCTCCGGGATGCCCGGGGCAGGCTCGTGTTCGTCGACCTCGTCGACCTCGTCGCCCTCGCCGCCCTCGACGGCCGGCGCCGGGGCCGCCTCCGGCGTGCTGGGAGGAGGGGGAGGGGGCGCCCAAGTGGAGTCTCCGCAGTCCGTGATGACCGACCGCAGCGCCTCGCTCTCCCGTTCCGGATCGAGCAGCGGCGCATACGTGGTGATGCCAGGCACCGTCAGTTCCGCGCACCGGGTCAGCGCCTTGAGCGCGCCGGTCTCGACGTACCCTGTGACACCGCGCGCGTGTAACTGACGCACCGTGTCGGTGAAGCGCACCGGCAGGACCAGGCACTCGCCGAGCAACCGCAGCAGATCGTCGCCGTCGGCGTAACGCCGACCGTGGATCGGGGAGATCACCGGGTGGTCCATCGGATGCTGTCCGATGCCCTCGGTCAGCATGATGAACCGGGTCACGGCACCCCGCATCGAGGGATGGTGCGAGGCATAGGGCAGATACAGCCGGGTGAAGAAGAGATCGAGTGCTGCCGCTGCCTTCCCCGCCCGCTCGATCGCGTCGACCGGTCCGCTGATGACCGTCTGGCGCGGGCCGTTGACGCATCCGATGACCAGATCCGACTCGTCGAGGGCACCGATGAGATGCCCTACGAGCTCCTCATCGGCCCCGACAGCGGCCATCGCTCCCCGGCCTTCCCACTCCTTGAGAGCCTCGGACCGGGCACAGACCAGGCGCACACCGTCCTTGAGTGTGAAAGCGCCGGAACAGACGAGCGCTGCGATCTCACCGAAGCTGTGACCCACGAGAGCGTACGGCCGGACTCCCGCGTCCACGAGAAGCCGGTGCGTGGCCACCGAGGCGCCGAATATGGCCATCTGGAGCAGTTCTGCGGGGCGGTCCATCATCTCGTCGATGGCCGGCGGCGCCGCGCCGAACAGCACCTCGGAGACGGGCGGCACCCCGTGCTCGGCGGAGAGGCGGTCGATCTCGTCAAGAGTCTCGGTTACCTGGGTGTGGTCCTTCCGCGCCTGGGCGAGCATTCCGGGCGAGTACGCTCCGAGACCGGGGAAAAGGAAAGCGGTACGACGAGGCACGCTGCTTACTCCTTGTGACGGGACAATTGTGGCGGTTCAGGTTCGTGCGACGTGCAGCCCGGGCAACGACCATCCCGTGAGGAGCCACCCCGATGAGCGCGACCACCTCACGACCGCAGCCCGGCCGCGAGTCGACTGAGCTCCTGCGCCCCCACAGGGTCCGGAGCCGTGCTGGATCCGGAAGCCGTTCGTGACGTCTTCCTGAACCGGTGCGGCCGATAAGTCCGCCATTCGGCTGGTCCTTCCGCCTGATGGAGCGGGGAGTGGTACGCCACGGGCACAGCGAAACAAGCCGCTGTTGGGCCGAACTCACGCCAACACGCCGCAGCCATGCCAGTTCAGCACCGTCCCGTATCGCCGAGCCAGGCATGAAAGCCGTAGACGAGTCGCACAACTCGCAACCTGGTGAATTTGTGAAACGCGGACACGGAACCTCACACCCGCACGGTGCGTCCGGCGAGCCGCATGCCGCGTTGCTCCCGATGCCGGTGGGGTGATCGCAAGGCCGGCGCATGCCCGGACCGCAGCAGCGGGCACTGCTGGTGCCCTGCCAATTCCTCCAACAGGGGTCGTTCGTCGGCCCGTGTGCGTCGGTTCACCGGGGGTGTGCGTGGGACACAGGGGGTGGGAACCGACGTCTCGCATATGCCCGTCGCACACGCTTGCTTCCCCCCGGATCGCTTCGCTTCACTGCCGTAGCGCGCCCAGCGAACGCATCCGCGAACGAGGCGTGCGAGCGGAAGGGGAACCCGCCGTGCAAGATCCTTTCTTAAGTTCCGAAGCCGTCACTGTCGGGAGGGCTTTCGGTAGCCTTTGGCCTGCCGCACGGAGCTCAACGCCGTCCTCTCCTTCAGGCACGGAGCGAAGGCCGGCGTCAGGACGGTGCGCATCGACGCACACCGACGCGAAGCGAGCCGGCGCCGTTTCGGCCGCCCCGGACCGCGACCGGAGCGGGTAGAGATCACGCACCGCTTACGACTTGGTGAATGTGCGTCAGTGCGATCGCCCCCCGCGTCCTGGGGCATACGACCAATACGTGGGTTGTCCCCTGACGTGTGCAAAGCGCACCGGCGACCGTTGCGATGGCGCACGGCAAGGGGACACCCCTCCTTCAGACACCGGCAAGAGCGCCGCATGTTCGCACGCCCGGGAGGCAGCCGTGCCACGCACCGCCAACACCCAACTCACGCTCTTGTTGGAGGCGGCCGGCTGGGGCCCTGCCCAGTTCGCCGCCGCCCTCCGGGGCATTGCTGCTGAGCAGGGCCTGAGGTTGATCGTCCATCTCACCACGGTGCGGCGCTGGCTGGAGGGCACCCAGCCCCGGCCCCCGCTGCCTGCTCTGATACTCGAATGCCTCTCCCGCCGCCTGGGCAGGCGCATCATGGCCCACGAGGCCGGCCTCACCCGAGCCCCGGCCCCACTCGTGGAAGCTGCCTGGGAGGCCGACCCCACCCGCAAACTCATCCACCTTGCCCGGGCCGAACTCGACCCGCACCGTCGCGCTGTGCTCGGCGCAGGCGTCCTCACGGCCACCACACTCGCCCTGTCAACCCAGAGCGAGACCCCGGGGGCCCCCGACGGACCGGCGTACTCCGGCCGCGCGGCTGAGAGCGATCTGGAGCAACTGCGGGCCATGGCCTCGGTGTTCGCCACCTCGGCCGACCGGTACGGCGGCCAGCATGTGCGCGCCGCCCTGGCCGCCTACCTCGCCCACGAGGTCGCTCCCCTCTTGCACCGTCCGGCCCACACCCAGGTGCACCGCAGCCTATTGGCCGCCACCGCCCGGCTCGCCCTACTGCTGGGTTCCATGTGCGCCGACAGTGGCCACGACTCCTTAGCCCAGCACTACCACCAGATCGCCGCCCGCCTCGCCGCTGACGCCGACGACCACACCACCCTCGCCATCGCGCTGCGCACCATGGCCACCCACGCCCACGACCTCGGACAGCACACCCCCGCCGTCCTGAACCTCGCCGAACGGGCCGACCAGCACGCCCGGCACGCCCCGCCCGCCGTCCGCGCCTACACCCAGGTCCACCTGGCCGTGCTCAACGCCCACCACGACCGGCACGCCGCTGTGGCCGCTCTGCTCCGCGCGGAACGTCTGCACATCGAGGCCGATGACGAGCCGGGACCCTTCAGTAGTTACCCGGCCGGGGCCTTGCACTACCAACGCGCTCAGGCCCTCGCCACCCTCAAGGACCGCACCGGCGCCCTCACCGCTCTGACCACTTCCCTGCGCCTGCGCACCCCGAATGAACGCCTGCCCGCCGCGCTCACCCGTGCCCGCCTGGCCGAAACCCACTTACGCCTCGGTCACCTCGAGCCCGCTCTCACCCACTGGCAGGCTCTCCTCGACGCCTACCCCACCCTCCTCTCCATGCGCGCCGACCAGCGTCTGACCGCAGCAGTCCAGCACCTGCGCCCATACCAGCGACGTGCCGACGTCGCCTGTCTCCTCGACCGCATCACAGAGCCGACCAGTCTGTCGCGGTGAACGGCCAGCGCCTGATGGGTTGTCACCTTCCAGTCCATGTGTGCCGCCACACACCCCAGGGCGGGCAGTGGGCGAGTGGCCGAGAGCGCAGTCAAACGGATCTTGCATAGTCGGAATTGTGTGCGCCTGCATGCGTGTGCTGCCCTCCGGCGCATGGGTCTCGCATCAATCCACTCCAACGGCGCTACCCCGCTGCAGGGTCTCGCACCTCGTGTCGTGCGGGGATGCACTGACCTGCTGTCATGCGGCAGTCTCACGGCGGTGTCGTATGGCTTCGTCTCACGAAGATGTCTGATTCCTCGCCGCGGTGCTTTGCTTAGACGTCATCTCATTTGGTGAGTCTGCGGTAGCAGATGAGGGTGCAGGCGATGCTGGTGAAAGCCAGGAAGTGCTCGGCTTTGCGCTCGTAGCGGCGGTGCAGTCGGCGGCATCCGGCGAGCCAGGACATCGTGCGCTCTACGGTCCAGCGGTGCAGGCCAAGGCGGGTCGAGGACTCGATGCCCTTGCGGGCGATGCGGTGCCGGATGCCGCGCCCGCGTAACCATCGCCGCAGGTAGTCGTAGTCGTATCCCTTGTCGGCGTGGAGCTTTGCCGGCCTGCGCCGCCGGCGTCCGCGACGAGAGCGAACCGGCGGTATGCCCTTCACCAGCGGGATCAGTGCCTGGCTGTCGTGGAGATTCGCCCCCGAGATTCCGACGGACAGGGGCAGACCGGTCCGCTCGGTGACCAGGTGGATCTTCGACCGTATTTGCCCCGGTCTACAGGATTCGGGCCTGTCAGATCCCCCTTTTCAGGGCCCGCATGTTCACCGAGTCGATCGCGCAGCGGGACCAGTCCAACTCGCCGCGGGAGCCGAGCTCGTCAAGGACCACGCGGTGGAGCTTGGCCCACACCCTGGCCTTCGACCACTCGGCAAAGCGCCGGTGAGCGGTCGCCCCCGACGCCCGAACGACGCGGACGGCAGCTGTTGCCACGTGCAGCCCGACGTGGCCACGAACACGATCGAGGCCAATACCTCCCGGTCACCGTGTCGACGCCGACCGCCACCCTGAGGCCGCGACGGAGCCTCGGGAACCACTCGCTGGAACAGCTCCCACAACTCATCCGGCACCAGCCGCTCAACGATCGAGACCACGACCGACAGCCTACCGATCCAAATGAGATGACTTCTAAGCTTGTCGTTTAACCAAAGACGTTCGGCGGGGTCGCGGCAACGGTGACCTGTGCGGTCCAGGACCCGGGTTCCCGGGGCGGATCCCAGGTCACGTCGACGCGTACTTCGTGGAAGTCGTGTGCAAGTCCTACCACCATGGCCGCCGCGGCGGCCCGAGCCTCGGCTGGTCCGGCGTTGACCGGAACGTCGGCGAGGCGCCCGCAGAGCATTCCGCCTTCCACGGTGAGGACACTGTGGCGCCAGCCTTCCGGCGTCGCGAGCAGGACGATGCCCTTCGGCATGCCGAAGGGACGTTGCCTCTTCGTCTCCCGCTTTCGTCTCGCCATGGAGCCATCCAACCTCGTCGGCTTCCTGACGGTTCAGGCGGGCGGAGCTTCAGGTGCCGCGGCGCGGCTTGGTGCCGACTTTGTGGTGGGCGGGACGGCTGAACGCCTCGCCGGTGGCGAGGACCCGCCCGACGTCGTGACGCGCGGCCGGTAGCCGGTTCTTCGAGCCTGGCGGCCTGCCTGGGCCGGGGCGGGACGGTTTCGGTGCACCAGCCGGGGAACCGGTCTTCGCGTGCAGGTTCCTGAACACCCTGCGGACGCGGGCGGGCGTGAGCCTGTTCGGATCGGTCGGCTTCTCCCAGGGCCTGCGGAGGTCGGTGGCCAGCGGGCGTGCGAGCCGGATCTGGGCGTAGGCGGCGATTACGAGCCAGGTCCACCGGTCGGCAGCTTCCGAGCTGCGAAGCCGGGGCTTGGTCCAGCCGAGGGTCTGCTTGAACAGGCGGAATGTGTGCTCGATGTCGAAGCGGCGAAGGAAGCACTGCCAGCAGCGGTCGACGTCCGCTTCGGTGGCGCCGGTGCGCGACCACCACAGCCAGACCGGCTTGTTGACGCCGCCACTGGGCAGCTTCTGAACGACCAGGCGGATAACGGTCCCCTCGATGACGGGCAACGGCCCGTCGTGCTCGAGCCATGCGGCCCGGCGGGTCAGCCGCGGGTGCAGCCGGTCCCATGCCTGCGCGGTCGCCTTCCCGTAGAGCCGGGTGTCCGTGACCGTCACGGCCTGCTCGGTGCCCCAGGTTGCGGGGTCGCCGAAGACGAACTCGCCGCCGTGCTTGGGCGGCCGGCCGCCCCTGGGGTTGGCCAGGTGGAACTCTTTGCGGGAGGGTGTCGGACGCCGCATTACCCGATCTGAACGGAGCCGGCCGAGGATCTCGACGGGCAGGTCATCCAGCAGGTGGGCGATGCGCGGGGCGTCGTATCCGGCGTCCAGCACGACCAGGACCTCCGGGTCACCAGGCCGCCACTGGTCGGCGGCGACCAGCCGCTCGATGACCTCACGGATCTGCTCGGTGGTCACCGCGGCGACATCGGCACCGGGCTCGAGACGGGCCGCGTCCAGCACCGCCGTCCAGGACGTGCGGCCGGTCTCCAGCGCGGCCACCACCGAGTACGGCCAGCCTGGCACCATCTGATGCTTGCCCTCACCCCGCCCGAAGGTGTGGCAAAAGGCCCGGTCAGCACACGTGTTGGCGTCCGGTCGCAGCCACGGCGAGACATCCACCGCCGGCACGAGCCGACCGTCCGCCGCCCGTGGCAACGGCACCCCAGCCAGGGCACGACGCAGCCGGGCCACGTCGATCCGGCCCTGGTTGAGTCCGCCGTACAGCGCTCCGTGCCCACGGCGGTGCTCGGGAGCGAGCGCGAGATCAACCAGCGTTCGCACCGGCCCGTCCGTGCACAGCAGCGCGTCGCATAACTCGAACAACGCGTCGCCCCGCACGGTCAGACACGCGTACAGCTCCGACCGGAAGTGTGACACTTCCGCGAACGCATCCCGCAGGACGCCCTGATGCACCAAACTCACGACCACGGCCTTCGCGCTGATCCACTCTGTGACGGAGCACAGGATCAGACGGAGGCCGCCTACGTGTCCGCTGAAGTGCGAAAACGCTGATCAAGTTCGAGCCACGTTCGACGCCGGTCGTTAAATGACAAGCTAAGTACCTGTTCCTTAACCTTGCAGCTAAAGGGCTGTCCCGTAAATGATCTTCTGGTTGTCCCAGGCATGGTGGGCCGCCGTGCGGCCCACTTCCCTATCCGGCGCGGGCGAGGTTGTGCATCCGGGCGATGCCGAGCATGGCGTGGTGGACGCCGTCGCCCTTGAGGCGGCAGTCGCGGAGGATCTTCCAGGTCTTCAAGCGGGCGAAGACGTGCTCGACCCGGGCCCGGACCTGCTTGTGGGACCGATTGTGTTCCTCTTTCCACTCCGGCAGTTCAAGCTGACCGCGCTGCCGGCGGTGCGGGATGACCAGTCCAGTGCCCGGGTATCCGCCGTCGGCGATCGTGACGATGTTGCCGACGGCGGCCTTGGCGCCGGACTCGTCCCACGCCTTGCAGTCGTTGCGGTTCCCGGACAGCGGCCGGCCGACCACGACGACCAGCCGGGTGTCGGCGTCGATGACGACCTGATGGTTGGTGGAGTACCGCTAGTTCTTGGACCGTCCGCGATGGTGTGGTCCCGGGTGGGGACCAGGGTGCCGTCCACGATGAGGACGGCGTCCTTGGCGAACCGCTTGCGGGGCTGGAGAGCGAACAACGGCCCGAGGTGATTGATGATGCGGTCCGCCGCAGACTTTGACACCCCGAACAGCGGCGCGAGCTGCCGCATCGTGAGGTTCGTGCGCCAGTACGCCGCAACCAGCAGAGCGCGGTCCTCCAGCGGAAGACTCCATGGCCGGCCTTTGCGGACCACGTCCGCACCCTCGCGTCGCAGAACCGTCACCAGTTTCCCGAAGGCGCGGGGGCTGAGCCCGGAGAACGGGGCTATCCAGGACGGCTCCGACGCCGTGATCACACCAGCCACACCAAGATCATCCCAGGCCGGTTAGGGTGCCTTCGTCGAGCCGACGGACTGAAGACGGATGATGGAGCAGGACGAAACCCTGCAACTCGCGGTGGCGTTGCTCGCGCACAGCCAGCGCGATGACGAGACGCCTCTCGCCATCGAGGCAGAGCGGGTCCGTGAGAGCCCATCCTCGTCGACCTTGCGCGCGGAGACGTGCGATTCGGGCCCCTGGACGAGCGGCATCTGTGGAGGATGTCCTTTGACAGCGAAGTTAGTCGGGCCGAAGTCGCTGACCTGCGCGGACTAACTTCGCTGTCAACGCAGTCGCGTGACGCTTCTTTCGGCCCGGACCCCCTGCCCGCCTGCGCCGACTGGGTTGGATGGCAAGGAGCGTCATGTGGAAGGCCAACCTCTTGCAGTGAACCTGCGTCGGCCGCCCGCGGGCCGGTGTGGGCCTTCCCCTTTTGCCGGGGCGACGTACCTCCCGGCAGCGGTAGTTCCGCGCGATAGCGGGCTCACGCGGCGCTACGAGGTTCACGGCGCCGGTACGGCACCGATCTGCTGCATCACCCCGAGGAGATCGGGCTGGCCCCGTTCGCCGACGATCCGGCCGTCGGTCAGGTAGTAGAAGTTCATGGCCTGCACCGAGATCTTGTTGCCGCTCGCCGGGATCCCGAAGAATTCACCGTCGTGGGTTCCCCGCATGGTGAACCGCGCGGCCACGGTGTCGCCTTCGGCGACCGTCTCCTCCAGCGTCCACTGGACGTCGGGGAAGGCGCCGCGCATCATCCCGATGACTTCCATGTACCCATCGGGCCCTCGCAGTGGTTCCGGGTGGCTGGGCGCGTGGAACACCGCGTCCGGAGAAATGACCTCGCGGGCGAGATCCTCGTTGCCCGTGTTGATGAACTCGACGAAACGGTTCATCACTGACTCGGTGGACTGCGATGGCATCTTGCTGTGCCTCTCCAGAGACGTTTGGGCGGGTACCAGCGAGCGTAACATCGAATCGATGTTCACATCGATTCGATGTTCGCGTGCGAAGATGGACTCATGCTGGAACTCGCGATACTCGGCTTCCTCGCCGAGGGACCCCTGCCTGGACACGAGCTGCGCCGCCGCGTCTCACAGCTGACCGGCTATACGCGGCCGGTCAGTGACGGCAGCCTGTATCCGGCGATCAATCGCCTGACCAGGGCGGGCTTGATCGAGCGGCGCGCCGACCCAGCTGCGGGGGCGGCCCGGTACGTGCTCAGCCTGACCGAGGCCGGACGGGCCGAAATGCTTCAACGCCTGCGCAAGCCCGCCGACCACGAGATCACCGACTTCACGCGGTTCTACGTCGTCCTGGCATTCCTCTCCCACCTGCCCGACGTGGCCGAACAGCACGCGGTGCTGCGCAGACGGCTGGAGTTCCTGGAAGAACCGGCGAGTTTCTTCTACGACAACGAGCGGCCCCTGCGTGCCGAGGAGATCGCCGACCCCTACCGGAGGGGCATGCTGCTCACCGCCCGCGCCACCAGCCGCGCCGAACGGACCTGGCTGCGCGAGACCCTCGGGGAGGAACCGCCCGTATTCGACACCGGATACACCGACAGCGATCCGCATGCGCCCGCTGCTCCCGCGAGCTGACTGTCCACGGAGGTACCCCCATGCTTGCTTCCTGGTACGACGCCCAGGGCCCCGCCGCCGATGTCCTGCACGTCGGTGAACTCCCTGATCCCGTCCCCGGCCCTGGCGAGGTCCGCGTCCGCGTCACCGTCTCGGGCGTCAACCCCGGCGACACCAAGAAACGGCGCGGCTGGCTCGGCTCGTCCATGCCCTTCCCGCGGGTGATCCCGCACAGCGACGCCGCCGGAGTCATCGACGCCGTGGGCGCCGGAGTCGACGTCCACCGCGTCGGACAACGGGTCTGGGTACACGGCGCCCAGTCCTACCGCTCCTTCGGCACCGCCGCCCAGTACACCGTCGTACCCGACCACCAAGCCCCACCCCTGCCCGACCACCTCAGTGACGAGCTGGGGGCGAGCCTCGGCATCCCCGGCATCACCGCCCACCGCACCGTCTTCGCCGACGGCCCGGTCGACGGCCAACTGGTCCTGGTCCACGGAGTCCTTGGCGGCGTCGGCTCCCTGGCCGCCCAGCTTGCCCAGTGGGCCGGCGCCACCGTGATCGCCACCGTCCGCCGAACCGCGGACCTCGACCACATCGACCCGGCCGTCGTCTCCCACGCCGTCGCCCTGGATACCAGCGACCCCGCCGCGGCCATCCGCTCGTACGCACCGCAGGGCATCGACCGGATCATCGAGGTCGCGCTGTCCGACAACGCCGACCTCGACAACGCCGTCGCCGCCAACAATGCCGTCATCGCCGCCTATGCCACCCGCTCAGACCGCACCGAAATCCCTTTCTGGCCGCTGCTGTTCAACAACGTCACCCTGCGGCTGCTCGGCAGCGACGACTTCCCCGCCGAGGCCAAGCGCCAGGCCGTCCGCGACCTCACCGCCGCCGCCGCCGTCGGCGCCCTCACCGTCGACGTCCGCGACCGCTACCCGCTGGACCAAATCACCAAGGCCCACGACCACGTCGACACCGGCGGTGTCCACGGCCGCATCCTGGTCACCCTCCCCCAATAGCGCAGACTCGGAACACCGGCCCGTCACCAGCAACCCCCGTCTCATTGACGGCTACTGGATCGCTCACCTCACACGACTAAGTTCACTGTCAAAGAAGCCGAAACGACTGGGTTCGCTGTCAAACGACTCGATTGGGTGACAAGGGACAGAGGAACCCGAGCACCTGACGGCTGTCCGCACTGACCCGTCTCAAACGATCTTTGACGGCGTCTCAACGAAGTTTGCCCGGCTTGGTCAGCTCTCGGGTTCAGCTGGCGGAGTCGAGGGCGTCGGAGTAATTGTCAAATCCTGTGGATCATTGTCTGCACCAGCGAGTTCGGGTGGGTGCCCCCGAGTGTCGACGAGCGCGGCTCGTTTGTGACACTCGTCCCCATGACCAGCAGCAACGCCCTTGGCTTCACCCAGATCGTTGACCCGCACGAGATCACTGACGAGCTGAAGCAGACCCTCGTGGACTGCTGGACCGAGGTGAGCAATGCGGGTGGGGCGGCCGGGTTCCCCTTTCCGCCGGTGGACGCCGCGAGGTCACCGCTGTCCTTGACCGCATCATCGAGAAGCTTGCCCCAACGACCAGCCGCCTTCTCATCGCCTTGGCCGATGGCACCGTCGCGAGCTGGCTGAACATCCGCTGCGATCCCCACCCGGTCGTCGCGCACTGGGGCACGATTCACCACGTGCAAACCCGTCTCGGCGTCCGGGGCCAGGGGATCGGCGCGGCATTGATGAACCGGGTCCGTGAGGTCGCCCGCGACGAGATGGGCCTGGAGCAGCTGCACCTTGCCGCCCGCGGTGGTGTCGGTCTCGAAGAGTTCTATGGCCGACTCGGCTGGAAGGAGATCGGCAGGTGGCCCGGCGCTCTGCGGCTGGCCTCCGACGGCGATCGCGATGAGGTCCTCATGATGTTGTCGCCTTTGTGACACCCAGCAACCTGATCTTGGCCCAGGTAGGGCACGACGACAGGGACAGCAAGGTTGTCATGCCGAGAGGGGCTGCGTGCGCTCGATGAGCTGTCCGCGTTCGAAGCGGGCTCCGGCGCGGACGACGGCGACGAGGTGAGGTGAGTTCACGGCCCGCCAGCGGGCCTGGGCGGACTCGACCAGCTTGAAGACCATGGCCAAGGCGGCGGCCGCGCTGCCGGCACCTCGGGTGACCTTGGTCCGCAAGCGGACGGTGGCGAAGGTCGACTCAATCGAGTTCGTTGTGCGCAAGTGGATCCAGTGCTCGGCGGGAAAGTCGTAGAACGCCAGCAGTTCGTCGACGTCGTCGGTGATCTTCTTGACAGCCTTGGGGAACTTCGCGCCGTAGCTCTTGGCGAACGCGGCGACGGCCTTGAGCGCGTGGTCGCGGTCCTCGGCGTTGGAGATCTCCTGCAGGGCCTTCTTCGCGCCGGGCTGCGCGGACTTCGGCAGGGCGTTCGCAACGTTGGCGATCTTGTGAACCCAGCACCTCTGGTGCCGGGTCTCGGGGAAGACTTCGGCCAGGGCCTTCCAGAAGCCGAGTGCGCCGTCGCCGACCGCGAGGACGGGAGCGCGCATCCCGCGCCGTTGGCAGTCGCGCAGCAGGTCGGCCCAGGAGTCGGCGGACTCGCGGTAGCCATCGTTCATGGCGATCAGCTCTTTCGTGCCGTCCGCGCGGACGCCCATCAGCACCAGCACGCACGACTTCGCCTCCCTCAGGCGTATGCGCAGGTGGATGCCGTCGGCCCAGACGTAGATGTAGTCGCTGGCGGACAGATCGCGCTCGCCGAACGCCTGGTGGTCGGCCTGCCACTGCTGGGTGAGGCGGGTGACCGTCGCCGGCGATAGCCCGGCCCTCGACCCCAGGAACTGCTCGAGTGCGGGCACGAAGTCGCCAGATGACAGGCCGTGGAGATAGAGCAGGGGCAGCACCTCGCTGATCTTCGGGGACTTGCGGCACCAAGGCGGCAGGATCGCGGAGGAGAACCGCTTGCGCTCGCCCGAGGCCTCGTCGACGCGCTTGTCGTTCACCCGTGGTGCCTTCACCTCGACCGCCCCGGCCGCGGTCGTGACCTTCCTCGGCTGGTGATAGCCGTTGCGGACCACCAGGCGGCGCCCGTGCTCGTCGCGCTGGTCGGCCAACTCGGCTATATACGCGTTGACTTCGGCTTCCAGGGCGGCGGCGAGCATCCGTCTCGCGCCCTCGCGGACGATGTCGTCGATCAGGGAGCCGGTCTCGGTCGTTCCATCGGCATTTACTACGCTCAGCACGGGCGTGCCTTCCCGGCCGACGGTGCAACGTCGGCCTACTCGATGACCAGAAGTCGATCACTCGGGAAGGTACGTCCTTTGCGCCCAACCCGAGGCCGATCCACAGGTCATGAGCATTGCTCCCTTCAAGCGTGGTGTCGTGAGGGCGGACAGGGCGTGATCCCGGCGGCCTGCTCCAGCCCAAGCCATAAGAACTCTGTCGCTCCGTCTGTGGTCGGTGCGCTATAAACGGGCCGGTGACCTTGACTGTTGAGCGAACAGACGCACGCACATGGCCTGATGAGCAGATGCAGGAGCTCTTCAGCGAGGGCTTCCCGGAGTTCATCACAGCCGATCGGCTGGCCAAGCAGTACATAGGCAGGATCAGGGAGTGGTTCGCCGACCTTAATCTCACGCTGGTGGACGACCACGGCATGCCTGTCGCGGCCGGCTGGGGTATACCGATCCGGTGGGATGGGCGAACGGAGACACTCCCCACTGGCTACACCCAGGCCACGATCCGCGCCGTGGAGGGGCGAGAACAAGGCGTCGAACCCGACACCCTGGTGATCTGCGGAGCAATCGTCACCCCGTCACTCAAAGGACGCGGCCTGGCCGGGGAGACACTCGAAGCACTGCGCCAACTCGCCGAGGATGCAGGATGGCCGCGCGTCATCGCACCGGTCCGCCCGACCTTGAAAGCCCGCTACCCACTGACGTCCATCGAGGCCTTCATGAGGTGGACCCGTGAGGACGGTATGGCCCTGGATCCATGGATCCGGACGCACCAGCGTCTGGGCGCCCGCATTCTCGCAGCGGCTCCCGAGTCGCAAACCATGACCGGCACAATCGCCGAATGGGAGGGGTGGACCGGCATGGCTTTCCCCGAAACGGGTGACTACGTCATCCCTGAAGGGCTGAGCTTGCTACGACTCGACCACTCCGCTGATCAGGGCACCTACGTAGAGCCCAATATCTGGATGCAGCACATCTGAGTACCGAAAGGGCTCTCCGACTACCGTGTCGAGTGCGTGATGTCGTCGAGCCAGTCGCGGTCGGCGATGTACCGGTGCATGCCGGTGGTGAGGTGGGTGTTGAGGTTGTCCCAGACCAGCACGATGGGGCCGCCAAGCTGCTGGTGGGCGGTCTGGATCAGGTCGCGGTAGTCCTTCCAGGAGAAGCTTTTGCGCCCATCGGGCCGGGCGTCTGGGCAGGGCCGGTAGATCAGCCGTGAGGCTTCGCCGGTCTTGTAGCAGGCCAGGGCGGCCACCGATAAGCGGCGGCGGGAGCGGCCCCGGACGCGGACCACAGGGGTGTGGCCGCGTCGGGACCAGGTGCGGGTGGTGGGCGGCGTCATCGAGAATCCGGCTTCGTCCTCGAAGACGAGCCAGGCGTCGAGCGCCGCCACGGTCCTTCCACCTGGGGCCAGGTCTCCTCCACCCAGCTGGCCACCAGGTTCTCGTCCCGCTCGATCGCCCGCCGGGCGGGGACCTGGCAGCTCCAGCCGTGCCGCTTGAGCAGGGCGCCCACCCCTTGCACGGTGTAGCTCTTGTGGAGACGGCGCCCGCTGAGCGTCCTGATCCGCGACAGGGTCCGGGTCTGGTCCGGCCACCCATGTGCCGTCGGGCCCCTGGCCAGCTCCCGCTCTAGCACGGCGAACAGTTCGTCGCTGAGCAGCGGCAGCGATGCTGGGCCTTTCGGGGCTCTCGGCCCATCCTGCGACCAAGCCTTGCGCCAGCGCTGTACCGACCGGACGCTGACCCCGCAGGTCGTGAGCGATGACCGTGTTCTTCTCGCCCTGCCTGAACCGCTCGGCCGCCTGCAACCGCAACTTCTCGCGGAAGGCCCGCCGTTCGTCAGTCAGCCCGCCCCCTTGCGCATGCCTCATGCGGTCGGCATATCGCACGGATCATGAGAGGTCAGTCCCTACGACACCACGCTTTGAAGGTCAGTAGCAGAGCGTTCCGCGTCAGCGCACGGAAACCGGGAAGTAGCCCCATTCGCGCATCCGATGGCGCTAAAGTAGCGGCCCAGCAGATGTGAGCGAGACCGAGTTGTAGGGGTGTACGGCGCGCGGAACGGCGCACCGCACCCGGTCGCCATCTTCCGCAGCACGAACCTTCTCCTGCCCGCCGGCTGCGGCCAGCCCGCCGACCACGGGCAGCTCGCTGGTAGCCTGACGAGCAAATGGAAAGGGCCTCCGTCCCGTGTGCCCCGCGGCGGCTACCGCGGGCGAGACGAAGGCCCTCACCGGTGATGTATCAGGCCCTGGCGAGCGGATCTGCTACGCGGAACGCCCAGCCGGGGCCTGGTGTTATCGCCAGGGCGCCCAAACCATCACGGCCACAAGCAATCCCATGGTCTCCAAGGCCACGGATGCCCGATCGGCTGTGACGTGTGGTTGCACATGGCGCCACCGGTCCTTTAGCCAAGGGATCAGCTTCAAGACCGGCTCCTCCATTCAACAGTGCAGGAGAGCGTCCCGCGCCGCTGGAGCCGCTGAGCACGCCTCCAGCTGGAAGGCGTGGCCGTGACCCGAGGATCGAATTTTGAAACCGTAACAAGAGATCGGTGGTTCGCAAATTCGATCCGGGCTTTCCAGTCACGGATTCCCTTGCTCCGCAGGGGAGTTGTGACAGGAGCCATCGATTCCCAAGGGCCTGGCCGTGTTGTTCGGTTCGTCGGTGTAGCTTGGATTTCTACCCAAGCTTCAGTTGGGGGCCTGGCGCTTGGTCAGGCCGACGCGCACGCGCCACTCTTCGGCGGACAGCGGGTGGGACGCCAGGGCGATGGTGAGACGTTCGGCGAACTCGGCGGTTCGGCGTCTCCCAGCGCGAGGGCGTCCAGAAGCTGCTCCTCGGTGTGAGGCATTACCCAGCGCAGTTAATTCGTCTCCGGCGTCTGGCATCGGCACGAGGCCGCGGCTGATGTCGCCCGACGTGCGGTCGGAGGAGTCACGAGGACACTGGAATTGTGCTTTTTACAGCGGCTGACACAATGAGGCGGATCGGCCCTGATAGCCGTGTCCCAGGCGGTAGTTGAGCGTTCGGCTGAGTGTGGGGACATCGCCGTGGATCGTGTCGGATGAGCTGTGGGGCCACCTGGAGCCGCTGTTGCCACAGCGTGAGCGGCGCTTCCGGTATCCAGGGCGCAGGGCCTTGCCCGACCGGGACGTGCTGTGCGGGATCCTGTACGTGCTACACACCGGGATCCAGTGGGAGTACCTGCCGCAGGACCTCGGTTTCGGCTTGGGCATGACGTGTTGGCGCCGCCTACGGGACTGGAACGAAGCCGGTGTCTGGCAACGACTGCACGAGGTCCTGCTCGCCGAGCTAAACGCAGGCTCACGTCTGGACTGGTCCCGCTGCGTGGTCGACTCCTCCCACGTCCGGGCGCTAAAAGGGGGAGCCAGACAGGCCCGTCACCGGTCGACCGGGGGCGGGCGGGCTCGAAGCACCACTTGATCACCGATGGATACGGCACGCCGCTAGCGGTCCTGTTGACCGGCGGCAACCGCAACGATGTCACGCAGCTGCTGCCCCTGCTCGATGCGATCCCGCCGGTCCGCGGACGAGTTGGCCGGCCCCGCCGCAAGCCCGACTCGCTCTTTGCCGACCGTGGCTACGACCACGACATCTACCGCGGCCAAGTCCGCGCTCGCGGCATCGTGCCCGCGATCGCCCGCCGCGGCACCCGGCATGGCACCGGGCTGGGCACCTACCGCTGGGTCGTGGAGAGGAGTTTTGCCTGGCTGCACGGCTTCCGGCGCCTTCGGATCCGCTGGGAACGACGAGCCGACATCCACGAGGCGTTCCTCAAACTGGCCTGCTGCCTCATCTCCCACCGGCAGCTGAACTCGTTGCGCTAGCTGTCGCCTCCCGACGCGGCTTGGAAGCCACGGTCTTGAACCACCGGGAAGGCATCCCGCACGGTGGCCACCCATGCGTCGACCTCGTCATGAGACGTCCTGGCGGCGCTGATCAGCTCTTCGAGCACCTCGAGCTTCGGCTCGCTGACGTTCAGGCTGAGCTGGTCCATCGACACCTCTTGGTAGGGCATGCTCAGCTGCCACCAGAACCGCATGAGATAGCGGCACTCCTGCGGCTCACGGTCATCGGCAAGGCGATCGTGGATGACCGCCTGGACGCGTCGCCGCTGATCATCATCGCGAAAGCCATTGCTGAGGTCCGTCAAGGTCACTGTCGGACCCTAGCAACCACAGTCACCGACCCTGACGTGACCTTGAAATCGCTGACAGGTCATTCTGTTAGGAGCTCTAACAACGGCTAACACAATGAGGTAGCCCAGCCCTGGTGGCCGTGTCCAGGGCGGTAGTTGAGCGTTCAGTCCGTTGTGGGGATGTCGCCGTGGATGGTGTCGGATGAGCTGTGGGATCGCCTGGAGCCGTTGCTGCCGCAGCGCGAACGGCGCTTTCGGTATCCGGGTCGCAAGCCGTTGCCGGACCGGGACGTGCTGTGCGGAATCCTGTTATGTGCTGCAGAGTGGTATCCAGTGGGAGTACCTGCCGCAAGAACTGGGCTTCGGTTCGGGAATGACGTGCTGGCGGCAGCTGCGGGACTGGAACGAGGCTGGCGTCTGGCAGCGTCTGCATGAGGTGCTGCTCGCCGAGTTGAACGCGGCCTCGCGGCTGGACTGGTCCCGCTGCGTGGTCGACTCCTCCCACGTCCGGGCGCTAAAAGGGGGCACCATACGGGCCCTTCACCGGTCGACCGGGGCCGGACCGGCTCCAAGCATCACTTGATCACCGACGGGCACGGCACTCCACTCGCCGTTCTGCTGACCGGCGGCAACCGCAACGACGTCACCCAACTGTTGTCCCTGCTCGACGCGATCCCACCGGTCCGCGGCCGGATAGGCCATCCTCGCCGCAAGCCGGACTCCTTGTTCGCGGACCGCGGCTACGACCACGACATCTACCGCGACCAGGTCCGCGCCCGCGGCATCGTGCCCGCCATCGCCCGCCGCGGCACCCTGCACGGCACGGGCCTGGGCACCTACCGCTGGGTCGTAGAACGGAGTTTCGCGTGGCTGCACGGCTTCCGACGCCTGCGGATCCGATGGGAACGGCGAGCCGACATCCACGAAGCGTTCCTCAAACTCGCCTGCTGCCTCATCGCTTACCGGCAGTACAAGTCGCTTTGTTAGCCGCCGACTGTGGCCGGAGCCGTCGGTATTACTTTCACGCCGGCCTCGCGCAGGGCCATACAGGTCGCGTCGTCTTCCGATGCGTTGGTGATAAGCGCGTCCAGGTCTTCGGGGCCGCAGATCTTCACCATGCCGGTTCCCGGGAACTTGCTCTTGTCGGCCAGGAGCACCACCTTGTCGCCGGCGGCAATCATGGCGCGTCGGGCGGGCACCTCGGCCACGGTGGTGTCCATGACCTGGCCCCCGGGGCGGAGGCCACAAGCACCCATGAACAACCAGTCGGCGTGAACTTGGCGGAGATTGTCCTCCGCCATGAAACCGTCCAGCATGCGTGACTCACGGATGACCATGCCCCCGAGCAGCATCAGGTCGATGTTCTCGTCGCCGATGAGCTCGTCATACACGGCGAGGTTGTTGGTGATCACGGTAAGTCGACGACTGTGCAGTTGAAGTGCCAGCCGGTGGACCGTTGTACCGCTGTCGAGAATGATCGACTGACCGTCCTCGATCATCGTGGCCGCTTGGGCGGCAATGGCGTCCTTCTCCGCCACCAGAACCTCAGCAGCATCGTTGAAGGGAGCTCGCTCCTCGTCGATGACCGCTCCACCATGGACACGGATGAGTAGCCCGTCTGCCTCCAACTTGAGGAGGTCACGACGGATGGTCGCCGCGCTGGAGTCAAGCTGCTCGGCGAGGTCGGCCACGGAGGCGGTGCCGCCGGAACGTAGGGCCCGCAAGATGATTTGGTGTCGTCGTTCAGCCAGCACGCAACGGGACACTACACGCTGTCGACTGGCGCAATCTGCTGACTTTCAGAGGCAGTTGACGACTGCTCGGGCATCCGCGGCGGTGCCGCCCATGCGCTGGCTGCCCACCCCAGTGGCCGGTCGATTCGACCCGTTTGAAGGCAGTCCAGGTCGCCGGGCGTCGCAGAAGAACCGCTCGCCATGGTGCACTGGGCAAGTTGCTCTGAGGGCTGTCCGCCTCATTGTGTTAGCCCCTGTAAGTCGCACATGACCTATGTAAAGAGTGGCCGTGGGCACACAGCAACCGCTTATGGTGCTCTGACGGTCCGGTGGGAAGGTCTGTCAAACGAGCGGTGTAACTGGGGTAGTTGGGGTTTGTGACGGGCCGCCGATAGGCGCCCGTCGAAGGTGATGTCGAAGGCGTTCAGCGCGGTCTTCCAGCGCATGGTCCAGCGGGCTTGGCCCTTGCCGGTGGGATCGAGCGACATGATGGCCATGTAGACGCACTTCAACGCTGCTTGCTCGTTCGGGAAGTGTCCGCGGGCCTTGACCGCTCGCCGGATCCGGGCGTTGACCGACTCGATCGCGTTCGTCGTGCAGACGATGCGGCGGATCTCGCTGTCGAACCGCAGGAACGGAGTGAACTCCTCCCACGAGTTCTCCCACAGCTTCACGATCGCTGGATACTTCCTACCCCAGGCGTCTGCGAACTCGGCGAACCGGTCCAGGGCAGCCTCTTCGGTGGGAGCGGTGTAGACGGGCTTGAGGAGCTTGGAGATCTTGTCCCAGTCCTGGCGGGCGGCATAGCGGAACGAGTTCCGCAGCAGGTGCACCACGCAGGTCTGCACGATTGTCTGCGGCCAGACGGTCTCCACCGCCTCCGGCAGACCCTTGAGCCCATCGCAGACCAGCATGAGGACGTCGCTGACACCGCGGTTCTTGATCTCGGTGAGGATGTGCAGCCAGTGCTTGGCGCCCTCGCCGTCGCCTGCCCACAGCCCCAGGATGTCGCGACGGCCCTCGGTGGTGACGGCCAGGGCCACATAGATGGGCCGGTTGGCGACCGCGCCGTCGCGGATTTTCACGTGGATGGCGTCAATGAAGACCACCGGGTAGACGGCGTCGAGGGGGCGACTCTGCCATTCGGCCATGCCCTCGAGGACCTTGTCGGTGATGGTGGAGATGGTCTGCCGGGACACCTCGGCGCCCATAGACCTCTGCCAGGTGAGCCTGCACTTCGCCGGTGGTCAGGCCCTTCGCGGCCAGCGAGATCACCATCTCGTCGACGCCGGTCAGGCGCTTCTTTCCGCTTCTTCACGATCTTCGGCTCGAAAGAGCCGTCCCGGTCGCGGGGCACGGTTATCTCCACCGGCCCGACATCGGTTAGGACGGTCTTGGAGCGTTTGCCGTTGCGGGAGTTGCCGCCGTCCTTGCCGGCCGGATCGTGCTTGTCATAGCCGAGATGGTCGGTGATCTCGCCCTCCAGGGCGGACTCCAGCAGCCGCTTTGTCAGGTTAGGCATGCGTGCGGGAGAGCGGGGATCGCCTCTGCTGGTCTGCGAGTGAGCCGGGGGCGACGGTCGGGCGGCCGACGCGCGCGGCACGCCACTCCTCCCAGTTCCGGTCTGCCGGACCACCCCCGCCTGGATTTCACAAGCGCGCAAAGTTGCATCGGTTGCACCGCATTCACCGCCCCAGCCCTCTGTACGGCCCGGGAGTTGGGGCGGTGCACTGGTTGTACCCGGCAGCCGCCCGCCTCCAGCAACGGGTGTGGCGCTCTGGGTACGTTACGGCCGTACCTTGCCCGGGACCCCGGCGAACGAAGAGCCCGATGACCGCCCCGTCTCTGCACGCTCAGACCGTCGACCTCGCGGCCCTGCCGCCGACGAGACCACCCAAACCGCCACCGCCCTCAAGGACCGCTACCCCAGCTTGAAGTCCCCGCCCAGCGACGACGTCTGCTACGCCACCCAAAACCGGCAACATGCCGTCAAACAGCTGGCCGCCGACGCCGACCTCGTCTTCATCATCGGCTCGGCGAACTCCTCCAACTCCCAGCGCCTGGTGGAATTGGCCCGCGCCGCTGGAGCCGGCCAGGCTCACCTCGTCGACCACGCCAACCAGATCAAGGCCGCCTGGCTGACCGGCGCGACCACCGTCGGTGTGAGCTCCGGGGCCTCCGTCCCCGAGATCCTCGTCTGCGGCGTCCTCACGTGGCTCGCCGAGCGCGGCTACGGCGACGTACAGACCGTCACCTACACCGAAGAACACCAGCGGTTTGGTCTGCCACCCGAGCTCCGGGTTGATCGTCGGCATATGTCCGCAGGTGTCGAGACACGGAGACTGCCATGACTAAGACAGATCCTGCCGCGCAGTCCAGTAGGCGAGCCGGGGTGATTCAACTGCCGCCGTTGTACTGTCCCATCCCACCAGCAACGCATCCCGAGGCATCCGCGATAGATGCCGCCACGTTCGCTTTCATGGACGCCTTCCACCTCGCCGACGGACCACGTCACCGAGCCCGCCTGGCAGCGGGTATGCAAGGGTTTGCCGGTCGCCTTGCTCCGCGCGGCGACCGCGCGGCGGTGCAGCTGCTCAGCGACCTGCTGATCTGGATCTTCTCGTTCGACGACGTCACTGAGGGTCCACTCTCGCGCCGTCCCGGCGAACTCATGCTGACAGTCGCACAGTTGCGGCGCGTCCTTGATGTGCCAGAGGCGCGGATCAGCGACAGTCCCACCGCGGCGGCACTCCACGACATCCGCACGCGGCTGCTGGCTGTCGCGCCGGGGTGGGTGAGCAGTTGGACCGAAGCGATGCGCGGCTACCTCTTCACCGAGGCTTGTCTGGCCTCCATGGCTGCCGACGACGTGAAGCCGAGTTTGAATGACTACGTCGCACTGCGCATGCATGCAGGCGGAGCGCTCGCCGTGACGCAACTCGTTCTGGCAGCAAACGGCCGACTAGACCCAAGGCCCGCATCGGATCAGCGCGTCGCAGCCCTCATGGAAATGGCGGCCTCGATCTCCATCTGGGATAGCGACATCTGTTCCTTTCCCAAGGAATGCGAGCGCGGACAGCACGATCACAACCTGATCGAAGTGCTGCGCCGTACGCGTGGTGACTCGCTCCAGGGCGCCTACGCCGCCGCTATCCGACTGCGTGACCGCACCATGTGCCGTTTCCTGAGTCTCGGCGCGCTTGGAACTGGGGCAGCACCCCATGCGGACCGGTACGCACAAAGCCTGGGCCACTACATCCGCGGCTCCCTCGATTGGTGCCTGAGCACGGTTCGTTACCGCTTTGGCGAGGGCAGTCCCACCACCGGCATGCAGACTCCCATCCTGGTGAGCTCGATGTGCTCGGAAACTCCTACCGACAATTCCCCGCGTCCCCCGGACATCGACTCCATCGCCTGGTGGTGGTCTGACCACCTCGTATCTGGACCCGAGCCATCTGATGACACGGAACAGTAGACCGGACAGGATGCGCCGGCACATCACCCGACGGAGGTGAGCACATCGTGAGGGTTCCGCGCCCCAGTCCACAGCCTCTCTGGCACCCAGCGATCTTCCCCGCGGACCTGCCCATGGCCGCTTCCGCGCTTCGGGACCGAATCACAACCCGGATCGACGGTTCCAGCGCCGTCCGGGACGCCTTCCACAGCTGAATCCTGGAATCAGCCCTCGCACTGCGACTCCTCCAGGAAGCCGGATTCCAAAAAGGAACACTATGAACAGCCTCGCAGTACTGCGATCAAGCCGGGACGCGCTCGCCCACTACGTACTCAGCCAACTCGGTGCGGACGGTTCCATTCGCGGCCGGTGTCGTAGTCGTCGGCTCGAGTCGGCACTGTTTCTAGCGCTCCTGAAGCAGGAGAACGCCGCGCCGGATATGCAAGCGCGGCTCACCAGGTATCTGCTGGACAGCTCGCACTCGAATCCACTCGACGCTCTACTGGCGGCATCGGTGCATTCCCGCCCCAACGACAGGGCCGAACAGTTCATATCCTCATTCGACCACCTTACCGGGATGCGAAAAAAGATACTGCTCCAAACGCTCTTCGAGATCTTAGGGCTGATACGGCACAGCATAGATACTCGTCCGGTAGACGAGCACTTCCCGGAGACCCGTACGCCAGCAGGTGAGCTCATGCTGACCGCCATCAAGATTCTTCGGGCGCGCGGCGACAGACAACACTGCATACACCTTGTCCAGCAGTTGGAGCGCGGCAGCACCCAGACGATCTGGGAGGGTTACACCCTGGCCCACCTGGTGGCCTTGCACGCAGTGGCGGCTATTCATCCAGGCCACCCCCTAATAGCCCGGGGCATCAGGGCCATTTCCTCCGTGCAGAACGCCGATGGCGGGATCCCGGCGATGGTCGGGCATGACGTCTTCTTCACCGCTCTCGGCGGTCAAGCCCTGGCTGCATTGGAAATCGACCCGCAAGCAACACGCGCTATGCAGGAATTCGTCTCGTGCCATCAGAACGAGAACGGCGGCTGGCCTTACACAGAGAAAACTCGCCAGACGGATGTCGACACCACCTCTTGGTGCCTTTCCCTGCTGCGTGCCGCACCGGATGCCACATACGCGACTCAGATCAACGCCTCAGAGAAGTACCTGGAACAGATCGCAGACCCTGCGGGTGGATTCCCGACCTACCTGCCCGGGCATCGGCCAGAGGCAGAGATGACCGCCAATGCCATCATGGCACTCACGCCACCCCGAAGGCCGCTCACTTCCAGCCTGTCCAAGGCCATAGAATTCCTGATTGGCAGTCAGACCGACGAGGGAGCCTGGCCCGAGAACTGGGCCACCAGTGAACCCCTTCTGATCTGTCAGGCCACGCTGGCGCTCAGGTCCGGTGAAGGAGCGCCGATACAGCAGGCTATTGACTATGCCTGCCACCGCCTCATCAAGACCCAACGCCCGGATGGCGGGTGGGGAACCAACCCGGCAAGCCCCAGCGACCCCAACAGCACATCGAACGCTGTCGCCGCGCTGATCACACACCGCCCAAAGGAACAGGGTGTGATGCGAACGGCTACTGAGTGGCTGGCGGAGCGGCAGAATGCCGACGGCAGCTTCGACGGCCCCTCCGACCAGGTAGGCCCTCGACCCTTCAGATACAACTTCCCGATCCTCACCAACCTCCGTGTCCTCTCGGCACTCTCCCGCGGGTTAGGCAAAGCTCCCTAAGAAGTTGTTGTCTTTCCGGGCTTGAGGACGGCGTTTTCGCTGGTCGGGCATAGGGTCGACGATCCTGTGGGAGTGGTGGTCTGTCGTGTCGCCGCTGCTGTGGAGGTCATGGATGCCGTCGGTCGTGGGACTGCTGGGACAGCGCGAGCTCGTCGCTCGCCGCCGCATGGACGAGCTGCGGGAGGAGGCCGATCGCATCCAGGCTGAACTGGCCGTGGCCGAGCGGGACTGGAAGGAATGGGCCATCGCTCGCTCGCGGGTGGATGAGGTGCTTGCCCCGGCGGACGAGACCGGGCATGGCCCTGACCAGGCCGGCCGGACAGCACCGACCGCCGATGGACAGGCCGGGGAGGCATCGCCGACGCCGGGAGCGGCGAAGGCGAAGTCGCAGGTGCCGGTGTGGCGTGAAGGGGTTGCGTGGTCGGTGTTGTCGGTGGACTACCAGCGCGTCCTCACCGCGCTCGCGGACCGGGCCCGGCTCGGGCAGGGACCGCTGACCTGCCAGGAGATGGCCGCCTTGTTCGGCATGGACGTGGTTCCGGCGCGGGTGGAGGCGCTGCGGTCGAAGGCGAAACGCCTGGTCGCGCGTGGCTGGCTGGCCGAGCCGGCGCCGGGCCGGTTCACGCCCGCCCGCGGGGTGAGCGGGCCGGCCGGCGGGTCATGAGCAGAGTCATCGACCAGTAGATCATCACCTCGGCGCTGGTGGTGCGGCGTTCGAAGTCGCGCGCCGGGCGGCGGGTGCGCATCAGGTGGGCGAAGAGACGCTCGACGATCCACCGCTTGGGCAGTACCACGAAGCCGCGCATGTCATCGCTGCGCTTGACGATCGCCAACACCAGCGCGAACGTGGCCAGGCAGTATTCGACGAGGCTGCCGGTGTAGCCGCCGTCGGCCCAGACCAGTTCCAGCAGGTGGTGGGCGTCGGCGACTTGGCGCAGCAGGACTTGGGCGGCGGCGCGGTCGCCGACATCCGCGCTCGTGACCATCACGCCGAGCAGCAGGCCGAGGGTGTCGACCACAACGTGCCGCTTGCGCCCGTTGACCAGCTTGCCGCCGTCGAAGCCGCGGCTGTCGGCGCCGACGACGGCGTCCGCGTTGACCGACTGCGAGTCGATCACGCCGGCCGTCGGCTCCGCGTCCCGGCCCAGCCGCTCGCGGACCTGGGCGCGCAGCCGGTCATGGAACTCCCTGACCAGGGCGTGGTCGCGCCAGCGGCGGAAGAAGGCATACACCCGGTCCCACGGCGGGAAGTCGGCCGGCATCGCACGCCACTTGATCCCGTTGTCCACGAGATACCGGATCGCGTCCGGCAGCGCGCGGTGGCAGTATCCCTCCGGCCGGCCACCCCGCCCGCGCATCCACCCCGGCACCGGCAACAGCGGCCGGACCTCGGCCCACTCCGCGTCCGTCATGTCCGACGGGTACCGGCGCTGCCGGTCGGGCCGGTCAGCCGCGTTGCCGTACACGTGCGCGAGGCAATCACACGTTGGAGCGGCCGAGTTGGACCGCCCGGCCATCAACACGGAAGACTGCGGCACACGGGCCTCCTGTTGCTCTCTGGATTCGACACCCACGAGCTGTTCAGGAGGCCCCTTCCTCATGCTCTCGCCACGGCAGGATCACCCGACCGGAAACCCGCGTTCGACTGCCACCGCTCAAGATCGAAAAGACAACAGCTTCTTACTGAGATGCACAGATGTGAGAGGGGATCTACAGGTCCCGCAACACCTAGCGCAACGCTCAGCGCAACATCCGGCGCAACACCCAGCGCAACCTGACGAGCTCGCCGGGTCGGGTGGGCAACTGACGGAATTCGTTGACCAGCCGTAACGTGGCTTCCGCCGGGTTGGATTCCTGCGCAGGAGTGTCCACGTTCCCGCCCCTGAGCGTCGGCGCTGACGCGAACGTACGCATCACCGATGGTGCCCGCCGAACCGACTGTGTTTCGTCACCTGGGGCGGCCCATTTCGTCGGTAACCCCAGGTTGCTGGCCTCCCACAATCCTCTGTGTCACACCTCAGTGGCAGACTGGCGGCACAACGAGGCTCCGGAAGGGCAGGGCGATGCGGCAGGGTCACCCGTCGAGCGCCACTGCTCGGGGGCGGCTGGTGGCACGGGGGGAGATGCGCGGCTGTGATCTTCGACAGTCTTGATGTGTCGTACGGCGAAATGTGGGGTTCCCAGCGGGGAATGACCCATCCGGACCCGATGTCGCGCGCGGTCGCGGCACGCAGACATGCTGCCGGGATGGATTACGCGGTTCTGCTGTCCGCGCGGGAGCGACCGCTGGCACTGGTCGAATACTGGCCGCGCCGGATGTGGCGTGTGTATCTGTTCGACGACAGGTCCTGGCGCATGCAGATGATCGACCTCAAGCCGCACAGCACAGGGATGTTGTTGGCTCACCGGAACACCCGATGGCAGTTTTCCAACGAGCAGGAGCACTCGTCCGGGAAGTGGGATGTTCAGGAGACCACGACCGTCTCGGCCGACGGGCAGGTCGAGGTGAGGTCCGAGTTCGCCGGGCCGAGGGGAGCGTCGACGGAGCCACTGCACGCTCGAACATCCGGCCCGTCGAACGTCCCAGTGCGGCGGTTCCCGGCGCCCGTCGAAAGCTTCCTCTGCCCCGTACCGGAATTCGGCGACTGGCAGGTGTTCGCGCCGTTCCTCGCCCAGCAGGGCCACAAGCCCGCCACGACCGTAGTCCTGAGCGACGTGTCGGTGGACGAAGGATCGGGACCGCTGCGTGCCGCCAGAATTGAGCAACTGTTCAGTCCGGGCGCGTGCGACACTCCGGATGGGCCGGCCGTCGTCGAGCCCGTTGACGCCGGCCTGCTGCGGATCACGTCAGGGCAGCTGGCGGTCTCGGACCCCGGCTGGATCGGAGAGACCCCGCGGACCGTCGCTGTGCCACCGGGCGAGTTCCCGGTCACGCTGTCGCTTTTGCGCACGACACGCGGGGCCGGTGTCGCTGCGGCCAGGGTGACGTTCCTGGACATCCCGCCCCGCGAGTGGGAAATGGCCCTCCGGCCCGACGAGGACCTGGGGCTGCTCGGCGAGGGCCAGTTCTACGGGGTTGGCGTGGATACCGGCACAGTGGCTTTCATGGATGCGACTCGGACGGTGATCGAAGACCAGCTGGACGAGGACCTGTTCATACCCCTCGACAGCCATTTCACCGTCGAACTGCCCAGCACGGAGCCCGAGCCGAACCTCATCGCCTTCCGTGCCGGCCGGGGCGACGGGGCCTATCCCGTCTGGATCGGCCGCACCGATGCCGGACAGGTTGGTTGCGTCGTCGTCGACTTCCAGCTCCATTCCGCCGACGGCGGAGAGTAAGGAGCCGCCGACCATCGGCGCGAGGCCGCACTGCTTCGGCTGTCGCGTGGGGAAGAGGTGTCATCGTCTTTGGGCGGCTTGCCCACTGGGGCTGACCTGCCGGAATGGAGGGTGTCCGGTTGGGTGGGCTCCCACCTCCCGTCCCACCTTCGGTCCCCCGTTGGAGGCAACCGTCCAGCCAACGGTTCAGCCGCCTGTCAGTGCAACCCTCTGTCCGGCCGCCGCGGGGCGTGGAAGTGTCGGGGCGGGCCAGGCCGGGTTCCACCGCCAGGCCGACCACGAGGCGGCGTCGGCGAACGGGCCAGAGCGTTCCTCGAGCATCGCGAGGGCCTGGTCGCGGGCAGCGTCCACGGCTTGGTGTTCGGTGTCGGTGACGATTCCGAGCCGCCGGACGTGCGCGTACTCGTCTTCGTCCTTCCACTGCCAGCTGGTCAGGTCGGGGTCGACGACCAGGTCCACGGTGAGGTCGAAGGTGTCGAACCCATCGCCGGTCCGAGTGGTGGGGCGCTCGAAGTTCACGTACCAGTTCCGCAGCCCGCCGGCGGTGTAGAAGGCGTTGACGCTGAACCACGCCGTCGGCGGCTTCCACAGCAGCAGCTCGGTCTCCTGCCACACCGCGGCCGCCAGCTCCCCCACGCCACTCGCCATCGCGTCGAACGCCTCGGTGCGCACCGCACGGTCGCCGTCCCCACGGGCCTTGACGTACAGGGCGGGCCAGCGGGTCTCTGCTCCTGGCGGACAGGCCGCCACCAGGGCCTCGCTCGTGTCGGCGACGACGCGCAGTGCGTGCTCGCTCCACACGTGGCCGGGGCGGTGCACGTCGCGCCGTACGACCGTCTGTCCCGTCTCGAAGCTGCGCACCCGTTCCTCCTTCGCCGCGACCGGGATTTTCGGCCGCGAGGTCCAGCCCAGCGCCGACGGGATGACCTGGGCAAGCCCCCGTTCGGGGGAGGCTTGTCCACGGGCCCTTTCGGCTTGCCCGGTCAGGTCCGCCACACCACCAGGAGGAACCAGTGTCATACCCGCAACTGCTCACCCCCGAGGAGAAGCTCGCCGCCGCGAAGAAGCTGTTGAGCCTCCCGCGTATCGTCGTGATCTGCGGCTCCACCCGCTTCATGACCGAGATGAACGAGGCCGATCTGCGGGAGACCAAAGCCGGAAAGATTATCGTCAAACCGGGCTGTGACATGAAGTCGCCGCACGAACTTTGGTCCGATCCTGTCGAGGCCGAGGCGCTGAAGGTTCGACTCGACGATCTGCACCGGGCGAAGATCCGGCTCGCTGATGAGGTGCTCGTAGTCGGCGACTACATCGGAGACAGCACCCGAGCCGAAATCGCCTACGCCCGGTCGCTGGGCAAGCCCGTGCGGTTCACGCACCCCGAAGTCGCCCCTGACGCCTGACCGCCCGCTGCCACCTCGACAACCAGGGCCGGCAGCCCGCCGCCTGACCGTCTCGCGGTGGCTTCGGCCACCGCCCATCCCACACCCTCCGCAGGCATCCCTTGGAATTGATCATCTAGAGGTTGTCCCGTATGGGGCGTGAGTTATCCGGTGAGGGCCAGGTTGTGGAGCCGGGCGATGCCGAGCATGGCCTGGTGAACGCCGTTGCCCTTGAGCCGGCAGTCCCGCAGGATCTTCCAGTTCTTCAGCCGGGACAGGGCGTGTTCCACCCGCGCTCGCGCCCGTCGGTGGACGGCATTCTCCGCTTCCTGCCGTGGGCTGAGGTGCGTCTGACCGCGTCGTTTGCGGTGCGGGATGAGCAGACCGGTGCCCTGGTAGCCGCCGTCGGCGATGGTCGGGGCTCCGCGGCAGGCCCGGTCGACACCGGACTCGGTGAAGGCTCGGCAGTCGTTGCGGCTGCCGGGCAGCGGGAGGCCGATCGCCACGACCAGGCGGCTGTTGGCGTCGATCACGACCTGCAGGTTGGTCGAGTAGCGATAGTTTTTGCTGGAGGCGGCGATGCTCCGGTCCCGGGTGGGCACCAGGGTGCCGTCGACGATGTAGACGGTGTCCTTGCGCGGCCGGCGGGCCGGCGAGAGGGCCAGCAGCGGTGCGAGGTGATCGAGGATGCGGTCGGCCGCGGACTTCGAGACCCCGAACAGCGGCGCCACCTGCCGCAACGTCAGGTTCGTGCGCCAGTACGTGGCCACCAGCAACACCCGGTCCTCCAGCGGCAGCCGCCAGGGACGGCCGCGCTGAACGTCACCACCGCGACGCCGTACCAACGCCACCAGCCTGGCGAACTGCACCTCGGTCAGCCCGGAGAACGGCTCGATCCACTTCGGATCATCCGCTGAGATCACCCCACCCATGCCCCGCCAACGCACCAACCGCCCCACCGGTTACGGGACAACCTCTAGGCAAGCCGGCCGACGATTCGACAGGGTTGACCCACGTCGGTGCGCGTGAATACGACCCGAGCATCGGGCAGTTCATCAGCATCGACCCGCTGCTCACCTTGGACCAGCACCAGTCACTCAACGGCTACGTCTATGCGAACAACACCCCGGTGACCACGAGCGATCCTTCCGGGCTTGGGGTGTGCATGCAAGATGGGCCCTGCGGCAGCGTCGATGCTGTCCAAGAGTACGAGAAGAAGCGTAAAGAAAAGTATCCGGAGCTCTACGACGCCGGGGGGACGGCGAGCACCGACAGCTCCGGGCAGACCATGTGGAACAGCGACGGGCAAGTCCTGTCATGCGCTTATGGGCACTGCATCGGAAACGTCGATGTCCATCTGAACCTGGGAAACAATCGCGATACCTTCCATGGTCCGCAACCAGAATTCGGCCTCAGGGAATTCATTCGGTGGGCTATTGAGGGTCCTGTATGTAACCCTGGATATCCCTGCGAGAACATGTTGATCGGGGTTGCTCCGATTGGTCCAGGTTCTGGCGGTCGACCCGGGCAAAAGGGTCCGAGTGGGCCAGAGGCTCCTCTTTCCAAAGGCCGTGTGCAACAACTGAGTGGGGACGCCTACGAAGTGGCTCTAATGAACCGCTTCGGTGGAAAGCCAGGTTCGGACGGAAAGCCCGGATTTAAAGTAGGGAAAAGGAAATTCGACGGCCGCTACACCCCTGAAGGATCTTCCCGGGAGGTGTGGTATGAAGCAAAGAGTGGAAAATACTGGGAGCGCCTGAATGAGGACGCTGACGAAATGCTCAGATTCAAGTCGAAACTTGGCGAGTCGCGTCGCATTGCGGTGGAGAATGGTGCAGATTTCCGGGTGGTCTCTGAGAATCCGATCCCGCAGAACATGCAGAATTACTTCCAGAAGAAGGGGTTTGAATGGGAGGTTGTCCCGCGGGGGTAGGGTGATTCGGTAGGTAAGATGGATTCCGGAGGGATGCCGACGTGCATCCCTCCGGTAGGAGCGACTGGGAGGATTTTCATGAGTAGGAACGTCAGTATCAAATTCCAGTTCGGTGACACGATTTCCGTGCCAGATATTATTGGATCGCTGGTACGGGGCGGCTGGAGATTGGATGACGGTGGAGGTATTAGCTACCTCGTGGAGTCCGATATGACCGATTGGGAGAACAAGGCTCTCGGTGCTGACTCTGCTGTTATTGGCGAGATGGAGCAAGCGCGTCAATCCCACGGAGCCTGCGCTGTAATCCTCACCTGGGAGGCGACGGGTATCGGAGGCTCCTTCCTTTTGCTGTCTGCCGGCCATAGGATCTTGCTGGACCCTAGGGTGGATACTGTCTATCGCCGAGATGTTGACGACTATGTCGACTTTGAGTGGTATCTCGCCAGGATCCTTCCCGCAGTCGGAGCGCTTGGACTAACCGGCTACGAGATCTCCGACCTGCCGTATTAACCTCGCGCTTTCACGAGGTGCGGTGTCCAGCGGGTGATCAAGTAAGCGAAAAGTGCCTCTGACCAGCAAGAATGAGGATTGTCGAGATCCTTTTTCCTGCCATAGCCGGAGGCACTTCTCAGGTGAAGAAGACTATCGGGTCCTACCCGTGTGTCCGTGTCGAGGGCGGTGGTCGCGGGGTGGTCTCGCAGGCTGGCGCCGTGCTGTTGGTCGAGACAGCCCGCAAGTCCGGTCTGGGTCAGGGAGCCGGTGGCGACGTCGAAGGACAGCAGGGTGGCCGGGGCCAGCAGCTGAATGCCCTGGAAGGGGGAGTCGACACCGGCCGACGTTTCGATCGGCAGGGCTCCGAGTATCATTATCCGACCGGAATGATCTACAAGGAGTGATGGTGTCGTCTCGATTCGCGCTATTCGGATCAAACGGGTCTTCTGTCGCTGATGTTGCACGGTTGATCGGTGAGGCATTGGACGCTGAATTCACCCTTAGGGAGAGTTCGTTCAAGGGTGCAGAGTACTTCTTCAATCGCGACAGCGAGGGAATGGAGATCTCTGTCGAGCGGCACTTGCCCGACAAGGAGGGGGACTATGCGGAACCAGGATTTTCCGACTACCAAGTTCTCGTCTACGTCAACTATGGAAAAAGGCGCCGGAGGAGAGAATCGCAGCGCTCTCGGGCTTGCACCTTCTCCGCGTCGAGACTGTCTGAATCTCGAAAGTGGGGCAGCTCCAACGGGAATCGAAAGGTCTCATTAAAATGGTGGGTATGCCCGGCCCTTACAACGGCTAACACAATGAGGTGGATCGGTCCTGGTTGCCGTGCCCTGGGCGGGAGTTGAGCGTTCGGTGCGGTGTGGGGACATCGCCGTGGGTCGTGTCGGATGAACTGCGGGAGCACATGGAACCGCTGCTGCCGCAGCGCGAGCGACGCTTCCGGTATCCGGGCCGTAAGCCGTTGCCGGACCGGGAGGTGCTGTGCGGGATCCTGTATGTGCTGCACACCGGAATCCAGTGGGAGTACCTGCCGCAGGAACTCGGTTTCGGCTCGGGCATGACGTGCTGGCGACGGCTGCGGGACTGGAACGGGGCCGGCGTGTGGCAGCGGCTGCACGAGGTCCTGCTGGCCGAGCTGAACGCGGCCTCACGTCTGGACTGGTCCCGTTGCGTGGTCGACTCCTCCCACGTCAGGGCGCTAAAAGGGGGCAGCACACAGGCCCTCGCCGGTCGACCGGGGCCGGGCCGGCTCGAAGCACCACTTGATCACCGACGGGCACGGCACTCCGCTTGCGGTCCTGTTGACCGGCGGCAACCGCAACGACGTCACTCAGCTGCTTCCCCTGCTCGATGCGATCCCGCCGGTCCGCGGCCGGGTCGGGCGTCCCCGGCGCAAGCCGGACTCGTTGTTCGCGGACCGCGGCTACGCCCACGACATCTACCGCGACCAGGTCCGCGCCCGCGGGATCGTGCCCGCGATCGCCCGCCGCGGCACCCTGCACGGCACCGGCCTGGGTACCTGCCGCTGGGGCGTGGAAAGGAGCTTCGCGTGGCTGCACGGCTTCCGGTGCCTGCGGACCGGCGACTCGGATCCGGCCGCGACCGTCCGGGAGGCGGCACGGTAGCCTCTACCCCCGGGCGCGTGCGGCTGGGACGCCACCACGGCATGCCGCCTCCGCGTCGGCCTCTCCCAAGGGAAACTCCGGGTGGTTGGCGAAGAACTGCGCCTCCCCCCCCCGCATCCAGTCGAGCTGTTCCAACGCCTGCTCGGTGTCGTAGTGGTCGAGGTGCACGGTCAGCCGGCCGTACGCCTTCGCCGAGCATCCGGTGGTACTTCGGCCGCCGTTCCGCTTGCTCGAACCGCGCCTGCAGGAACTCGTGCCAGCGCTCCGCCTCGGTACGCATCCGGTCGACGGCCACGCCGTCGAAGAGGCTTCGCGCCTGCTCGGCCGTCATGATCCGGGCACCGGCCATGCTCGTGGTCCTTCCTGAAGAGGGGAGGCGGACGTCGTCACGCCCTCCACTGACGACAACGACCAACCCGTCCCGGACGCACGCCGGAGCAACCACGAGCTCGCACCCGCCCGTGAAGCCGTCGCCTGGCGGGAGATGACGGACGCCCGGAAAAAAATCTTGGAGGAGGTGTCAAGAGAACCGGCGCCTGGGTCCTCTCCAGTTGTGTACGGCCGCGGCCCCGCCCTGGGGCGCTGAGGAGCCGCACACTGGAGGAGGTTGCTCAGTGGAGTTCGTTGCCATCGCGCTGTTCGCGGCCGCCGTGCTCTTGCCCGGGGTCAGAGCCCTGCTGGACAGTCTGGCCTACCGGAACCGGGCCCGGGGAAAGGCCGAGATCATCCGTGCCAGGGGAGCTGCAGCCGGCGCAGTCCGGGGGAAGCGGGGGGAGAGCCGTGACTGAGACCGTGGAAATCCGGCCGGAGAACGCCGCGGCGCTGGCTGCCTTGTACCTCACCCACCGGGAGGAGTTCACCGCCAAGGCTGCCCAACTGCTGCGCGTCCGCGGCATCCCCGAGGCCGTGGTCGGCGCGGAGGACCTGGTGCAGATGGTGTTCGAGAACGCCCTGCGCACCCCGCAGGTGCTGCGCGAACCGCGCGCCTACCTCTACACCGCGCTGCGGCGCGAGGTCGGGCACCGGGCAGAGCGGCTGCACCAGGAGCGGGAGTGGGAGGCCACGCACCAGCGGGAGGAGAACCCCGATGCCTCGCCCGGCCCGGATGTCGGTGCCGTCGTCACCGATCGCGTCGTGGTCCGGGACGCGGTGCGAAGGCTGCCCGAACAACAGCGCGCGGCGGTGGTGGCGACCAAGATGTTCGACTTCACCCAGCAGGAGACGGCGCAGCTGATGAAGCGGCACCCGGGTACGGTCGCGGTGCACGTCGCGAGGGCGGTCGGCATGCTGGCCCTCTACCTGACGCCCGGCGTGGCCATCATCGTCGTCTGTGCGCTGGTGCCGATGCTTGGGGGCTCGCACCTCGCAATCTTCCTCCTGTCCGACTTGGCGTACCTGTGGGCGATCCGGGACCACATGGACCGGAGCGAGACGGTCCAAAAGATCAAGAGGCTGGTGATGAGCGATGCGATCACGTTCAGGACGGAGAGGGTGTCGCCCTGGTACGGCTCCACAGGGGAAACGATCTTGGTGTGTCGCCACGAGGCAACCGGCAAGGAGATGTGGGTGCTGTTGCCCGAAGTCAAGATCATGGGGGAGCGCCCCATGCTGAGGGCAAGAGCGGCGAGTGCCCTCCGCTGACCCCGGCGGCGCGGTCGCGGGAGGCGTCCCGCTCGCGACCGCGCCGCCGGGCAGCACGATGCCCGGCGGAGGCATCCGGCCCATAGATCCCGGATAAGCTCCCCGTCTCCGGAGCCCAGAGCCCCGTGACGGGCAATCAGGAGGACGGTCGGAGCCGCATCAGTGGGCTCTCCGGTGTCACAGTTATGCCGGTAACAGTGACGGCACCGAACTGGTCAGCGAGCGCACCTGCGCTATGTGAGCTCCCAGGAGTTCATCAACTCCATCCGGGACGACAGGGCGACACCTTCCGCAAGCGGTACCGGGAGATGGACATCTTGATGGTCGACGACATCCAGTTCCTGACGGGCAAGGAGTCGACGCAGGTGGAGCTCAGCCCTTACCTTCAGTACGACCGTCATGCACGCAGACCGCAAGATCTGCGCTGATGGCCGAGCCCCGCTACATCTACATCCCCAGGTCACCGAACTCACGAACCGCTTCAAGAACAGCTGGGCCAAGAACGACGGCATCTCGGGCGACTCCGGCCGAGGCTCTGTCAGCGGCTCGATCGTCGCGTCTCCCCTCGGCACCATCGACCTCACCCGGCCTCGACCGTGAACAGCGCGCTCCGTAACCGCAAGGGCGACAGATCCGCGGACGATGCCGTCGTCGTGTTCCTGAAGCCGGTGCCGGACTTCATCGTGGAGAAGGTCGAGGTGTTCATCAAGCTGTAGAAGGCCTTCACGGGGTTGGCGTCCGCGTAGTGCTGGGTTGTTGACTTCGAGTACGTCGGCGACTACCGCAAGGCGCTGCTGGTGAACAACGTCGACATCGAGCGCGGCGCGAACTGCGTGGCCAAGGGTGGCAAGTACAAGACGTACGTGATGGGGCCCGGCAAGAAGTGCTCCCCGGTCAAGACGTAGATCGGCTCGGCTCCCCACAGGCATGACACGTCGTGATCGTGAGGTCCGTCACGCGCACGTCCAACTGAACGGCGACAAGTTAAATGCGGCAGATGCCCGCTGAACTGCGGCTTTCGCTCCTCGCCGCATCATTGTCAGTGGCGTGCTCATAATTCTCCCTCCACTGCGTTGAGTTGAGCGATCACAACCCCATGACCTCCCGCGGTTGTCAGCCCCGTGCCTTAGATTCGAGGGTGCGCCAACCCTTCGCATGACGAAGGGAGATCCTCGGGCGCGGCCCGCCTCCTACAGCTGCCGCCACCCGCTGGATCTCCCTCTCGCCTGTCGTCGGGTCCCATACCGCTGTGATCGAGACAGGAGACCCATGAACGAACGTACCTCACGCCTAGGACATCGCCCCGCTGTGCCTTCAGCGGACGTGCCCCCGTTCCTTACGGTGCACACCACGGTGGTACTCCTGGCAGCGCTGTTCATCGGCTGCGTGGGCGGAGGTCTCACCTTCCTCAGCGGCAGCCCACTGGCCGGAGCCATCCTCGCCGGACTGACCGGCGGGGGCGTCAGCGTCCCCGTGTTGCGCTCCCTGATCCGATAACCGGGGAGGGGCCGGAGGGACGTGCCACATGGTCACAGGGGTCCAGGTAGGGCCGGACCCCGGTCGCCGGACACGAGTGCGTCGCGGCCAACCCTCGGTTCGGGCACGTACTTGTACAGGGTCGTACGGGAGACCCCGAGCAGTTTCGCGATCGACGTGATCGTGTTCTCCGGGTCCGTCAGCAGGGCGCGAGCGTGCCGCACCTGTTCCTCCGTCATCGCGGGCGGCCGGCCGATGCGTTCCCCGCGGGCCCGCGCCGCCGCCAGCCCCTCGTGAGTGCCCTGCACGATCAGTTCCCGGATGAACTCCGTGAGCGCGGCGAACACGTGGAACACCAGGCGGCCGCCCGGGGTCGTGGTGTCCAGCGACTCGTGCAGAGACTGGAAGTCGATCCCGCGCTTCCGCAGGCCGGAGACGATGGAGATGAGATCCTGAATCGAACGACCCAACCGGTCGAGGGAGGGCACCACGAGGGTGTCCCCGGGGCGGAGGTAGTCGAGGCACTTCCACAGTTCCTCGCGCTCCGCGTTCTTGCCCGACTTCTTGTCGGTGAAGACTCGCACGCAGCCGGCCGCCTCCTGCACCGTAATCTGGCGGTCGAGCAACTGTCCCTTGGTGGAGACGCGTCCGTACCCGACCCGGGCCCCGGAGAAGGTCGCAGGGAAGGATTCCAGCGGGCTGTCAGCGTCCGCCCACTCAGCGGTAGTCGTCATGCACGGCACCGTACAGAAAAGGGCTGCAGGGCGTTCCTGGACGCCCTCTATTGTTGAACACCCTTGTTGGACACCTGAAGCGGGTTGCCGCCCGGCGTGTCGGCGTTCGGGCGCCGTTGTCCAACAACCGATCGGTTGTTGGACAGGGGCACCGCAGCAGGTTGTGGAGTGGGGCGACGGCGTACGTGTTGCTGGCGCCCGCCAGCAGCAGCACGGCGGTGCGGGCGTCGAGACCGTTCACGTTGAACTCCCAGGTATGGCGGGTGAGGCGCGGTCTATCCGCGTCGGGACCGCGCCCTGCGGTACCCCCCCAGTTAGTCCCGCAACCCGGTGACGATCCACCACCCGTACCCGGCTAGGAGGCGAGGTATCGGCACCGGGCCCGACGATCCATCATTCAGCCTGGAGCCTCTGTGGGCGTGGGGTCGGGCGTACACCGCCGATCACCCAGAAGAATCCTCCACCGCCCCGGAAACGTGATCAACCCCCGAAGGACTTACGACGCAGACCACTATCGTGGGTTTTATGGATCACCATGTCGAGACTACTGCCCGCATACGTCACGACGAGCACTGCGCTCGATGGGACGTGTTCGAGATCGAGCTCGACGGACCGTCACACGGCAACCCGTTCACCGATGTCGAACTCGGCGCAACATTCAGCGACGGGCAGCGCGAGCTGCGCGTCGGCGGCTTCTACGACGGAGACGGAACGTACCGGATCCGATTCATGCCCGACATCGAGGGATCCTGGACTTTCGTCACATCGTCCACCGCACGCTCGCTTGACGGCCTCTCCGGCGACTTCCTGACCGGGCCGGCCGCTCCGGGCCTCCACGGTCCGGTGCGGGTGGCCGAGCGCCATCACTTCGCGTACGCCGACGGCACCCGGTACCTGCCGATCGGAACCACCGCGTACGCCTGGACGCACCAGGTCGAACGCCTGCGGGCCGCAACCCGGCGCACGCTGGCGGCAAGCGGCTTCACCAAGGTGCGGATGTGCCTGCTGCCCAAGGCGTATGCCTACAACACCGACGAGCCCGAGCTGTACCCGTTCCCCGGCTCTGTGGCGGCCGGCTGGGACACCACCCGCTTCGACCCCCGGTTCTTCCGCCGCTTCGAGGAGGAGGTGCGCGCGCTGCGGGAGCTGGGGATCGAGGCGGACGTCGTCCTCTTCCACCCCTACGACCGGTGGGGCTTCGCCCAGCTCGGACGCGACGCCGACGACCGGCTGACGCGGTACGCCGTCCGGCGGCTGTCGGCGCTGTCGAACGTGTGGTGGTCGATGGCCAACGAGTACGACCTGGTGGAGGCCAAGAGCGAGGCCGACTGGGAGCGTCTGGCCGGCATCGTGGCCGAAGAGGACCCGCTCGGTCACCTGACCTCCATCCACAACTGCGGCCCGTTCTACGACTACGCGAAGCCGTGGATCACCCACTGCAGCATCCAGCGCGTCGACGTCTACCGCACCGCGGAGAACACCGACACCTGGCGGGAACAGTGGGGCAAGCCCATCGTGATCGACGAGTGCGGGTACGAAGGCGACATCGACCAGGGCTGGGGGAACCTCACGGGTGAGGAACTTGTGCGGCGCTGCTGGGAGGGCGCAGTGCGTGGCGGGTACGTCCAGCACGGCGAGACCTACCTCAACGACGCCGAGGAACTGTGGTGGTCCAAGGGCGGCGAGTTGGCCGGGACCAGCCCTGAACGCATCGCGTTCCTGCACCGCATCATCCGCGAGTCCCCCACCAGCGTCTTCGACCCCCTGCCCTCCGACTGGGATGCCCCCCGCGGCGGGGTCCAGGACGCGTGCGAACTCATCTACTTCGGCTTCAACCGCCCACGGTTCCGGGACATCAGCGTGCCCGCCAACGGGCGCTACGCGATCGACGTGATCGACACGTGGGCCATGACGATCGACCGTGTCGGCGTGACGGCGGACTCCAGCGCGCGCGTGGAGCTGCCGGGTCACCCGTACATGGCCGTCCGTCTGACCCGTTTGCCGGACGACGCCGACACGGGGGAATCCGGGGAGGCACCGTCGGTGCTCACCTGACCCGTGGCGCGGGTTGGACGAGGCCGGTCTGACAGGCGATGACGACGAGTTGGGCGCGGCCGCGGTCGTTCAGCTTGGTCGTGGCGCGGTGAATGCGTGTACGGATGCTCAGCACGCTGAGGGTCAGTTTCTTGGCGATCTCCGGGTTGGACTTGCTTTCGGCCGCCAGGGCGGTGACCTGCCGTTCCTGCGGAGTGAGGTCCTGGAGCTTCTCCGGGGGCGCCAAAGGCGCGGAGCAGCGACCGCTGCGAAGACGCCCTCGACTGCGCCTGCCACCTCCACCTCCACCTCGCCACCCCCGACATCTGGCGCAGCCACACACGGCCCCGACTCCGAAGTCAACCCCTGAAGGACTTCCGGAACAGACCACTAAGAAGTCATCTCATTTGGATCGGTAGGCTGTCGGTCGTGGTCTCGATCGTTGAGCGGCTGGTGCCGGATGAGTTGTGGGAGCTGTTCCAGCGAGTGGTTCCGGAGGCTCCGTCGCGGCCTCAGGGTGGCGGTCGGCGTCGACACGGTGACCGGGAGGTATTGGCCGCGATCGTGTTCGTGGCCATGTCGGGCTGCACGTGGCAACAGCTGCCGTCCGCGTCGTTCGGGCGTCGGGGGCGACCGCTCACCGGCGCTTTGCCGAGTGGTCGAAGGCCAGGGTGTGGGCCAAGCTCCACCGCTTGGTCCTTGACGAGCTCGGCTCCCGCGGCGAGTTGGACTGGTCCCGCTGCGCGATCGACTCGGTGAACATGCGGGCCCTGAAAAGGGGGATCTGACAGGCCCGAATCCTGTAGACCGGGGCAAATACGGGTCGAAGATCCACCTGGTCACCGAGCGGACCGGTCTGCCCCTGTCCGTCGGAATCTCGGGGGCGAATCTCCACGACAGCCAGGCACTGATCCCGCTGGTGAAGGGCATACCGCCGGTTCGCTCTCGTCGCGGATGCCGGCGGCGCAGGCCGGCAAAGCTCCACGCCGACAAGGGATACGACTACGACTACCTGCGGCGATGGTTACGCGGGCGCGGCATCCGGCACCGCATCGCCCGCAAGGGCATCGAGTCCTCGACCCGCCTTGGCCTGCACCGCTGGACCGTAGAGCGCACGATGTCCTGGCTCGCCGGATGCCGCCGACTGCACCGCCGCTACGAGCGCAGAGCCGAGCACTTCCTGGCTTTCACCAGTATCGCCTGCACCCTCATCTGCTACCGCAGAGTCACCAAATGAGATGATGTCTAAGCCGGAACCCGCGCGTGGGATCGCCGCAGCCATCAGCTGGCGCGCAGGTTCCGGCTTACCCAACGTTCAGGATTCCGGGAACCCGCGCGCTTCCGCGTTCGATCTGCTGCGGCTGTCCGGGACCGACACGACCAGCTGGCCGTATCGCCGGCGCAGGACCGCGCTTGAATCCGTGTTCGCCGCCCGTCGGCTGTCCGCCCCATGGGCACTGTGCCCGTCGACCACCGACCCAGACACTGTGCGCGAGTGGCTGACGTGGACGTCGGTCGGGATGGAGGGCGTGCTTTTCAAGCGGCTGGACAGCGTGTACGAGCCTTCGGTGCGCGGGTGGCGGAAGTACAAGGTGCGCGAGACCACCGACGCGATTATCGGCGCGGTCACTGGCACACTCGCCGCTCCCACCAGTCTGCCACGGTGATCCCTGGACAGGCTGGTCGTTCTCCGCCGGGTGGGGCAGCCGGGAGACGTTGAACGTCACGCTGGTGGAACCCGAGCTGGTGGTGGAAGTCCGCGTCGACGTCGCCCGTGACGCCTCCGGACGGTGGCGCCACCCCGCTCGCCTACACCGTGCCCGCCCCGATCTCTCACCTGCCGACGTTGCCCGCCTGACGCCGCCGCGCTGACGGCGGCCGGGCACGGCGGCCCCACCGACGCGCAACCGGCAGAGCGCGCCCTGATCTCCGGCTGCGTCCGCGGCGCCCATCCCGCACCTCCCTCATCCTCAACTCCAGCCAGGGCATGGTCGAGGGGGCGCAACGGGGATGTCAGCGGCCCGACCACGCCGTACGACCGTGGTGACCCGCACGCTGGCCGCCATATGGTCCCGCACCGCCCCGCGAATGTCCGAGGGATGGCGGAAGCGCTTCACTGACCACTTGTGCGAGTACGTCGCGATCTACAACCGTGACATCGCCAATCGCCGGTTCTGCGAGCCCCCGCCGTTCGAGGAGTACCTCCCCTTCCGGCGGATCGTGGGCGCTGTGTATATCTGCTGGGACCTGATCGAAGTGGCTCAGGGCGGCAGTCTTCCCGAGCGCATCGTCACCAGCGACCTGTGCCAGAACCTCCGCGTGGCGGCCAACGACATCACGTGTTGGACCAACGACATCTTCTCCCTCAACAAGGATTACGCCCGGGGAGATGTGAACAACGTGGTGGCCATTCTCCGTCATGCCGGGTCCCTTACCTGGCCCGAAGCGGCGTAGGAGGCCGCAGCGATGGTTGATCGGCGGAACCTGGACTTTCAGCTGGCCCGAGAGGAACTGCTTTCAGCTCGCCAGGAGCTGGACTGCAGCGACGAAGAGTGGGCGTATCTGGAGCGGTGCGTCGAGGCTATGGCCCGCTGGATGGCGGGGAGTCTGGCGTGGCACCTATGGACGGACCGCTTCCGGGACGTCGAGTACACCGCGAGGGAAGAGAACCCGAGCTACTACCAAATGCTCCTCGGACCGGCCCGTTCCTAGGGCGTGTCCGACGGGTCGCGTGACGGGCCTGACGACGGATCGGTCCGTCCCGGTGGGCTTGAAGTGCTTGTCGGATGGTCGTCACTACACATGCGCAAGGTCGTTATCAGCACATGAACACCACCAAGCGTGCACTTACCACCCTCGCCCTCGCCGGGGCCACACTGACGATCACAGGCACGGCCAACGCTTCCAGCGTCCTGGGGCTCGGAGACAGCGGAGGACAAAACCGCGATGAATCAGTCAATCAAGTCGTGTCGGTGTTTGGTGACTCGTTCATGAGCGGTCAGAGCAACACCTTCGCCCCTAGCGCCAGCATCACTGGCATCGACGGCGTCGGCACGTCGGACATGCGGTAGTTAGGGACTGTCCGGCAGTTCACTAACTGACCTGCTCCGCCCGCCACATCCGGGCGGCGGGGCCGCTGGCCGGCCGCCCGGAGACGGCGGTGCGATGACACCAGGCAGGGGGGCACCGGCCCCGTACATGGCCTGGCCTTCGGCGGGTGCGAATCGCTCCGGCGGTGAAGACCCTCAGCCGTGCGGGTGAGCTCAGCCGCCTATGTCCCCCGGGGAAGTGCGAGGGCCGGTAGAACGCGGGGGGTTGTTCCGTCGTGATGAAGGGTGGTCATGGTGAGCCGAGGCTTGATCGTCGTGGACGTGCAGAACGACTTCTGTGAAGGAGGCAGTATCCCCGTACCGGGCGGCGCGCGGATCGCGACCAAGATCGCCGACCTGGTGGAGCAGAGCGCGGGCCGCGACTACCAGTACGTCGTAGCCACCCGCGACCACCACATCGACCCGGGAGGTCACTTCTCCGAGACCCCGGACTTCAAGGACAGCTTCCCCGTCCACTGCGTGGCCGGAGGCGAGGGCAGCGAGTTCCACCCCCACTTCGCCCCCGCCGTCACCGGCGGCAAAGTCGACGCCGTCTTCTACAAAGGCGCCCACAGCGCCTCCAAGAGCGGCTTCGAAGGAGCCGACGAAGAAGGAACCCCCCTCGCGGACTGGCTGCGCGCCCGCGGGGTCGAGGACGTCGACGTGGTGGGCATCGCCACGGACCACTGCGTGCGTGCCACCGCGCTGGACGCCGTGAAGGCCGGATTCCGCGCACGGGTACGCCTGGACTACTCCGTCGGAGTCGCCCCGGCCACGACAGCCGCAGCCGTGGACGACTTCCACCAGGCAGGTATCGCCGTATCCGGCGAGGCACCCGTCCCGCAGTAGTCGCCGCACCAGGCCCGGCGCGGGACTGGACCCCGGACTGCGGTGGGCCTGGTGGTGCCTCATCGCAGTCCGGCGCGTGCAGGACACCCTGATCCGGGCCGCGCTCACCGCGCACCCTTCGCCAGCACCCACCCCGAAGGCCGGCGCTCCCCGAGGACATCCCGGACCACCGACTGCGGCGACCGCTCCAACTTCTCGGTGACGACCTGGTCGTAGTCGACGCCGTCGACCCGCCGCACATGCTCCGGGGCGCGCACCTACACCCGGTGACTCCGCCGCCTCCACGTCGCCGTCCTCACGAACTCGGTAGGACGGCAGCCCTACCAGCCTGTCTCCGTCTGCCGCCGCTTCCACAGCCGTGCGACGACCTCCTGCGGCTCAGTCCCCAGCAGGGGGTCGGCGGGCAGAACGACCCGCACGGGCACCGGCTCAGACCCGGCAGTGTCATCGGAAGGCGTCGTCACGCGCCCACAGTAGGCAGCCAGCTGCGGCCGTCGCCCGGCCGGGACCGGGAAGGGGAGTGGCGGAGATCGGTACGCAACCGAGAGGGCAGCAACGGCCGCACGGCCGCCCACTCCGCGTCCGTCATGTCGGAGGGATACCGGCGAACCCGGTCGGGATGGTCGGCCGCGTTGCCGTACACGTGCGCGAGGCAATCACACGATGGAGCAGCCGAGTTGAACTGAACGGGTTCGGGCGCGTACAACAACGACACCAGGGCCTCCCGGCACTGCTCGGTCAGATTCGCATCCCCGAGCTACCGGGAGGCCCTGTCTTCATGCGCGTACACCGGGAAGATCACCCCGGCGGGAAACCTGTTCGACCCGCACGTTCCATGATCGGTTGAGATACGGCTTCTCAGCACCGAGCAGGCCACACCCGCTCAGCTCGCGAACATGATTCGCTCGCACTGTCAGATCGAGGCCCTGCACCACGTGAGGGACAACACCTTCGCCGAGGACGCCTCACAGCTTCGGACCGGCAGCGCGCCCCGCACCATGGCGACCTGGCGCAACCTCGCCATCGGCGCCTTACGCATCGCCGGCACCCACATCGCCGCTGCACTCCGCGCCAACTCCCGCGACCCGAAACGCCCGCTCGCACTATTCGGCCTCAGGTGATCACGAACCGGACATCACACGACTATGCCGAAGCCCTGGCAGCTGGAGTGTCAGGTCATTGCACTCGAGCGATTCAAGTCGGCGCGCCAGCGGAGACGTTCTTCACAGCCGGCAGCGGGGCTGATTCTGGTCTGGGACGGGGAGGAAGTCTCCGGTTGGCTGGCCATGACCGCACGCACCGCACCACCGGGAGTGAGTTCAAGTGGGAAATTCGTCGGACTACCCTGACGTACCCAAGTGGGAAGAAAATCCCAGCGGTTACAAGACCGGAGCCGTCGCCAAATACAAGGGCAACATTTTCCGTGCCGCTTTCTGGGCCGACGAGCCGGGGGTGGGGGATCCGAACAAGAACGGCTGGCGCTTCTTCGACGAGCTCTACGACAGGACTCCGCACAAGGAGACCGAGCGGGCGAACATCATCGCGTACATCCCTACCTGGCGGAAAGAGGAGGGATTCGACTACGGCAAGGGCGAGATGTATCAGTACATCACGCACGGCATCATTTCGTTCTTGACGTTCAGCGAGCAGGAGTCCGGCGCGTTCGACCCCAAGTCGGTCCGGGAGATCGGCGCCGTTCTCGCGGACGTGCTCATAGCCGCGAACGTGTACGGGACCAAGATCATGGTCGCGCTGGGCGGCGCGAACGACTTCGCGTTCCTTGACCTGATGACGGCCGTCGGGACCGACCCGGCCTCGCCGAAGCTCGACCAGGCCGTGCGCAACGTCGTGGATTACGTCACCCACAACGGCCTGGACGGCGTCGATCTCGACCTAGAGTGCTGGTGGGGCCGGCCCGGCCAGGGGGATCAGGGCGGCCGGATGAAGAGCGACGGCCCGCATCCCGCGGGGCGGGGCCTGACTCTCTTCGCCAAGAAGCTGAAGGAGGCCATGCCCGACAAGATCGTGTCGGCGGCGTCTTCGGCACGTCGTGGTACGGGAACAATTACGACCCGGACATGGCCGAACACCTCGACTGGGTGGGCGTGATGACCTACGACCTCACCGGGTCGTGGGACAAGTCCCCGGTCGGCCCGCATTCCGCCCTGCACAAGATCCGCGGGAAGGACACGGCGAAGATCCGTGAGGCGGATGTCTATCTGGAGTCGTACCTCCGCGAACAGCAGGGCGGCTGGCCGGGGGCCAGGGCGGGCGCTGGTTCGGACGCCCCGGGGGGCGACGCTGTGGAGAACAATCCGATCCTGTCGGTCGAGGACTGCCTCTGGTACTGGACGAATCCGCTCTTCCTGAACTGGCAGGGCAAGGGACAGGAAGTGGACCGCGGAAAGATCGCCGCCGGCGTGCCGGTCTACGGCTATGACTTCGCCGCGGCCAAGGAGCCGGACGACCTGACCGGTGAGGTGCCCCCGGGGTACAAGGTGCTTCGGTACAAGGAAATCCTGGACGAATTCCCGGACGCCCTTGACGCCGAGGACGCGAACATCAAGGTGGACGGGAGCACGCCCCGCCCCAAGCTCGCCGAACCCCTTCCTCCGGGCGAGTACCCGTACGCCCACAATATCTATTTCGAGACCCCGGACACCGCCGTCAGCAAACTGAAGTTCCTCAAGGGAGTCGGCGCCAAGGGCGTCATCATCTGGGAACTCTCCAATGACGTATGGGAAGACGGCAAGAGCATCATCAAGGCCCTCTACCTCGCCTCCGGCAACGAGGTCCCCGAGTCCTCGCCCATCACGGATCCGCCGGTCCCGGTGGCCAATTCCTACCTGTGGGACTCCATGGGCTTCCTGGGGCACGCGACCAGCGCCCTGCAGTTCCAGGACGACGGCACCAAAGACAACGGCATGCGGCAGTTCTCGGCCCGGCTGTGGAACATACCCGACGACGCGGACTGGAAGAGCGTCGCCCAGAACTGTCCGGCCGTGGTCAAGAGGCAGTACTTCAACCGGCCGACGCGCATTGTGGACAAGGGCGCTCTCGGACTCTGGGGCGAGTTCGACGTCCTCGACAATAACGACGTCCCGGACTGGTTCTGGGGTCACGTGGAAGAGAAGGACGGGGCGCCCGACGGGTACACACGGTACGCCTCGCGGCTGTGGGGCCTCTCCCTCAGCGACGACTGGCAAGAGGCCGCGAAGCAGACCCCGGCGCTCATCGCGGGCCAGTACTTCGACGAGCCGACGGAGATCGAGGACAAGGGAGTCGGCGGACTCTGGGGCATTTTCGACGTCAGCGACGAGCTGAGCCCGGTACCCGCGCCCACGACGCAGTCACAGGGTGAGAACGACTGCATGTACTGCCAGGTCAGCAGCGTTGCGGTCCCGGACGGCTGGGACAACGTGGAGCGGTTCAACCTCACGAACACGATGACCATCGGTGTGGATGCGCCGTTCCTGTATGCGGCGGTCACGAAGGACGACGAATCGGTAGACTTCCCCGACGGGGTCGTCATGAGCCTCAAGGACCCCGACGGGAACGCGTACGACAAGGATGTCGACGAGGCCGGTCGACTCGTCAAGATGTCCGGCGACTCGGTGCGCCTTGTGGTCGTCAAGGATCCGCAGGCGGGCGACTGGACGATGACCATGAGCGTGGCCTCCGACGCCAAGTTCCACTGCGAGTGCAACACGGTTCCGAGCAAGGATGTCTACAACACCATGCTGGAGACCGCCCGCCGGAGGGACGGAGGGGCCGGCGGGATCGCCCCCCGCAGCATCGGCGGCGACATCCTCGCAGCATTCCTCGGCGTTGCCATCGCCGTGGTCCTCATTCCCGAGGCGGCCATCACCACCGCTCTGACCGTCGCCGTCGCCGGGGCGGGGCTTGTCGGGATGGGCTACAACGCCGTCAGGAAGAAGGACAGCGCGGAGAAGATGGGCACGGTCGCCGCCATCGTGAGCAAGATCGGCGACAAAGTCCGGCGCAACGGGTTCGACGGCATCCTGGAGAGCGTGGCGCTGATCGGAAAGAACATCAGCAAGGAGGAATTCGACGTCATCCGCAGGCAGGAGAACTGGGACAAGCTCTACCCGTGGATCGGCGTACACATCCAGGTGTACAAGGTCGTGGAGCACATGACGGACCCGGAGAAGCAGAACTCCGTCCGTCACGTCTTCTGGCAGTGCATGCTCACCAAGAGGCTGGGCAAGGACTTCGCGACCGAAATGGGCAATGCGCACGAGGCCGGCAGGCCGGGTACGGACGCGGACAACAAGGCGGACGAGCGGAACAACGAGATCGGCCAGCAACTCGCCATGGACGTGGCCTCCGAGAACGACTGCCTGAAGCGCACCCTCGAACTCTGGGACGCGAAGAAGCTCGCCATCCGGCCCGACTACGAGGGCGACCCGACCTGATCTTGGCGTCATCGCTCAACTCCGCCCGCCGTCCCCGGTGTTCACACCGGGGACGGCGGGCGGACCGCGTCGCCGCCAGGGCACCCGAATCGGCCTGAACCCTACGCGGCGAGCCGCGTCGGCGCCGCCGTGACGACGGTACATCCGCCTCGGCAGCACCACGAACCCTCCATGCCGTCGGTGCGCTTGACGATCTCCAGGGTCAGGGCAAGTTTGTCCCGGCACCAGCCGACGAGGCCGCCGGTGTAGCCGCCGTCGGCCCAGACGAGGGTGATGTCGCGGTGCAGACGGCGCAGCCGGGCCAGCAGGCCCGCCGCGGCGTCCACCATCCCCGGCCCCGCCTCGTCGACCCACGCCGCCCCGCCCCGTGTCTAGACTCCCAGCCCGAACGCGAACGTGAGGCCATCGACGCCGCCGCCAAGAGCGGCGGGGACATCACCGTCTCCGGTCTCGCCAGAGCCGCCCGAGTCGATCGGACCTTCCTTTATCGCCATCGTGACCTGCTCGAACGCGTCCACGCCGCCGCCAACACCCCCGCTGAGGAGGGGCGGGTCGCGGCGGTCAGCCGAACTTCGCTGCAAACCGACCTCGCGAACGCGCTGGAACGTAACAAGCGCCTCGCGGCACGGGTCCGGCAGTTGGAGAGCCGCCTGTCCTCCCAGCTCGGCGATGCCGTCTGGGCCGAATCCGGCCTCGGTGCTCCCGTCGACATCGACCAGCTCCAACGTCGCATCGCTCTCCTTGAGCAGGAGGTTACCGCCAAGCAGGGCGAAGTCGACGAACGGACAGAGGAGTTGGAGGCGGCGTGAGCTGCCAATCGAGAGTTGACCCGGGCTCTGAACCACCGGCCTTGAGCCCGACCAGCCACCGTCCGATCTGAGCGCTCAGGTCACCCCACGGCGGTTCTCGGCGGCCTTCGGCCGCCGAGAACCGAACCAGGTGGTCACTGCACAGCAGATCACCGGATCGGGCACTTACTAGGTGGCCGGCCAGTTGGAGCCAAGGGCCGACCGGCTCACAAGTGGGCGCCAAGATCGGTGCCCGGGCATGCGCGCCGGGGTTCGGGTCCACTCCGACCGGGGAGGCGTGCACGATCCGCAGCGTTGTTCGGCCCGCGGGCGCCGAGGTGGTTGTGGTCTTGAAGGTCGAGGTTGTCGTACAGGGTGGGTGCGGGTGTTGGGGAGCCGGCGAGAGGACGTTTTACTGGCTACGCGGGCTCCGGGCGGCCACAGCCGGCTCGACGCGCGACTACGCAGGTCAGCAGCTGTCACCCGGTGTGCTCGCTGCTGGGCTCTGACTTGGCTGTGTTGACCTGGTGCCACCGCTGATCGGTGCCGCAGGACAGCCTCCGACAGGTACACCCGTACCGTGTGTCACCATCCCTGGGTGAGTGCGTCGTCGAGGGCGTCGACGAAGACGTCGGCGCTCGTCGTGGTCAGGCACAGCGGCGGCTTGATCTTCAGGACGCACATCCGGTCCGAAGTCGGCTGCATCAGCACGCCCAGTTCCCGTAGCCGTTCGCAGATGGCGGCTGTCTCCTCGGTCGCCGGCTCCCGTGTCTCGTGGTTTCTGACGAACTCGACGCCCAGATACAGGCCACTGCCGTGGACGGCGCCGATCAGCGGGTGCTTGTCGGCGAGTCGCAGCAGCCGCGTTCGCAGGTGTGCGCCGACCGTGCGGGCGTTGTCCTGGAGACCTTCGTCGCGGAGCACGTCGAGCACGGTCAGTCCGACCACCGAACTGACCGGGCTGCCGCCGGCCGATGAGAAGAAGTAGCCCTGCGAACGGTAAGCGTCGGCGATCTCGCCACGGGTGATCACCGCCCCCAGGGGGTGACCGTTGCCCATCGCCTTGGCGACAGCGACGATGTCCGGTTCGACGCCCTGCTGCTCGAAGCCCCAGAAGTGGGAGCCCAGCCGACCGTAGCCGACCTGCACCTCGTCGGCGATGCAGAGACCGCCGGATTCCCGGGTGGCGGCGTAGACCTGCTCGAGGTAGCCGTCGGGCAGAGCCATTCCGCCGGCGTTGCCGTAGTAGGGCTCGCACACGAACGCCGCTGGAGGGCGTCCGGACCTGACCAGGTCGGCGATCACGGCCGCGGCCTCGGGACCGTAGAGGTGCGCCTCAGGGCCGCGGTGCGGGCCGCGGTAGCTGTTCGGCGTGGGGACTGTGTGCACCCACGCGGGGCGGGTGGCCAAGGCGTTCGGGTTGTCGGCCGTCGAGGTGGAGATGGCGTCACCGGCGTAGGTCCAGCCGTGGTACGCCTCCTCCACCGCGACGACATCGCGCCTCCCGGTAGCGGCCCAGGCAAGCCGCAGTGCCAGATCCACGGCCTCGGAGCCGCTGTTGACGAGGAAGACGGTGTCGAGTCCGTCCGGCAGGAGCGCGCTCAGCCGCTCCGACAGCTCCACCACCGAGGCGTAGTGGAAACGGGAGTTGGTGTTGAGCCGCTGCCACTGCCGGTGCACTGCTTCAGCCAGTCGCGGGTGACCGTGGCCCAGGACGGTCACGTTGTTGAGCATGTCCAGGTAGCCGCGGCCTCGGGTGTCCACCAGATGGTGCTGCCAGCCGCGCTCGATCTGCGGAGGCGCTTGGAAGTAGTGCTCCTGCACGGTGGCGAAAGACCTCACTCGACGCTCCAGCAGGACGCTCTCCGGCTCCGTGGGCGTGTCCGCCACGGGGCGGTCCGCCCGGGGGAGGATCAGGCCGGTGGGATCAGGGCACATCGTCAGCCAGCCCGCGTCCAGCCCTGGCGGAGTGAAGCGTGGTGCAAATCCCGTGCCAAGCCGGGACAGTTGCACATCCAACCGATACCAGCTGCCCTGTGCGGCGACGGTGCCCAACTGCTGACCGGATACGACCTCTCCTCCGTCGATGACCGCGACAGCCGGGTCGATGCCGTCGAGCACCAGGTGCAGCCCCCCGGCGGTCAGGGTCACTCCGTGCTCGGCGTGCCGGGTGACCGTGCCAGCCCATGGCGCGTGGACCGCCAGCGGGCTGGTGAGGTGCACCTCCACGCCGAGCGCGAGCGTGGCGCTCTGCTCTGTGTTGTCGACCTGTGTGCGGGTGAGACGGCACTCTCCGTGCCGGGTCAGCACTGCCGTGCCGCCCGAGGCGAGTGCCCGTGCGACCACAGCGGACTCCGCGTCGGGATCGAGCCAGCCGCCGCCGTGCAGCGCGTCGCTGGTTACGGACAGGTCGAGCACCGTTGCTTCGGAGGGAAGTTCGGGGAGAAGAGGGTGGCTCGAGGTCGGTGGATCGCTGTGCGGGGCGGGTTCGCCGATCACCTGCCGGAAGTGGGCCGCCATCACCTCGGCCGGTACCGAGGCACCGGCCTCGAACATGGCCCACTCACGGTCAAGGGCCGCTGTGGCGTAGCCGTTGCCGGGGTCCTGCAGTGCTGCGTGCTGCCCGCATACCACCAGCACGCAGCCGCGCAGCACGATAAGGGGCCACAGCACGTCCAGCTCGTCTCCGACGAGCGGCCGTACGGCGTGGAACGCGCGGACCGCGGGTAGCACCGAAGCCGGTGTGGCTCCGTGATGATGCAGGACGGAAGTGCAGGCGACCGCCAGCTCGGCCACGGCCCAGCTGTGTGTGAGATCTCCGAAGTCGATCACCCCGACCGGTATGGGGCGGCCGTCCGGGTCCGTCCGGCACACCACGTTGTTGTCGGCCACATCGCCGTGAATGACCTGTATGGGAAGCCGCGCGGCGCGCCGCTCCACCAGTTGTTGTGCCGCGCGGGCGGCTCGCAGCACACGCTCGGCCCTTCGCTGGTCGACCATGTACGGGGCCAGGGTCTCGACAACGTCGAGGGCGTTGCGCAGGTCCCATAGCATCGGCCTGTCCGGAGTCGGTATGTCGAGGCCTTCCAGGGCCGCGGTGATGCGTCCGGCCAGCTCTCCCAGCCGCGCCACCACCCGCGGAGCCAGATAGCGGCTGTCCATGATGGGTTCACCGGGAACGTAGTCGAGCAATTGGCAGTCGTAGTCCTGGCCGTCCAAGGAGACGGTCTGGATGTGCTCCCCGTCGACTCCAACCCGGGCCCGCGGTAGCCGCAGCTCCGGCAGCGCCCGGGCCAGGCGCTCGGTGGCCTCGGACTGCGCCCTCAGTACCGCGCGGTCGATGACCGGGTTGAAGACCTTGAAGACGTACCCGTGCTCATCCGGACCGGTGCGCACCCGGAAGTTGCGGTCGTGGTTGCTGCCCAGATCCTCGAGTGTTCCCTTGATGCCGAATCGCTCCGTGAGGAGGGCTTCGGCCCGCTCCTCCTCGATTGCGACCATCGGCGCCACCAGCCACTCGGCAGGGGAGATGCCCATCGAATTCTCCGTTCATCAGTTGGTTGACCCGCGACAGCCCGGTCATTGCGGATCGGCGAGCGTGATCAGACAGAGGTGATGCAGGGCGGCGGGCCACGCCCTCGCGCGGATCACTGAAGTGGGTGCAAAAAACAAAGAGTTGGAGGTCCGCAGTAGCGTCGAGGGTTTTCCTCGCCGCCTCAGTCCGCCGCCACAAAGTCCACGGATGCCTCACCCGGGTGCGCACCGCGGTACTCCTGGCCCTCGGCGAGACCGCGGCGGTCGATCTCCTGGTGCCCATCGGAGTTTCGGCGGCTCGGTACGGTTCGGCGGCGACGTCAAAGGCTGCGCCACAGGGCCGCCAGTTGGGCCGGGGAGAGGCGTTCGGGCTTGTACTGCTCCATGCGCGTGCTGGCCTTTCGGGAGGGGCGGCCTGGTCAGGGCCCATGGTGGCGATCGGTCCCCCCCCGGGCGGGGCGGACGGTCCCCGACTGTGTGGCGGGCTATCGGTGCCCGAAGATCGTGCGGTGCCAGTCCTTGCGTCCAGGCGGTGTTGTCGAACATGACGTGCTTGTTCGGCGGGCGGCCGTGCCATGCCATGCCATGTCCGGAACACGTGTGCGGCGGTTGCCGATCTCGACAGTGGCCTCAGGCCGACACCAGCCGCTCACGTACTGCGGGTGGGCCTGGGCAGGCTGTCCCTTCCGGGTGCCGTGTGCGAGGGGGTGCGAAAACGGTGATCACGGCGCTTCTCAGCCGACGTTCCAGAAGAACCGGTGCGTGTGAATCCCGAAGTAGGGGAAGCTCTCCACCTTTGTCACGCCCTCGATGGGACGCACGACGTCGTTGACGAAGTCCAGCAGGTCACGCGGATGGCGACAGACGGCCTCGGCGAACAAGTCGAAGGTGCCAGCGGTCAACACGGCGTAGACGACCTCGTCGTGGCGTGAGAGTTCGTCGGCCACCGCTCGCGGATCGCCGTCGACGCGGAGCCCGAGTAGGGCCATGGCCTGCCCGCCCATCGCCATCGGGTCGGTGACACCGACGACCTGCACCGCCTTGGTGTCGATCAGCCGCTGCAGCCGTTGCCGAGCGGCCGACGCCGACAGGCCGACCTTCGGGCCGAGATCGGCGTAGGGGATGCGACCGTCGGTCTGCAGCTCGCGCAGGATGGCCCGATCGATGTCGTCCATAAGGACACCTCCCAGATGCGCGAACAGCTAAGCATGCAATCGATTCACGCGCAATACGTACAGAACACCATCGATTTCTCCGCCGAGAAAATCGAATCGATCGTTCGGATCTTGGAAGCCACGTGGCACCGGACATGGAACCTGCCTCGTCGGCAGCCCTGCCGAAGCCCCGGCCAGGAGCCGGCCGAGGACTCCGACGGGCGTGACGGCCGCTGGCGCATCACCCGGGGCACCGCCCCGGGCCGCATGGTCTCCACCGTCGACCCCGAAGCCCGGCACGTGCACAAGACCCGCACCCACCGGCAGGACGGCTACAAGGCCCACCTGGCCACCGAGCCCGAGACCGGCTTATATACAGCCGTCGCCCTGCGGCCCGGGGCCGGCGCCGAGCACCATGAGGCCACCGTCGGCCTTGACCTGCTTGCCGACGAGGACATCCCGGTGGATGCCTTCGGGGACACCGCCTACTCCACCGGCGAGGTCCGCCACACCTTGCAGCAGGCCGGGCACCGGCTGTTCGTCAAGCCTGCTCCGCTACGGCCCGCCGTCCCCGGCGGTTTCACCCTCGACGACTTCGACATCGACACCACAACCGCCACCGTGACCTGCCCCGCCGGGCACACCGTCCCGCTATCGGATCCCGGCGGGCAGCACCTCCAGCGCAAGGCCGTCTTCGGGATCTGTGCACCGGATGTCGCCTGCGCGAGCAGTGCACCAAACCAAGGCCGGACGCATCCTGACCATCCGGCCTCACCACGACCTGCTTGCCTCCGCCCGCCGCCAGACCGCCCAGGACACCGGCTGGCAGGCCGACTACCGGCGTTGGCGACCACCGGTCGAACACGCGCCGTCGTCTGGCTCGTCCACCACGGCAACCGGCGCCTCCGCTACCGCGGCACCCTCAAGAACAACGCCTGGCTCCACACCCGAGCCGCCGCCCTCAACCTCCGCCGACTGATCACCCTCGGGCTCACCCGAACCAACGGCGCCTGGGCACTCTCACCGGCTCACGCATAACCAACAGGGGCTGCCCGGCCTGCGGCCGGACAGCCCCCAATAGCAAGATCTTCATCGGCCTTCTAGCACCACAGGTGTCGTGATGCATAGACTCACCTACCGAGTCGCTGAGCTGCATCAACGTGAGACAGGCCCCACGGCAACAGCCTCGACCCCCAGAGAATCGACGTCCTCCTTGTCGGCCTGCACCATCGCGTAGCCGGCCGGGGTCGGCTGCACCGGGAGCCGGTCCAGCAGCGACGCATTGGAGACGATCACGCCGCAGGGGTGCATGGTGTAGCCGCGGGGAAGGGCGTCCAGGCCCTCCGCAAGCTCCCACAGTGACCCGAACTTCCCTGCCCGGGCGGCGAGTTGTCGCAGCTCCGGCAGTTCGCTGAGGGCGGCGCGGATGTCGCGGGCGCGGATATGGGGGAACGACTTGGCGATCTCGCCCACGACCTGCGGCGGAATCCCCAAGGCAAGTCCACTGTCTCTGAGGGCGTGCCTCGCACGGTACGTCTCGGGCATGCCGGTCACCGCCGTCCGTTCCCGGCCGAACCGCTCGATGATCGCGTCGTACACCTCCAGACGCCGCTCGGACTCCACATCCAGGTCGATGTCTGGCAGCGACGTACGGCGCTCGCTGAGGAACCGCTCGAAGAGCAAGTGGTGATCAAGGGGGTTGGCGGTGGCGATGAAGAGCGCGTGGTTGACCATGCTCCCGGCCCCGGAGCCGCGCGCGGCGACCCGGATCCCGAGCGCCCGGGTGTCCGCGACCACCTGGGCCACAGCCAGGAAGTAGCCCTCGAAGCCCAGCCTGCCGATGCAGTCCAGCTCGTATCGGAGCTGTCGTACGGCACGCTCGTCTGTGTCCAGGCCCCGTGCGACCATCCCGGCCTCACACCGCTGCCGCAGCAGCCGCATCGCCGAACCCGGCTCGCCGGTAGCGCCCACGACAGACGGCTCGGGGAAGTGCGGCCGCCCCAACCCGAGTTCGGCTGGGGTAAGGGTGCAGGACTGGCCGGTGGCTTCGGTCTCCTCGAGCAGGCGTACGGCCCGGGCCGGGTCATCGCCAATGGCCAGGGCGATCCGCTCGGCGGCCGCGGCCATGGCGGCCGGGTCCTTCAGCCAACGCTCGCCGCCGTCCAGGTGCCGACGGTCGACGGGCCGCAGCAGCCGGGCCGCGTCGAGCACATCGGCCAGCCGGTGCTGGCCGGGATCGGCGTAGCGGACCGCGTTCGACAGCACCGCAGGCACGCCGAGCTGGTCGGCCAGGCCCACGGTCCGCGCGGCCAGCCGCAGCGATCCCGCACCGGTGCCCTGCCGTCCCAGATGCACGGCCTCCAGTCGCAGCCGCTCGCCCGCGAGCTCCCGCCACGGCGCGAGCAGCTGCTCGGCGACGTCGGGGCGGCAGCGGACAGGGCCCGCACCGGTTCGGCCGAAGGACCGAGCATCACCACCAGGTCCTCGTCGGCATACGTGCGCAGAGCTGACCAGGACACGACCGGCAGGGCTCCGTGGGCCTCGGCATGCGCGGCGGACACCAGGCGGGACAGCCGAGCCCACCCCGTCGGGTTCTGTGCGAGCAGGGTGATCCGCAGCGGCTGCTCCAGTACATGCGCGCCGCCGCGTGCGGGCGTACGCGGCCGGACGGCAGTCGGGCTCGGCGGGGTGAGCGGGGCGACGGCGACGTCGACGCCGAAGACGGGACGGATGCCTGCGGTCGCGGTGGCCCTGGCGAAGCGGACCGTACCCGCAACGGTGTCCCGGTCGGTCAGCGCGAGCGCAGTCATCCCGCGTTCGGCGGCGCGCTGCACGAGGGCGCCGGGGAGGGGGCCCTGTAGCGGGCGCTGTACCCGGAGGCGACTCGCAGATGAGTAAATCCACGGCTTCGCACCTCCCGCCTTTCCCCTGTCCCTCCCTGACCTGTGTCCTCTCCAGGTATCCACCATAGCTCGAAATCGCACAAGCGTGCGAACGGGTGACTTGATGCTATTCCACGCTGTGACGCTGTGACCGTTCAGGCTTGTTGGCGGTTGTTCATCGGAGTTGGCGAGTTCTCGCTGCAAGCGATCACATCGCGCTGAGTAACGAGCAGATGCGGTGATCTGCGCCAGCGTCGGGTGCGGCAGTGCTCCTGTTGCCCCATGCGCGGAGTGATGAAGGCGAAGATCCGCTCGGACTCATGCGGTCTGGAGCAGTTGATCGCGGCCTATGACGAAGGTCGCATTCGTGACCGGCTGGTGCTCGGGGATGGGTGGCCGCGCCGGTGGAGTGGGACATGGCTGGTTGGTGAGGGTGAGGTGTCATGGCCGGTCCGTGACATGGGGTCCGTGCCGGTGTCTTCGTCGAAGCCGGTGCGGCAGTTCACTTGGCGGGCTCGGCAGGGGCATCGTCCGGGGTTGCAGTTCATGGTCTGCACGGGGCGGCATCACGGGTTCGAGTCCCTGGAGGAACAGAGGCTGCTGCTCGCGTTGGACTTCTTGGGGGTATCGGATGTGCTGCCGCAGCCGTTCTGCCTGGACTTCGAGCACAGGCAGGGCCGCAGCCAGCACATCCCGGACTTCCTGGCGGTTCTGCCTGACGGCAGCCTGTGGCTGTTCGATGTCCGCCCGGGGAATCTGATCAAGGAATCTGACGCGCTGAAGTTCGCGGCTGCCAGGGAGGCGGCGTCAGCCTGCGGCTGGCACTACTCAGTCGTGACCGAGTGGCGCCCTCATGTCCACAGCGTTCTGGATCATCTGTCGTCCCAGCGCCGGCCTTTGAAGGACCCTCTCGGGCTGCAGCAGCAGGTGGAGGGGGCGGTCGGCTCGGGTCCGGTGACGTTCACGGAGCTGGCGGCGTCGACCAGCCTTCCGGTGGTGGCACGCGCGCACGTCACGCACATGCTCTGGCATCGCCGGCTCGCGACTGACCTGGGTTGTCCGCTGGGAGACCGTTCGCTGGTCTGGCCAGGCTCTGCCGCGATGGGGTGCGGGTAGTGGGGGCCGGACGGGGGCTCCTGGGCCTGGCGCCAGGCCGCCGGATCCTGCTGAACGCAGTGGAGTGGATCGTCGAGTCGGTCGAGCCGCAGCTCGGACTCTTCGTTCTGGCCCACGCTGACGGACATGTCGAGTCGCGCTCGATCCGCTGGCTGATCAATCATCCCGACGCCCGGATGGCGAAGGAGGTGAAGGCGGTCGGTTCAGGGCCTGGCACCCAGCCTCGCGACGCGGCCGATCTCACCCCGGAACAGCACCGTCGCGCCCGAATCAGGGCTGAACACGTCCTGGAGGCAATGACGGGATTCCGCAGTGGCCACCCCTCGCGGGCCCAGCCCGGCGAGCCGAGACCCGCCTATGACCCCGACCGGACGACGCTGACCGAGCGCCGGCGGGTGAAGGTCTCCGAGTTGAAGGCGATGCCTCCGCAGGAGGCGGAGATGCTGGGACTGCGCTTCATGAGCCTGCGGACGCTGGAGCGCTTGTCGTCCGCGACCGGCGAGAGCCTGCTGCTGGCCTGCGCGGACGGACGGTGGACCCGCCGGAGCGGCGGGCACCGGAGCGTCACCGAAGAGGTCCGCGAGGCGATCTTCGCGGTGAGGAAGGAATGCAAGGACCGCGCCCGCATCGGCATGGCGGCCAAGCATCGCCTTCTGCACCAGTACATGAAGGAGCAGTACCCGCAGTTCCCGACCGAGAAGATCCCGTCTCGGACGACTTTGTGGCGGGTCTGGCACGAGTGGTTCGGTCCCGGAGGCGGCCGGCAGCGCTACGAGCGGTCCGCGGATGAGGCTGAGGAAGCCGGCGTCGCCAGGCGGGTAGTGGTGCACCGGCCGGGCCAGGTGCTGGCCCTCGACTCGACTCCGATGCCCGTGAAACTGCGCGAAACGGTATTCGGGGACACGGTGACTGCGACGCTGACTCTGGCTTTGGATCTCTACTCGCACTCCCTGCCGGCCTTTCGTCTGACGTTGCAGTCGGACACCTCGGTGGACGTCGCGATGCTACTGCGGGACGTGATGCTGCCCCTGCCCATGCGTGAGGGCTGGGGCGAGGAGATGCAATGGCCCTACCCCGGGGTCCCGGCCGACGTCATCGCCGAGTTCACCGGCTGCGGGGTTGCGGCGCTGCCGTTCTTCGCGCCGGAGACCGTGACCACCGACCACGGAAGCCCCTACAAAAACCACGACCTGGTGGACGCGGAACGCGAGCTGGGCTGCAACATCCTGCCCGCCCGCACCCTTCGCGCCAGCGACAAATTCGCCGTCGAGCGCGCATTCTCCTCGATCAAGACGCTGCTGTTCGAGCATCTGCTCGGGTTCACGGGCGCCGACGTCGCCGACCGCGGGGCCGACCCGGAGGGCGACGCGGTCTTCACCCTGGCCGGATGGAACACCTGATCGCGAGCTGGATCGTCCAGGTGTGGCAAAACCGCAAACTCGGGGAGTACGCGCCGGCCTGGGGGCCGGGTGAGGACCACAGTCCCAACTCGCTGTTCGCCGCGGCGATGCTCCAGGGCGGCTTCTCCCTGCAGATCCCTGAGCCTGAGCTCTACTACAAGGTCCTGCGCAAACACCACGTGAAGATCCATCCGCGCCGCGGGGTCAAGATCCTCGGGCTCTGGTATCACGCCGAGGGACTCGACGAGCCCCGTTACCGGCTCCCGTCCGACCGAGGCGGAAAACACGCGGGCAAGTGGGTGATCCGCAGTGACCGAAGGGACCGGCGCCAGGTCTTCTTCCAAGATCCCGTCGTCCACGACACCTGGCATGTCCTGCGCTGGAACGGTCTGCCGCCCGAGGGCGAGATCCCGGCCTTCTCGGACACGACTGCCGCGAACCTGCTGGCCTATGTCAAGGAGCACAAGCTCGGGCCACGCTCGGACAAGGACCTGCTGCCGGTGCTGCTGGAGATCCTCAACTCCGTGACACCGGTCTCCCAGTGGCCGACCCAGCCGCAGAAGCGGGAGCGCGCCGCGCGGTCACGCGAAAGCAGCCGTGCGCAGGCCGCCGCCGCGGACCGGGGCGGGCATCGGGCCGCCCAGCCTGCGCCCTGGAGCGAGCAGTCCCGGACGGTCGCGAAGGCCGTCGACGCCACCCGGCGCCAGCGGGGGGAGACGGCCCAGCTAGGCGAGCCCGTCGCGCCGCCGCTGCTGGTGGACTCCCTGCGGCACCGCCGCCTGTTCCTGCTGCCGGACAGGCCCGACGAGGACGGCGACGACACGTTGTCGGAGGAGCACGGATGAGCAAAGACCCATTGGCCGGCCTGCCGTCGCGGAGCCGGATCGCTGAGCTCATCCTGCGCAAGCACCCGCACCGCAACACGTTCGCCGGCTGGGAGCACTATCGCCGCACCCGCGGCCTGCTGGTGCCCGCGCCGATGCTGACGGCGGCCCAGTTGAGGTCGATCCCCCTGGACCGCCGCTCTGACTACGACCTCTACCGGCAGGTGACGAACGTGAACCTGCCGCTCCAGCAGACACCGATGCTGACCAAGGTCACCGAAGTTATCGACCGGCGTCTGCTGAGCAACCCGTTCATCCAGGACGACGCCACCCTTCCCGGCGTCATGGTCAGCGGCTTCGGTAACCACGGCAAGACCGCCGCCGTCTGCGCGCTCGCCGCCGCGTTCGAGGACTACTGGCTGGACCTGCACGGACACCTCGATCCCGCGTCGGTCGAGGGCACCTGGGATCTGCACGCGCCCGTCGCCTACGTCTCGACGCCGGTCACCGCGACCCCCAAGAGCCTGTGCGAGTCGATCCTGAACTTCTTCGGCCCCGACATCCGCAAGATGACGCTGCCTCAACTCCTGCGGCAGGTCGCCGACTCGTTGAGGGACCACGGCGTCATGGTCCTGATCCTGGACGACATCAACCGGATTCGCATGCACCGCTCGGACGACCAGGACGTCCTGGACATGATCCGGGCCCTGATGGGCTGCGGGATCACACTGATCCTGTCCGGCGTCAACATCCCTGGCACCGGCCTGCTGCGCGAGGCCACCTACGACCGCAAGACGAAGCAGTGGGTCCTTCCGCCGCTGGAGACCCACCGCGTACACGGCCTGGAGGTCACCCAGACCGAGCGTCGCTTCGACCTGGTCGAACTGGACCGCTTCCCCTACGGAACCCCCGCAGAGATGCAGCACTTCGTCAACCACCTCAAGGGCATCGAGGACCACCTGCGGCTGATGAAGGCCAAACCCGGCATGCTCACCTCAGGCGGCATGCCCGAGTACCTCTACGGCCGCTGCGCGGGCGTCGTCGGCATCCTCGGCCGCCTGGTCAGGGGCGCCGCCATCGCCGCCATGCAGAGCGGCAAGGAGGAGATCGACGAGGAACTCCTCGAAGGGATCATCATCGGCCGTGAGAATCCCGCGCGCGGGATCGGCCAAGCCCCGGACGACACCGGTGAACCCGAAGCCCCGAAGCCGACGACCAGCCGGGCAAGGCCCCGCAAGGCCAGCAGGAACTCCTCCTTCGACGACCACGGCCCGCAGCACTCCAACGAAGCCGCGAGTTGAATGATGCACCCCATCGAACCGCTGCCCAGGAGCCTGATCCCACTGCCCGGCGAGAGCTTGCACGGGCTGATCCTGCGGCTGTCTCATCGCCTGGACCAGGCACCGGGCCACGTCCTCTGGCGGACCGGCCTGACTCCGGGCAGGCGATCTACCGGTCTCGCCCCGAAGCGGCTCTTGCTCATGCTCGACCCCAGCGAACAGCAGAGATTCGCCGCCGCCACCCGCCTGGATCCCAAGGCCGTCGACCAGCTCACCCTCCGGCCCTACTTCGCCACGCACCCTTCCCTCGCGGAGGTCATGGCCCGCCCCGCCCAGAGCCCGCGGCAACGGTTCACCCCGCCCACGTGGCTGCTGTTCGCCAACCCGCGTCACTGCCCGCAGTGCCTGGCCGGGGACGGCAGCGAGATCCAGCGTCGACACGGCGGCGCCTGGAAACTCCAATGGCACCTGCCGATCGTGTTCGCCTGCCTGGAACACCGGGTCTTCCTGCAGCACGGCTGCCTGGCCTGCCGCCAGCGCGGCGACAGCCGCGGCCGCCGCGTCATCCCGCGGCTCATTGAAAGCCCCGGCGCCTCCGGACTCCACCCGGCCCAGTGCAGAAGCAGGATCACCGAAGGGTACGGTGCCCCGCTCTGCCAGCACCGACTGGACTCCTCCCATCCCCCGCGCATCGAACTCCCGCCCGAGCTGGAACGGCTCCAGCCCGAACTTCTCGCTCTCCTGGAGGACACCGCCGATCCGAGCCGAAGCCTGGGCCGGCTGTCGGACCTGCGTCATCTGTCAGCGATCATCTGCGCGACCTGGCCCCACAGCTGGCGCGGCGACCTCACGCCGGCCGTGGCCAGGGCACTCTCCACGGATCTTCGCCGTCCGACCCAGCCTGGGCCCGACGGCAGCACCGGCCAGCATCGGTGGGACTGCGCCCCACCCTCTGCCCCGGCAACAGCAGCGGTGCTGAGCATCGCCACTCAGCTGCTGAACCTGCCCCTGAGAGAGCTACGGAAAGAACTCCAGGACCTGGCCAGGCACGCTCCCTCCAATCTGGACCCGGCCTGGGGCAGGACCTGGAACCTGCTTTCCCTCAAGCACTCGCCGGTCATCGAATACGAGGTCAAGCAGGCATTCCAATCCCAGCAGCCACGGATGCCTGCCGGCCACGAGCCGGTCCTTGCCCCACGGCCCCACGGCTACCGTCCAGAACACATCCCGCAACACCTGCCCGAGGAGTGGTTCACCGTCCTCCGCGAAGCCTCCACTCCTCGCCCCCTCCCGCGAAGTCTCAAGCTCCGCCGCATCGCCGCGGTCCAACTCGTCCAAATCGCCACCGGCCAGTCGATGGCCGAAGCGGCCGACTTCCTGCAGATCCCCGGCACCTGGTTCAACGGCCAGCCACGCCAACAACTTCCCCCGCTGAACATGCATCTCCGCACCGGCCCCTTCAACCTGACCACGGCCTTTGAAGCCCTCGCCTCGCACATCGGTCACGCCCCTGATCCGATCGACTACCGGCAACGCCGCGAACGGTTCGCGTCCTGGTCCCTGCCCCGCGAAGACCGGGCAGACCTGATCAGCGGTCTGCCTGGCGCGAAGCCCCACCGAGACCTCAGCGAAACTCGGAGCCGCCTGGAGGAGTGCGCGTCTGCGCTCGTCTGGTCGAACCTCACCGGCAGTGAGTGGCGTCTCGCCCCTACCATCGACCCGCTCACGTTCGGCGCCGGCGCAGCGCTCGCCCGTCGCAGTCCGGTGGGAGAGACGATGACAAGGCTCCTTGCCCGGCGGGATCCCTACGTCCGGTCCCTCGGACCGCTCCTGGATGAGTACGCAGCCGGGCTCGCAGCCTGAACCGCCCTGGCGGGTCGGCGCCGTGGTTTCCGTGGGCGCGGACGACTTCGGCACGTTCGGTGATGAGTCCCGCAGACCGCCGTGCGCACTGCCTGCGTCCACCACCCGCCCCTCGACCGCCGCGGCGCCCGCTGATCCTGCCGCGCTTGCGGAGTTGCCCCAGGTGAACGCCTGAGGGACCGACGACCCTGTGAGGACGGAGGCGAGGATCAGCAGGACCTGCACGGTGAGTCCGGTCAGGGCGAGGGGCGTGTCGAGGAAGGTCAGCGGGAGGCTCGCGAGGGTGAGGCAGGCGGCAGCTGCGGCCTGGCGGCGCCGGGGTGAGCCGCCGTGGCGCCATGCTTCGTAGGCCTAACCACCCACCAGATTCGTGCAGTTGAAGGCGAAATAGAGCAGCGCTGCAGCGTCCGACGTGCCGCGTCCGACGGCGTACGTGGCCACGGAAACCTGCATCGCGCCGAACAACACCCCGAGCGCAAGGCTGAGCGCGACCTACCGCAGGAATGCAGAGCGGAGCGGGGCGCGTCGAGCATGCTGGTGGACGGGCGGTCTGACGGGCTGCCCGACTCGGGGCTTGGATTTTCCTCAACTCCCTCACACGAATCGGAGTTCTCTTCGTTAGGATCTTCAGCCCGAAGGCTGGAGGATGCCATGAGCGATCGCCCCGTCCGCACGGTTGAGGTTCCGCTTGGCGACGGAAGTGACGAGACCATCCGTGTGCAGATCCGTGAAGTGGACTCGGCTCTCATCCGGGTCGGCCGTGGCGGAGGCTCGATCGCACGGGCCGAGCGGTCGTTCGGTCAGATGCTGGACACCGTACGGCCGGTGGCGGAGAGCTTCGTGGGGCGGTTCCGGGGGCTGGCGAACGCACCGGACGAGATCACCTTGGAGTTCGGGGTGTCGTTGTCGGCCGAGGCGGATGTGGTGATCGCGAGCACCGCCACATCGGCCAACTTCTCCGTGAGTCTGACCTGGAACAACAACGGCTCCGGTGAGCCGGGTGGGAATACTCCAGGGGTCGGTTGATACTGCTGGTTCGCCGGGGACGGGGAGGTCGCTGTGGCGGTGTCGGGATCGGCGGATGAGCCGCAGAGTGTGGACGAGACGCTGGCCAGAGCGGTCGTCCGGATCCTGGGGAAGGGCGGGGCGAGCGGCCCGGTCGGTGGGACGGGCGCCCTCGTCACCGAGGATCTGCTGCTGACGTGCGCCCACGTGGTATCCGATGCACTGGGGCTGAAACGAGAAGACACGGTCACTGAGGGGACCGAGGTCACCGTCGACTTCCCGCTGGCCGAGCCGTTCACCGACGACGGCGAGATCCCGGTTGGCAGGGCGGTGGTCGAGCACTGGATTCCCGTGCGGGAACCCGACGGTACGGGAGACATCGCCGTCCTGCGGTTGCGGGAGGCCGTCCCTGGTACACGCCCTCTGCCGGTGGCAGACCCCGACACCGTCTGGCAGGACACCGCTCGCGCCGTGGGTTTCACCGGCGGGGAGGCCGGCACGCATTGGTTCGTGGGGCGGCTGAGTGGAGCCACAGCCAAGGGCTGGTGGCAGATGGCGCGGGCCGACGGCGAGACGGCACCGGTTACTGGGGGCTTCAGCGGCAGCCCTGTGTGGGACGAGGAGTTGGGCGCGGCGGTCGGTCTCATCGTCGTGACGGAGCCCGAGGGGGCCGCCCGGCAGACCTTCGTGATCCGCACCCGGACACTGCAACGCGAGATATACAAGGCATCGGGACTGGATCTCGCACCCTTGCTTCTCCCGCCCTCGCCGTTCCGCGGCCTGAGCACCTTCCAGGAGAAGGACACGGCCCTCTTCTTCGGCCGGGACGACGACATCGAGGAGGTCGTGGCGTTCCTGCGGGGCGATCACCGGATCGTCACCCTCTGCGGGCCTTCCGGCTGCGGAAAGTCGTCGCTGGCACTGGCGGGCGCGGTGCCCAGGATGCGGGAGCACGGCTATGAAGTGCTGGTGGTGAACGCCGGGCAGAAGGCCCCTCCCGTGTCCGCGCTGGCCACAGAGTTGTACAAGGCCGTCCGAGCAGTACCGGAGGAACCCGCCGCTCCGTGGCCGCGGGACGCTGACGAGGTGAGGAAGCGGCTCGGCTCCCACAGTCTCTGGGACACGTACCACCACTATGTCCGCGCGAGGGAGAAGCAGGCGCCGGAGGACCTGCTCGTCGTACTCGACCAGGCCGAGGCACTCCTGGACCGCACCGAGACCGAGATCGACTGCATCGTCGATCTGCTCACGCCCGAGGGCCCGGAAGGCCACACGCTGAAGGTGCTGGTGACCCTCCGCGCGGACGTCATGCACGTGCTCCTGGAGCATCCACGTCTTGGCCCCTTCTTGAAACGCGGGACGACCCTCCCGCTGACGCCGATGTCTCCGGACCAGCTCAGCGAGGTGATCACGAAGCCGGTCGAGAAGTTCACTGCCGTCCGTTACGCCCCCGGGCTCGTTGACCGCATCCTTCGGGACGCGGGCGGCGAGCCCGCGTCCTGCCGCTGCTGGGCTTCGTCCTGAACGAGTTGTGGCACCTCCAAAAGCGCGGATTGCTGACCTTGGAGGCGTACGGGGAACTGGGCGGCGTCTCCGGCGCACTCGCCGGGCATGCCGAGGACGCCTGGAAGGTCCACGTCGGCACCACGTCGGCGGAGCAACAGGCCGAGGCGCGGCGGCTGCTCACCGGCCTGGTGCGCATGCTGCCCGGGAGCAGGACCCCGCTGCGCCGTCGGCTCACCCAGGAGGAAGCGGGGAAAGGCTGGCCGTTCGCCCTGGCGTTCGCCAAGAAGCGACTGCTGGTCCTGCACGGGAGTAAGGACGGTGCGAAAGCCGTCGAGCTTGCCCACGAGGCTCTGATCGCAACCTGGCCCGAGCTGCGGCAACAGGTGGAGGCCGATGAGAAGTTCCTCGTCGGCCGGGCGGAACTGAGCCACGACCGGGAGCGGTGGGAGGCGCAGAAGCGATCACCTCATCTTGTGCCAGGTCATGTGCAGCTCCGCGCCATTGAAGACTGGTTGGGTGACCGCGAGGACGAACTGACCCAAGACGAGAAGCACTTCGTCAGCCTCGCCCAGCGGCGGCGCGAGGCTCGCCGGGCCCGGGTGCGTGCCATGTGGATTGCGGTGGCGGCCGTGTTCGCGCTGATCGTGGGGCTCGGGACCTTCCTCGTCTATCAGTCCCGGGTCAGCGAGGAGCGGGACTCGGAGGCACGGTCGCGGGCCTTGGCCACCCTGTCGGACAGCCAGGTGGAACAGGACAACGGCCTCGCCGCGCTCACGGCCATGGCCGCGTACGACATCTCGCCGACGCAGGAGGCCCGCAGCGCGTTGCTGCGCAGGTACGACGAGTTGCAGGACACCGAGTGGGTTATGAGTGGTGCCGAGGGAACGATCGGCGACGTGGCGGCGAGCGTGGACAATACGGTGGTCCTGATGACGACCCGACTGGGGCGGGCGACACTGTTCGTCCGTGGGACCGGGGGGCAGGTCGCGCGCACTCAGCTTCGGGCCTCCGGACGGGCGTTCCAGCCGATGGTCGCCCGGGACGGCCGGCGGATCGCATACATGACAACGGCGGGCGACCTGATCTGGCACGACGTGCGTCCCACGGCGAAGGACGCGCTCGGACGGGCACATCAGGTCAGCGACGCGGACTTCGAGGGCGTCGCCGCCGCGAAGACCGGCGTCGGGGTTCCCGCAATGACCGCGGACCTTTCCCCGGATGCCGGCCAGGTGGTCACGCTGCTGGATGGACGCATACGGCTGTGGGATCTGGGGACGGGACGCAGCAGGGATGTGCCTGGGCACGATCCCGGTCTCCGGACGGTGTGGTTCGGGCCGGACAGCGGCACCCTCGTGGCTGAGCGCCGCGCCTCGCTGGAGGACTGGTCCTCCATGGTGTCAGTCTCCACCGGCACCGGGAAGACGCGTGAACTGGCGAAGAAGGTCGCCACAAGCACCGAATTCTTGCCCTCCCTGTCCGGCGACGGACGAGTGCTTGCCGTCTGCCTGAGAGGTCCGGACGGCCCCCCTTCCTACTGGTCCGTCCGCGTGGCGGACGGGCAGGTACTGGGGCGCTACCAGAGTGAGGAGAACGAGAGCTGCGGTCGGGTCGCCTTGGACGCGACAGGGCAGCGGTTCGTCGTGCGAAACGGCGATGCCTGGTTCCTTGTCGACAACGGGCGGGAAAAGGGCGTAACGAGATTGACGGGGCCCAGAACCTCTTCCCCCCTTGACCGCCTGCTCAGGAGCCCGCGGGGTCTAGTGGTGTCCGCCTGGGGGGAGCACACGATGACTGGACTACCGCTGGAGGAAACCACCAACGACAGCAACCGCATCGACATCATCAACGCCCCCCACCTACTCAACGGCACCACGATGGTGACGCATCGAGGCAGAGATACCTCCCAAGGACTCATCGATGACGAGTTGGCACTCGTCAACCTGGAAACCGGACGTACGACAGCCTCGGTGAAACGGCCCGCAAAGGAGGCAACCGGGTGGGCCACTGAGGACCCGGCGGAGGCATTCGCTGTCAACAAGGCCGGCACGCTTGTGGCCGACATCGTCGGTGAGAACAAGATCCTTGTACGAGAGCTCCCCTCGCTGCGCGAGACGGCGGAGATCACCACACGCATGCCCCCTGCCAATAAGTCCGGAGAAAGGGAGCCGCTGCGCGTCGACTTCGCCTCGGGCAACAGCCTGGTGACGGTCTCCGGCAGCTGGATCGAGAGCTGGAACGCCCCCGAGGGCCAGCGCGTCTCGGAGCCTTTCGACGCGCGTGCCCTCCACCTCTCCAAGAAGAATCCGCCCCCGTTCTCGTCGGAGGAAGAGCCCTCCGACTCCGGATTCTGGGTGAACGAATACCCCGAACCGGGATACGTACAGATCATGGTCCAGGGCGACTCGACCCTGCATGCCGTCCATCTGGGAACCGGCAAGGAGGACAAGCGACTGCGCGTCGAACTCGGCGAGGACATCGACCGGGCATTCCTCGACCCCAGCGGCCGCTACGCGCTCGCGAAGACGTTGGGCGGGCTGGTGGAGTTGTGGTCACTGAAATCCGGGTCGGGGCCGGAGCGGGGGGCGGGGCCGTTCGGGCCGCTGACGATCCCGTATCTAGCCACTTTCGTGGACGACGGCGACAGATTCCTCATCGCCAACGAGAACTTGGTGCGCTTCTTCGACACGGCGAACCCCGGCCACATGGAGTCCTATGACTTCGGCACGGTGAACGACGACCTCTTCCTTTTCGGGGAGCAGCCACAGCAGTACTACGGGCTTGGCGACAACGGGACATCGCTGGTGCGGAGCGTGGACGGGACCAGAGACCTGCTCCGCCTCGACCCCGCCCGCTGGAAGCGGGAACTCTGCCGCACCCTGGGCCGCGACCTCACCCCCGACGAGCGCCGCGGCCTGCCCGGCCGGCTGCCGGACACGATCTGCCCGGAGTGGCAGAGCGGGCGGCCCGCCCGGTGATCGCCTGCCCGGTACTGCGCCCACACCATCCAGAACCTACGCCCTGACAGCGGGCATCCGCATGACGGAGATCGAATCGGCGGCTCGAAGTGGCATCACGATCCGTCCACGGGAGTCGGCCAACCAGCTACGGCGCTCAGCCTCACCAACCCGCCCGCCGTCTCGCATAGGTGGCACCTGATGTTGGCGGTCGACACCCAGGGCTTCGGCGGCGCGCAGATACGAACCTGGCCTGACCAGCGATCTCGCTCAGGAAGAGCTACACCCAGCACTCTTCGTGACCGCCGAATCCCCTTCTCCCGCCAGCTATCTCGAACAAAACCCGCCAACTCTCATGAACAGAAGCCGCGCGAGCAGCGAAGCCACCCCGCCTCAATCGCCAACAAGCTTGAACGGTCACATCAGTGATAGGTGGCCCTGCGCAGCCCTACTTGGCCACTCGACCCGCAACTCCGCGCGCAGGCGAGCGCCGACGGGGTGGTACTTGGCGGTCGTCCGGCGCACAGAAGCAAGATCCGTTACGCGCCTGAACGGTCATCGTTCCCAGGGCGCTATGTAGATCTCCAAGGAGGGTGGCAGGTGCCGTGAGCAGGACAGATGACCAGGTGAAGCAGTTGCTGGTGGAACAGTTCGGAGTGCCGGCAGAACGTATTGCGGCGGACCAGGCGTTGCAGGAGTTGTCACTGGACTCGCTTGCCCTGGAGGAACTGCGGACAGTGGCCGAGGAGCACTTCGACATCGACCTGGAGACCGCGGTGATCGGTATCCGCGACACCGTCGGCGCACTGGTGTCCGTCATCGAAGACGCGGTGATCAACTCCACGGTGGCTGGCCGGTGAACCGTCCCAACTCCGCCCCGTTCGAGGCGGCCGTCACCGGTCTGGGCATCATCTGCGCGGCCGGGATCGGGGCGAAGGCCGCCTGGCAGAGCGCCGTGCAGGGCACCGTCGGCCACATCACCCGGCCGCCGACCTTGGAGGGCCTGCCGCACGACTTCGCCTACAGCGTCCCCGACTTCGATGCCGACACCGTGCTGGGTCGCCCTCTGGCTCGTCAGATGGACCGGTTCTCCCACCTCGCCGTCGCGGCGACCCGGGAAGCCCTCGCCGACGCCGCCCTGGACCCTTCCGAGTGGGACGCCACACGCGTCGCGGTCCTCATCGGCAGCTCCCACGGCGGCCTGACCATCTACGACACCCAGACCACGACGATGCACGACAAGGGCGACCGGCGCGTCTCCCCGATGCTCACCCCACTCACCCTCCTCAACGCCGCCGCCTCCAGCGTCTGCCTCGACACCGGCGCCCGCGGCCCGTCCATGGGCATCGCCGGCGCCTGCGCCTCCGGCACCGCCGCCATCGGCTACGGCCGGATGCTCCTGCAGGCCGGACTCGCCGACATCGTCATCGCCGGCGGCGCGGAGTCCATGCAGTCCCGTGCCCTGTTCGCCTCCTGCATCCGGGCTCGCGCCTGCTCACCCTCCTGCTTCCCGCCCCGACACGCGCACGATGGCGCGAGGAATGGCACGCCGAAATGGCCACCCTCCCCACCCGCCGCACCCGCACGCGCTTCACTCTCCGAGTCCTGCTCAGCACACCAAGGCTGTCGTGGACGCTGCGCGGTCCGCGCCGGGACCGACGATGACGAGCACGCTCGCTCGCATCGCAGGTGTGCTTGGTGCTGCGGCCGCCTTCCTGATCGCCATGGCGCGCGGAGGGTTGCCGGCCTGGACAACTGCAGCGCTCGCGACAAGCGCTCTAGTCCTGGTCGCCGTCGTTCTGTTCATACCCAACGAGACACCAGCCCGCCGCCTGGGGCAGTTGATCCAAGCATGGCGCATCCCAACCGCATTTTCACCGAGTCCGGCCCCGCCAAGGCCTCGCGTGGCTCCACCCTCGCCACCACGGGACACCAGATGACAGTCGTCCCAACACATGGCTGAGCAATGCTCATGACCTGTGGATCGGCCTCGGGTTGGACGCGAAGGGCGTACCTTCCCGAGTGATCGACTTCTGGTCATCGAGCAGGCCGACGTTGCACCGTCGGTCGGGAAGGCACGCCCGTGCTGAGCGTAGTGAATGCAGATGGAACGACCGGGACCGGCTCCCTGATCGACGACATCGTCCGCGAGGGCGCGCGGCGGATGCTGGCCGCCGCTCTGGAGGCTGAAGTCAACTCCTACATAGCCGATTTGGCCGACCAGCGAGACGAGAACGGGCGCCGTCTGGTGGTCCGCAACGGCTATCACCAGCCCCGCTCCGTGACCACCGTGGCCGGGACGGTCGAGGTGAAGGCCCCTCGCATCAACGACAAGCGCATCGACGAGGCAACCGGCGAGCGCAAGCGGTTCTCCTCGGCGATCCTGCCGCCGTGGTGCCGCAAGTCCCCGAAGATCAGCGAGGTGCTGCCGCTCCTCTACCTCCACGGGCTGTCCAGCGGGGATTTCGTGCCCGCGCTCGAGCAGTTCCTCGGCTCCTCGGCCGGCCTGTCACCGGCCACCGTCACCCGGCTGACCACCCAGTGGCAGGCCGACCACAAGACGTTCAGCGAGCGCGACCTGTCCGCCACGGACTACGTCTACGTCTGGGCCGACGGCATTCACCTGCGGATACGCCTGGAGGACGCGAAGGCCGCGGTCCTGGTCGTCATGGGCGTGCGCGCGGACGGCACCAAGGAGCTGATCGCGATGGCCGACGGCTACCGCGAGTCCTCGGAATCCTGGGCGAGCCTGATGCGGGACTGCCAGCGGCGCGGCATGCGCGCTCCCGTCCTCGCCGTCGGCGACGGCGCCCTCGGCTTCTGGAACGCGTTGAACGAGGTCTTCCCCGAAACCCGGCACCAAAGATGCTGGGTTCACAAAACGGCCAACTGCCTCGACAGCCTCCCGAAGTCGGCCCAGCCCGCGGCGAAGAAGGCCATACAGGACATCTACAACGCCGAGGATAAGGAGCACGCGGCCGCCGCGGTCAAGGCGTTCGCCAAGCAGTACGGGGCAAAGTTCCCCAAGGCCGTCAAGAAGATCGTCGAGGACGAGGACGAGCTGCTGGCGTTCTACGACTTCCCCGCCGAGCACTGGATCCACCTGCGGACAACCAACCCGATCGAGTCGACCTTCTCGACCGTCCGTCTGCGGACCAAGGTCACCAAGGGGGCCGGCTCCCGGGCCGCCGCCCTGGCGATGGTTTTCAAGCTCGTCGAGTCCGCCCAGGCCCGCTGGCGAGCCGTGAACGCACCCCACCTCGTCGCCCTCGTCCGAGCAGGGGCCCGCTTCGAACGAGGCGAACTCGTCGAACGCCCCGAAGCTCACGCAGCCTGAACTACCTCACGATCCACAGGATTTGACTATTCCTCCACATGGCTTCCGACAACCCGTTCCCTCTGACAAGCGGAGGGGCGATTGCCACACACCGGCCGCTCGCCGAGCCCGCAGCACGGGGACAGCGCGCCCGACCTTGGGGGCGGCGATCGGCCACCGGATCCAGCCTGTCTGGCGAGATGAGCTCTCTTGACGTTCCAACTACCGTTATTGATGTGCCCCAAAGGTTTCTGCTGGAAGACGTCACCTTCGTCATCGCATGGCCTGAGCATGGGCAGGAGCAGCGGCTCCCTGCCGACGCCACAGTGCAGGTCGGCGCCAACCAGCATGGTCGGCCTGGGGTCAGGTCAAACCACCCCACAAGGGAACGGACTCCGAAGACTTCCAGAAGGCCAGCATCACGTACCGCGGAGCGTCCTTCCCTGTGGTTCGCCCCGTGGCAGGCGCCTGGATGGACGGTTTCAGGGGCGGTTTCGCCTGCCACGTCGATGGTGTTGGCGCCCCACCGCAGGTCCCTGCGCCGCACGGCCTCAGCGCGCACCTGAGGAAAGCGCGGGGGCGCTTTGCCGCACTTCTCCAGCGGCTCAGCAGGGGAACCTGACAGGCGAACAGGAGTACGGCCTGTTGGTTGGTGCCGCTCGGAGGGAAAGGAACGTGCCGCGCGGGTCGGGTCGTGTCCGCTCGGGCTGACTGCAACAGACAGAACGCGACCGATCGGTGCATCCAGTGCGTGTTCCGCCGTCGTACGCCGTAGTGCTCGCCGTGCGCTTGTCTTGCTGATCACCCGCAGACCCCGCGCCCCAGGACGTCAACTTCTTCAAGCGTCGGTTGGAGGCACACGGAGTTGCTCTCGTCACGAGCGTGCGTCACGTAAGAGCCCGAGGAGCATGGACCTTTCCACGTGGTAGACGTGGCGTTCGTATGGTTCGAGTCCGGGCCCTTCGGCACGGAGGAAGTCGACGAACGTGGAGTGGTAGACGGCGTAGAGAGGTTCGTTGTAGCTCAGGCTCTGGCGCGTGTTGAGGAACTGCCGCCATTCCCGGACGACGTGACGTGCAACCCGTTCGTCCACGTCACCGGGAGCGAAGTCGACCCAGGCCCCGACCGGGACGGGTTCGTGCATGACGGCCAGACACCGCAACGCGGTCTCGTACTTGTCGGCCAGGACGTCGGGCCATCGGTCCTTCATGACCCGCCAGTGGGTCCGGTAGTAGTTGCGCAGGCCCACAGGCAGCGCGGCCGGATCGATGAGGGCGGCCCGGTCCGGGCCGGCATCGCACAGATCGGTCAGGACGTGCACGACGTAGAGGAAGTTGCCCTGACTGCAGGCAACCATGTCTGTCACGAACGCGTCCCGGGCCAGGCCGGCGGCGGCCACCCGCCCGGCGAGATGGGCGGAGGCATCCAACCGGTCGTTGACGTACTCGGTGATGTCGGCGAGGTTCTCCGGCGCGTCGTCTGACAGGTGGAACCTGCGCAGGCTGCTCACGGCGAGGAAGTCGTCTGCCAGTTCCCGGCTCGTGGCGATGACATATGTGTGCGGGGGGAGTGCGGCCGGGAGATAGAGACGGTTGCCGCCGGACGGCGGTTGCTCCGCCTCGTCGAGGGCATCGACGAGGATGACCACGGGTGCGTCACCACGCCCCTGCGCCGCCGCAAGTGCCAGCATCTGCGAGAGTCCGGCACTGCCGAGCGTTTCCTCGCCCTGCGGCGGCTCGGGCAGGTCATAGCGGTCGGCGAGTTGTGCACAGACCATGGAGGTGAACGCCGTGGCTGAAGTGATGCCCTCGCTGCGGCTGTTGAAGTGATGTACATAGCCCCGGCTGCTGACCAGGTGGGCGACAAGTGCGGTCTTTCCGATGCCGGGTTCGCCCGTCACCAAAAGATAGCCGCTGGGGAAGCCGGGATCGGCCAGGGCGGCATCGATCCGGGCCAGCAGTTCCCGGCGCCCGGTGAACAGCCGTGCCCGTTCGGCGATGAGAGCTGTGAAGGCCATGGCAGGGGGGTGCTGCCCAGTGCGATCGATGCGCTCGGCTAGGGCGCGGACAATCTCCAGTGTTTCCTCGACGCGGTCAGTGAGGGAACCCAAGGTGGTCAGCGTCCGCTCGCTCAGGTTGAACAAGCCGCCGAACTGTGAGTGGGTGGCCAGTGGAGCCAGTGCGCCGCCGGCCAGAGCGTCTCGCGCCACGCCGTCGGTGATCCAAAAGCTGAGTGCGTCGGACAGCCGTGCACCGTCCACGTCGAAACCGGCAAGCAGTTCGACTCCTGACGGGCAGTCCAGGAAGGCCCGAACCATCTGTGACAGCTCAAGGTAGTCTGCGGGGCCGCCGGTCAACTGTGCGCGGTGCTTGCGCAGTTGCTTCGCCAGCTCTTTGCGCCGGGGCTCGGGCAGCTCGTCGGCAACGGCGTGCACAGCCTCGCCGATCGCGCTGTTGACGACGTGACGGAAGGCACGCTGCTGAGCATCGCCGAGGGCCTTGCGTGCCGACCCACGGACTAGCGCGTCACCGGCGTGCACGGTGAGCCAACCAAGCAGGGCGTCGGCGAAAGCTATCGAAGTCAGAAGCACACAAGTCCTTTTGACGTCTTCCCTCGGTGGCAAACACCCGATATTCAAAATACCGGGCATGCTGGATGATGGGGGGAAGTAAGGTGAACCATCCGGCCACTGAACAGATCATGCTGCGCAACGTGCTCGGTGACGCCGCCCGTCGCGGCGACCGGGAGACGGTTGAACTCGCTGCACGCTCCGTGCGGTACTGGGCGATGCGGCTCCGGCTGGCCGATCCGGGGCGGATAGAGCAAGATCTCTCCCTGGCCACCGACCCCGACACCACCGTCTTCGCCCAAGTGATTCGGCAGGGCCGCCACCTGCTCCGGTCCCCGGACGATCCCTGGCAATCGGCTGCCGCCACCCTTCTGCTGCGGCTGGAGGATATGCCGGGCCTTGCGTCCATCGTCGAAGAGACCGAGGCAGCCCTGGACCGGCCCTGGCTACGCGCTATCCGACCGCTGCCACGGGCGGCGGATGCCATACCAGTCCAGACGTTCGCGATCGGCGGTGAACCGCGCGCGATGGCCGTCGCTCACGACGGCAACCTGATCGTCTCCGGTGATGAAGACGGCAGCGTCTCCATTTGGGGCGCTCCGCAGGGCGACCTACGGGCAGTCTCGCCCGGGCACGCCTCGTTCGTCCTACAGGTCGCTACCAGCCCGGACGCCGCACGAGTTGTGTCCCTCGATTTCGAGGAAGCCCAGATCTGGGACCCAGCCGCCGGCTCGCGTGTGAGGATTCCACTCAACGACGGTCCGGTGCTGGCCCTCACCGTTCACCCGCACGGTTCCCACTTCGCAGTGGCCGACGGCCCGTCGATCCGGTTCCTCGACTACGAGGGCAAGCCGGTCCCACTGCGCCAGCCGTTCGTGAGCACTCTCCTCGACCGACTACTGGGATCGATGGCCCGGTTCAAAGAAGGCCGGCCGCCTGCGCTGCCGCCGCTCTCGCTGGGCCTGGTGCTCGTGTGGGCGCTGCTGGTCACAGTGCTCGTCGGGATACCGCACGACACTGCCGCACTCATCGCTCTGGCCCTGTTCTCCCTGCCGCAGCTGGCGCTCTTCGCGCGCCTCCGGGTGAATCTGCGCTGGCCCAGAAACCTCGCCCACGTACTGGTTTCTTCGTTCCACTCCCTCTGCTTCGCCCCGGACGGCCACGTTCTCGCAACGGCGGAACACGGTGGCAGAGTGCGGCTGTGGTGCGCCTCAACCGGACGGCTGGTCAAGACCTTCCGCCAGAAGATCCATGAAACATGGTCGTCTCTGGCGTTCAACCCTGCAGGAACCCGGCTGGCTGTCGTAGACGGCTACAGCAACCTCACCATCTGGGATCCAAGCAGCGGCAGAGTGCTCCTGAACGAGCGCAACGACGTGGCAGCTGCGCGTACATCGATTTCTTGGTCGCCCGACGGCGCATGGCTCGCCTACGGCGCCGACCACTCAGTGCGAGTGCGTCACCTGGCCATGGTCGACGGCGACCTGACCGTGACCACGTCCTCGGCGATCCGCCTGCCCAGCGGCACGACATCCACCGCCCTGGTCCGGTCAGGACAACTGCTGCTCACCGCAGGCGACACCGGCGCAAGCATCAGGCTCTGGGATTACCGCAACCTGCGCGAGCAGACGGGCGAAGGCCCCGACGACCGCTGGGTCCGCTCCGTGGCCTATCACCCCGAAGGCACGTGGCTGGCCTTGGCCAGCGGAGCTGGCGGCACCCTCCTGGTGACCCCCCAAGGAGTCGAAATCGCCCGGCTTCCCCAGGACTCCGCTGTAGTCCATGGCATCGCGACGGCCCTGGACGGCTCCTGGACAGCAACCGGGGATTGGGACGGCAAGATCCGGCTCTGGGACACCGAGGGTCGCCTGCTCTCCGTGTTCGGCGACCAATCCCAAGGCCCCCACCGTATCTACGCGTTGACCGTCTCGGCCACCGGACAACTCGTGGCAGCGTGCAGCGACGGGCAGGTTCGGGTCTGGAATACGAACGGACGCCTGGAGACATGCTTCAGGGCCAACATCAAGAACGATGTCCGGGAAATCGACTTCAGCCGCCCTCCGACGACCAGTGCGCTCCTTGCGTTCGGCGACGGCCTGCTCGCCACGACGGGCGGCGACGAGACCATCGAGATCCACACCCTGGCCTCCCCGGGACCGCCCAAGGTCCTGCACTCACTGCGCGCTGACGGAACGGCTCTCGTTCCAGCGGACGGATCCTTCACCTGCCTCGCTCAGTCACCGCACGGCCGTAGCCTGGCGGCCGGCCACTGGAACGGCGACGTCAGTTTCTGGGAACTCGACTCCGGCACGCTCGCTCCCCGCCTGGCCACAGGTACGTACGCCGTTCAGGACCTGGCCTACTCGCCCTGCGGTTCCCTTTTGCTGACCATCGGGGGCGGCAACCAGCTGAAGATATGGGACGTGGCTTCCCGCACGTGCTTGTTGTGCGTCAGGCTCGAAGGATCCCTCTCGAGTTGCGCGTGGTCGCCCGCTGGTGACCAGATCGCGTGTGGCAGCAGCAGCGGCGTCTTCCAGTTCGGACTGCGGTTCCCCCACCCTGATCAGAGCGACGGTCCGCTGTAACGGGCCCGGAGATCATGCGCAGCACACCGCGGGGGCTCGAGAAGGAACAGCCGGGCGCCGGGTCGGCAGTGACTGCACGCTTTCTGGCCCGCGGCGAGCATTCGGCGGGCTTGGTCGCACGGCTGACCGCACGACGCCGTCTGCCCAGCATGCAGCAGTCGCCGACGTGAACCTGCACATGGGTCTACCGCGCGAGCCCGCATCGCTTCATGGTTCCTTGGCGTGAGCTCAACCCCGACCGGCACAGGACATGGATGGGTGTACCTGCCCGTACCTCCATCAATTCCACGCCCTCTATGCGTGTTTGGAGCGTGAGTCATTGTGTGTTTCGAGTAGAAATGGAACGACGTGCCCAGTGTGTGGCGTCCTTGCCGGCTACTGGCTGCAACAGATGCTGACAGGGACACTGGGCAGACCTATTTCGGCGCGTGACCTGCCTGCCCGAAGCTGCCGCCTGCCAAGCGGGCGTGTGTTTCGACGTTTGTGCGCCGATCCCTGCGAAGGTTCTTCGCCAACTCCTCATGTATCGCGGGTCATTTGCGGCTGATTCGCTGTGATGTGTGCCTTTGCAGGTCGGGAACTAGCATCCTGGCGAAAGCAGTGTTCTTAGTTGAAGGGATGCTTGTGGCGCAACTTGTCCGGCGGCAGCGCGTGAGCGCGTTCGTGGGGTACCACGCGTTTGGTCTGCAGGAGTCCGACGACGCGGAACTGCCCGTCCCCTTCCCCGACGACTTTCATCGCCACTCTTTCCTCGGCACCCACCCAGGACGTCTGGACATCACCAGCGGTGGGCACACCCACACCGCCACGGTCGACGTCGAGGTGTGGGACGGGGCGCCGTCCCCGAACAATCCGGGCGACTGGGACGAGCAGGCCGAAGCCGATTTTGAGTCGACGAGCGGGCACGTCGCGGTGTGGTCCATGCACACGGGCCGGATGGACGAGGTCATCACGCTGGCTGACGCGGGTGGCTCCTGGCGGGTGCGCGTCAGCTGCGTTGGCCGGGCCGCGGCTGCGGCCCTTTCGGAGGGCGAAGGCACAGGTGCCGGTGTGGAGCGCTACCTCGTGCAGTTCTGGCCGGGCGAAGCGTAGAACGCGGAACCGGGAGGGCGGGAGCGGTACTTGGAGCCGCTCCCGCCGGGATGCGCATCCGGTCAGGTGACGATCTTGACGATGAAGCCGTCGTCCATTCCGTCGATGATGCGGTTCTTGGCGTAGTAGCTCTTCAGGATCAGACCGCCGGCTTGGTTGTCATCCTTCGGGATCGGCTTCGCGGAGAAGTTGAACTTCCTGGCCTCCTGGTCGTACTCCACCTCCGCGGCTGAAGCGCTCCGGGTCTGATGGAGGCTCGATTCCCTGAGAGGATCGAGTCATGGCACGTCCGTCCCCCTACCCTGCCGAGCTTCGTGAGCGTGCGGTGCGCATGGTCGCGGAGGTCCGCCCCAACTATCCGACCGAGTGGGCCGCGATGAAGGCGGTGGCCGCGAAGCTGGGCATCGGAGCGGCGGGGACGGTGCGGACCTGGGTCCGCAAAGCGCAGGTGGACACCGGCCAGCGGCCCGGCACCTCCTCGGAGGAGGCCGCGGAGATCAAGCGGCTGCGGGCCGAGAACGCCGAACTGCGGCGGGCCAATGAGATCTTGAAGGCGGCGTCGGCTTTCTTCGCGGCCGAGCTCGACCGGCCGTCGAAGCGCTCGTAGCGTTCATCGACGAGTTCAAGAAGGTGTTCGGCGTCGAGCCGATCTGCCGTGTGCTCTCTGGCCACGGACTGAAGATCGCAACCAGCACCTACTACGCCGCCAGGAACCGTGCACCCAGCGCCCGGGCGATCCGGGACGCGGAGCTGAAAACCCAGATCAGCCGCGTCCACGCCGACAACTACGGCGTCTACGGGGTCCGCAAAGTCTGGCGGCAGCTGCACCGTGAGGGCATCGAAGCAGCCCGCTGCACAGTCGCCCGGCCGATGCGCGACCTGGGCCTGGAGGGTGCCCGACGGGGGAAGAAGATCCGCACCATCATCCGGGACGACGGCCAGGACAGGGCTGGTGACCTGCTCCGGCGCGACTTCACCGCGGCACGTCCGAACGAGCGGTGGGTGGCCGACTTCACCTATGTCGCCACCTGGTCCGGGATCGTCTACGTCGCGTTCGTCGTGGACGTGTTCTCCCGAGCGATCGTGGGCTGGTCCGCAGCCACCAGCAAGCGGGCCAAGCTCGTCCTCGACGCCCTCGACATGGCCCTGTGGCGCCGCGACCGTGCCGGAACTCCCGCTGGACCAGGGCTGGTTCATCATTGGGATGCGGGCAGTCAGTACACATCGTTCGCGTTCACCGCGCACCTCCTCGACGCCGGCATCGACGCCTCGATCGGCACCGTCGGCGACGGCCTGGACAACGCGCTCATGGAATCCCAGATCGGCCTCTACAAAACGGAGTTGATCAAGCCCCGTCGGCCCTGGCGCGGCCTCTCCGACCTCGAACTCGCCACCGCGGAATGGGTCAACTGATTCAACAACCAACGCCTCCACACAGCGACTGGCGATATCCCGCCTCACGAGCACGAAACCAACTACTACGCTCAACACCAGCCCCAACCGGCGGCTGGAGTCAACGCATAGAGCCTCCACCGATCCCGGAGCGCTTCAGGTTGTGGGGCGGAGAGCTGGACGTACTGCGTGAGCGGTTCGTGCACCGGTTCAACCGGGAGGAGCCGCGTCAGTCTGCGCTGGCTTGTTTGCGGGGGCTGGTTACGGCCGCTGGTTACGGCCGCTGGAGCGGAAGAACGGCTGGACGCTGTACACCAGTGGATGGCGAGACCGGACGCCTTCGGGCGGAGGCGCAGATCCTCCACCTCGAAGTGCGCACCTGGCGCCCGTGCTGACCAGCCCGCCGCCACACAGTGAGCGTGGCAGGCAGGGAGGGCGAGCTCCCATGAACAGGAGTGTCGGCGCGAGCGCGGCGCCGGGAGCTCCGTCCACGCCAGCGCGGCCTATCCAGCGGTTTCGGGCTGAGTCTCGGCCTTGGGCGCTGCCGTGGGCTCCGGCGGATTGGGAGCCGTGTAGAAGACGGAATTGCCCTGCTTGGTGCGCTGGGCCTGGTTCCTGGCCACAAGGTTTTCGACGGTGGTGCGCACGACAGTGGTTTTGACGCCACGGGCGGGGTGTGCCTGGCTGAGTGCCGTGGCGATCTCCGCCGCAGAGCGGGGTTCACTCTGCTCCGTCAGGTGAGTGCGGACAAGTTCCACCAGCGTGGGCTGAACCGTCTTCGCGTCGGACTTCTTGCCGGTCTGCTTCTTGGCCGCGGGCTTTTCGGCAGTCGGCGCCTTCGCCTGCTTGCGAGGCTTGGCAGTGGCCTTCTGCCGGGGGGAGGGCACGGTGGCACTGTCGGCGCGTACAGGTTCAGGTGTCGTCGCCGCGACGCCAAGTGCCTGTTGCATGTTCACCAGCACCGTGTGGTCATGCTGCAGAGCGGCCAACTGCTGCTGAAGCGCGGTGATTTCCGCGGTGATGCGCTCCTGATCCTTGACGTTGCGTTCGAGGTCACTGGCTACCTGGTTGACGTATTGCGATGTCAACTCAGTGGCTGGAGCCGTGCTTTCGGGCATCCGATTCTCCTCGGTTCGTGGCCGGGTGAAGCCCCGCGGCCTTGCAGCGAGGCAGGACAGGCACTCAGGCTGTGGGTGCTTGAGTCAGTGATACTACGGGTGGGTAGACCTGTTTCTGCTTCTCAGGCATTGCCTTCGGTCGGCCTGGGATCCAGTGTCGACCTGGCTTGGGACTGCTACGGCACGGTCCGCCGCTGGGTGCGGGCAGGGCTTGTTCACCCATCCACGGCCCTGAGAAGTTGTTGTCTTTCCGGGCTTGAGGACGGCGTTTTCGCTGGTCGGGCATAGGGTCGAGGGTCCTGTGGGAGTGGTGGTCTGTCGTGTCGCCGCTGCTGTGGAGGTCATGGATGCCGTCGGTCGTGGGACTGCTGGGACAGCGCGAGCTCGTCGCTCGCCGCCGTATGGACGAGCTGCGGGAGGAGGCCGATCGCATCCAGGCTGAACTGGCCGTGGCCGAGCGGGACTGGAAGGAATGGGCCATCGCTCGCTCGCGGGTGGATGAGGTGCTTGCCCCGGCGGACGAGACCGGGCATGGCCCTGACCAGGCCGGCCGGACAGCACCGACCGCCGATGGACAGGCCGGGGAGGCATCGCCGACGCCGGGAGCGGCGAAGGCGAAGTCGCAGGTGCCGGTGTGGCGTGAAGGGGTTGCGTGGTCGGTGTTGTCGGTGGACTACCAGCGCGTCCTCACCGCGCTCGCGGACCGGGCCCGGCTCGGGCAGGGACCGCTGACCTGGCAGGAGATGGCCGCCTTGTTCGGCATGGACGTGGTTCCGGCGCGGGTGGAGGCGCTGCGGTCGAAGGCGAAACGCCTGGTCGCGCGTGGCTGGCTGGCCGAGTCGGCGCCGGGCCGGTTCACGCCCGCCCGCGGGGTGAGCGGGCCGGCCGGCGGGTCATGAGCAGAGTCATCGACCAGTAGATCATCACCTCGGCGCTGGTGGTGCGGCGTTCGAAGTCGCGCGCCAGGCGGCGGGTGCGCATCAGGTGGGCGAAGAGACGCTCGACGATCCACCGCTTGGGCAGTACCACGAAGCCGCGCATGTCATCGCTGCGCTTGACGATCGCCAACACCAGCGCGAACGTGGCCAGGCAGTATTCGACTAGGCTGCCGGTGTAGCCGCCGTCGGCCCAGACCAGTTCCAGCAGGTGGTGGGCGTCGGCGACTTGGCGCAGCAGGACTTGGGCGGCGGCGTGGTCGCCGACATCCGCGCTCGTGACCATCACGCCGAGCAGCAGGCCGAGGGTGTCGACCACAACGTGCCGCTTGCGCCCGTTGACCAGCTTGCCGCCGTCGAAGCCGCGGCTGTCGGCGCCGACGACGGCGTCCGCCTTGACCGACTGCGAGTCGATCACGCCGGCCGTCGGCTCCGCGTCCCGGCCCAGCCGCTCGCGGACCTGGGCGCGCAGCCGGTCATGGAACTCCCTGACCAGGGCGTGGTCGCGCCAGCGGCGGAAGAAGGCATACACCCGGTCCCACGGCGGGAAGTCGGCCGGCATCGCACGCCACTTGATCCCGTTGTCCACGAGATACCGGATCGCGTCCGGCAGCGCGCGGTGGCAGTATCCCTCCGGCCGGCCACCCCGCCCGCGCATCCACCCCGGCACCGGCAACAGCGGCCGGACCTCGGCCCACTCCGCGTCCGTCATGTCCGACGGGTACCGGCGCTGCCGTTCGGGCCGGTCAGCCGCGTTGCCGTACACGTGCGCGAGGCAATCACACGTTGGAGCGGCCGAGTTGGACCGCCCGGCCATCAACACGGAAGACTGCGGCACACGGGCCTCCTGTTGCTCTCTGGATTCGACACCCACGAGCTGTTCAGGAGGCCCCTTCCTCATGCTCTCGCCACGGCAGGATCACCCGACCGGAAACCCGCGTTCGACTGCCACCGCTCAAGATCGAAAAGACAACAGCTTCTTAGTTCAGAGAAGGTGGCCCGCACCCGGGCGACGTTTTCGTGGACCAGGACGCGTTCGTCGTCACCGAGCTGCCGGTCGCGCAGGCCCGGGACGACCCGGGCGGCCGCCGCGACGAACGCGTGGCAGGCGGTGACCAGGTCCAGGAACTCCACCGAACGGTCGATCGCACGGATCGCCGGGGCGAGTGGGTTTTTCTCCTCGAAGTCCTCGCGGGCCTGCTGGCCGCGTGCGACCTGGGCCCGGTTGACCTGGTGGCGAGCGGTGTCATCACCCATCGCCTTGAACGCGACGTCCGGCCGGCGCAGCAGCCCCGTGGTCACCTCCGCAGCGACGGACTCGTCCCGGGTCAGCTCCTCGACGACCTTCACCTTGTCGGCCGACGCGACCTTCGAGACCGAGGACGAGGCGGTCGCGGCCGCCAACGACACCGAATTCGGCCTGGCCGCCTACCTGTTCACCCAGCACCTTGACCGTGCCCTGCGTGTCGCCGAATGTCTCGAAAGCGGCATGATCGGCATCAACACCGGACTGGTCTCCAACCCCGCCGCGCCCTTCGGCGGCGTCAAGCAGTCCGGCCTCGGCCGCGAAGGCGGACGCGTCGGCATCAACGAGTTCCTCGAGTACAAGTACATAGCCGTCCCCGTCGGAGCCTGACATGCCCGACCGACTCGTCGTCCTCTACCGCGGCAACCGGCCCCCCGCCACCGCACGCATCGAAAGCCTCGCGGACACCGTCTACGCCACCGAGGAGGAACTGCCCTACCTCCTCCCCGGCGCCGACGCCCTCCTGGCCTGGGTGACCATCACCCCGGCCATCCGTGAGGCCTGGCCCGACAACCCGGAGAAGGCACCCCGCTGGGTTCACGCGGCCTCCGCGGGCGTGGACTCCTTCCTCTTCCCCGCCCTGGTGGACGATCCGGGCGTAGTCCTGACCAACGCCCGGGGGGTCTACGACCAGCCGACCGCCGAGTACGTGCTCGGCCTGATCCTTGCCCTCGCCAAGGACTTCCCCGGCACCTGGGAGCACCACCGGCGCCGTGAGTGGCGTCCGCGCCCCAGTGACGGCATCACCGGACGCACCGTGCTGGTCTGGGGGACGGGGCCGATCGGCCGGGCCATCGCCCGGCTGCTGCGCGCCGTCGGGATGCGTGTGTGCGGCGCGGGCCGCAAGGCCCGCACGGACGACCCCGACTTCGGCACGGTCCACGGTGCGACGACCCTGCGCTCCGTGCTGACGGAAGCGGACTACGTCGTCCTGGCCGCACCCCTCACCCAGGGCACCCGGGGCATGGTCGACGCTCCCGTGCTCGCCGCCATGAAGCCGGGGGCGCGGCTGATCAACGTAGGCCGGGGCGGACTCGTCGACGAGGAGGCGCTGGTCGACCACCTCGCCGCCGGACGGCTCGCCGGTGCAGCCCTGGACGTGTTCGTCCAGGAACCGCTGCCTGCCGAATCACCCCTGTGGGACATGCCCGGCGTGATGATCTCCCCGCACACGGCGGGCGAGACCACCAGCGAGCGGGACGCGCTCGTCGAGGTGTTCCTCGACAACCTCACCCGGCACATCGAGGGCCGGCCGCTGCGCAACGTGGTGGACAAGCGGCGCGGATACGTGGTCGACGAGACGCACCCCGCCTGAGAGCGAGTAGCACGCGCCCCGGCCGGTAACTCCCACCGGCCGGGGCGAATGAGTGAGGCTTGCGTCGGCTACTTGAGAGCCTCTGGCCTGCGGCACCTTGGCTGGAGCCGGACGTAGGGCGTCAGTTCTCCGTGCGTTCGCTTCCCTCTCCGCGGGCGCGCTGCGCGCGGAGTTCCACGGCGTCGAGGAGCAGGCCGATCGCGGTCTCGAACTGGTCTTCTTCGTCGATGTCGGCGAGGTAGGGGGCGACCTGTGCCAGGTTCGGGTACCGCTGTGGTGAGGCCGTCAGGTACTCGCGGCGCCAGGCTAGCCGGTCGCCGTCCTGGGCGCCCTTGTCCAGCACGTTGAAGGAGGCCTCGAAGGCGCTGACGGCGAGCGCCGTATCGGCCAGGACCCGGTAGTACGAGGCCGCTTCGCGTCCCTGGAGGCCGGCCTCGAGCAGGGCGCCGATGACCACGTCGGCGCCCTGGAACTCCGGCTCGCGCCGCGAGGTGCGGGCCGCGACCAGGACGGCCACGCCCGGGTGCTGCAGGCATGCGGCACGGATCCGACGGGCGAGCGACGCGAGGGTCTCGCGCCAGCTGTCCGACGGTGCGAAGTCGTGCAGGGCATCGCTGACCAGCCGGGCGGCCAGGCCGAGCAGCAGGTCGTCCTTGCCGCGGAAGTGCCGCAGGACGGCTGTGTGGTCGGCGCCCAGATCAGTGCCCAGCCGACGGAAGGTGAGCGCTTGCGGGCCGTCCCTCTCGATCACGGCCATTGCGGTGTCCAGGATCAGATCCGGGGTGAGGAAGGATGCCGTACGCCGCTTCCGCCGCGGGGGAGTAGCCCCCGCCGAGCCGGTCTTCGCGCGTGTCATGGCCGTCATCGTATCAACGGCGTTGTCAACGCTGGTCCTCGTGCAGATGGTCGGCCACCGCCCGCAGTGCCGTGACGGACTCCGCGTCACGCGAGGGGTCGTCCGCCGCCGGCCACGCGCTGGTCTTGACGATCACCACGTCGGCGTCCGGGTCCACATACAGGTACTGGCCGTGGATCCCCACCGCGGTGAACGGACGCCGCTCGCCGCCGAGTGTCCACCACTGGTTGCTGTACCCGTAGTGCGGGTAGCCGCTGGGGCCCAGCGCGCCGACCTCCAGGTGCGCCACCCCGCGTCCCCGGCTGCGCGTCACCCATTGCTCGGGCACGATGCGCTGCCCGTTCAGCTCTCCGCCACGGGACATCAGCAGCCCCAGCCGGGCGATGTCGCGGGCGGTGGCATTGAGTGAGCCGCCGCCGACCGCGGTATGCGGACGCCCCCGGGTGAGCCAGTAGTACGCGTCGTGCTCAGCGCCGATGCGGCTCCACAGGCGCTCCGTGGCGTACTGCGCGAGGGAGCGGCCGGTGGCGGACTCCAGCATCCATCCCAGGACCTGGGTGTCGATCGTCGAGTAGCTGAACTGTGTGCCGGCCTCGGTCGAACGCTCGGCTGAGGACACGACCTCGTGCAGCGAGCCGCCCCCTGTAAGCGCCTTGGCGAACCGGCTGATCAGACTGTCCCGAACGGTGTGGTCCTCCACCAGGTCGCCCACCCCGCTGCTCATGTCGAGCAGCTGCTCGATGGTCACTCCGTCGAAGGCGGAGCCCGCCAGCCACGTGCAGTACGCCGTCACCGGCTCGGTCACATCCTTGATCGCCCCCTCGTCGAGGGCGATCCCGATCAGCATCGACGTCACCGATTTGGTCATCGAGAACATCTGGAACCGTACGTCGTTCCCGGCGAAGCGCCCCGGATACGACTCGTGGACGATCTCGCCACCATGCAGCACGACGAAGGAGGTGGTGTTCGTTCGGGCGTGCAGTTCGGCAAGGCTGCGCTCCCGCCCCTCGAAGCCGTAGGTCACGTCCAGGGGGCGCGGTCGCCGGGGCAGGGGGAACACATCCCCGCCGCGGCGGACGTCTTCGGTGGGCATGAGCAGGTTCATGTGAGTGAACGTCCACTCATTGACCGGGCGCCGGGTCATGACCTCGTCCTGGTGGCGCCACAGCCACACCGCCCCGGCGCCCGCCGCGGCGGCTCCCAGCAGCCATCCGCCCGCTTCAATGCGCATTACTGAGCCCCTTCATCGAGTCGGCATGCCGAGCTTCGGCGCCTCCACCCTGGCCCGTCGATCCATCGGTGTCAACAGTGGTGCTAGCTCCGGTGTCAGCAGAGATGTCACCATCGTTGACACGCTATGGGTGAGTGGTCATGATGACGACGGGGTCGTTGAACCCCCCCCTCCGACCGCTCCACAAAGCACAGGAACGGTGACCGATGAACGGCACTGAACTGCCCACCACGCGCCGCCTGCTCGGGAAGCTGCCCTTCGTCGACCCGGGCCGGCCCCCGCTGCCCGCGAGAACCGCGTTCCTGACCGGTGCCAGCTCGGGCATCGGCAAGGCGCTGGCAGCCGAGCTGTGCGCCCGCGGCTACGACGTGTACCTCACCGCGCGCAGAATCGAGGTCCTGGAAGACCTGCGAGCACAGCTCACCGCCGCGTTCCCGCAGCGTTCGGTGACCGTGGCCGCCCTCGACGTGACCGAGCACGAGGCCGTGGCGCGGACGATCGACGACGCGGCCCGGCAATTCGGCGGACTCGGAATGGTCATCGCCAACGCGGGGGCCGACGAAGGGGGCAACATCGGGGAGGGCCGCTTCGAGGCGCACCGCGCGGTGGTCGACGTCAATCTGCTGGGTGCGATGGCGACCATCGACGCGGCCGTCGCACACTTCCGCAGCAAGGGCGGCGGTCAGGTGGTCGGCTTCACCTCCGTCGCCGCCGCGGCGGGCCTGCCGGGCGGGGCGCCGTACTGCGCCTCCAAGGCAGGGCTCACGAGG